>JBGAUW010000011.1:0-148552 GCA_044228435.1 Chitinophagales bacterium
TTACAAACCCTACCTTCGATTTTAAATTAAAACCAAGTTATGAAAAAGCATCTTGCTACCCTGTTGTTGTTGATTGTATTTTTATCATCTAAAGCTATAGTGGGCGTATACCTTACCTACGATGATTTTAAAAGCGGCACGCTGCAAACCTTTGATGGTGGCAGCTATAAAACCGCGGGTAGCTTTTTAGATAAAACTATATCGGGCAAGGTAAAAGGCGAACAAAAAACTTTTAACCTGAAAGATATTTACGGCATAAACCTGAACGGCGAGCTATACCGCATATACAACGATGGCCACGCTATAGTTACAGCCAAACTTTATACTACCGCCGACTATCAACTTTACTTCCATTCGTATGATTTAGATGCTACCAACTTTGCCAAAAAAGCGGCTGCAATAGGCTACTTATCGAAGGGCTTAGACGGTGAAATTTTTCGCCTTAGCACCATGGATGCGCTTAGTGCTTTAGGAGCTACCCATCCTGAATTGAAAGATTTAATTAAAGCCTGCGAAAAATTGAAGCTGGATGCGGCCGGCCGTGTTAGCCGCGTGATATATAATTCGCCCAATTTTAAAATGGGTAAAGATATTATACCACCGGTAAAGAATTAACCGGTGCATATTTATAAAAGCAAAAGGCAGGCTGTTTAAACAGCCTGCCTTTTTTTATGCCGGCTAAGCCGGCGGTTAAATAGCTTGGTGCGTTGTTTATTATCGGTAGTTTTTAGTAGCTGCTGTATGGCATTAAAGGTGGCAGTTTCTACCACGGTGAGCAGTTTATATTTTTCGAACACGCGGCGGGTGCTGGCTACAAGGCTGGGTAGTATGGTATGGTTACCCAGTTCCTGGTGGGCTATAAGCAGGGCCAGTTTAGCCGAGGCCTGTGCCGGCGGGCGAATGGTTTTTTCGGTTTCGTTAATTACCTTATTGGCCCATTTAACGGCATCGTTGGGGTAGCCGGCCAGCAGGCTTAGTTTTGCGGCAATATGCTGGCTTACTACATAGTTATTGGTAAAAATACTTTTTTGCAGTTTTGGCAGGCCTTGCTCTAAAGCGCTTAATTCTTCTTTTACTTTTTCGCGGGGTAGTTTGCCTGCCCGGTATTTGCCCATGGCCAGGTATATGCGCAGCTCTACCAAAATAGGCTCAAAATATTCATCCAGCTGTTTAGGGTTAAGGTTGGTGTTGTAATAGGTTTTTGCCATCATTTCGCGCAGTAGTTTTTCAGCTTTGGTGTAATAGCCCAGGCGCATATAGCTGCGGAAAAGATTGTTTATATCGGCACAATACTGGTAGGGTGTTATGCGGGTTTCGATAGGGTATTTTAAAGATAGTTCGTTCGATTTTTCCTGGTAAAGGGTTTGTTTCTCCAGGTCCTCTTTAATAAAATACATGGTAGCCACATTGAGGTAGTAGAGCTTTTTTAAATAAATAAGCGAAGGCTCTTTTTTTAGTATGGGCCGTTGTAAAAAGCGGTTGGCTGCGGCTACGCGGTTATTTTTTAATCCATCGACATAAGGGCCCGACTCAGTAATAATGCGGTAATGCTCTATTTCTTCCAGGGCGGCCCGCAGCCAGCCTTCCGATTGTTGAAGGCAATCCATGGCCCGCTTTTCGTAGTTGGCATCGCCATCGCCGGCAGTATTTTGTATAGCGGCCACCTCGGTTTTGCAAATTACCGAGGCTAATTCGTAGTACCCGTGCTGGATGGCGCGCTGCTTTAGTTTGGGCAGGCGGTCCAGCACCAAATGGAATTGATTTTTTCTTTCCAGCGCGGCTATTTCTGCCAGTTCCAGGTTTAGGGCCACCAGTTCATCATCCTCGTGGGTGTTGCGCAGGGTGCGCAAAAGCAGGTGTTCCAGGTATTTTTTTTCATTGGCCAGGTCGGTCTTTTTTTTGCCCAGCTGCCGGCTTAAAACCTCGGCATCATATATTTCGGTTTTCTGTAAAGCTTCATATAATTTTAGGTAGCTTTTGCTCTGCCCATCGGCATTGGCGGTTTGCACAAAGTATTTTTTTTCGGCGGCCGAAAGCGATTTTACCAATGAAACCAGTTGATCTTGCTTGCGCATAAAGGGTAGTTGAGGGTTGTTTTAGGGGTTCTCAGCGTTCATATTTTTGCCCGCAGGTTAGTAATTCAAATATAGTAACATATCATACTTTCGCCGGCGATGAGAAAATGGCG
This sequence comes from Chitinophagales bacterium, assembly GCA_044228435.1. GTDB lineage: Bacteria > Bacteroidota > Bacteroidia > Chitinophagales > LD1 > Bog-950. The sequence goes on from JBGAUW010000011.1 coordinate 2,189, forward strand.
TATGTATAAAATAGGTTATATAAGTAATGGGTGGCAAACTAAACACTATTGTGTTACTTAAATTTTATATTTGCGCCCGCGAAAATTTTGGACACACGTTTTGTAACTAAAATAGCAGTTGTAGCAACCGTAGGCACGCGGTTTAAAGCCACACTTTATGCAACTGCCGGCTGGCAGATATCTTAGGATATAAACCAGTAAGTTACGAAACCAGAATGGAATAATGTAAGATGGTTGTAAAGGGTACAGGCCATGGCTGTGCGTAAAAACGCGCCGTTATTAAGCCTATGCCCTTGTTTGGCCCCCGGGCATTACACCAACGCTGTTTAAACATATAAACCGCCGCAAGGCGCATAAAATAATTATTGTAAGTAAGCCCCAAAGGCTTACGCACCCATAAATAAAATAGATGTTAAGTAAATTTTACTCTTGTTGTTTGGCCGCCCTTTTATTTTGTTTTAGCCTGCAGGCAGCACCCGCGCCGCCCTGTAACCTGGGCGCTAATGTAAACCCCGGCAGCCCTACTATTTGCGAGGGACAAAGCCAGCAGTTAAGCGCTACGCCAACAGGCACCCGCTTTACCTATGTGTGGAGCAACGGGGCAACTACCGCTACCATTAGCGTTAGCCCAACTACCAATACCACCTACTCGGTAACTGTAACCGATACCGTGGCTAACTGCTTTGATGTTAGCAGCAGCAACGTAACGGTAAGGCAAAACCCGGTAGGTACTATTACACCAAGCACCACAGCGGTTGTGTGTGCCCGCCAAAGTGTAACCTTAACGGCCAGTTCATCATTAGGTGGTTCCAGCTTTCACTGGAGCAACAATTCCAATAATGCTTCTATAACTGTTAACCCTACCGCTACTACTACTTATACTGTAACGGTAACGCGCAACGGCTGTACGGATGTAGTATCGCACACGGTGGCGGTAAATACCGCTTCGCTGGCAGGTTTGTTTACCAATTGCAATGCAGTAACTGTAGCCCCGTATACTATTTCGTTAAGCGATGCCTCGTCGCCAAATACAGGCATAACCAATTACCGCATTTTGTGGGGCGATACGGGGGTGGCGTATAACTCAAGCACTCCGCCTTCATCTCTTACTCACACTTATGGTGGTGGCTCGTTTAACTTAACTTACATTATTACCCGCTCATCGGGCTGTATAGATACCGGCCGTTTTACAGTGCGCAACCTTACCAACCCATCGTTGGCTATTGGTAGCCCGGGTAACACTTTGGGTTGCGGTCCGCTGCCTTTGTGCTTCCCTATTTTGAACGTATCGAACAACGATGCCAGTACGACTTACCTGGTAGATTACGGCGATTACTCCGCTCAACAAAGTTATAATCAGCCACCACCCGATACCATTTGCCATACCTATGTGCTGGCATCGTGCGGCGCACCCGGTATACCCAACTCGGTATTTTTGCCCAACAACTGGTTTTATTCCATTACAGCTACCAACGCCTGCGGAACCACTGCGGGCGCTATAGGTGGTATACAGGTATACACCTCGCCGGTAGCGCGCTTTACTTTGGCGGCCAACCCGGTATGTGTAACCAATGCGGTTTCGTTTACCAACACATCTGATTTTGGCTACTATGCCAATTGCGACAGCAGCGCCATTTTTACCTGGTATTTTGGCGATGGCGACTCGCAGATAGTAGTAAACAGCAAAGCTTCGGTAACGCATATTTACGCCAGCCCGGGTAGCTATAATGCAGTGTTGAAAGCGAGCAACCAATGTGGTAACACTACGTTTACCCAAACGGTTTGTATAGTGCCCCCGGTAGTAGCAGGTTTTACGCTTAATAATACTGTAGGCTGTATTCCGTTTACCGTAAATGCTACCAACACCACATCGCCTTTAGGTGGTTGCAGTCCGCCAACTTATAACTGGACAGTTACTTATGTGGCCTCGCCGCCCTGCGGCAGTACCAGCAACTGGAGTTTTTCGGGTGGAACATCGGCAGCCTCGCAAGACCCTGTTTTTGTTTTTTCTACCCCCGGCACTTATACCATTACACTGGCAGCCACCAATGTATGCGGAACTACTACCACCAGCCGCACGGTTACTGTAAAGCAGCCGCCACTGGTTAGCCTTACGCCTATTACAAGTTCGTGTACGCCATATACCATATCGCCAAGCTCTACCGTAATTAATTGCGGTACTACGGCTATGACGTATGCCTGGACCAGTGTGCCTGCAGGTTTTACCAGCAGCGCAGCAGTGCCGCCGGCAACGGTGTTTTCTACCACGGGTGTAAACACTATTAATTTAGCTGTAACTAACGAGTGCGGAACTACCAATGCCTCTACCTCGTTTAACGTAAGTGCGCAGCCAACGGTAGCGGTGCCGGCCAACACAACAGTATGCCCCGGTGCATCGGTGCCTGGCACCAACCTGGCCAGCACACCGGCAGGCGCTACCTATACGTGGACGAACAGCAACACCGGCATTGGCCTGGGCGCGAGTGGGAGCGGAGATGTTCCTTCGTTTACCGCCACCAACACCACCGGTGCAACCATTACCGGCACTATTACCGTTACGCCTAACCTGAATGGTTGCGTGGGTATACCATCTACTTACACAGTATCGGTATATCCTAATCCAACAGCGGGTTCGTTACCGGCAAACCCATCGGTGTGCGGTGGGGCCAGTATACCGGCTACTAACTTTACCAGTAACCCACCGGGCGGAACTTTTAACTGGACTAACAGCAACACCAACATTGGCCTTGGCAGCGGCGGAAGCGGCAACGTGCCTACCTTTACGGGCACAAACACCGGCTCATCGGCTATAACGGGCACCATAGCTGTTACGGCTACGCTTAACGGATGCACCGGACCCGCTTCTACTTATACTATTACTATTAACCCGGCACCAACGGTAAACGTACCGGCGCCGGTTTCGGTTTGCCCTAACGTATCGGTTCCGGCTAGTACCTTTACCAGCACTCCACCGGGTGGCACCTTTACCTGGACCAACGATAATACAGGCACCGGCCTGGGCGCCAGCGGAAGCGGCTCTACACCGGTATTTACTTCCACCAACGGTGGCAGTACGCCTATTACCAGCACCGTAACTGTTACGCCTACCGTTAACGGTTGTGCGGGCACGCCTTCCAGCTTTACTATTACGGTAAACCCAAGGCCATCGGTTACTGCACCAACTTTGCCACCTAACAGCACGGTTTGCCCCGGCGCTTCGGTACCGGCTACCAACTTTGCCAGCAACCCACCGGGCGCTACCTATACCTGGACCAACAGCAACACCGGTATTGGTTTGCCTGCCAGCGGTAGTGGTAACATACCGGGCTATACGGCTACCAACGGAACCGGTGGTGCCATATCGGGCACTATTACAGTTACGCCAAGCGTAAACGGTTGCGCGGGTAACCCAAGCAGCTTTATTGTAACAGTAAGCCCAAGCCCGGTTGCTAATACGCCAAGTAGTGTAACGGTTTGCCCCGGCGCCAGTGTGCCTGCAAGCAATTTTACAACTACCCCAGCGGGCGGCACATTTACCTGGACCAATAGTAACCCAAGTATTGGTTTGCCTGCCAGCGGCACCGGTAATACACCGGTATTTACGGCCGCTAACCCCGGCAGCACAGCTATATCGGGCACTATTACAGTAACAGCTACCGTAGCAGGCTGCACCGGCAGCGGCGCGGGATATACTATTACTATAAGCCCTCCGCCGAGCATTACAGCACCGGCTAACGATACGGTTTGCCCCGGCGCTACCGTGCCGGCTAAAACTTTTACCAGCACCCCACCGGGCGCCACTTATACCTGGACCAACAGCAACCCGGCCATTGGCCTTGCTGCCAGCGGCAGTGGAACGGTGCCTGCTTTTACAGCGGCCAACCCAACTACCACGCCTATACAGGGCACTATAACCGTAACACCAAGTTTAGGTGGTTGTGCAGGCCCGCCTATTACATTTATAGTAGTAGTGCGTGCATCGGCGGCAGTAGTGCCTAACCCGAATGTGGCTGTGTGTGTAGGTGCTACGGTACCTGCCAGCAACTTTACCAGCAACCCGGCTGGCGCTACCTTTACATGGACCAACAGTAACAATGCGATTGGCCTTGGCGGAAGCGGAGTTGGCAACGTGCCATCGTTTACAGCTACCAACAGCACCAGCGCCGCTATAAGCGGAACAATAACCGTAGTTGCTAACTCAGGCGGTTGCCCGGGTTCATCCAGCAGCTATACTATTACCGTAACACCAGTACCGGTGGTTACAGTTCCATCTAATATAGTGCGTTGCGCCGGAGCTACTGTAGCTGCTACTACCTTTACCAGCACACCGGCAGGCGCTACCTATACCTGGGTAAACGATAATACCGCCATTGGCCTTGCCGCCAGCGGCACCGGTAACGTGCCTTTATTTACAACCACTAACCCGGGCCTTGTGGCTATAGCAGGCAACATAACTGTTACACCTACCCTTAACGGTTGCCCCGGCCCACCGGCTACTTACAGCATTACAGTCAATCCTTTACCAACTGTTACTTTACCACCAAGCGATACCGTATGCCCCGGCACCGTAGTAGCTGCCACTAACCTGGTAAGCGTACCGGCAGGTGCAACCTATGCCTGGACCAACAGCAACGTGGCTATTGGCCTTGCCGCCAGCGGCACAGGTAACGTACCGGCTTTTGTAGCAACCAATGCCAGCACTGCTTTAATAGTAGGCATTGTACGCGTAACACCAACTTTAAATGGTTGCCCCGGCACACAAGTGGCGTTTAACCATTCAGTTTATCCTACGCCTACCACTACGGTACCGGCCAACGCCTCGGTATGTAGCGGTGCTACGGTGGCGGCTTCTAACTTTGTAAGCACACCCGCCGGCGCTACCTTTACCTGGACTAACAATAACCCCGCTATAGGTTTACCTGCCAGCGGCGCGGGCAATACACCATCGTTTACAGCTACCAATACCGGTACTACCGTAATAGTAGGGACCATAACTGTAACCCCAACACTGAACGGCTGCCCCGGCACACCTAGTAGCTATTCTATATCGGTAAAACCATTACCGGTAATAGCTCCATTGGCTAACGATACTTTATGTGCGGGCGCTACTGAGCCACAACGCACTTTAATTACTGTACCTTCCGGTTCCACTTTTGCATGGACTAACACCAATACACTGATTGGCCTTGCGGCCAGCGGCACGGGTAATGTACCTGCGTTTACAACTACTAATAATACGGGTGCTACAATTTCCGGCACTATTACCGCTACGCCTACACTTAACCTGTGTGCAGGTGCACCGGTAAGCTATGTGGTGGTGGTAAATATTTCGCCAACCGTTACGGTGCCGGCTAACATTTCGGTTTGTACCGGTGCTACTATACCTGCTACTTCGTTTAGCAGCGTACCTGCAGGCGCTACCTATACCTGGACCAATAGTAACCCTGCCATTGGCCTTCCATCCAACGGCACCGGCGATATACCTTCGTTTACCGGCACTAACAGTACCGCTGTTTCTATATCGGGAACTATATCGGTAGTTGGTACGAATGGTTGCAGCGGTCCGCCGGCTACCTATACTATTACAATAAACCCACCACCAACGGTTACCGCTACTGCTAACCGCACAGCTTGTGCAGGCAGCACAGTAAGCGCTACAACGTTTACCAGTGTGCCGGCAGGCGCCACTTTTGACTGGACAAACAGCAACACCGCCATTGGCCTTGCTGCCAGCGGCACGGGTAGTGTACCGGCCTTTACTGCTATTAATGCCACCGGTTCGCCTATTACGGCTAACATAACAGTTACACCTAACTTAAATGGTTGTGCAGCAGGCACGCCATCGGTATATGCTATTACTATTAACCCTTTGCCTACGGTAACCGTACCGGCTAACGATTCAGTGTGCCCTGTAGTATTTGTACCGGCTACTGCTTTTACAAGTTCGCCGGCCGGGGCTACCTATACCTGGACAAACAGCAATACCAGCACCGGTTTATCTTTAGCCAGCGGCTCGGGTAATGTACCGGCCTTTGCATCGGCTAACTCAACTACCGCAGCTATTACCAGCGTTATTACTGTAACGCCACGCTTAAATGGTTGTAACGGAACCCCAACACCTTATAGTATAGTAGTGCGGCCTAACCCAACGGTTACGGTACCTGCCGCCGCAACGTATTGCAACGGTGCTACTGTGCCGGCGGCTACTTTTACCAGCACACCTGTAGGCGCAACTTTTACCTGGACCAATACGAACCCTAACATAGGTATTGCTGCATCGGGCACAGGTAACATACCTTCATTTACAGCTAACAATCCCGGTCTTTCGGTTATAACGGCCACCATTACCGTTACTCCTAATTTGAATGGCTGCGATGGCACCCCTTCATCTTATAATATTACTGTGCGGCCAAGGCCATTTATTACCGCACCTGCCGATGATACCGTTTGTGCGGGAACAGTGGTACCTGCCAGCACCTTCTTTAGTATTCCGGCGGGCGCTACTTATGCCTGGACCAACTCTAACACCGGTATTGGCCTTGCAGCCAGCGGCACCGGCGCTGTGCCGGCATTTACCAGTACTAATGCCACTACCGGTTTAATATCGGGTACTATTACAGTAACCCCTACACTTAATACCTGCACGGGTAACCCTATCACTTTTGTGCATGCGGTAAGTGTAGCCCCTACCATGAGCACGCCTGCTAATATTGCGGTGTGCAGCGGCGCTACTATACCAGCATCAAGCTTTACAAGCCCACTGAGTGGCACCACCTTTAACTGGACCAACAGCAATAACGGTATTGGCCTTGCTGCCAGTGGCACCGGCGATATAGCGGCTTTTACAGCCACTAACAGCACCAACGCAGTTATTACAGCTACCATTACGGTTACACCTGTTAACGGTTGCCCCGGCCCGGCTGTAAGCTACACTATAACTGTTTATCCGCCACCGGTGGTAAACGTGCCTGTAAGTTATTCGCGTTGCGCAGGCGCTACGGTAACGCTTACTTCGTTTACCAGCACCCCAACCGGCAGTACTTACGCCTGGACTAACAACAATACCGCTATTGGCCTTGCCGCCAGCGGCACCGGTTCGGTACCGGCCTTTACAGCTATTAATGCAACTACCGCACCTGTGGTAGCCACCATTACCGTAACCCCTACCTTAGCAGGTTGCCCGGGTGTGCCCAGCAGTTATGATATTACCATTAACCCGCGCCCTACTGTAACCGCACCGGTTACAGCCATAGTTTGCCCCGGCACTATTATGGCGGCTACTGCTTTGGTAAGCACCCCGCCGGGCGCTACCTATACCTGGACCAATAACAACGTGGCTATAGGCCTTGGCAGCAGCGGCACCGGCGATGTGCCTGCTTATACATCGGCCAACCCAACTGCGGCTACTATTACTGCTACCATAAATATTACACCTACTTTAAATGGTTGCGCAGGTACAGCCGTGCCTTATACCCAACAGGTATATGCTAACCCTACTGCCACCATACCGGCCAACGTATCGGTTTGTGTGGGTGGAACAGTAGCGGCAACCAACTTTACCAGCACACCTGCCGGCGGAACGTTTACGTGGACCAACAGCAACACGGCTATTGGCTTAGCTGCCAGCGGCACGGGTAACATACCGGCCTTTACATCTACCAACGCAACTACTGCCTCTATTATAGGTACCATTACCGTTACACCTACAGTAAACGGATGTGTGGGCAATCCTTCTAATTATACAATAACTGTAAAACCAATACCAACCATTACCTTACCCCCAAGCGATACTATTTGTCCGGGTGTGGTTTCGCCGGTTACTGCCTTTATAAGCGTACCGGCAGGCGCCACCTATGCCTGGACTAACAGCAACACCGCTATTGGCCTTGGCGCCAGCGGTACGGGTAACGTGCCGGCCTTTACCGGCACGAATGCTACCACAGCAGCTATAGCGGGTACTATTACCGTAACCCCTACACTAAACTTATGTGCAGGCACACCGGTTACGTATGTAAAAACAATTAACCCGCGCCCAACTGTTACCGTGCCGTCCAATATTGCGGTGTGCAGCGGTGTGACAATACCGGCCACTACCTTCACCAGCAACTTAACCGGCACTACTTATAGCTGGACCAACAGCAACAACGCCATTGGCCTTGCGGGAAGCGGCAGCGGCGATGTGCCTGCCTTTACGGCTACTAACACGGGTAGTGCAGCTATTAGCAGCACTATAACCGTTACACCGGTTAACAGCAATGGCTGTACTGGCGTAAGCAGCTCGTATACTATTACCGTAAACCCGGCCCCTACGGTGAACGTACCGGCCAATACCACGCGGTGTGCAGGTGCTACGGTAGCCGCCTCGGCGTTTACCAGCGTACCCGCAGGCGCCACCTATGCCTGGACGAATAGCAACACCGGCATTGGCCTTGCTGCCAGCGGCACAGGTAACGTACCGGCCTTTACTACTACCAATGCTACCGCAGCAGCTATAGTGGCTACCATTACGGTAACACCTACTTTAAATAGCTGCCCCGGCACACCTGTTACGTATACTATTACGGTTAATCCTCCGCCGGTGGTAACCGTGCCTGTTAGCGATACTACCTGCCCCGGCACTGCTATAGCAGGAACTAACTTTACAAGTTCGCCACCGGGTGCCAGCTATACATGGACTAATAACAATACCGCCATTGGCCTGCCTGCCAGTGGAGTAGGAGATGTGCCTTCGTTTACCTCGGCCAACGTTACTACTGCCGCTATTGTAGGCACCATTACCGTTACGCCTACATTAAATGGTTGTGCCGGTACGCCGATAGCTTTCCAGCACCGCGTTAATCCTTTGCCTGTAGTTACCGCTATACCAGCCGTATCGGTTTGTGTGGGCGCTACGGTATCTGCCAGCAACTACGCCAGCACACCCGCAGGCGCTACCTATACCTGGACCAACAGTAACGCTGCCATTGGCCTTGCCACCAGCGGTGCGGGTAATATACCTGCGTTTACGGCTACCAATGCCACACAGGCATCTATTTCGGGAACCATTTTTGTAACCGCCACCTTAAACGGCTGCACCGGTAATGCTACCAGCTATACTATTACTGTAAAACCTTTGCCAACGGTTACGCTGCCGCCAAGCGATACTATATGCCCGGCAACCGTGTCGGCGGCTACAGCTTTTACCAGCACACCGGCTGGCGCTACTTATGCGTGGAGCAATAGTAATACTGCTATTGGCCTGGGAGCCAGCGGCACCGGCAACGTGCCTGCCTTTACAGGTATTAATGCTACCAGCGCGCATGTTACCGGCACCATTACCGTTACCCCTACCTTAAACTTATGTGTGGGTGCACCGGTAACTTATACTAAAACCATTGCCCCTAAACCTGCAGCTGTAGTGCCTGCTAACGTGGCAGGATGCCCCGGCGAGGTTATACCTGCTACAGTGCTTTCAAGTTTACCGGCAGGCGCTACTTTTACCTGGAGCAACAATAACACATCAATAGGCCTTGCCGCCAGCGGCACCGGCGATGTACCTTCGTTTACAGCTACCAACCCCGGCAGCACCGTATTAACAGCTACAATTACAGTAACACCGGTATTAGAAGGCTGCGCAGGTAATAACATAACCTTTACTTATACCATAAGCCCGGCACCAACAGTTACGGTGCCAGTCGATTTTGGACTGTGTCCTTTTGTAGTAGTGCCAGCCACTAACCTTACCAGCAACCCTGCCGGCGCTACCTACACCTGGACCAACAGCAACCCGGCCATAGGCCTGGCTGCCAGCGGTACCGGCAATGTGCCTTCGTTTACTACGGATAACACAACCAGCGGACCAATAAGTGGTCTAATAACGGTTACACCAACCTTAAATGGCTGTGTGGGCACACCGGCTACTTATACCATTACCGTAAACATAGGGCCTACCGTTGCAGCTATCCCTAACGATACTATTTGCTACGGAACGGTAGTGCCTGCGGTTAACTTTACCAGCAGCCCTGCCGGCGCCACCTATGCCTGGACTAACAGCAACGCCGCTATCGGCCTTGCCGGAAGCGGTACCGGTGGTATACCGCAGTTTACTGCTGCTAACACAGGCAGTACTATTATACAAGGCACTATAAGCATAACGCCTACCTTAAACGGTTGCTTAGGCCCTGTAGCCAGTTATATAGTAGTGGTTAACCCTGCACCGGTAGCTTTACTGCCGGTAGATATTACGGTTTGCCCCGGCGATAATGTGCCGGCCAGCAATTTTGCCAGCACACCTGTGGGCGCTACCTATGTATGGACCAACAGCAGCACCGCTATTGGTTTAGGCCCTAATGGAACCGGTAACGTACCGCCATTTACAGCAGTAAACGGTGGCGCAACACCGCTTGTATCTACTATTAATGTAACCCCTACTTTACGTGGTTGCGTAGGCCCGGCCCGTACTTATACTATTACCGTTAACCCTTCGCCAATTGCTACGGTGCCGGTAAACGATACACTTTGCCACGGGCAGGTAATACCGGCTACTGTATTTACCAGTGCAACTGCAGGCGCTACTTTTAGCTGGACTAACAGCAATACCAGCATTGGCCTTGCTGCCAGCGGCACTGGCAATTTGCCTGCTTTTACTGCAACCAACCTTACGGTTAACCCTGTAGTGGCTAATTTTGTAGTTACCACTGCCCTGAACGGTTGCCCCGGAACACCGGCTAATTTTACCTATACGGTTAACCCTACACCGGTGGTTACCGTTCCTTCTTCTACTATAGTATGTTTTGGTGATGTTATCCCGGCTACTTCATTCAGCAGTACGTTACCGCTTACAACTTATGGCTGGACCAACAGCAACACCGGTATTGGCCTTGCGGCCAGCGGCACGGGAGACATTGCAGCCTTTACTACTACCAACGCCACTAATGCACCTATTACAGGTACTATTACCGTTACTGCCACTACAGCAGGTTGCCCAAGCCAGCCTGCCGATTACAGCATAACTGTTAAACCCGTACCGGTGGTAACTATTACCCCATCCGATGATACAATTTGCTCGGCTACACAATTCTATGCAAACCTTTCGTCGAATGTGCCCGGCACCAGCATTAGCTGGACGGTAAACTCTCCGGCAGGTGTAAGCGGCCAGGCCGCAGGAACCGGAGATTCTATATTGCAGGTATTGGCCAATGGCAGCGGCACAGCGCAAACCGTGGAATACTATGTGGTATCTTCGGTAAACGGTTGTAACGGCCTGCCCGATACAGTAAGCGTGGTAGTAAACCCGGGAGTAGACCTTAACTTCTCTACCGGTATACAAACTATTTGCTCGGGCCAGACTACAGCACCAGTGTATGTAACTACTACATCGGGCCTGCCCATTACCTGGACGAGCAACGCCAATGGCATTACCGGTGTGTTAGCATCGGGCACCGATTCCATACCGGCGCAAACTTTAACCAACAACACTAACCTAGGCGTAGTAGTTGAATACAACTTTACTACAGGCTATCCGGGTTGCCCGCCAGTCACTTACACCTACAGCGTAATTGTAAATCCGCCATCTACAGCTATACAATCAACGTCGCAGACTATTTGCAGCGGTACCTCTTCTCAGCCTATCATTATCAATTCAAACGCATTAGGCATAACGTATGATTGGACGGCCACCAGCCCCGATGGTATTACAGGCTTTACGGCCTCGGGTACTTCTACGGTTATTCCGGGTGTATTATTAAACAATCCGAACCCTACTGCCGGTATAGTGGTTTATACCATTACACCGGGCAGCCTTGGTTGCCCCGGCGTGCCGGTTAACGATACTGTATTTGTAAACCCGGTTCCAGTGCTCGATTCGCTTACACCGCAAACTATATGCAGCGGCGCAACTAGTGTTGCTGTGCCTTTAAGTTCGGCACTGCCTGCTACCTATAACTGGTCGGTTATATACAATGGTAACATTACGGGCTTTACGGCAAGCGGCACCGGCAACATACCGGCGCAAACATTAAGCAATAGCGGTGTTACTACGGATTCGGTAGTGTTTTACATAACCCCATCGGCAGGTGGCTGTAATGGGCCTTCGGTTAATTACGGTATAGTGGTTAGTCCTTTCCCGGATGTAATATTACCTGCAACACAAAGTGTTTGCAGCGGAAGCAGCACTACCCTTGCCGCGTTAACCTCAAATGCTTCGGGCGCTACCTTTGCCTGGACGGCTACGGCTACCCCGGGTGTAACCGGCTTTACTGCCAGCGGCACCGGCGATATACCTGCGCAAGTGCTAAGCACTACCGGCACCACTGCAGGCAGCGTTACCTACGCTATTACCCCAACAGCCAGCGGTTGCCCCGGCCCGGTAGTTAATTACGTGGTAGGGGTTAAACCAATACCAACCGTTGTGGCTGCACCGGATACTATCTGTTCGCTATCTCAAACTAACATCATTCTTACTTCGCCAGTTGCAGGCACTACCTTTACCTGGACAGTTGTAGCCCCGGGAACTATTACCGGCGCATCTGCCGGAAGCGGAGCTGCTATACAGCAAACATTGAACAGCAGCAGCGCAACAACAGACAGCGTTATCTATAGCATCACTCCATCGGCGGGTGGTTGCCCGGGCCCTGTATTAAATGTTAGCGCGGTAGTTAACCCAACTACTACTGTAAGCTTCTCTGGTCCAAATCAAAATATCTGTACCGGTCAAACTACGGCATCGGTGCAAATTACAGGCTCTAACCCGGGTGGCACTTATGCCTGGACATCGCAAGCCAATGGCGTTACGGGTGTGCTTGCTTCGGGTAACGATTCTATACCTGCGCAAACTCTCGTGAATAATACCAACCTGCCGCTTACAGTAATTTACACCGTAAACGTTGGTAGCGGTGGTGCGTGCCCAAGCAGCCCTGCATCTTATACTATTATTGTAAACCCTGCACCATCGGTTACTGCCAGCCCGGGACAAACTATATGCAGCGGTAGTGCTTTCCAACCTGTTATTATAAGCGCCAACAACAACAGCGTTGCCTTTAACTGGACGGGCAGCAGCCCCGACGGCATCACAGGTTTTGCCGCATCGGGAACCTCGGCAGTAATACCAAGTTCTATACTTACTAACCCGAATACAACGGCAGGTTTGGTTATTTACACCATTACGCCTAACTCTTCGGGTTGCCCGGGCTTGCCAATTGCCGATACTATTATAGTGAACCCTGTTCCGGTAATAGCGGCTATACCAACCCAGATTATTTGCAGCAATGCAAGCAGCACACTGGCAACTGTTACCTCTACACCGGCTACTACTTATAACTGGTCGGTAATTTATAGCGGCAACGTAAGCGGCTTTACCGCCAGCGGCACCGGCGACATACCGGCACAAACTTTAATCAACAATGGCTTAACTACTGATTCTGTAACCTTCAATATTACTGCCGCCTTAGGTGGTTGCAATGCAACACCGGTTAACTTTAATGTAGTGGTTACGCCAGCACCGGATGTTATATTGCCTGCTACCCAAAACATTTGCAGCGGCAGCACAACCATACTTGCCACCATCAGTTCATCAACGGCGGGCGCTACTTTTGCCTGGACGGCAACGGCTTCCGCAGGCGTTACCGGCTTTACGGCCAACGGCACTGGCGACATACCGGCAGAAACATTAAGCAACAGCGGAGCAACCGCGGGAACGGTAACTTATGCCATTACTCCAACAGCTAATGGTTGCCCTGGTCCTGTAATAAACTACGTAGTAACGGTTAAGCCAATACCAACCGTGGTGGCTGCGCCGGATACTATCTGTTCGCTAAGTCAAACTAATATCATTCTTACATCTCCTGTTGCGGGTACTACCTTTACGTGGACAGTTGCAGCACCGGGAACTATTACCGGCGCAAGCGCAGGTAGCGGAGCTACCATTCAGCAAACATTGAATAGCAGTGTTGCAACAGCGGATAGCGTTATCTATAGCATCACTCCATCGGCAGGTGGTTGTGTTGGGCCTGTATTAAATGTAAGCGCTGTAGTTAACCCAACAACCACGGTTAGCTTCTCGGCACCAGACCAAAGCATTTGCTCGGGCCAAACTTCGGCATCCGTTCAAATTACAGGCTCTAACCCGGGCGGAACTTATGCCTGGACTTCGCAAGCCAATGGTGCCATTGGTGTAACACCTTCAGGCAATGATTCAATACCGGCAGAAATACTGATTAATAACAGCGGCGTTCCGGTTGCAGTAGTTTATACGGTGAGCACAGGCGGCGGCAGTTGCCCAAGCAACCCGGCCAGCTATGTAATTATTGTCAATCCATCGCCTACAGTAAACCCTAACCCTGCACAAACTACGTGTAGCGGTGTTGCGTTCCAACCCATTGTAATTACAGCTAACACCAGCGGCTTAACTTATAGCTGGACAGGCACAAGCCCTGACGGTATTACAGGTTTCACCGCCAGCGGAACAGGAGCAGTTATTCCAAGCTCCATCCTTACCAATCCAAATACAACCGCAGGTATAGTAGTGTATACTATTACACCAAGTTCTTCGGGTTGTCCGGGCCTTCCTATTACTGATACTATTATTGTAAACCCTATACCAGTAATTACTCCTGTGCCAACACAGACAATTTGCAGCGGTGCTACAAGTGTTTTGGCAACGGTTACAACCACACCAACTACTACAGCTAACTGGACAGTTATTTACAACGGCAACATCAGCGGCTTTACCACTAGCGGCACCGGCGATGTAACTGCACAGACTTTAACCAACAATGGTGTAACTACGGATTCAGTTGTCTATCGTATTACAGCCGCCTTAGGTGGTTGCAATGCAACACCGGTTAACTTTAATGTAGTGGTTACACCAGCACCCGATGTGATATTACCGGCTACCCAAAGCATTTGCAGTGGTGCTACCACAACAATTGCAATACTTAGCTCAAATGCAGCAGGCGCTACCTTTGCATGGTCGGCAACGGCTACTGCAGGCGTTACCGGCTTTACCGCCAACGGCACCGGCGACATACCGGCAGAAACGTTAAGCAATAGCGGAACAACGGCGGGAACGGTTACTTATGCTATTACGCCAACGGCGAATGGCTGCCCCGGCCCTGTAATTAATTATATAGTAACAGTTAGGCCAATACCAACCGTAGTGGCTGCGACGGATACTATCTGTTCACTAAGCCAAACCAACATCGTTCTTACATCGCCTGTTGCGGGCACTACCTTTACATGGACAGTTGCCGCACCGGGAACAATTACCGGCGCTAGCGCAGGCAGCGGAGCCGCCATTCAGCAAACATTGAACAGCAGCAGCGCAACAGCCGACAGCGTTATTTATACCATCACTCCATCGGCAGGTGGTTGTGTTGGCCCTGTGTTAAATGTAAGTGCGGTAGTTAATCCAACTACCACGGTTAGCTTCTCGGCACCAGACCAAAGTATCTGCTCGGGACAAACTTCGGCATCCGTTCAAATTACGGGTTCTAACCCGGGTGGCACCTACGCCTGGACCTCGCAAGCCAATGGTGCGCTTGGTGTAACGGCTTCGGGTAATGATTCGATACCTGTTCAAACGCTTACGAATAACACGAGCGTGCCTATAGCTGTGGTTTACACGGTAGCTACAGGCGGCGGCAGTTGCCCAAGCAACCCGGCCAGCTATGTAATTATAGTTAACCCATCGCCTACTGTAAACCCTAACCCTGCACAAACAACGTGTAGCGGTGTTGCGTTCCAACCCATTGTAATTACGGCTAACACCAGCGGCTTAACTTATAGCTGGACAGGCACCAGCCCCGATGGCATCACCGGCTTTACGGCCAGTGGCACGGGTGCGGTTATTCCAAGCTCTATCCTTACCAACCCAAATACAACGGCAGGTATAGTAGTTTATACTATTACCCCAAGTTCTTCGGGTTGCCCGGGTCTGCCAATTACCGATACTATTATAGTGAACCCAATACCGGTTATTACGGCTGTGCCAACACAAACTATTTGCAGTAATGCAAGCAGCATATTGGTTAACTTAACTGCAACGCCGGCCGGTGCAACATTGAACTGGAGCGTTATTTATAACGGAAACGTTACCGGCTACACGGCCAGTGGCACTACCACTATACCGGCACAAATCTTAACCAATAATGGTTTAACTATCGATTCGGTTACCTACAACATTACAGCAAGCCTGGGTGGTTGCAATGCAACCCCTGTAAACTTTAATGTAGTAGTTACACCAGCACCGGATGTTATACTGCCTGCGGCGCAAAGTATATGCAGCGGTGCTTCTACAACGGTTGCAACACTTAGCTCTAATGCAGCAGGCGCTACCTTTGCCTGGACGGCTACAGCTACCGCAGGTATAGCCGGCTTTACCGCCAATGGCACCGGCAATATACCGGCTGAAACGTTGAACAACAGCACTACTACTACCGGCACAGTAACTTATGCTATTACCCCAACAGCCAACGGTTGCCCGGGCCCTGTAGTAAATTATATAGTAACGGTTAAACCTTTACCAACGGTAGTGGCCGCACCGGATACTATTTGCTCTTTGGGTCAAACCAATATAGCGCTTACCTCGCCTTCGGCAGGCGCTACTTTTACATGGACCGTTGCAGCCCCCGGAACAATAACCGGTGCAGCAGCAGGCGGCGGTGCGGCTATACAGCAAACACTTAGCAGCAGCAGTGTAAATGCAGATAGTGTAATTTACAGCATTACCCCTACAGCCGGTGGATGCGTAGGTCCCGTGTTTACCGTAAGTGCGGTGGTTAATCCTGCCACTACGGTTAGCTTCTCGGCTCCTAATCAAACTATTTGCTCGGGCCAAACAACGGCATCGGTGCAGCTAACGGGTTCTAACCCCGGCGGTACCTATGCATGGACTTCTACCGCCAATGGCGTTACAGGCGTAACAGCCTCGGGTAACGATTCTATACCGATGCAAACACTGGTTAATAGCAGTAATGTTCCGGTATCGGTAATCTACACAGTAAGCAATAGCGGCGGCGGATGCTCAGGTAACCCGGCCACTTATACCATTATTGTTAATCCAACACCTGCGGCGGTGGGCCAGCCGACGCAAACCATTTGCACGGGCTTTGCTTACCAGCCTATTACTTTAAGCAGTACTACCAGCGGCGCTACTTATAGCTGGACGGGCGCAAGCCCCGATGGTGTTACCGGTTTTGCGGCTTCGGGCACATCATCCGTTATTCCAAGTTCGGTGCTTACCAATGCAGGTAATACTACCGGCACTGTAGTTTATACTATCACTCCATCGGTAGGTGCTTGTCCCGGCACTTCGGTTAACGATACCATATTTGTTAGCCCTGTACCTGTGGTTACTCCAATCGCTACACAAAGCATTTGCAGCGGACAAAGCAGCACAGCGGTAACCTTAAACAGCGTGCCAGCGGGCACTTATAACTGGAGCGCTATTTATACCGGTAACATTACAGGCTTTACGGCCAGCGGCAACGGCAATATACCGGCACAAACGCTTACCAACAGCGTAAGCACTGCCGACTCAGTTGTGTTTAATGTAACGGCATCAACAGCAGGTTGCACCAGCCAACCGGTAACGTTTACCGTTGTAGTTGGACCGGGCCCTGATGTAATACTACCGGCGGCACAAAACATTTGTAGCGGAGCAACTACCAACCCGGTTACTATTAGTTCTAACTCGGGCAGCGCCACCTTTACCTGGACGGCCGCTGCCACTGCAGGTGTAACAGGCTTTACCGCCAGCGGCACTGGCAACATACCGGCCGAAACACTGAGCAACAGCGGCACTACCGCAGGCACTGTAACTTATGCTATTACCCCAAGCGCTAACAGCTGCCCCGGCACCGTAGCTAATTATATAGTAACAGTTAAACCAACGCCTACAGCGGTGGCTGCGCCGGATACTATATGCACCAATGGCCAAACCAACATTGCCATTACTTCACCGGTTAGCGGCACTACTTTTAGCTGGGTGGCAAATGCACCGGGTACTATTACCGGAGCTAATAACGGCAGCGGCAACAGCATACAGCAAACACTTAGCAGCACTGCTGCGAGTGCCGATAGCGTATTGTATATCATTACACCTACAGCAGCAGGTTGTGTTGGTCCGGTTACTACAGTAGCGGCAGTGGTTAATCCTACTACCACGCTTAGCTTCTCGGCACCAGACCAAAGTATTTGCTCGGGCCAGCAAACGGCATCTATTCAAATTACCGGCTCTAACAGCGGCACTTATGCGTGGACATCACAAGCCAACGGTGTTATCGGCGTAACAGCATCGGGCAACGATTCTATACCGGTGCAAACATTGTTTAATAACGGCGCTACCCCGGTAGCAGTTATATACACCGTTAATGCAGGTTCGGGCACTTGTCCGGGCAGCCCGGCTAACTACCGTATTACGGTTAACCCGGTTCCAACTGCTATAGCACCACCTGCACAAACGGTGTGCAGCGGTGGTTCATCGCAGGTAATATCTATTACTACCAATATTTCGGGTTCTACCTTAACGTGGACGGGCACCAGCCCGAACGGTGTTACCGGTTTCTCTCCATCGGGCACTTCATCGTTTGTAATACCATCGCAAAACGTAAACCTGGCGGGTAATACGCAAGGTATAGTGGTTTATACCATTACGCCAAGTTACGCAGGTTGCCCGGGCGCACCGGTTAATGATACTATTATAGTTAACCCAACGCCATTGGTAAATGCACTTACTACCCAAAGCATTTGCAGTGGCGGCACCAGCACTGTGGTTGCGCTTGCAGCTAATATAGGTGGCAGCACATTTAACTGGAATGTAGTTTACAACGGCGCAGTTACCGGCTATACCGCCAGTGGCACCGGCAATATACCGGCGCAAACGTTAACCAACAATGGCGCTACTGCCGATTCGGTAGTTTACCAAATTACACCAAGCGCCAATGGTTGCGCAGGCCAACAGGCTAATTACAGCATAGTGGTTACTTCACCGCCTACAGTAATTCTTCCTTCGCCGCAAACTATTTGCACGGGTGCTACTACCGTAAATACGGTGGTAACTTCGGCTACGGCGGGCGCTACCTTTAGCTGGACGGCTACCGCTACGGCAGGTGTTACGGGCTTTACCGCCAGCGGCACCGGCGATATACCGGCACAAACTATTACCAACACTGGCAACACGCCGGGCACAGTAACGTATGCAGTTACCCCTGCGGCCAATGGCTGTAACGGTCCTGTAAGCAATTATGTAGTTACTGTTAACCCTGCACCGGTGGCTGCAGCAGCCGATGATACTATTTGTCCTTCGGCACAAACAAATATTGCAATCACCTCTACGCTTGCGGGCACTACTTATACTTGGAACGCCTTTCAGCCTGCGGCGGTTACCGGCGCAGCCAACGGCAGCGGCAATACTATTCAACAGGTATTAAGCAACAGCAGCCAGGTGGTGCAAACTGTATTGTATGTTATTACCCCTTCTGCCAATGGTTGCGTAGGCCCGGTTGATAGCGTTTACGCGGTGGTTAATCCTTCATTGGCTATACAATTTAACCCCGGCCCGCAAACTATTTGCACAGGCCAAAGCACACAAACGGTGTTTATTACCGGCTCTGGCGTAGGTGCCAGCTTTGCATGGACCAGCCAGGCGAACGGCGTAACCGGCGTAATCACCTCGGGCACCGATTCAATACCGGTGCAGACTTTGGTTAACAGCAGCAACTTCCCGCTTACCGTTAATTATAATGTTAGCGCTGGCTATTCTGGCTGCCCTAACTCGGTGGCTACTTATAGTGTAGTGGTTAACCCTGCACCGGTAGCTACCTCAACACCGGCACAAACGGTTTGTAGCGGTACGGCCTCACAAGCTATTACGCTTAACAGCAATGTAAGTAATGCAACTTATAGCTGGTCGGGTAGCAGCCCTAACGGTGTTACCGGCTTTACCGCCAGCGGCACCTCGTCGGTTATACCTTCGCAAAACTTAACCAATGCAGGCACTACTACCGGCGTGGTTGTGTTTACTATTACACCTACAGCGGCTGGTTGCCCCGGCACCCCGGTTAACGATTCTATTTTTGTAAACCCGCTGCCGGTAATCAATCCTATACCAACGCAAACCATATGCAGCGGCAGTACTACTACCGCGGTTACGCCTTCATCTAATGTATCGGGCGCTACCTTTACCTGGAACGCCGTTTACGCAGGCAACATTACCGGCTTTACGCCATCGGGCACCGGTAACATTACAGCACAAACGCTCACCAACCTGGGCCTTACAGCTGATTCGGTAGTGTTTAATATAACAGCAGCAACGGGCAATTGTAACAGCCCTGCGGTTACCTTTGCAGCAGTGGTAAACCCGGGACCAGATGTAATATTGCCGGCTGCGCAAAATATTTGCAGCGGTGCTACTACTTTGGCAGTTACACTTGCATCCAACACAGCAGGCGCTACCTTTAGCTGGACGGCTACAGCCACTGCTAACGTTACAGGCTTTACTGCCAGTGGCACGGGCAACCTGCCAGCCGAAACATTGACCAACACAGGAAACACAGCGGGCACCGTTACCTACGCAATAACGGCTACCGGTGGTAGCTGCCCCGGCCCTGTATACAACTGTGTAGTAACGGTTAAGCCGCAACCTGTAACTACAGTTACACCGGCCACGGCTACTATATGCTCGGGCACACAGGTTAACTTTGCGCTTAGCTCTTCATTTGCGGGTGCTACCTTTAGCTGGACTTACAGTGCACCTGCTGGTGTAATTGGCGCAGCCAATGGCACCGGTAACAGCATACAGCAGCTATTGGATAATACAACCGCTACACCGCAAACTGTTACTTATACTATTACAGCCAGCGCTATTGGTTGCCCCGGTCCATCGGTTACGGCCGATGTAATTGTAAACCCTGTTGCTGATGTGGTATTTATTTTGCCTACGCAATCGGTTTGTTCGGGCGCTACAAGCCAGGCGGTAACTATTAGTAGTGGCGTAAACGGCGCTACCTTTAACTGGACCAGCCAGGCTAACGGCGCTACGGGCGTTGCCGCTTCGGGCACCAACACTATACCGGCGCAAACCTTGGGCAATGCAGGTAATACGTTCGATACCGTAGTTTATACGGTAGTAGCCGATTACCAAACCTGCCCTGGCCAAACGGCTACTTACTTAATTGTAGTTAACCCTATACCGGTAGTTAACCTGCCTGCTCCGCAAACAGTTTGCAGCGGCGTGGCTACTAATCCCGCAACGCTTGGCTCAAACGTAGCAGGTGCTACCTATACATGGACGGGTTCTTCTCCGGATGGTATTACAGGCTTTATTGCCAATGGCACTACAGCGGTTATACCTTCGCAAACCCTTACCAATCCAAATGCAACAGCAGGCCAGGTAATATATGCCGTAACACCTTTGGCAAATACCTGCCCCGGCACACCGGCTAACTATGTAATAACTGTTAGCCCGGCACCGGATGTAATTTTACCGCAACCACAAACTATTTGCAGTGGCAATACCAGTACGGCTGTTACACTGGCCTCGGCAGTTAGTGGCACTACCTTTACCTGGACCAGCACCGCAGGTGCTGCTATTACCGGTAACATTACAAGCGGCGCGGGCGATATACATGCGCAAGCGTTAACCAACAGCAGCAACCAAACCGATACGGTTACCTTTGTAATTACTCCATCGGCAAGCGCTTGTCCGGGTCAGCCTGCTACTTATCAGATAGAAGTATTGCCTCAGCCTGTAGTGGCTTTTGCTCCGCAGGCACAAACTATCTGTAGTGGTCAAACATCGTTAGTGGTAAGCCTTACCTCGGCTACTAATGGCGCCAGCATAGCGTGGACGGCTACTGTGCCTTCGGGTGTTACCGGTGCTGCTACTTCGGGCACCAACACCATACCGGCGCAAACGTTGTTTAACAATTCGGTTAATGTTATACCTACACCGCTTACCGTTATTTATACCGCAGTGGCTACTGCGGGGGTATGCACCGGTCCACAGGCTAACTACGCCATTACGGTTAACCCAATACCTACTGTAGATTTTATACAGAATATTGATTCGGGTTGTTCGCCATTGGGTGTGGCCTTTACACCGGTTACTACCAACTACAATCTGGCCGACTCTATCATCTTCAATTGGGGCGATGGTTCGGCTAATACGGTATTGCGTCCAAATCCGCTCTTGCCGGCATGGTTTAGCACCAACCACACCTTTGGTAATAACACCAATGCTATCATTACTTATAACGTAAGCATGATTGCCAAAGGCGCTTGTATAGATACTACTATTACCAACACAGTAACGGTATTGCCGGCCAGCACCAATGCGGCCTTTACCGCGTCGCCTTTAAATGGTTGCGCGCCGTTAACCGTTACGCTTACCGACCAATCTACTGGTCCTGGCATTTTAGCCTGGTGCTTTGATTACAATACCGGCACGGGTGCCTGCAACGGTGCTGGGCAGGTTAATACTACGGGGGCTACCTTTACGCATGTCTTCCCTGCGGGCACGCATACTATAGCTTTGTATGCTACCAGCAGCTTTGGTTGCGCTAACGATACCGCCTTTGCTACGGTTAATGTTACCCCTTCTCCGGTGGTAGACTTTACTTTCAGTAACGTTGGTTGCGCTAAAACACCGGTGCAGTTTACTTCGCAAAGCACCGTACCTGTCGGAACTTCGGTTACGGCCTTCGATTGGAGCTTTGGCACAGGCGATGTATCGCCAATTGCTAACCCGGTTTATTTATTTGATACCGGTGGCGTTTACAACGTATGCTTAAAGGTAACTACCAACACCGGATGTTTCGATTCTGTATGCAAACCGGTTTCAGTGTTATACAAACCGGTGGCAGCATTTGTTAGTCTGGATACGTGCGTAAACAAACAGCCTATTCTGTTTGCTAATAACTCTACCGGAGCTACGGGCTACCAATGGAGCTTTGGAGATGGGAACATTTCTAACCTAAGCAACCCCGCTAACCAGTATGGCGCGGCGGGCACTTATTCGGTTACGCTTATTAGCTATAACAGCGCCTGCAGCGATACTATTACCCAAGCAGTTACTGTTTACCCTATACCGGTGGCGGCCTTTACTGTGCCGGGGCCTTATAGCTGCGGTATACCTTCGGCTATACAGGTTACCAATACATCAACCAATGCCGGCGGCTACTTCTGGGATTTTGGTAACGGCAGCACCAGCACTGCTACCAACCCTGTAATTAACTACACGGCGCAGGGCAATTACCCAATTACCTTAGTGGCCAGTAACCGCTTTGGCTGCTACGATACCGCGCAATCTGCCGCGCAGGTTTACGCTTATCCGCAGGTTAATGCTATCAATATCAGCCCATCGCAGGGTTGCGAGCCATTGGATGTAAACTTTGCGGCCAACACCGTTGATGGTAATAACTTTGTGTGGCGCTTTGGCGATGGCACACCGGATGAAAGCGGTGCGGCTGTAACCTCGCATACGTATACTACGGCCGGAACTTACACCGTAACCTTACAGGTAGGCAACTTTGGCACCTGCGCCGATACTATTACGCTGGTAGATACGATTGTGGTTCACCCAATACCGGTAGCCGGCTTTGATTATACCATGAGCGAGGAGATTGACTCCGCTATTGGCCTGGTTCAGTTTATTAATACCTCTACCAACAGCACTACCTACGCTTGGAACTTTGGCGATGGCGATACCAGCGATCTGGTTAATCCATCACACTTGTTCCCTGAGATTGACCGCTACACCGTAACCCTGGTTGCCACCAGCGAGTTTGGTTGCAGGGATAGTGTGGCTAAGGATATCTACATCATCAAAAAATCGTTGTATGTGCCTAATGCATTTGCGCCCGAATACAATGCCGGTAACGGCCTTGTAAGAGTATGGCAACCGGTGGGTATGGGCATTAAAGATTACCACGCGCAGATATTTAATACCTGGGGCGAGTTGCTGTGGGAATCGTACGAATTAACGGCCGATTACCACCCTGCCGAAGGCTGGGATGGAACCTACCAGGGCAAACTGGTGCAGCAGGATGTGTATGTATGGAAGATTGAAGCCGTGTTTATTGATGGCACGCGCTGGAAGGGGATGAGCTATCGCGGTGGTCCGCGTAAGTCGATAGGCGATGTAACTTTGATTAGATAAACTGCTGAACGATGAAAAATATGAATAAAGGAATGATGAATTTGAGGCTTTCGACCCAAAGCAAATGTCATGCTGAGCGGAGTCGAAGCACGGCATTTGCGCAGGCGGAAGCACTTGTCTTCGACTACGCTCAGACTGACATGCTTCCTTGTGTTGTCGAAATTAAAGCTGCTACTACTATCTCTAAATTTTTGAATGCTGTTTTTATGAAAAATGTATCTATCCGTTTTGTAACTGCAATGGCCTTTGTGCTAAGCGCTTTAACCGCGCTGGCGCAAGACCCTACCTTTTCGCAGTACGATGCCAACCAGATTTATTACAACCCTGCTTATGCAGGCTATAAAAAGGCGGTGCGCTTTGGCGCCACTTACCGCAACCTGTGGCCGAACGTGCCGGGCAAAAAACTGCCCGGCCCGTTGGGTAGCTACTCGTTTACCGGCGATGCCTACTTTAATATTAAAGACCGCTTTACCGGTGGTGGCGGCGCCTTTGTAATGCAGGATGTAGAGGGTGTGGGTTACTTAACTACCACTACCGCCGGCATTATGTATTCGCAGCACATGCCTAAAATTAAAGGCCGCAACGACCGCATGGACCGCTGGAACATTTACCTGGGCTTTAAGGCTTATATGGGTAACATTCATGTAGACTGGAGCCGCTACGTGTTTAGCGACCAGTTGGATGTAAACTACGGGGTGGCCAATCCATCATCTTTTAACCAGGATAATATTGTAAGCAAGTTTTATTTCGATTTCGATTTTGGTATCGTTATCCGCAATAACTACCGCGCTAAGGGCAAGTGGTTTAATGAGTTTGGCTTTTCAATGAGCCACGTGTTGGCGCCTACCATTTCTATTACCGGTTCGGCATCCGATGCCAGCCGACTGCCACGCAAGTATGTAGCTACTTACCGCAGCAACATTGCAGTGCTGAAAGATAACTTCTACATAGGGCCTACTATTTTGTTCGAAAACCAGGGCCGGTTTTTTGCCGTTAACGGTGGGCTTGATTTTTACGTACGCTTTAAGCACCGCAAAAACGAAAGCATACCTTTAAGCGTGGGCGTTTACAACCGTTTCAGCTTTATACTTAAAGATGTGCGCACCAACCGCAACAAAATAAACACCAGCGCCATTATACTATCGGTTACCCACCGCGGCAATTTTGCCAGTGGCAAATACGCAACGGGCTACTCCGTTGGCTTCTCTGTCGACTTCCCTTACATGGGCCTGGGTATGCAAACCGCCGGCGCGTATGAAATTACCGCAGGCATTACCATCCCCTACAAAAAACGCGATGTGCTGACTTGTCCGTTTGAGGCGTATTAGGATTTTGTAGGAGCATTTGGCATGGGTTGTAACGCGGCTGGCTTTTGCAATGCGCTATTATAATTATAGCTTCGTTGCACTTATGGCAAAACATACCTGCGCAATATTGTTTGTATTACTATCGCTTGTAGTTTCGGGCTGTAAGGTAGATGAACCTTTCCCCGAAGAAAAACGAAACTGCAATACAGCCGTGCCTAAAAATGATACCATAGTCTTACTGGTAATGGGCCAGAGCAACGCCGCTAACTATGGCGATGCCAAATACAGGCCACACTGCAACAACATTTTCGATTTTTATAAAGGCACACTTTCACCTTTAAACGACCCTTTACAAGGAGCCAGCGGCGCAAGCGGCAGCGTATGGAGCAGGCTGACCGATAAACTGATAGAACGCAACTTTGCAGGTACTGTGATAGTGGTGCCCTGCGCCGTTGGCGGAACTAAAATAGAGCAATGGATACCAGGCGGTAACCTTAACCACCTGATTGAGGAAACGATCGGGTATCTGGATAACGCCGGCTTAAAACCCACGCATGTGCTTTGGCACCAGGGCGAAAGCAACCATGTTGCCTTTAACAGTGGGGGCTTAACCCCGCAACAAAATGCCGATAGCTACACCGCTAACTTTGGGCTGCTGGTAAATTACCTGCGCAGCAAAGGGGTGGTAGCGCCTATATATCCGGCTATTGCCACCATTTGCCAAAATGCACCCGACACGGTTTTGCAAACCGCGCAAAGAAATTTGGCTAACCCTTCACGTCAAATTTTCAATGGCCCTGATACCGATTCGTTAGGCGGCGAATACCGCTACGACAACTGCCACTTTAACGATGCCGGCCTTAACAAGCACGCCGATTTGTGGGTGGAGGTATTGGTAAAGTAGGGTTTTACTGTATAGCAGTTTCCCGTTGGCTAAAAGCCAACGGCAATGAAGGGGTTTAGCGCTATGGCTGTTTTTCTTTGCCGTCTGCTTTAGCTGACGGCCTATAGAGCCAACTCCACCCTTTCTTTCTTATTTTTGCATTGATATATGCGCCTGCCTTTTCACGATAGAAAATTTTTATTGCTGCTGGCAGGTGTAGTGCTTGTAATAGGGTTAGAGGTGCTCTCTTTTTTGGGTATACACATACCCATGCCCTATGCGCCATTTGTATTTGCTGCTTTTATTTTAGGCATTGGCTATCCTGTAATAGTAAACGGCTTAAAGGCCTTGGTTAAAATCAACTTTAGCAGTATTAGCCTGCTAATGCTTATTGCGGTAATAGGCGCTTTTTATTTAGGCGAATACCCCGAGGCCGCTGTGGTAATTGTGCTGTATGTGTTGGGCGAAAGGCTGGAGGATATTGGAATAGAAAACAGCAAATCGGCGCTGGATGCGCTGGTATCTAAGTCGCCAAAAACGGCTTACGTAAAACAATCTGGTAGCAATGTGGCTATTGATAAAGTGGCCGTGGGCACCATTATACAGGTAAAGCCGCACGATATGATTCCGCTGGATGGGGTGATTGAAACTGGCGACACCAGTGTAGATGAAGCGGCCATTACCGGTGAACCGATACCAAAGGATAAAAGCAGGGGAGATGCCGTGTTTGCCGGCACCTTAAACCGCGGCGGTTTTATCGAAATTAAAACCACTAAGCTTTCGGCCGATACTACCTTTTCAAAAATCATTCAGCTAACGTTTGAGGCCAGCAACAATAAAAGCGAA
This sequence comes from Chitinophagales bacterium, assembly GCA_044228435.1. GTDB lineage: Bacteria > Bacteroidota > Bacteroidia > Chitinophagales > LD1 > Bog-950. The sequence goes on from JBGAUW010000011.1 coordinate 29,358, forward strand.
ACGCAAAAATTTATACAGCGCTTTGCCAAAGTATATACGCCTACCATCATTGTACTGGCCACCCTGCTTTTTGTAGTTCCGGTGTTTGTGCTGCATAAAGATTTACACCATTGGCTGCAACAGGCCATTACCCTGCTGGTTATTGCCTGCCCATGCGCACTGGTAATAAGCACACCGGTGGCCATATATGCAGCTATTGGCAATGCATCATCGCGCGGTGCGTTGATTAAAGGCGGTAAGTATTTAGAGGCCCTAGCCGAAGTAAAAGCTATCTGCCTGGATAAAACCCGCACTATTACTTTCGGCAATCCCATCGTATCCCATGTTATTCCTTTAAAGGGTACTAGCCGCGAGGAGCTTTTGGCCTGCAGTGCAGGCGCCGAGGTTTTTAGCGAGCACCCTTTAGCACAAGCTATAGTAGATGCCAGTAAAAAAGAAGGCTTTGAGCCGCACCGGGCCGAAAACTTTAAAAGTATTATAGGCAAGGGTGCAACGGCTAAGTGTTTGGTATGCGCAGATGAAACGGTGCTGGTAGGTAAGCTTAATTTTATCCGAGAAAATCAACCCGTATCGGCGGAGGCTGAGCAGCTGGTAAAGCAACTTTCTGAACAGGGTAAAACCAGTGTGGTGGTTAGCTTTGGTAATGGGGTAGCCGGTATTATAGGTTTAATGGATGAGGTTAAACCCGATAGCGCGGAAGCTATAAAAGAGCTAAACGCTATGCATATTGAGCCTATTATGCTTACCGGCGATAGTGAACAATCGGCGCGGTTTGTAGCGCAACTGGTAAACATAAAAAAAGTATTTGGCGGCCTGTTGCCCGAAGATAAAGCGGCGCGTATTAAAGAGCTAACGGCCGAATATAAAAGCGTGGCAATGGTAGGCGATGGCGTAAACGATGCCCCTGCATTGGCCGGTGCATCGGTTAGCATAGCTATGGGCGCAGCAGGTAGCGATACGGCTATTGAAACCGCCAGCATTGCTTTAATGAACGATAAGCTTTCGCTCATCCCTTTTCTTATCCGGTTAAGCCGCGCTACTGTAAGCACTATTAAGTTTAACACCATAGCGGCCATAGCTATCAAACTCATTTTTATATCCCTTGCATTTTTCGGCTTTAGCAACCTGGTGTTTGCTATAGCGGCCGATGTAGGCGTTACGCTGGTGGTTATACTCATCAGCCTAAGGTTAATGAGTTTTGAGAATGCAAATGTTATAGCGCATACCCACACCCATCCAACCGTGCTTACCGGTAACGGTAAACATGAGTGTTGCGAGCATCATTAGAAGACGATAGACAATAGAGAAATTCAATAAGGGGGGCTGTGCTGTTGTAGGTTTCGCCATAGTGTGCTTCCCACGGGCCTGCGTGCTGTTGCGTTAAACGCTATTCCGGCGGCGAATATTAATTTCTACACATATTCGTTTTAAACTAATTTTTTGCATACGTTTAAACCGTCAGGGTCAATACACACTAAACCTACACCTATGAAAAAACTTGCCACCTCCATATTTTTGGCCCTAATGCTTTTATGCGCTCAGGCGCAATACACCACAGTTTACGAAAACAGTTTCCGCGATTGGGCGCCCGGGCAGGGCTGGGTGATGATTAATAACGATACTATTCCACAACAGGCGGGACTTGTCACGCGGGCCGTATTAGATGGTGTTTTTAATCCGGTTACCGAGGTGCTGAATAATATGTTGGGGCTGGTAGATACTGGTTATTGGAGTGGGCCCTTGGATGTAGCGGGTGCCTGTGATAAAATAATGATTAGCCCGCCACTGGCACTTGGTGCCGACCCTTATGCCATATTTCATTCCTGTTTTAAGGCAGGCGGCACTATGGATGCATACGTAATCAGCAATCCTAACGATACAACACTTGACGCCCTTTCAAATAATGTGCTAAGTTGTTTAACTTATGGCTTTAATGTAATAAACCTAAACAACTGGTCCAATACCACCGTGCGCATTGCTTTCCGGATAAGAGGTCAAAATACATATGGTTACATTGATGATATAAAAGTGTTAAACAAAACCTCATTTGCAACTATACCCGATAGTTCGTTCCGCTTGTATTTACGCAACCTGGTACCAACTGCTTTTGTGGGTTACCAGTTTAATTATCTCGACCCTTTGGTTTTAAATACAAGACGCCTTGATTGTAAAGGATGCGGTATACAATCGTTAGAGGGCCTGCAATATTTTCCATTTGTAAATAGCATTGACTTTAGCAATAATAAAGCCACTTATGTACCGCCTGTGCCGTTTTATTATTTAGATACTATAAGGCTTACCAATAACCTGCTGCCTTTTGCCCCCCCTACTCCATTAGCACGTTATCTGTATCTTGAAAATAATTTGATAGAGCGTATTCCGGCTTTTTATCCAAGAGATATAACAGCCCTGCAGGCTCAAAACAATTCGATTTTAGATTGCCTGCGCCCCTGTAACAGGTTTGTTGAAGGCAATTTAACCGGTAATGTTGGTGTTAGCTTTAGCGGCACCTACTACTCCATGCAACGGGATACTCCTTATTATGGTATACCCGCCGAGTGCAGGTACGATTTCGGCACTATATCGGGTATAGTATACCTGGATGAGAATATGGACGGCGATTACGATTTGGGCGAAACGCTGCTACCCAACCAACGCATTTTGTTTTCGCAGGGCAGTTACGTTTTTACACATCAGCGGGGCAACTATGGCGCTAATATCGATTCAGGCTATGTTAATATGGACGTGCTTGATTTACCGCCTTATTTTACCTGCACAAACCCGCTGGCTACACATATAGAAAAGAATGAGGTAATAACGCACAACTTTAGAATAGTCGCCACCTCGGCAGTAAATGATTTAGGCATCAACGTGGTATCATTACGCAGGGTTAGGCCGGGTGCATTTTTAAGCGTGATTTTAACCGCAAAAAACTATGGCACCACTCTAAATTCCGGTGTGGTAAAAATGCATATACCAGCCGGGTATACCTTGCAAAATATTACCGCGGGAACAATAGTTAACGATACTTTAATATGGCCGGTTAACCTGCAACCCTTCCACACCCAAACAAGCCGGTTATTGGTAATAGCAAGTTACTCTTCGGGAGATACGCTGCGTTTTAACACCACAATAAATGCTGCCGCCGATGGTTTACCGGCAAATAATAGAGATAGTTGCATGGTTATAATAGATAATATGGTAGTGCCTGAGCGTCCGCTCGACCCTAACAATAAACTGGTAGATAAGCCCGAAGTAACACCTGGGTTTAATGATTATCTTACCTATAGTATAAACTTTGAAAATATAGGCACCGGTAGTGCTACGCGCGTTAAGGTGCGCGATTATCTGCCACATACGCTGGATTTTAGCACCTTCGAAATGTTAGGCGCTTCGCATCCTTACACTATACACTGGATGGCCGACAGCATAGTTGAATTTATTTTTTACCCTATTGCGCTTACACCTAAAAGTATTGATTCGGTGCACTCGCATGGGCATATATGGTATCGTATAAAACCTTTGCAACCCATGCCTGCCGGTAGCTATATAAGCAATAGCGCGGGTATTTACTTTGATACCGAACCGGTAGTAAATACCGAGGCCTGCCTGGTGCGTGCAGGCCAGCTTCACGCTGCTTTTATAACCACCGATACGGTACAATGCGGTACCGAAAAAATAGTTTTCCGCGATCAATCGCCGGGCACTTTATACAGCCGCCAATGGTATTTTGAGGGTGGAACACCGCTTACTGCAACCGCAAAACAAGTGCAGGTAAGTTATCCTGCTACCGGTAGCTATAAAGTTACACTGGTAGTAACCTCGCGCGATTATACCGATTCAATTATACAATGGGTAAATGTGGTAGTGGCCGCTCCGCCTGTTACTACCATTACGGCATTGGGCCCTGCTGCTGTTTGTTTGGGCGATAGTGTAACGCTAACCGCGCCGGCTGGCCCGTTATACACCTATAAATGGTCTACGGGGCAAACCGGTAGCCAAATTGTGCTTAAGGTTAGCACTGGCTTGTTCCTTACCGTAACCGATGCTTTGGGTTGTACGGCCTATGGATATAAGCAGGTAGTAGTTTCTAACCCTACGCCCAAAATTACCAATACTGCCGCCTGCGAAAACCCTGTTGGTGTGCTTAAGCTTAACACAAATTTTGCTAACAGGTTATGGAGTACCGGTGATACTACAGCTACTATTACCGTTAACCAGTATGGCGTATACCGGGTTACCGTTAGCGATGTTGCAGGTTGCGAACGTACCGATAGTTTTAATTTCGTTTTTCGTGCAAAACCAAGACCCGAGATAGTGGGCGATAGTATTAATTGCGAATACACCTCAATTACTTTATCGCTCAACCAGCCTTATACCGCCTACAAATGGAGCAATAATGCAACTACGCCAACAGTTCAGGCAGGGGGGTATGGAAACGTTATGGTTACAGTTACCGATGTTAATGGTTGTACCGGCGCTGATACCTTTCTGCACCGTGTATTTAACTCAGGGTATGTTTCTTTTAAGCAGGGGCCGGGTGGATGCAAGGGGCAGGGTTACAGGGTAGAAATAACCGGCAATTCGCATAGAAGTTACCTATGGTCTACCGGCGATACTGCGCAGATAGTTTATTTGCAAAATGCCGGAAGGCATGATGTAACTATAACCTTTAACAACGGTTGCGAGGCTGCTTATGGTATTTTTTCGCAAGTAGATAGTAAATTTAATTTAAGGGCAACCGGATTCGATACCGCTTACATTTGCCCGGGGCAGAATTTAGATATAGCTGCCGTTTATAATCGGGGGTTACTTACAGCCGCACCGGCAGGCTGCAGCGGTGGTACTACCGTTGTGCTCGGCACAGGTATGCAACTTGAAACGGGCAGCAGCACGCGTGAACCTGGCTTATTTAACAATATGAAAAAGGCCGTGCGAAGTCAGATAATCTTACGGGCTTCTGAACTAAAATCATTGCTTGGTGGTGCTAAACTTATTACCGAACTGGGCTTTAATATAGGTACCTTAAACAGTAATGCCTCTCTGGAAAACTTTTCTATTAAAATGTCACCCACAAGTAAAACAGAAGCCGGTATTTATTTAAACAACTATGTATTGCAGGAGGTTTATCGTACCAACACGTTTGTACCCGTTGCAGGTTGGAACTCATTTACTTTAAGTACGCCCGTTTATTGGGATGGGGTTTCTAATCTTATGATTGATATTAGCAATTTTAACCCATCTGGCCAGGGTAACTTGGTAAATAAGGCTATTTGTACTGCCACGAGTTATTATAGCTACAGCACTATATGGGATAGCCTTGACCTGAGTAACAGGCTAGGCATTGGGGGGTGGGTGTTTATGTTTAGGCCCAACATCCGCTTTAACTATTGTATGCCGGCAGGTGCTGTTCAACCGGTTAGTGTTCCTCAATTTCAATGGAGTTGGCACGGAGGTGCAGCAACCGTAGCTAATCCAACGGCGCCTTACACAACTGCCATCATCGATTCGCTGGTAACATTTGTGGTAACCGTATCCGATACTTTTGGCTGCACCGAAACCGACTCGGTAACCCTACCAGGCAGACGTGTTAATCAGTTATCTATAGATGCCGGTGCCGGTGAACTTTGTACAGGCGGTATACTACAACTTTGCGCAACCTCGGGCATTAATAATTACTTATGGAACGGAGGCTCAACCTCGGCTTGCTACACCGCCACCACTCCTGGTACATATAATGTTACGGCCACAGATGACCGCGGCTGTGTGGGTTCCGATACGGTTACTATAACCAATGGTACCCTAAGAGGCAAGTATTTAACTGCATCCAAAACTGCATTATGCCCCGGCGAAATAGCCGATATTTGTGTGACCGGAGGTACCGATGGCTACCATTGGAACACGAACGAAAGCACCGATTGTATAAGGGTTGGTTCGGTGGGAGTTTATACGCTCGATATTTCAAACGGCTGTATTATCTCCGATACCATCACCGTACAAATGCTTACAGTTCAGCCTTTAAATATAACGGCTACTAAAGCACAACTATGCCCTAACGACAGTGCTATAATTTGTATAAATAACGTAGGCGGAACATATAGCTGGAACAACGGCGGGACAACAGCTTGTATTACCGCCGGTAATGCGGGGGTGTATAAGGTGGCGGTAGTAGATGCTAACCAATGCTTAGCCACTGATTCGATCACCATACAAACGCTTACAGTTCAGCCTTTAAGTATAACGGCTACTAAAACGCAACTATGCCCTAACGACAGCGCCCAAATTTGTATAAACAACGTAGGCGGAACATATAGTTGGAACAACGGGGGGACAACAACTTGTATTACCGCCGGCAATGCGGGTGTATATAAAGTGGCGGTTGTAGATGCTAACCAATGCTTAGCGTCCGATTCGATCACCATACAAACGCTTACAGTTCAGCCTCTAAATATAACGGCAACTAAAACGCAACTATGCCCCAACGATAGCGCCCAAATTTGTATAAGCAACGTAGGCGGAACTTATAGTTGGAATAACGGCGGCACCGCAGCTTGTATTACCGCAGGCACTGCTGGTGTGTATAAAGTGGCCGTGGTAGATGCAAACCAGTGCACCACCCTCGACTCGATAGAAATACAACAGGCAATAATTACACCGGTGGTTATAACCTCCCTTAAAACCAGTTTGTGCGGTGGCGATAGTATTACAGTTTGCACGGCTATATCTTCGGCCGGCTACCTTTGGAACACACAGGCTACAGACCGATGTATTAGTGTAACGGATAGTGGCAGCTATTGGGTAACCGCTACCGATTTAAATACCTGCACGGTTGAATCGAACCGCCTTACTATTACCAAAGTGCCGCTACCGGTAATTAATGCTAATAGCAATATATTAAGCACTACAGCCTCTGGTAGCTATCAGTGGTATTTAAATGATACAGCAATAACAGGAGCAAACACTGCTGCATTTACAGCAGTTACTTCGGGCAATTACAAGGTGCTGGTTACCGATACCGGTGGATGCCAAAATTATTCAAACACGCTAAACGTATTGTATAATGGTATTGCTAATACGGGCACTATAAAAGCCTTACAGGTAAAACTTTATCCTAATCCGTTTAGCGCAGCGTTTACAATTGAAATTGGAAACCGTAATTTTAGGCAGGTTGAATTTATGTTGACCAACTCAATTGGTCAGGAGATTTTGCGCGATGCAAATACATGTTTCGCCGATCGGTTTACCAAAACATTTAATTTAAGTGCGCTTGCTGCCGGAGTATATTTTGTTTCAACTACGGTGGATGGTGAAAAAGTAGTGCATCGTATTGTGAAAGAGTAAGTAAAGCAGTGAAGCTACTATCGTTTAACGAAAACAGCACAACATGTAATAAATAGTGTTTCAGGTTGTAACCGGAAGAGATGCAAGAGCAATGGTAGGAAAGGAACTAATCTAAACTTATCAACTCATTTTTTGCAGCCCATAGCACCAGTCCAACTACGTTTTTGACGTTGGCCTTTTTTAGCAGCTGGTAGCGGATAGCCTCTACGGTGCGTGCGCTTAAATAAAGCTGTCTGGCAATTTCGGTGCTGGTCATTTCGCGGCTAAGTAGTTTTAGTACCTTCATTTCTGGCTCGGAGAGGGAGGTGCCCTGATCGTCAAACACGGCCTTTATTTTTTTTGTCTTGCTTAGCCGGCGAACCATTGCCTTGTTTACGCGTTCGTTATAGTAGGTGCCGGTAACGGCGACGTTTTCAATAGCCGTTACAATTTCGCCGGTATCAGTTTTTTTACTTAGAAAACTGCAAGCTCCTTCTTCCAGTGCTTCTATTATAAAGTTTTCGCTATCGTGTGCCGTTAATACGATTGTTTTAATACCGGTTTTTTTTGTGCGGTTGCGGGTGGCTATTCTGGCAAGGGCCTGCAAGCCGTTTACTTTGGGTATGTTTAAATCGAGCAATACAATATCGGGTACTTTATACTCCAGAGCGTTTAATAGTTCTTCTCCGTTGCTTACCTCGGCAATTATTTCAATATCGCTGTTATCTTCTAATAAATGGCGCAGGCCCAGGCGGAAAATTTTGTTTTCATCGGCTGTAATAATAGTGGTGCACATAGGTAGGGTGGTGGTTTTTGGATAGTGTTTTAAACAGGATGACTTATAACGTAAATACAAATGCAATAGTGTAACAACACGCGGTACTAATAAATTTTAACTTACTAAGCGGCAAGTTTCGGCAGTGTTGGATAAAAGCCGGTGTTGGATAATGCCGCTAAAAAGTAAATAGGTGTTGTGTTTACTAGTAGTGTCTGTTATAAATGCAATATAGGGTGTGGCTACGCAGTGTATCTGCGTAGTAAGTTTTTTAGCAAAAATTTTTGTGGCATATAGGCATAGAACACTAATAGTCCCCTGCCTGGTGCTAACATAAGCACAAAGTAGGGGACCATAGAAAAAACGGGCGGTTTAAACGCCCGCTTTGGTTTTAAACTCGTTGATAAAGGTTTGTTGCAATAAATGCTCAATACCCTGCAATGTTGCTTCCGGGTCGCCTGAATTAAATGGTATTTTGAGCGTGTTTAGGGCCGCAATTGTTTTACGGCCTATTTGCCCGTCTATATTTCCAATGGTTTGGCCCAACCGGATAAGTCCGGCCTGTATGGCTGCCTGGGCTTGATTATTACCAAAATCATCTACATGCACGCCTATAGCTAAAATAGCGCTAACCGACATAGCCTTGTACGGCGCAAAGTTATCGCCTTTTTTATCCTGGTAATACTGATACACGGATTGATGGCTGCCGCGGCAATCGAAGTGCCAGGCCTCTGAGGCACCGGGTGTGGGTTTGCTTATAATGGGATACACGCCATACTTAGCGGCTATTTTCCAAAAGTCTTCCAGCTTTATTCTTATAGCGCTAAGGTCTAAATCGAAGGCGCGGCCGGCCTCATGTAAGCTACCACCGGGTGGCGGGCTAAAAGCTTTTTTTCGCTTGGCCACATAATCCTGATGCGATTGGGCCTGCATATCGTAGCTTCTAAACAAATCGCTTAGTACCAACTTGCCACCTTTTTTAGCTACATCAGCCGCGATGCCAAACAGTGCATCGTATGTATCGGTGGTGCACTGGGCCATACGCTTGGGTAAAGGCAGGGCATCACCCAGTTTATTTTTATAAATAGAGATAATGTCGATAGGAATAAGGGGTGTTTTCATAGGTATTTTTTTATATAAAAAATTACTTATTTAAGTTGAAAGAATATGCCTGTAAATATATTAGCCGTTAAAGGTTTTTACTGGCGTTGTACGCATGGCAAAAGGTACATTCTTATTGCTAAACTCATACGTTTTAGTTATGCTTCCCTCAGCTACCAATTTAGCTTTAAGGTTGTACTGCTTTAACTTAAGGTCGAAATCGTTTTTAAAATCCTTATTAATTGTAATTTTAATGCTGGTGCCGTAGTACAGTTCTTTAATTACAAAAAGGCGGCGCATTTTGCCGTCATAATCTGCCCATTTTTTAGCGCGCATTTGTTCTAGTAAACTATCAGCTTCAATACGCACATCAAAAGTCATTAACCTCGATTTTACATTTCCAAATTCGAATTTGGAAATGTTTTTGTAAGAAAAATCGTTTACAAAATCGGCTATGGGAAGGTTTAGTTCGGCGGCTACATGTAAATCCACATCTACAACAACCGTTGCCAGTTCTGCTTCAACCAGGGGAGTGTTCCGGCATTTTTCAATCCAGGCATCAAACTCGTTACGGTTTAGCAGGCCGGCATCTAAAAATGCCTGAAAAATATTAGCAGGCATACCGGCATGCGAAAACTTAGGGCCGCCTACCAGCGGGTCCCATACCAAAGTACCTATAATGATTTCTTCGTTGCCTGTTGGTATCAGGTCAAGGTCATATTTTTTCTTAAAGCTTGCAATGTTCATAAACCGGTTGGATTAAGATTAAGCGGTAAGTGATGAATTTTCTTGCAGTTTACCATCGGTTAGCCAATCGCCTATTTCAATAATTTTATCCAGCACCTTGTCTACTTTTTCCGGGCTAAAGGCAATAATAATATCCAGTAGAGTGCGCAAGGGCCCCCAAACAAGCATCATCTTTTCCTGAAACTGTGTTTGTGCCGCGGTGTCGTTAGTAGTGCTAATAGCGTTACCCAGTTTAATCAGCTCGTCCATAGTTGTATCTACTTTAGGGCCGGTTACTTTAAGCAGTTTTATAAAGCTAAATGCTTCCTGCAAAAATGGCCAAACTTGTTTAAATACTTTTTGATAGTCGCCTTGTTTTGCTGAGAGCGGAAGGGTGTCCAGGCCCTTCCCCAGCTTAATTAGTTCTTCTATTTTTTTGCGGCGTTCTTTTCTGAAGGCCTGGCGTTCTTTTATGCCCATAATAATTTGTTTAAAGTCTTAAAATGTAGGTTTGCAACCAATGCTTCAAAGCTGGAAAAGATTTATTTGATTTAAGCAGGGGGTTATACGGGTTTTGCCCGTATAAATACGGGCGCTAATGGCCTAAGGTGAAATAAAAAGTGGCGCCATTGTTTGGCGAAGCTTCCGCCCAAATCTTTCCACCATGGTTGGTTACAATGGTATGTGCCATAGTCAGGCCTATGCCGGTGCCTTCAAACTTATCGCTTGAATGTAACCGGCTAAATGCTTCAAACAAACGGCCGGCGTATTGCATTTCAAATCCCACGCCGTTATCTTTAACGTAATAAATCCGGGTGTCGGCCTGCTGTAAAGTGCCAACTTCTATAGTAGGTTTATTAACCGGTGCAGAATATTTAACGGCATTGCAAATCAGGTTTCTAAAAACAACTTTTATTAATTCTGAGTCACACTGGGCATACCCTAAATCGTTTATTTTAAATTCAGCTTGTTGGTATTGACCGCTGTTTTCTATTTCCGCTTTTATTTCGTGGGCAATTAAGGTTAAATCCAATTGTTGCCGGTGCACGGCGGTAGAGCCCATCCGCGAAAATTCTAACAACCGGTTGGTAGTATCCATCATCTGCTTTACGCTGCCATCAATTAGTTTTAATAGCCGTTGTGCATCGCCATTTAAACCGCTTGCGTGTTTTTCTATTAATATTTGCGATAAGTTTTTAACGGCGCATAGCGGCAATTGTAAATCGTGCGATGCCTTATAGCTAAAAGATTCCAGGCGTTTAATTGTTTCTTTACTATTTGTAATATCAGTGTATGTAAATACAAGTCCGTTGATTGTGTTATCGTGTATAAGGTTGGTAACGCTGCCTTCTATCCATATGTATGCCCCGTTTTTGTGCAGTATTCGTGCCTGCATGTTAAAGGCCTTGCCCGTGTTATGTAGCAGATTGTTAACCGCTTGTTGGAACGGGGGAGCATCGTCGGAATGAAGAAGATTATACGCATTCAGCTCCATAAACTCGCTACGGGTGTAACCCAGGGAGTTAAGGACGCTATTTGTGCAATAAAAAAAACGACCATTAACCGAAAAGCAAGTTTTTGTTTCGGCAGAATTAATTATTAAAGAGGAATAGAAATCATCTTTACCTGCATTTGGGTGGGTGTAGGGGGTAAACATTTATATAGTGTTTTGTATTAGGCAGAAAAGTTGATGGGTATTTTAATATATTAATTTACAGGTGGTAGGGCACCAGCTTAAACGGATTTTGTTATTAAAAATTTGATGTGTGTAACCGCAAAAAGCCAAAAGTTTTTTGCATGACCTAAATTAAAGGAGCAGCAAATGGGTGCTTTTTTTGATAAAACTTTTTCGGTTATATGGTGAATATAATGTACCGGTTTAAAAAATATGCAAAAAAGTGCTATGTTTTTTATTGCAAAACCAGACTTAATAAATTGCAAATAAATTAATATGTTAAATTGAGGGACCGGATAACCTACAAATCAATTATGCCATTTTTTACTGCCCAGAGCGCCAGGCCTACTGCATTTTTTACGCCGGTTTTTTTTAATAATTGGTAGCGTATATCTTCTGCCGACCGGGGGCTAAGGGAAAGTTGTTTGGCTATTTCGCTGCTGGTCATTTCGCGGCAAAGCAGCTTTAATACGGATAACTCTGAGTTTGAAAAGGAAACATTATTAGTGTCAAATACCGGATTCAGCTTTTTACGCTTTACCAGTTTGTGTACCAAAAGTTTATTTACCTTTTCGCTAAAATATATACCGTTAGCCATCACACTGTCCACAGCTAAAATAATTTCGCTGGTGCTTGCCTGCTTACTTAAAAAACCACAGGCCCCTTCTTCCACTGCCTGCACTATGTAGCTTTCGGAATCGTGGGCAGATACTATTAGCACTTTTATGTCGAACTTTTTTATCTGATTGCGTTTAACTATTTTTTCTAAAGTTTGCAAGCCATCCAATCCGGGCATATTTAAATCGAGCAAAACAATATCGGGTGTTTTATACTCCAGTACGTTAAGCAGTTGCTCACCATTAGTGGCTTCAGCCAAAACCTCAACATTACCATGTTGTTCGAGCGAAAAACGTAATCCAATGCGAAATACTTCGTGATCATCGGCAATAATTATTCTGATAGGCATAAACCGGTATCCATTTTGGGTTAAGAATAGATGCTTTTAAAAAGAAACTACATACAACAAATTAAAAAATAATTTACTCAAACCGTATAAATACGGGTAAAGCCCGTGTTTATAGCATAGGTAACTAAATAATTAACCCCGACTTTAGATTAATAAGAAGAAGGGTAAAAGATTATGCACTTTAAATAGACCGGTAATGAACTTAATATATTTTACGCGCCTGATAAATGCTTTGAGAGATCAGAAGGTATATATCGTTTTTCTGTGCCTGATATTGCTTTTAAATACGGTTATATATTTTGGGTCGCATTGTATTTGGGGTAATAGTGTTGGTTTTGAGATGGTGCAGCTAAACCAGGATGATGCCGAGCGGATAGATGAGATGCTCAAACGTCCGGCCAGCGAAATAGATAGTACCGTAAGAAAGGATACCATTAATTATGTTTATGTAATTCGGGATTACAAACAAACGGATGACCTTATAGTAAACTACCTTTTAAGAAATTACGAGAACCTGGATTCGACTAACCAGGTTAGGGTACTTACCGAAATATGTGCTTTACCCGAAAACGGCAGGGTTGGGATTTTATTGAAGATTAAGATTAAAGTAAAATCATTTTTTTGGTTGTACGGGGCCGGTGCCTATATAGAGATAATGCTATGGACCATTTTTGGAGTAATGGCAAGCATACTTTACTTTGTAAGTGAAGTAATACGCGATAAAAAAATTGCTTTTGAACCAAGCGAAATACCCTCGCAACTGGCAAAACTGTTTTACGCACCTATAATATCTATGATACTTATTTTTAGCTACGAGTATGCCACCGGTGGCGATGGTATTGCCATACAAGCAACAAAAGGGGTACTTATAGTTTCCTTTCTATTAGGGTTTTACTCGGGCCGTGCTATGGAGTTGCTGAACCGAGTAAAAGAACTTCTGTTGCCTTATAGCAGCACTTATAAAGCAAACAAACCTGTAACACCCCCTGTAAATAGTAAAGATGTAAAAGTTATGTTGGAAATTTTAGCCGAGCAAATACCGGTGGGTCAGGATGTAGAGGTGCTCAAAAATCAATTATCCGGCGCCATAGTAAAGTTGAAGGATAAAACCAATGGTGAAGAGACTACATTAACAAGTGCTGGCGTTGATAAACCCGGAGTGTTTACCGGTAATGTAAAATCGGCCGGTTATTCGCTTTCTGTTTCTCTCAATACAATAGAAGGTGTAAAGTTTAATGCCGCAAAAGACGTTGATTTTACCAATGTGGATGAAGTGAACGTGGCGTTAGATGTAATGGGATAATTCTTCTCAAAATTCTTTAGAACCTGGGAAGTAGTGTAGGGAAATACATAAAGTATCTGTAAACTCTTATTAATAAAATGAATAAAGTAAGTATTTGTAACGGAGTTATCGGGCAATTGTTTCCCTATGCCTTTAGTTTGATTTTTCCCGTATTTCTACTGCTATATGCAGTAGTTTTTACATTGATATCGATCAGTACTTGTGGTTTCTTTGCATTCAACTAATCAATAGTTGCATCAATAGCAAAGTGTTCTATTCTAATAAATCTCAAATTTAAATTAAGCTAATATGGCTAAGAATAATGTTTTTTCTATTTCGGGTAAGGTGTCAGAAATTAATCCCGCGTTCGGTTCCGATGAATCACTTCGGTTTGTTGGGAAAGAAATTGAGGTATGGTTTTGCGAGACGCTGTATGAAGAATTTGCAGGCTCCGTTAAAACCGATAGCAATAACCGATTCACCCTTGTGGTGCCTGCTGTTAATTCGGTGCAAAAATCCCGCGTTGTAATTTTTAAGGTAAAAGACGGCGAAAAATATCTCCGTTATACTTTAAACCGGTCTACAGGCCTTGACAATCCTGATTTAGCAGCAGAGATTGATTATGACAACGAAATAGATGTTACGTTGTACATCGATTTTGATTCAAATTATTTTACCGAATTCAATCAGGATACACAGGTTACCTACCGGCTGGAAAACACAATGCATGTTCCTTATAGCCATCGGTTTGTTAGGGGTACGCTGCTTTATAATTCGGAGGTAATGCAAGGTTTGGGTACTTTTAAAACTAATAATTATGGCTATGTAAAATTTGCGCCGGCTTTTTCAAAACAGTTTTATACAGGCATAAAAACTGAGCCGGAGCGATTTGATGTTTTGATAGAATTGCTGGATGAGCATGGGGAATCGCTACATACCGCTAGTGTTTCCTACGCAGCAATTGCACATCCCGGGCGGCGCACAACTTATGTGCAGGTAATGTTTGATGTAACCCAGAATCCTTCCGCTGGTTCATTACCAATGGCAAATGTTTCGGCTACTTTAGGAATTACTTTGTCGCCTGCTGTGTCAGGTTATTTTGCAGCAAACAGTATTAATTCACTATACGATGTAAGGCGCATAGGAGGATTAAGAAATCAGGACGCTTTATCGGGTCCGGAGTGGGATGCCGATAAACCCACCATGGATAAACTGGATGGACACGCACAGTTTGAATTATTATCAAAAAATTATACTGTAAATACGGCTGCTATAAATGGGGGGTATACTTCCCTGCATCAGGTTTCCCGAATTGGACGTAGTGAGTTTGTTACTCAATTATCAGCAGTGCCGGGCGTATCTAAGCTAGATGCCCTTACCTTGCACAAGGCGGCTTACGGAACATCGGCTTTTCTGCGAAACATTGTAATAGAACGTGTGCAAGATGCACGAAGTGTTTTTGCGCCTACGCATTACGATACACTACAGACCGTGCTTGATAAGATTAAGGAAAAATGTGAATGTGATGATTGTGAAACCGGTACAAGCCCATTTGCTTATCTGGCCGATTTGCTGCAATATACTACTGATCATTTGTCCAAATCGTTTACGCCTTTAGCGGGGCATAGCAACGGCCCTGTTACCATTGCCGGCCTTGAAGATATTTTCTTACAGCCTTTTGGAAGTATGAGAACCTCGTGCAGCGAAATGAAGAATTACATGTGCCATTACCGATTGGCTATTGAAATTTTACAGAGCTACAGAACTATAGTGGGAAGTGGAGGAGCCTGCCAGGAAGAAGCATTTATACAGGCCGAAAAAGATTTTTTTAAGGAGTTATATTTTGCTTTGCTTAACGAGTTGGGTACGGATTATGAAGCTTTGCGCGAAGCCAGAGGGAATACTGATTTAAAACAAGAAATTGCAGAAAGCATTGGTATTGTAGCCAGTTACCCCGGCAATAGCGACACGATAAATACATTAACTATCGATTTGTCGCTTATTGATCCTACCGACGATGTAGCTTTTAAGGCTAAACTAACCTTGCTTGAAAATTTATTTGGGTTTCCTAGTGTGTATCGTGATTTTAATACCACGCCTGGTATACCTGTGCCACTTATTACTAAGTGGAGGAAAGAATGGCTGCGGCTTAACTGGCTTGAACAGGATTTTCCGCAAGATGAATATAATACCCGGGCTAAACCGTTATTGGATCCGGATGTAGTAACCGTTGATGACCTTTCGATAGCGCCGGAAGTTAGCGCGGCAGACCCGGTTTTTACTTTATGGCTGAAGAGGAGAGGATTTTTGGACAATACATTAGGCCGAAATTATTTTTGGAACAAAAACGCCAATTATTATTGGTCGCCGGGTGTTAAGAAAGGAACTTGTACTATCGAGTTAAATTACCATGCGGCTAATGATATTGCTAAAGGAACTGTTGTTACTTTAATTGCAAAAAATTCAGCATTAGGCACCCAGGTTTCGCTTGATTGTATTGTAGCTTCATCGGTAAATAGTACCAGCGGTCCCGATACTACTACCATTACTTTTTTAAATAATCCGGCAATTCCGGCAGGGTCTGACGGTTATGATTTGGAATACGTCGCATCTTTTGACCTTACAGAAATAAGGAGTGTTTCTGGCAGCCCTGCAAACTCATTAGTTATTAGCGGCACTGCCTTGTTTACAGGTGGCCCTGCCTTGCCATCCAGTGGGTTTGGTGCCGGTAGTTATGTAGAAGTTACAGGGGCACCGCTTTTTACAGGTGGTGGTAGCAATAATGGTAAGTACAAAGTTAGTGCGTATACCGGTGGTACAAATATAGTATCGGTAACGGATACTATATTAACCGGTAATAGCACTTTGCCCGTTGCATTGTTACATGCACGTGTTAAAGTAGCAGTTACTTCGGTTGCGCAAACTACGGATATGATACCGGTAGATTCTGCCTATGCAGCTGAAATGGATGGAAGGATAATGACCATCTATAACTTTGATGGCACTACCAATACTTTCGAAGCGGATACAAATATACCTACGGTGCCTTCGGCTGGTTTGTGGTTTGATACAGAAAAAACATTGCACAAAACCGAAGGTTGGTATAAAATGGATTACCTGCTGGATGGTGAAACGTGGCAGGAGGTGGGAAGCAACCTAAGCCTTGGAGAGAGAACCCTAATTTTTAATAATCTTGATTTAACGGGAATTGATACATACCTGGCAGCAACGCCAGCAAATTCGCGACTTTCAAACGGCCCCGAAATAGTTGATAAAACTATAAATACAGTTGCCTTTTCAAGTGGATTAGCAAAATCATTAGTTAAGCTGGATGAGTTTGTTCCGGATTCCACAAACCTTAGCCTTGTTATTGAATATCCCAGCATTATAATTTCAAAAACAGGAAGTGTTGTATCATTTGATTTGCCTGATAATGGTTCGTTTCTAACTAATATGTATACAGCCGGTGGTTATCCGCAAGGCAATAACACCATTATAATTGAAAAGGGTTCTACCAAACTACAAGTAACGATAACCAACGTTAATCCCGTTTCTACGACAGGCCTGTGTTCTGTAAGCACCGCCCCTTCCAGCACAGTAACCTTTACCCTTGATACCCCTAATACGTTTACCGATTTGGATGATTGTATTATACGGATACCTATTAAAGTAAGCGATATTGATATCTCGAATAAGTATTTTTCTGTAGGCGCTGATGTTACCGGGCAGTTGGCTGTGGGCAGTCAAATTACTATAAAACACGGCACGCCGAATGTTGATGACAGAAACTTTACAGTTATTGATACGGCTTATGTGGGCACCCGCACCCGCATATATGTTAAGGAAGTTATAAAGTCTGATGCTGCCGATGCAGAAGTTTCGTATCGCAGAACAGTTCCTCTTTTATATGAGCGTGCTAACCTGGGCCAATTCGTTTTCGATTTTACATCCGCGGCTAATACTGATCTGAGGACTTATTACTCCGGAAATACAATTACAGCCCTTGTTTGGCAAACCACTTTGGAAACTCTGCTGCCTGACCGCGACCGTATTATTGCAGGTATGACAGAGGCTGAAATTACGGCACTCGAAAATCTGTATCATTTACCTAAAGAGGCATTTCAGCACCTGGTTGATATACTGGAGAAGAATGTAAAAGAATCTGCCTTCGATCTTACATCCCAGGTTACCGAAGCAGAGTATGCCGAGGTGTTTAATATACTTACGTTAGCGCTCAAAAATTACCTGGCTCCTGTCTGGCTATCAGAAGAGGCAAGCATTAATTTATATTATACCTCGTTCTGGCATGCGTTTGTTGATCCGGTAGAAGGCGAGGTTCCTTTGTTTAATCCGGAAATATCGGCCCTTATCGATCCTTCTGCTGCCGGCGACTCTGCACTTCCTGAATCGCGTTTTGGAAAAACGGCTATTGATATTTACAATAAACGGAAGGAGCAGGTAGATAATGTTACAGACTTGTTGCGTAAAGTGGCAGCAAATAACTTCCCCGGCCTTATAAACATGGTTTTGGGCGATGGAGTAAGTACAACTGGTTTAGGGGTAGACCTGGTTCAACTTTTATCCGATCTTAACTCCATTGATGCACAAAGAAGCGCAACTGCAAACAGTATAGTATCTAATAATTTTAAACTGACCGCAGCCAATTTTCAGGCATTAATGCAATTGCGTACACGCGCGGGTTCAAATAATCCGCCATCAGCTTCTGAAATTGAATCGGCTTTGGTTTGGCTTGCCGATGTTTACTGTAAACGCAGATTAACCGGTTTGTGGAATGCAGAAGAAGCCACAGTAAGAGCCGTTATTCACAACTCTTCTCCTCCTGATTATAAGCTATTAGATAACTGGTGGCTGGCTAAAAAAGCTGTTTTACCTAAATGGAGAACCTCGGCCGAAAGCCGCAGCAGTTGGAAACAGGCACTGGCTAAAAAGAACCTGGCCCCTGCTATAGAGCCAGACCTGGTGCTTGATACCGACATTGCAATTATTAATGGCCCGGTTTTCGATTTTTGGGTAAACAGACGTGAAGCAGTTGCTACAAAAATTGCCTCTATTACAGCTGCAGTAGGACTTGTGCCAAGTGGTCTTTTAACCAGCAACGATGACAAATTTAATGCTGGTATTACCAATGCATTGAACGTTATAAATGCTGCGGAGTTTCATAATCTGGAAACACTTAAGAATAAAGGTGAAGATATAAGACGCCATTTAAACCACATGCGCCTTAGCAATGGTGCTTATGAGCGTTTACTTAGGTTAAAAACGTTAGGTTACTCTACCTGGTTAAATGAAGAGAAAGATGAGTTTTACTCAATTCTTATTCAGGCATGGAAGGAGTGGAAATGGTACGGCGTATGGAATAGCGAAGAACAGGCGGGCTCAATTATTGTAAGCCCCGATTATTTTATAATACCCACACCGGAGTATGCACCTAATGCAATGGATTTTTATACCAAAATACCTAAGTGGAGAGCTACCTGGAAAGCACGCAGCGCCTGGGAGAAAAAACTGAAAGGCAGAGAGGAACAATATGAGAATGTAGATGACCAAATAAAAACCCTTATTAAAAATGTAGAGGATAGCGTGTTGCTTTCATACCAGGATGCTTTGGTGAATTTGATAGGCGACGAAATGCTAACATTAGAGCAGAACGCTACAAATTTAAGCAAAAGGTTACTGGTAGATTTTAATATACGTTGCTGCCAAACTACCACTCGCTTATCGCAGGCTATAGATACCTTGCAAAAGCTTATATGGACTGAAAGTGTAGGTATAGATCAGAAAGAGATACCCACGGGCGGTAGTATTCTTAGGTTTACCCTTAACGCTAATAATTTTGAAGATGAATGGCGTTGGATGGGTAGCTATGCTGCATGGCGTGCAGCTATGTTTGTGTTTATGTTTCCCGAAAACCTGCTTATACCTACCTTACGTAAGTGGCAATCTCCCGCCTTTAGAAACCTGATAAGCGAAGTAAGGGGTAACGACCGGCTTACACCGGTAGATGCCTGTCATGCAGCAAAAAAATACTCAGAGTATTATGAAGATGTGGCCAATCTGGACCCGCAATGTACTTGTACTGCCATTGCTAAAACCACAGGAGATGATTGTGTAAATGGTAGTATTCAAAATGCCTGGTGTACCTTCTTTACGTTTGCGTTATCTAAAAAAACTAAAAAAGCTTACTTCTCTACCCGCAATTACCTGGAGCAAAACACCATGAGTAGTTTTTCTTACTGGGCAGAGATTGAAGGTTTAGGCAATAATATAACTCAGTTAATAGGCTCTCCGGTATATGAAAACGAGGTTAACCGGTACATATTCCTGTTTGCTACTATAACCGAAGAGTTTGAGGAAAAGTTGGTTTTTATAAAATACGATTTGGACAAAGGCGACTGGGATGATGACTTTACAGGCCTTGATCTTCCCGAGTTTTCTGACTTTGGAAATATACGCGTATTACAAAGAAACCGCACTGATGCTCCTCCTAAGGTGATGGTGCATACAACAGATAATAACCAATTGCTGGTTAACAGTATAAACCAGTTGGGGAAAAAATGGAATGGCAATAAGTGGGAAGTTTATTCTTCGGGCACCAAAAAAGCCATACGCCAGGTGGTTTCATTTATTGAATCGGCACGTGGTGACGGCCTTTACGATGAAATTGCGATAGCGGTGCCTTACGATAACTTAAATTATGTGTTCCGCTCTTTTGGAGCGGCTGATACCGGACGATGGGAAAATATTGATCCTGTAATACCGCCAAATCCTTTTATAAATGTAACTGTTAAAGCGGAGTTCATAGGAACGGTTTGCTTAAATATTGCCTCTCATGATGTTCAGGTTATTTTACGGCATACAATTGGCGGACAGGTCGCAGAAGTAAATTGGATACTTAGGACCGGCAAACTTCTTAATCAAAGTTCTACTATAGCTACTTTTAGCGATTTGGATTCTTGGATGATTGCATATGCAAATTTGGGGTTAAGTAGCGTGCAATTTAATATTGACGATTGGAAGGTTAATAATCACAGTCTCCAATTCTTCTTTGATAAACTACACGATTACGATAACTCAATCAATCTCTATCTTTCTATTGCAGGCAAGGTAACTTGCTTAGAGATATTCGAGAATTTTCAAAAATACTACAGCAGGTTACGCGCTTTTAATAAAGATTATGCTGATGAATGGCGCAGTCTATGCGATAGCTTACTGGAGTGGATAGAAGTTAAATTTATTGCTGATGATGCTTTGTTGACACCACAGCAACATGCATTAGTGCCGCAAATACAAGATATTGCTAAGGAGCTTTTAGGTTTCGACCCCGTTTTCTTTAACTCTACCGAGGATAAAAAGGATCTGACCCTGGTTAATCTAATACATAGTTTATGCAATTTTACACTTGATGAAAATGGGCAAGTTAGAAACCGTCCCAGCGATACAAGCTATCCCAAGCCTTATGTTTCGATATTAGGAGTTAGAACCATGGGCGGATGTAAGGCTGCAAATGATATGGCAACCTATATAAACCGGCCAGGAAAGATGGTTGACCGTATTTGCCCGAACTGGGGAATGCAACCTATGACTGCCAAAAAAATGGCGGATACGTATAATTATTATGCATATACTATTAAGGAGAAAATTACCGAAGATTATTTTGAGGGGACTCTCAACATTAATTATGCTGCCCGCGCGTTTGTAAAAACTGATTCAGCGAGCACCTGGAAGTATATTGATTTTAATGTAAATACCGTTTACCATCTTAATCCTTTTATAAGCGCATACTACGAAATAACCGAAGACCTTACCAGTGCCCAGTTACAGCTTCGCAAAACGGTTATTGATTACCTGTATCTGAAAAACACACAAGCCGATTACCCTGTTATACACCGCGAATATTTGCGCGAGGCCTATTATTTTATTCCATTCTACCTGGGCCAGCAGTTATCGCAACGTGGGCATTACCAGCAGGCATTGGAATGGTTTAAAACGGTATATGATTATACTACAGAGGGGGAAGATAACCGCAGGCTATACAATGCGCTGCAAATGGATTCGCCTAATTTTGATGCAACGCCTGATAGGGCGGCAGACTGGTTACTTGATCCCCTTAACCCGCACGCCCTTGCAGCAACCCGCGAGAACGCTTATTACAAGTATACATTGTATACTATTGCCCAAACCTTCTCTGCCTGGGCCGATGCACAGTTTACGCTTGATACGGTAGAAACAGTAAGCCAGGCCGGTTCGCTTTACCAGGTTGCTGAAGACCTGTTATCGCTGGATGTGTTAAAGCAATTACCGGCACCATGCACTACCAACATTTTCGATGCGCTTACACAACTGTTCTGCGAGCATCCGGAACTTAAGCCTTTCCGTAATTTGATAGAACGTATTATTGCAGGTATACCTACCGGCGATTCGGCCGAAGTGAGGGATGCAATTGATGGTGTTTTAGAAAAACTTACAACCGGCCCCGGCGATGTATATCAGCGCCTTAAAAATGCCGAAGATTATGTAGAAGACTTACAGGATGAAGCTGCAGGGGTTATTTCAATAAGCGTAAGCACTGGTAATGCCTGGAACGTAGCTACACAAATGGGGGCCTTAAGTATAGGTGGTATTAGCGGCGCTGTTACATCTATTTCATCCAGCATTTCTACCGGCATTATGCACGGTGCAGTGGTGCAGTATGGTGGGCCCGGCGGCAACACGGTGGCCGGTCAGAGTTGGATGGGGAACTCGTCTACCACGCCTAAAGACCCTGTTACACCATATACAACTAAAGACCGCGATGAAGCGGAATATCTTACCGAGTACCAGCTGTATAAAATCACGGCAGAGATAAATCCTATTGAGGCGTTTGAGACTGTTAGCGATTTTAAATACCCTTATATTCCGTTCCCCGATGGCCTTAACTTTTGTATACCAGTAAACCCCGTTTACCAGTGGCAGTTAATGTCGGTGCAGCTTAACCAGTTTAAGATTCGCAACTGCATGAACATTGCCGGTATGAAACGCGACCTTGACCCTTATGCAGCACCTACCGACCTTTACACCGGCCTGCCGCAAATAAGCGGCGATGGCAAACTGGTGCTGCCGGGCTTGCAAAATATACAGCCTACTATTTACCGGTACGAATTTTTGGTAGAGCGCGCCAAGCAAATTGTAAATATTGCGCAACAAATAGAAGCCAACTTCCTTGCCTCGCTGGAAAAAGAAGCACAAGAGGCTTATAGCATACTTAAGGCTAAGCAAGACCTTGCCATGTCGAAAGCCAATGTAAAACTTAAAGATTTGCAATTGGTGGTAGCCAACGACCAGGTTGACCTCGCCCAACTGCAAAAAGATAAAGCACAGTTAGCGGTGGACGGTTTACAACAGATGATTGATGATGGTCTCAATGGATTTGAGCAGGCTATGATCGGAATGTATTATGCGGTAGCAGCGTTACAAACGGCTGCGTATTTTTTAGAAACATCAATGGATATTACAAAAACTGCAAGTGATACTATTGTTGGTGTTGCTACAAATGCTCCGGCTAAAGCTGTGGCTCTTGGAGCAATTGGAGGAATGATTATTGCTCGAGGTGTTGTAGTAAGTGCAACTAATGTGATCAATGCCACAATAAACTCCTCATCACTATGGGCCGCTCAAGAACGCAGAAAACAAGAATGGACCTACCAGAAAACCCTTGCGCAGCAGGATGTGAAAATTGGAGCTCAGCAAGTGAAAATTGCCCAGGATGGGGTGCGTGTTGCCAAGCAAGACCACAAGATTGCCGAGTTACAGCAAACGCATTCGGAAGCTACCATCGACTTTTTAAATAACAAATTTACCAACCGCGAGCTGTACGAATGGATGAGCAAGGAGTTGGCAAGAGTTTACAGTTATTTCCTTCAGCAGGGAACATCGGTTGCCAAACTGGCCGAAAACCAACTTGCCTTTGAAAGGCAAGAACAGGTTCAAACCTTTATACAAAGCGATTATTGGGAAGCCCCCGGCGATAGCAATGCCTTACAAGCGGGTGGTGGTAGCTCGCAGGATCGCCGCGGCCTTACCGGTTCATCGCGCCTGTTAATGGATATTTACCAGCTAGACCAGTATGCAGTGCTTAAAGATAAGCGCAAGCTACAGATTAGCAAAACGTTCTCGCTGGCTACCAAGTTCCCTATGGAGTTCCAGATATTTAAGGCTACCGGTGTGCTTAATTTTGAAACGGATATGAACCATTTCGATGTTGATTTCCCGGGTCATTATCTGCGCCTTATTAAAAAAGTAAAGGTTTCGGTTATTGCGCTTATACCACCGGTAGACCAGATAAAGGCTATGCTTATATCATCGGGTAACTCGCACGTAGTAATTGGCGGGCAGGTGTTCCAGGATATGGTGGTGCGCCGAAGCCCCGAGTTTGTAGCTCTTTCGGGCACCCGCGATGCTACCGGTGTTTTCGAAATGCAAATGCAGGATCAAAAACTGCTCAATCCTTTTGAGGCGAACGGCGTACACACCCGCTGGGAGCTGCGAATGCCAAAAGCATCTAACCTGTTCGATTACCACAGTATTAACGATGTTCTTTTTACAATTGATTATACAGCCTTGTATAGCCCCGATTATGAACAACAGGTAATACGTGAACTGGGAACCGATTTTGCCTCGGATAGGGTATTCTCTTTCCGTAACGATTTTGCCGACCAGTATTACACACTTTGTCACCCTGAAGAATCGGATGTAACTACCAGGATGAAGGCAACCATTAACGTGGGCTCCTTTGATTTTCCTGCTAACGTGAGCGAGCTTGCCGTAACACAGGTTAAATTATACTATCTGATACAAACCGATGACCCTACCTATCGCCCATTCGAAAACCGGGCACAGAAGGAGATCAAGTTAACCTTCAGGCCCGATGAAGATCAATCGCCTACTATTAAGGGTAATGCCAATGTGAACAAAATGGGCATAATAAGCACCCTTACTAACGGCGGTGGGTTTGTAAATACAATTGGGCATCGTCCGGTTGGTAGCTGGGAATTTGATATGCTGGATTTGCAGGATTTGTTTGAAGCAAACAGTATTTACGATGTGGTGATGGTAATCACATATTCGGGCAATTTGCCTGTGAGAAATTAAGGTATTAATAATAAATAAAGATAACTTATGAATAATGAAAAGCCTTTTGTAGCCGTAGATATAAACCTTAAGGTAAATATTAGCGATTTAGCTGCAGCAAGAATTAATGCCTTAACCGGTGAAACCGCTTTGTTTGAGGCAAGGCGATTTGTAAACCTTTCTTCTGTTGAAGATTTAAAAGCCGCCCTGGAAACATTGGATGGCCTTAACCTGGATAACGATGATGAAGATAGCGAGGAAGGTGTAGGTCACACCCTGGCAATGGTAATAGATGTGCCAAAGTATTTTCCGGAGCATCGTAATATTAAAGTGTTAGCCGTGGGGGCAAAGTTTGATGCCAAATCGCTTACTATCTCTATTGTAGGCAATAAAATAGTTTATATACCGGCCATAAGCGATGATTCACCGTGGAGCCAGGAGGATACTGTGAATGATAACTTTTACTACACCGTGCAAAATGCAGACACGGGCGAAATTAGTTCTGCCACAGTATTAATTAGCAGGTTTAAAGAATATACAGGTTTTGAAGATGTGTACATTGAGTTGAACCCACTATACAGCGGAACAATTGAAATAAATCTGGAAAAGTTTAATGTCTTAACCTCTGAATATGCAGTAACCGGCTTTGGCGTTTACAACACCGCGTTAATATCCGGTATTTCTGTATCTCCCAGTAATCCAAGAGGTATTGTACTTACTTTATTAAACGAATGCGCATGCTGGGAATGTGATTGGACCAGCTTTGAAGTGTTTATAAAAAAATGGGATGTAGAATCAGCACAGTTTCTTGATTTTAAGCTTTATGTAAACCTTACCAAATTATGCGATGAATTTGTTGCTAATGTTATTGAAATTGAAGTTGAGGGTAATTTGCCTAACTACATTGATATAGATGTTGCGGTATATAATAGCCACGCATTTATTGAGTTATTACAGGTAGATACACCATATACCGAGCGGGGAGATATTACATATACCCCTTTTGCCAATATGGTGCGCTACACATTTAACACCGGTAGTGGATTTTGGAGCCCGGAGCGGCAACAGGATTTGCTTATTTACAATATACGTAATAAGGCAACGGGTATTAATGCGAAATCCTATGTAGTAATAAGAAGAAAGCAGAGTGGAGGTTCTTCATCCGGGCAAACATTAAATCCATCACAAAGCTATCAGCTGCAAAGTAGCACCATGCTTCGTAAAAGTGCAATCGGTCCTTATTTTGCTGCGGGGCCCGGAGGTCCGCTTGGTGGTGGGCTTACTCCTGCAATGGCGGCTGCAGCCTCTTTATTCTACGAGGGCATTATTGTAACGCTTGATGATGAGGGTAACAAGATCAGCCTGTCGGCCCACATTGAAATAAATCATTCTACAAAAGCTTTTACAGGCAGAATTTCGGGGGCAGACGCAGAAGGAACGATAAACTATGACAATATGATGCCTGCTTTAGACCCCTATGGCACTTTACTAAAGAATATATCCGGATCTTTTAAGTTGGTTATTTAAACAATAGAATAATGATTACAGTATTTATGCATATTGCCTGTATAGGAAACGCATGGAAGGCGGTAACTGATGAGTTGCTATCTGCTGCTGTAAATTCCGGCTTGTACGATGAAGCGGAGCAGATGATTGCCGGAGTTTCGGGTAATAAAGAAGATTTTGCCGAATTAGAACTGCAGCACCAAAGTCTTGGTAAAATCAAATGGCACTACCACGGTGATGTAATTAATCTCTACGAATTTCCAACTCTTCAGTTACTGCAAAAGCATTGCAATAACCTTAAATTAATAAACAACAAAGTTTTTTATTGCCATACTAAAGGCGTGTCTAAAAACCCGAAAAACCCCTTTTGGAAGTACTGGAGGCAATACATGGCTAAATCATGTATAGAAGATTTTCAAAAGCATGTGCATGCACTTGAGTTTAATGATGTTTCGGGCGATATGTGGACAGACAATACTCATTTTTCAGGTAACTTTTGGTGGGCAAACTCTAAACATATTAATCAGTTGCCCGATTTGAACGAATTATATGATAACCCAAAAACTATTTGGGAAGGGCATAGTTTTGAAGAGCAACGCAGGCTTCAATGCGAAATGTGGATTGGAATGAGCAAAGGCATCAGAGTTAAGGAAAATGGGATTTTGAATATGAAGCCTGGCTTCAATTCGCGCATTGTTGCCGAAGCTGATAATGTTCCTTGTCCTTTAAATAAATTGGATTTTGATAAGATCTACCTGATTAACTTAAATCACCGAAAAGATCGCTTGCAAAAAAGCATGGCGGAAGTAGAAAGAATTGGATTACAAAATGTAATGCGCTTTCCTGCTATAAATGCTAAGGCTTTGGGTATTACTAAGAAAGATCTGGATAATCCGGGGTTAATTGGTTGTTTTCTTTCGCACTTCGCTATTTTACAAGAGGCGGTGGTTAATAATTACAAGCGGCTTTTAATACTGGAGGATGATGTAACCTTTATCAATGGCTTTAATGAAGCTATGACGTATGCGCTTGAGCAGCTTCCATCGGATTGGGAATTGGTTTACCTTGGATATACTGAAAGATATGGTGAGAATACTTTTAAGAAACGTGTTTCTGATAGTATAGTTATACCTAACGACCCCTGGGGGACCCAGGCTTACATGGTTCAAAACGAAGGTATCCGGATTTTGTATGAAAATCTGCAGCAAATAAAGGATCATATCGATATTCAGATAAGCCGTTACATAAATCCTAAGCTGAATGTGTACGAATTATATCCTTCGCTGTGTCCGCAATCGGGCGCCGAAAGCGACATTAATATAGGTACTGTAAAATTTAAGACCCCGCAACGACGCGGAAACTTTGCTCAACTAAATTAACAACGATGCCTGAATACTATAAAAATATTGAAGGTTGGTTTGACTTTGAAGATTTATACAGCCGGATTGTAGAGAGAAGTTCTGATGGTGCCCACTTTGTGGAAATTGGTTGCTGGTATGGTCGCTCTACCTGTTACATGGCAGAGTTAATTATGGAAAGCGGTAAAAAAATAAGATTTGATTGTATTGATGTATGGCGTTGGCATGCCAATGACGAAGCCTATGCCAATGCCTTGCAAGAAAATGGAGGTAACATCCTTGATGTTTTTGTAAATAA
This sequence comes from Chitinophagales bacterium, assembly GCA_044228435.1. Taxonomy (GTDB): domain Bacteria; phylum Bacteroidota; class Bacteroidia; order Chitinophagales; family LD1; genus Bog-950. Next base: position 57,493 of record JBGAUW010000011.1, read on the forward strand.
TATGAAAAACGCCGGTGTAATTAACCAGGTAAATACAATTCAGCTTTCAACTTTCGAGGCGGTAAAGCTTTATGAAGATAGTAGTTTGGATTTTTTATTTGTTGATGATAACCATACTGAAGCACACGTTTATAAAGAGTTGAATGATTGGCTTGGCAAGTTAAGGCCAGGGGGGATTTTGGCCGGCCACGATTATTATACAGGGCACAATTGGAATGTGACCAAGGCTGTAAATGATTTTGTTGGCGAAAAGGGACTGGCTTTAGAAGTAATGAATAACTCTTATTGGATTGAATGCAATTAAGTGGCTATGACTGGAAATTTTTGGACAACTATTGATGAGGTAATAGTAATTAGCCTGCAACGCAGGGCTGACCGGTTGGAGAATTTTATGAAGGCAGTAAATAGCTTAGGCAAACAACCAATTGTTTTTCCTGCCTTCGATAACAGGCTGTACAATTTAAGTAGTGCTGGCGGTGAAACTTTACACCTGGGGCCGGGCTTTATTGGGTGCTACCTTAGCCATTTGGCGGTTATTAAATACTGTATAGCCAAGAACCACCAGCGGGTAATGGTTTTTGAAGACGATGCATTATTGTTAGATGATTTTAATGAAAGAATAGAGCAACTTATTAATAAACTACCTGCGCACTGGCAAATGGCATACATGCACTATGGCGCCAGTAATAAGGAGCAGTTGGCATCTGCAAAATATTGCGTGGCTGAGCAAGTTTTTAGAGCGAACTATATTGGAAGCACCGCCGGCTATATTTTAAATGCAACAGGTTTTTTTAAACTACACAATGTGCTTGATAAGGCTATACAAGGACATATTGACCATGCTATTGCCGATTATAATGTAGCGCACGACGATTTTTATTCATATTATTTTTCACCATCCCTTATTGAAGTAAATACAGGGCTGGGAACCGATATACAACTAAACATAAATACACATTATGAGCAGCACAGCTAAAAGCCCCGAAAAATATTTAAGTATCCATGGTTGGTTTGACTATGAAGATTTGTACAGCAAAGTATATGAGGGTTTGGAAGATGGTGCGCATATAGCAGAAGTAGGCTGTTGGCTGGGGCGCTCGGCGTGCTTTATGGGCGAACTAATAAAGAATGGGGGAAAGCAAGTTCGGTTTGATTGCATTGATTTATGGCGACACCCACGAACAGAATGGTCGGATGCACTAATTAAAGGCAATAAAGAAAACCAAACTGCTGACTTTGTAAGCAACCTTGATATGGCCGGAGTGCTTGAAACTGTCAATGTTATACAGCTATCCTCATTGGAAGCCGTAAATGTTTATGCTGACCAAAGCTTGGACTTTATTTTTATTGATAATGACCATAGCGAGGAGCATGTTTTTGAGGAGCTAAATGCCTGGTGGCCCAAATTAAAAAAGGGAGGAACCCTAGCTGGACACGATTATTCGGAAGAGCATTGGCCGGGAGTGGTGAATGCGGTTAAGCGGTTTGCAAAATCAAAAAGAAAAAAGCATAGCGTAATGAATAATTCTTATTTGATGGTTAAGTAGAAAAGAAAATGTGCGGCCGGTAGTGTGTTTGTAGAGGCTGGTTAGCCATATTGTAAATGAATTTTTAAGTATTATTAAATATTAATGTATGTCATCTCCTATATCAACTCCTAAAGGCGGCGGCGCAGTAAGCGGCCTTGGAGAAAAATTCTCTCCTGATTTATTTACCGGCACTGGTAACTTTAGTGTGCCCATAGCATTACCTCCCGGCCGTAATGGCTTTCAGCCGGAACTCGGGCTACAATACAGCACAGGCAGCGGCAACGGCCCTTTTGGCCTGGGCTGGAATTTAAGCGTGCCTGGTGTAATGCGCAAAACTGCAAAGGGCGTACCGCAATACGATGAAGAGAAGGATACGTTTATTTTAAGTGGTGCTGAAGATTTAATTGCTGTAAAGAAAGGCGATATCCGCTATGTGCAAAGCGGTAGTAACCTGGCAAAAGATAATATGGCGGGCATAACTCCCTTAGTGGGAGAAACCGGAGTAATTACCCAATACCGCCCGCGCACTGAAGGGCTGTTCGCAAAGATATTTCATCTTAAAACAAATTTGCGAAACTGCTGGAAGGTAATGAGCAAAAACGGTTTAACGAGCTGGTATGGCAGTAAGGAATCGTTTGATAGCGATTTAAGCTTGGTGCAAAACCCCGATAATGCCGGCAGTATTTTTGCGTGGAAGTTGACGCGCACCGAAGATACCTTTGGTAACCATATACTTTACTTTTACCAAAAGGACGCAGTACGCCAAAACGATTATCACCGGTGGGACCAAAACTACCTGAGCGAAATTAAGTATGCTGACTATTCATTGACGCCTTTTAGCGGAGTGGGGACCGCTTACATGTGCCGGGTACAGTTTAATTACACCACCCGCAGCGATGCCTTCAGCGATTTTAAAGCAGGCTTTGAGGTTCGCACCACCCAACGGTGTGAACAGATACAGATATTTACCAACCCCATAGAAGGCGAGATAAAAACACGCACTTATCACTTTCAATATAGCGATGAAATACTGCCCGAAGACGAGCGGCCCTACAACGGTGTCTCTTTACTTTGTAAAGTTGAGGTTGAAGGACATGATGGTGCCGTATCTGAATTTTTACCTCCGCTTGAGTTCCGCTATACCCACTTTAAACCAAGTCAGCAAAAGTTTAAACGCATTGAAGGAGAGCAAATGCCCCTGGCATCCCTGGCAAACCCCGGCTTTGAATTGATTGATATGTTTGGTAATGGGCTACCAGATATTGTGCAAATAGAAGGGGTAGTGCGTTATTGGCGTAATTTGGGAGATGGAAAATTTGATATTCCACGTGTAATGAAAGATGCCCCCAGCGGGTATAGCTTGGGCGATCCGGATGTACAATTAGTTGATGCCAACGGCAACGGCCGCACCGATTTATTGGTTAATGGGGCGAAACTTTCAGGCTATTTTGGTATGCGGCACGATGGCAGTTGGGACACAAAAGCCTTTAAAAAATATAAGTACGCACCATCGTTTAGTTTTGCCGACCCGGAAGTGAAAATGCTTGATTTAACCGGCGATGGAGTAACCGATGTGCTTCGCAATGGTGCGTCGTTTGAATGTTTTTTTCAGGATAAAAACAATGGTTGGGTAGAAACAAAGCGAATACCTAAAAAGCAGCTTGAAGATTTTCCGAATGTAAGTTTTGCTGACCCACGTATAAAACTGGCTGATATGAGTGGCGACGGCTTGCAGGATATTGTGCAGGTAAATAGTGGCAGCGTTAAATACTGGCCTAACCTGGGCTATGGCAATTTTGCCAAACCGGTGGTAATGAAAAACTCTCCGCGGTTCCAGTTTCCGGTCGATCTGGCAAAAGTTCAATTGGCAGATATTGACGGCGACGGCTTATCGGATTTAATTTATGTTGATACAGATAAAATTACTTTTTGGATAAACCAAAGTGGCAATGGCTGGAGTGCACCTTTTGAAATTTCGGGAACGCCGTTTGTAACGAACCTAAATGGTGTTCGGGTTGCAGATATTTATGGAAATGGTACGGCTGGTATTTTGTACAGCTTTGATGCCGCCTCAAGTTCGCAACAGCATAGGTGGTATTTTCTCGATCTTACCGGAAGTATCAAACCCTATCTGCTGCATGAGATGGATAACAACATGGGGTCGCTCACGCGTACAAGTTATTTGCCATCAACCCGCTATTACCTTGCCGACCAGTATGGCGCGAATCCTTTTGATGCCAAAATGGCGAGGAAGTTTAATAAGCGTAATCCCTGGAAAACAACTTTGCCCTTTCCGGTTCAGGTTGTAAGCCGTGTAGAGGTAATTGATGAATTAAGTAAAGGAAAACTTACTACCGAATATGTTTACCACCATGGTTATTGGGATGGCGGAGAAAGAGAGTTTCGTGGTTTTGGAAGAGTAGATCAGCGCGATTCAGAGGCGTTTGAAAGATATAATACAGTTTCACCGGCTCCAATGGACGGAGTAAATGCATCCTTCAATTCTAGTTTTACCAGTAGCGACGGGCACGAGTTAGAATTTACTCCTACAATTTTTGAACACTATAGCCCACCGGTAGAAACACGGAATTGGTTTCATTTAGGGCCTATAGGTGATGAGTTTGGCGATTGGATGGAAATTGATTTTAGCAATGAGTATTTTGCAGATGACCCTAATGTATTACAAAGGGATGCTGTTACCTTTAATTTATTGCAAACCCTACCGCGCCGTGCCAAGCGCGATGCCATACGGGTTTGGCGCGGCAGTTCGCTGCGCTCGGAACTTTATGCGCTGGACGAAAAGGAAGAGGGGGAGTATATTGCCGGTGCCGGGGGCAGGCCCTATACCGTAAGCGAAAGCCAATATGGTATAAGGTTAGAGGCTACGCCAGAAGCTAACACCATAAACTCGCCATTGGGTAGCGAAGTATTGGTTGTGCCAAAAGAAACCAGCGGCTATGTCTTTTTTAGTTTTGCAACCGGTAGTCGAACAGCACAATGGGAGCGCGGTTACGACCCAATGGTACAGTTTAGTTTTACCACTAATTACGATGAATACGGGCAACCAGGCTTGCAATTAAGTGCCGCTTTGCCCCGCGGAATTATGCCACCGTATATTATAGGCCAGGGTACTTCTCCGGTCGAGGAGGGTAATAAGATATTGAGTACGGCCTCCGTTACAAAATATGCCCGTACAAATGCAGAGGATACTACCGTTTTTATAGTAGACCGCACATGCAAAGCAATTAGCTATGAAATTGTACAGCAGAATTGGGAAGATGTTTTTATACTTAAAAACCGCGTGTTTAATGCAATCCTGCCAGGCAATGTAGATGATATCGTTTTTCCAGTTATTGGTTTTAGTGTATCGTATTATGATGCACCTGATGCATTTGGCGATGGATTATTACCACTTGGTACATTAGGAAAGCATGGCGCCGCAGCACGCACTGAAACGCTCGTGCTTACCGATAAGAATATTGAAGATGCCTATGGCGCTGGTAACACGCCTATATTTTTTCAGCCAACCACGCCAACCTTAACCGATTTTACAACGGCTGGCTATCCGGCTGATTTTTACAACAGCCTGCAAAATGGCGATGTGCGCTTAGGTTACAAGAGGCACGATATGAGCACCGAGCCGGAGTATATGGATGGCTGGTATGCCGAAAGCGGCAGAACTAAGTATGATTGGCAGGATTTGTTGATAAGTAACCCCACCGGTTTGGTATTGGCTACAAAAGATGTATTTAATAGTTGGAACGCTATTGAATACGACGATTATAATATGATGCCCGAAAAGGCTAAGCAATACTTAACTTTGCACCCTACGGCCGGCGATGCGCTCGAAACAAAGGCTGAATACGATTACCGCGTAATGCAGGCTAGTTTAATTACCGACCCCAATGGCAATCGTGCTATTTTCGGCTTTTCGCCGTTAGGTTTGCTATTACAAAGTGGAGTAATTGGAAAAGATACCATTAATCTACCTTATCCTACCTATGTAGCTGAGGGAGATTTGAAAAGTGAAAACATAGTTGGCGGCAAACGGGTAATTGATTACGAGCCCAGCGTAAAAATGGAGTATGATTTTTTTGCATTTTTAAACGATGGTAACCCTGTTTGGGTAAAAACAATACAACGCGAAACACACTGGCAGCCTGACCATGACCCCGATGCTCCAACTATAGTAAAGGTAGAATATACCGATGGCTTTGGGCGGTTATTGCAAACCCGCAGCCAGGCTGAAGATGTAATATTTGGCGACCAAACTTTTGGCGATAGTGGTTTACCTGAAGACCAAAGCGCGCCTAACCAACCAGCTATTGGTATTGAACGTTTACCAGGCGACCCTTTAAACGTAGTAGTTAGCGGCTGGAAAATTTACAACAACAAAGGAAAGGTAGTAGAGCAGTATGAACCATTTTTTGATAAAGGCTTTAATTACTCGCCCCCTTTTAATGGTGCCCTCTCTGGCTTAACCGGAGCTACAGGGGGCTTAGGCGAAAGGATACGAATGTTTTATGATACCCGAGGCAACCTTATCCGAACAATAAACCCCGATAATAGTGAGCAATGGGTAATACACGGGGTTCCTGATACATTAAGCAGTGTAGCAGTAAATAACCACTGGAGTTTTAAAGGGTATACACCAACCCCGTGGGAGAGTTATACATATGATGCGAACGATTTGGCCCCGGCTACAAGTGGTATTTCTTTTGGACACGACTATACTCCCAAAACTACAATTGTTAATTCCTTAGGGCGTACTGTTAAAGCTAAGGACAGATTAAGTCAAAATCATTCTGATGAAGTTATAATGTACTACGAATTTGATATCCGTAATAATCTAATCCGTATTACAGACCCATTTGGTAGAAGTTCATTTACCTATAGTCATTCTATAGCAAACAAAACACTTGAGATTTATAATATTGATACTGGCAGTAAAAAAAATGTAGCCGATGTTTTGGGTAAAATTATTGAAACGAAAGATCCTAAAAATTCTGTTATTTTAAACTCATTTGACTCGTTGCATAGAATGGGTTTTACATTTGCTAAAGATAATTCCCTCGAGAATTTTACAATAAGACAAGCTACAGTTTTTGGAGACAGTAACCAAGGTCCTGCAAATGCGGCCAATACTAACCATTTAGGTAAGGCTTATAAAAATTATGATGAGGCTGGATTGAAAGTAAATTTAGCTTATGACTTTAGCAATAACATACTTTCTTATGAAAGAAAAGTAATAAATGATTCACTTTTACTAAGTTCTATAAATGATGGAGCCTTTAACAATTGGCAGGTTCAGCCTTATCGGGTAAATTGGACAGTTAGCCCGTGGGATCAAGAAACAGATTTGTTGCAAGGCAGTTACCAAACCGATGTTAAGTATGATGCGCTAAACAGAATAGTTGAAACCCAATACCCCGAAAATATATTTGGCGTACGCAAAAAATCTGTTCCCACTTATAATAAATCTGGATCGGTAGAGAAAGTAAGTTTTGATAATGTCGATTATATAAAACACATAGCATTTAATGCTAAAGGTGAGAAACTGCTAATTGTTTTCGGCAATGGTCTCATGACAAGGTACGTTTATAGTAAAAAAACTTCCTCGCTGCAAAGAACACGCTCCTCATCTTTTATACAAAGCGGATGGACTTTTACCGATAACGCCGGTGTAAAAGAAGATCAGGCACTTATTTATGATTTTGAAGGAAATATATTAAGCACTTTTGATAGCGTGACTGATTGTGGGCTACCTGCGACACCTGATAATCTGACAAGGATATTTAATTATGATGCAATGCATCGGCTATTAAGCGTAACTGGAAGAGAAAGCAACACTCAACCAACAAGCGATATTTGGATGGATGCAGCCGCACCTGGCGTACCAAATGCACAAAATTGCAGAGCTTATACCCAGCAATTTAATTACGATATGGTAGGGAATATTTTAGCCTTCACGCATAGCGCTTTAGGGAATAACTGGACTCGCAGATATAATTATAATGGCACTGATAATGTATTGCAGAGTGTTGATGATAACCAATCATTACCCACAATTATTGCTGATTTGGGATATGATTTAAATGGCAATCAAATTCGTTGTAATGTAGAAAAGCACTATGAATGGGATTTCGCTGATAAAATGAGAGCCTTCTATAATCAAACAGGGTTTGGTGCAGAGCCTACCGTTTATGCAATTTACCTATATGATGCAAACGGAAACAGGATAAAAAAATTAGTGCGAAAACAAGGTGGAAACTGGGAGAGTATAACTTATATTGATGGTTCTTTTGAATACCATAAAAAAGGGGGGGAGGAAAAAAATTATACTCATATAGTAAGTAGTATAGAAATAAGAACGGGTTCTTATAGCGATGATATTACTGATGATATAGTTTATCAAATGAGGGATGTTTTAAGTAGTGTCAAAGTAAGAATTAATCACAGTGCTACAACTATTGATAAGGAAGAATATTACGCATTTGGTGATTCATCGTTAAGAACATTTTCTAAAAAACGATACCGGTACTGCGGGAAGGAAAAGGATAATGAAAGTGGCCTATATTATTATGGTGCGCGATACTATTCAAGTTGGATGGGTAGATTTATAACACCAGACCCCTTAAAAGAAAGTTCTTGTCAGCAAACACCCTATCATTATTGTAGCAACAATCCTATAAATAGAATAGATCCAAGCGGTAAACAAGATTTACCCAAAGGAACACCTTCGCAAACTGGAGTAACTGGGGCAACAGGAGCTACTGGTCCTACAGGCCCGACGGGTGCTACGGGCCCCGTCGGTGCAACTGGGCCCACAGGTGCAACGGGCCCCACGAGGGCTACCGGCCCTACTGGTGTCACTGGACCTACGGGTGCAACTGGAGCTATTGGGTCAAAGGGGGCTACCGGCCCTACTGGCGCCACAGGTGGTCCGGTAAAAGGTGTTGTGGGGCCAGCTGGCCCCACAACACCTGTAAACAAAGTTTCACCCACGGTAAAAAAGAATAATGTTGGCCCGGTTGGCCCTACAGGTGCAGTGGGGCCAGCTGGTCCTACGGGATCTCAATCAAATTCCGAAATAAATGGTCCTACTGGCCCTACGGGCGCTACTGGCCCTACGGGCGCTACTGGTCCTACGGGCGCTACTGGTCCTACGGGCGCTACTGGTCCTACCGGCGCTACTGGCCCTACCGGCCCTACTGGTCCTACCGGCCCTACTGGCGCTACCGGTCCTACAGGTGCTACTGGTGCCGTTGGCCCCGCTGGACCAACTGGACCGACTGATCAAACAGATGGAAGTTCTAGTATTGACTGGTATAAGGCTGCAAAAGATATAAACGGTGTAGTAAGTATAGGTGCTGGTGGAAAAGAGTTTTATCATTATGCGGAAATAATTCCTGGAAAATCAACCGGATTGGGCTGGTGGCGAGATGCACAAGGTGGTTATAGGTCATTAAAGGTGCCGGGAAATGGAAGTATAGGTGGGAAAATAAAGTTTGGATCTGCCTCGGCCCGCGGTGCAAGAGTTTTGGGTAAGGTAGCTTTTGGTTTATCGGCAGGGTTTGCTATTTATGATACGGGCAGTGCTTGGGTTAATGATGACGCAAATAAATGGGGAGTTACAGCAAAAGCTGGGCTAGATGTTACTATGGCGGCTATTGGGGTGTGGGGTGGACCAGTAGGCTGGTTGGTTTCTGGAACTTATTTTGTTGGAGACTATCTTGGCTGGTGGGGAACCTGGGGACAACCAACTACTAAATGAGAAATATGAAACCCTTTTTTTATGACTATATACTATATAAACTTTATAGTTGGGCCAAAAAGAGGGACAATACACCTGTTGCTACCGTGGTTATTACATTGGCAGTTGTTCATTTGTTTCAATTTTCCACCTTGATAAACATTATTTTTTATCTAACAGATTTTAATTTTATAAGATATTTTTATGAGGTAGACAAAATATTATTTCTTGTTTTTTTAATTATTTGGGGAGCGATAAACTACAAAGTGCTGTATAATCAGCAAAAGTGGGATGATCTTCTTATTCGTTTTAAAAATGAAAATCCAAAGAACTCTAGAACTGGCAGTATATATGTGTTGTTATACCTGATAAGTAGTGTTCTAATTTTCTTTTTAAGTCTTCCATTACTTTCACCATCTCAATAGTATTACCGTAAGTATATGCCAACCGGCCAAAAAATAAAAATGTATTACGACCCACAAGGTAATGTAATTCGTAGTGTAAACCCTGATAAGAGTGAGCAATGGGTAGTGCATGGTGTGCCCATTGCGCTAGGCAACGTTGAAGTAAACAACCATTGGGACTTTAAAGGCTATGTACCTACACCCTGGGAAACTTATACATATGATTCAAATGATTTAGCTTTACTTACAAATGGGGTTTCCTTCGGACATGATTTTACAGCCACTAGAGTAGTGGTGGATACGCTTGGTAAAACAGTTAAAACTCAGGCTTGCCAAGCTCACATTAATATTGATAAATCGAGAGAAGATGTAGTAATGAGTTATGCGTACGATATCAGAGGAAATTTATTAAATGTAATCGATGCCTTAGGGAGGAAAGTATTCGACCACTGCTATGATTTGCGCCCACAACCAAAAGATGAAAGCGAAAAGTTGGCACCTTTGCGCACCTTGCACATTGATAGTGGTTCTAAGCAAGCTGTTTTAGATAAATCTGGTAAGGCAATACAAGTTGTGGATGCTAAAGAGGCTTGGGTATTAAGTGGATACGATAACTTAAACAGGGCAGTAAATATTTGGTCTAAAGATAATAGCGCCTCAGTCATTAGCCTTCGACAACATTTGCAATATGGCGATAGTCCTGCATTGATAAATGCAATTGAAAATAACTGCCGTGGTAGGGTTTACCGACATTACGATGAAGCTGGTATGCTGCAAATAAATAAGTATAGCTTAAGTGGTAATGTAACCGAAAAAAACAGGCAGGTAGTTAGCGATGCAACCATACTTTCTGTATTTGGAAGTGTAACAATTAATTGTTATCGCGTAAATTGGCAAGGTTTAAATCATTCTCTATTAGATTCTAAAATCTATGCTACTAACACAGAATACGATGCCTGTGGCAGAATAACAAAATTGATTTACCCCGAAGATGTGGAGGGCAAAAGAAGGGTTTTGAATCCTGCGTATAGCAATGCAGGCACCTTGCAGCAGGTAACCCTTCAGTCAGACATTTTAGCCTTGCCAGTTACCTTTGTAACGCATATTGCATACAACGCCAAAGGGCAGCGTATATTGGCCGCACACGGTAACGGTGTAATTACTCGGTATAGCTATGATAAATATGGGTATAGGTTAAAAAGGCTTAGGAGCGAAATTTGCACTCTTAATGCGTGGCAGTTTACCGGTAGCGGCAGTTTAAAGCAAGACATAGTTTTTGAATACGATTTAGCTGGAAATATTATTAGTACACTACAAAATACAACCAGTTGTGGTGTTGGAGGTGCAAATCAATTACTAAGAACTTTTGAATATGACCCTCTTTACAGGCTAATAAGTGCCGATGGAAGGGAGAATTCACCTACAATTACTCCGATATGGGATGATAGTTACCGTAGCGAGGATTATAGCATAACCACTGCATACAAACAAAACTACACGTATGATAAAATGGGAAACATTTTAAGTCTGCAGCATATAGGGGCTGCTAATTTTACACGTGTATTTAATCCAGATACCGGGGGAAATATAGTGCAGCAATATGGAGCTACTAACTTTATGAATAAAATAAAGGTGGGCAGCACCACATTTGACTATAGTTACGATAGTTGTGGTAATATGCTAAGTGAAACAAGTAACAGAATATTTGAATGGGATGCCGCTGATAGAATGCGAAGTTTTTATGTTGTAGCTAGTGGAAACATTAGCCAATACACCCATTACTTATACGATGCCGAAGGAAACAGAGTAAAAAAAATAAGCCGTAAACAAAATGGCGATTATGATAGCGTTACTTACATTGATAGTATATACGAGTATAAAACAGATGGTAGTGGCGAACAAAATACTCTGCACATTGTAGACCACACCAGGCGTGTTGCTGTAATCCGTTTAGGAGCCTCTTTTGGAGATTTGACCCCGGGCATTAAGTATAACTTAGAAGACCATTTAAACAGCTCAGCAGGTCAATTAGAAGCGAACGGCGCATGGATAAACCAAGAAGAATACTTTCCTTTTGGCGAAACAAGTTTTGGCAGCTACGCTAAAAAGCGCTATAAATATTGTGGTAAGGAACGCGATGAAGAAAGTGGTTTTTACTACTATGGAGCCCGGTATTATAACGCCTATACTTGCAGATTTATTAATACAGACCCGCTCAAAGCCGTATATAGTAATTACGCATCTTTCGTATACGCCTCTAATAAGCCAATAGTATCGGGAGATCACAACGGCTTAGGGCCTGATAATGATACCAGTAAACCAGCGGAAAGCACCCAAACTGACTCGACAACAAATGGCAAAGGTGGTTCCTCAGCTGCAACTAAAACAGATTCTAAGACAGATAAACTCGAAACAAAACTAACTGGTACAAAAAATGTAGTTATACTTATAGCGGATGAAAAAGATGTGCAACCTGAAAAACATACGTTGGGCAATAAAGACGTAAATAAGAACTGGGATTATATAGTAGTTCCGAAAGATAAATTTGATCAGGTAGATGAAATTTTAGCGAATTATGCAGCCCAATTTGGGAAAATTGAAAATCTGGCAATAAGGTCGCATGGAGGAGGAAGATTACCGGAAGGATACGCAAACCACATAAATTTAGGGGAAGAGAGTTTTACCTATACTAAAATAGATTCATACTTTTATGATAATAAAGACAGTGCAGTTGCTGAGACATTGCAGAATATAAGCAAATCGTTATCTAAAAATGCAACCATATTGTTTGGTGCATGCGGTGTAGGTAAGGATTTTTATTTATGTTTAGGTGTAGCATTGTTATTGGATGTGCAAAATACGGACCGAACAGTGCTCTTTAATCGAACTCTTAGTTGTAGAAATAATTTTATGGATTTGGGTAAAGGATTGATAAATGACAGCGATTTATCTGGCGGATTTGGATACATCAATAAGGCACAATGTGCTAAAATGAAGGACCCATTGGCAGTAAAAGATATTGTCAAAAATACAGATAAAGGTGATTTTAAACTCAATGTAAAATTGAATCCCACCGGCAAGCCGTTGGAATTTTTCTATACTACGCCTATACCTTCAACAACCCAAACACCAATTTTTCATGGCTTTTAAAATCGTAGCGGTACAATGTTTTTGTTTACTATTAGCATTGGCAGCATGTGATAACAGGAATAACAAAAAACCAAAAGAAATGAAGATGGAAACAATAATTAATGAAGTGTTGCCAATCCGCATAACAGAAATAGTAACGGGTTCAAAAGTCCCTCGCATAGAAGTAAACCTTACTATTGATTCGCTTTTTAATATAGCGCAACAAAATTACATTGCTCTATCTGTTAATAATAATGTTACGAGAACAGCTAAAGCATGTGAAGCTGACAAACTGGTGGACTATTGCTTGCAACCCAACCTATCTGATTTAGATTTAAAAGTTGAAGTTAGCTTTACTGAAAAGCGAAAACAGGTTATGCACATATATCAATATCCTGACTTTATTATGCTCATTCCTACAAGCACAAATAATTTTCCCGCCAGTTTTATAGTAATCGATAAAATCAGTAAGATAACATTTTTAATAGTTGCCGAATTATTTGGTAAAAGCAGTGCCTTTGCTGGTGTAAATAGCATTTCAAAAATATATATACTGTCAGATAGATTGTATGCAGCCGCATCAATCTGTTTTATAAACGGTATTTTGCAGGCCATATACGAACAAGCATATAACTCAGATATGTATTGCATATCTGAGTTTTGCAGCATACGAAGTAATACCGATTCGCTAAAGATCATAAGCAATATAAACTTGCCAGATTGTGTGGATTTACTTAAAAATTGGGGGTATCCTTTGGGTAGTATGTTTTTTCAAGTGCCTAAGGATTTTGATTGCAAATACATTTGGCTGCTTGAGCCATCACTTGAGCATTACAACAATTCAACGGATATAAAGTTTAGCACGCTAAAATTTATACAATAAATTAATAAGAGCAAGCATTTTCTTTTTTCAATTATGTCGGTAGATTATAATGCCTTTCTTTGTTATAATAGTAAGCCTCCGCTAACCCCTAAATTTTTTAATTTATTTGCTTACTTGCATTTAATAATACAACACAGATAGGCGTATCCGCTCTATATATTGTCACCGTATTTCTACGGTAACATTCAGTATTTATCAAGTTGGCTCTCTACTACTTACTACCGTAATTTGCCGCAAAAACATATATGCCTACATTAGAACAAAACCTGCATGCCTGGAACAATCCCGATTGGTCATCATTTGATAATGGCGAGGTGTGGTCGGTGCCCTTTGGTGGAACCGATAGCCTTTGGCAAAATATGATATTGCCACGGGTTAAGCCTTACCTTATTAAAGATAACACCGCGCTTGAAATCGCCTGCGGCCATGGCCGCATAACCAATATTTTAAAAGATGAATTTAGTGTACTGCATGCCGTTGATGTCAGTTCGAACTGTATTGAGTTTTGTAAGGAACGGTTTGCCAGCGCGGCTAATATTATCTACCATTTAAATGATGGCTATACCTTGCCGGTTGGCACTAGTAGCATAAATTTTGTTTGCAGTTGGGATAGCCTGGTGCACTGCGAACAGGATGTAATCAACTCTTACCTTGCTGAAATTTATCGTGCGCTTATTCCCGGTGGGGCTGCATTTTTACATTTTTCAAATTTTGGAAGATACAAGGGCATTAAACAAAACAATCACGGTCGTGCGGAGTCGGTCACAGCAGAAACTGTGTTTGCGCAATGTAACGCGCTGGGATTTAATGTAAAAACATTAGAAAAAATAAAGTGGTTGGAAGATTTTGAAAACGATGCCTTTATTACCTTATGTAAGGAGTAACAAAAACTCTTCAAAGCTTTAGCTATCAAGTGGCTCTGGTCGGCACACATTTTATAAGTAAAAGAGGCTGTCATGCAATAGGCAGCCTCTTTATTGGAGTTTTTATTAGAAGGAGAAAGGGCTATAGTTTATAATACTTTAGATAAAAATCGATTAAACTGTAATCGGTTATTTTGAAACGAATTCACAAAGTCGCTCATTCGCGCGTTCATACTATCCTGGTCCCCCGTAAACTCATCTTCAATTTGCTCTGCCATTACCTTAGCCATTTGATCAACCCGCGCAGATCTTTCACTGTTTTCTTTGTGCAAAGCATTGTATTGCTGTTTAAGCAAACTAAATCTTGTTTGAAAGTGTTCGGCTTGTGCAAGTGTTTCCGCTGATGAGTTTTTAGTTACAACTTCTTCCAGCCTTTTTAATAAAATGCCAAGCTCATCATTGTAAAATTCTAATTCGCGCAGCCAATCGGTTTCCTGGTGATGTAATGCATTAATACTGGTTTTCATGATTTGTTTTTATGGTTGTTAATAAATAGAACGTAAGCGAAGATTAAAAACTACCGGCTTGTTTCCAGTGAGCCAAGTCAAGCGTTTTGTTGAGTTTGGTCATCTTATAGGGTAGGTGGTTTGGGGGTGATTTAATGGGTGCCTTTGCAAAAGCTTCAGAAAATAAGAGTATGGAAATTCCTGATGTAAATCATTTTATATGTGAGGTAAGGTCATCGTTTTAAGCTTCACGAAAGAACACATTCGCTGAACTGTTGTTATACTTAAAATATACTGTATGGAAAATAGCCGCGATAAAGTAATAGGGGTATGGTTAGATCAAACCCAGGCGCACCTGATTGACCTTAGCAGAGAACCCGTAGTTGCAGAAACTATCTTTTACAGCGATTGTTGCCTACCGGCCGCAGGCGATATAAAATCAACCAGCAGGGCTGGGGAGAAAGAAAGGAATAAACAACTAACAGAAGCTGAAAGGAAGAATGAATTTTTCAATCAGCTTATAAGGCGCATTAAAGGCCATAATAGCGTTTTACTTTTTGGTGCTATTTCTATAAAGGAGGAGCTGACTAATAAGCTTAAAACTGAATTTCAATTTTCGGGTAATGTAGTTGCTTAAACTGCGTAAGTCTCCCTGGTCAGATATTAATAGCTACCCATTTTTAAGATAGGGGTGATGAGTGCCTTATTACTTTCTTTAGTTTAGTTTTTTTAGCGGTATTTGATTTTTAGGGGGCTGGTTGTTTGGCGTCGGTGTTGTTTGTAGTTGCGGCTTAGGCTGAATAGGGGGGGGGGGCTGGTATTGCAGCGGCCGCTGATTATTCGATCCGGGATTAATGCCTTGCTTAGGTTGCTTGTTTGGTGAGGGTTGTATATTCGGTTTTGGCTGAACTTTCTGTGTTGGCTGATATATAGGTGCTGGCTGTATATTCCGGTTTGTAGGATAATGTTGTTGTCTTTCAGGGGCCTTAGGTTTCAATATAGGGTTGTCTGGTGTCTGCTTATAAACGGGTCTTTCCTGTACTGGCTGCACCGGGTGGTCTTTCACGTTCAAATGTTTTTTATCTGCAGGGGTCGGTTGTTGTGGTAAGGGTTGCTTTAAAGCAGGATATTTATCTGCATTTTTTGTAAGAAAATCATACCGGTTTAAATTGCCTGTGCCTGTAATGTTTTCCTTATGATAATCTTCTTCCAGCTTACCAAAATCTCTTATTACTTCAACCCGGTTTTTATCATTGCTGTTAAAATCTTTAGGCAGAACCTGGTTGTTTTCTTCATACCAACGGTGTAATGTTTCCGATGCTCTTACTTCTAATCTGTGGTGCCCATAGTAATAGCTAAAATATATATTGGTGATGTGCGGATAACGGTGAAAGTGAGGGTGACGATGAAAATGCCAATGCACAAAAAACCACGATGGCGGCGAATGCCAGAAAACCTGGCCATGCCAATAAGTAAAACCCCAATGGTACCAGTAAGGATAAGGATACCACCATTCATACTCGTACCACGAAGGGTAACCGCACCAGTATGGATAGGGCACCATAACATAATTATTAATAATTGCCGGATCGGTTTCGTAATAGTCGCTTGCGCTATATCCAACCTCATCTGCATATTCCTTCGTTGATTGTTGTAGTTCTTTTTCAGCTTCCGGATCGTCTTTCATTTTTTGTTTCCATTCCTCCAAATCGATAGCTTTTTGTTGCGCCTGTTGCAGGTTTATTGCATCAAACTGCTCTTTTACATAATCCGGGTTCTTCTGGTAAATAACCCCCAAATTTACAGCCATGCGCATATTGTTATTTAGCATACTTATTAATTCAGGGGTGCCTAATAATTCGCTAAAGGCGGTTTGGCTAACAGGCGAATACGTTTTAATCGCATCTTTGAACAGAAGAGTAAAGCGCGTATCAAGCCCTGCAATGGTTTTTAATAATTCAAAATGATGGAGGGCATAGTTTATTCCTGTTTCCTGTACCTCCTTTGGATAATCTTTTAGTAAATCCTCAAGTTCCTGTTTCGATAACTGTGTGGCGTTTACTAATTTGCTGATGAGGCCGCTATAACGGGTAAGGTTCCATATTTTTTGCTGTTCATCTTTTGAATAAGACGAAAGAAGAGAGCGAAATTTTGCCTGAGACTCTTTTTGAACGTTAGCTATGGTTGCAATTCCCTGGGGTTGGGTGCATACTTCAAACACGGCACTTCTTACCTTTGCAGGATAAGCGGCAATTAAGCTAACATCGGCGCTATCCTCGTTCAGTAATTGTTGGAACGTTTCTTTTTCATCGTTGCTGTAGCAAGTTTGGTAAAAGAAGCATAAGCTTAGTAAACAGAAAACAATTTTTTTCATCCGGTTTATTTTATACCGCAAATACATGCAATAGGCTTTCAGAACGCAATGAGCGCGCTCAACGGTATCGATGAGAATGTTCATTTTTTCTGCAACTCAAAGGTCCCTTCGGTCTTGTCCGCATATGGTTGACCAAGATCATTAGTGAGTAGAACAACCCTCATATCTAATTCTGGTTGAGACATGCACTTTTGTAGAGTTAAAAGAACGATTTATGAAAGATATAAACGCGATAGGACTTTATGCTGATAAGAGTAAAAGTCTGGCTCAAAAATTAGATAAGCTGCTGGCGAATTATTCCATCTTTTATCAAAATACGCGGGGGTACCATTGGAACATAAAGGGAGATAAATTTTTTGAGTTGCATATTAAGTTCGAGGAACTTTATAACCAGCTTCAGTTAAATATTGATGAGATAGCGGAGCGCATACTTACTCTTGGCCATTCCCCAAGCCA
Organism: Chitinophagales bacterium; assembly: GCA_044228435.1. Taxonomy (GTDB): domain Bacteria; phylum Bacteroidota; class Bacteroidia; order Chitinophagales; family LD1; genus Bog-950. The sequence continues at coordinate 75,390 of JBGAUW010000011.1, forward strand.
TCGCTACTCTGATTATAAAAAAAGTTCAGATATTAAGGAAAGTAAACATGAATCAAACGGTGTTAAAGCAGTTGAAGATATTCTAAACTCCTTTAAAATAATTATTACGCTGCAACGGGAACTATTATCGTTATCCGCTGAAGCCGGGGATGAAGGAACAAATGCTTTAATGAGTGAATATATAAGAGCGCAGGAAAAATTAGTATGGATGTATTCGGCATTTTTAAAAAAATAGCAATGCTACTTTTCCCTTTTGCGGGCGCAATCAAACGTAAATTATGTATATAATTCCATTCTCCCAATTATCGCTGAAAGATTTACCCAATGTAGGTGGTAAGAATGCTTCTTTAGGAGAAATGTTTAATCAACTTTCCTCTTATGGCATTGTGGTTCCCGATGGATTTGCAACAACGGCCGAAGCTTATCACTTATTTATATCCGAGAATAATTTGCTGCAGCCATTAAGGGAGTTATTGGCAAAATTGGACATAAATAATTTCAACAACCTGGTGCAAATAGGAAATGAAGCCAGGCAACTGTTGGAGCAGGCAAAAATGCCTTTAAAAGTTATAGCTGAAATTGAAACTGCCTACAATGCACTGTGCAGCAAATATGGAGGAGAGTTAGATGTGGCGGTGCGTAGCAGTGCTACTGCCGAAGACCTGCCCACAGCAAGTTTTGCCGGCCAACACGATTCTTTTTTGAACCGTAAAGGCGCTATAGAAGTAATTGAAGCCGTTAAATGTTGCTACGTTTCATTATTTAATAACCGGGCAATTAAATATCGCTACGATAATGGTTTCGATCATTTTAAGGTAGCGCTATCTGCCGGTGTGCAATTGATGGTTCGTTCAGATCTGGCTTGCTGCGGTATTGGTTTTACGCTGGAACCTGAATCTGGTTTTAGAGATGTTATTGCTATTTCGGGCTGTTGGGGTTTAGGCGAAAACATAGTGCAGGGAAATGTAAATCCGGATGAGTTTATTGTTTTTAAGCGAAACCTTGAGCTTGGCAAGTACAGCATACTTTCTAAAAAATGCGGCACCAAAACAAAAACAATGATTTATGGTGGGGGGGAAACAAAACTGCTCAACACCGATACATCGCCAGATAAACGTGCCCAATTAGTTTTAAGCGATTTGGAAATAGAAAAACTTGCGGCATGGTGTGTGGCAATAGAAAATCACTACAAATGTCCGATGGATATTGAGTGGGCTAAGGATGGTAACAGCGGACAGATTTTTATTCTGCAGGCAAGGCCGGAAACTGTCCATTCTAAAAAAGACCCTTATGTAATTAAGGAATACCTGATGCAGGATAAAGGCAAGGTGTTGGTGCAGGGTAGCGCTATCGGTTCGAAAGTTTCATCAGGTATTGCCCGTATTATTAACTCGCCGGCAGAAGCGGGCCGTTTGCAGCCGGGTGAAGTTTTAGTTACAGACATTACAAATCCTGACTGGGACCCTATTTTAAAAAAGGCTTCGGCCATTATAACAAATAAAGGCGGAAGAACAAGCCACGCTGCAATAGTAGCGCGTGAAATGGGGGCGAATGCAATAGTGGGAACTCTGGACGCTACCCAAAAAATAAAAGATGGCGATCCGGTTACGGTTTCGTGTGCACAGGGAAAAAATGGAGTTGTGTATGATGGCCTTTTAACCTGGCAAGAGAGGCAAATAAATTTTCGAGATGTAAAAATGCCCGAAACGGCACCTATGCTAATTTTAGGTGATCCGGATAAGGCGTTTAAGTATTCGTTTTACCCAAACCGTGGTATTGGTTTAATGCGGTTGGAGTTTATAATTAATAGTGCCATTCGTATCCATCCTATGGCTTTGGTAAAATTTGATGCTTTAACAGATAAAAAGGTAAGGCAGGAAATAGAATCTATTACGTGCCAATATTCCAATAAAGAGGAATATTTTGTAGATAAACTTTCGCAGGCGGTAAGTACCATAGCAGCTGCCTTTTACCCCAAAGATGTAATTGTGCGCATGAGCGATTTTAAAACAAATGAGTATGCCAATCTTATAGGCGGGCAAAGTTTTGAGCCCAAAGAAGAAAACCCAATGATAGGATTCAGAGGGGCATCGAGATACTATAATGAGCGTTATCGCGAAGGGTTTCGGTTGGAATGTGAAGCGATGAAAAGAGTGCGCGATGAGATGGATTTAACGAATGTAAAGTTGATGATACCATTTTGCCGCACAGTGGAAGAAGGGAAGAAGGTTGTAAGCCTAATGAGTGATTACGGATTAGTACGCGGTGAGAACGGACTCGAAATTTACGTTATGGCCGAAATTCCAAGCAATGTAATTTTAGCAAAAGAGTTTGCCGAAGTGTTTGATGGTTTTTCAATTGGCTCGAATGATTTAACGCAGCTTACCCTGGGGTTGGACCGCGATTCGGCTATAATAAGCGACCTGTTTAATGAGAATAATGAAGCGGTAAAGATTATGATATCAAATGTTATTCGCGATGCCCATAGCGCTGGCGCTAAAATTGGTTTATGCGGACAGGCACCCAGCGATTTTCCGGCTTTTGCGGGATTTTTGGTAGCGCATGGTATTGATAGTATATCCTACAATCCGGATGCGCTGCTTAAAGGAATTGAAAATATGGTGAAGGCGGAAGAGAGCCGTTTACCCGAAAACCAAACTATTAACTGCCATAACGTTTAACACTATGGAAAAAATATTTAAAAACAAAGTTGCTCTGGTAACCGGTGGTGCGTCGGGTATTGGCCGCGCTACTGTAATCGAATTTGCGCAGGGCGGAGCTAAAGTAGTAGTTGCCGATGCACAGGATGGAAAGAAACTTGCTGCTGAAATAAAAAAGGCAGGGGGCGATGCCATTTATATTAAGTGCGATGTTTCGAAAGAAATGGATGTGAGAACAATGATTCAAAAAACCATTGACGTATATGGGCGGCTGGATTTTGCTGTAAACAATGCGGGTACAGAAGGAGTGCAAAAGCCACTGCATAGTTTAACTGAAGTTGAGTGGCAAAAAACAATGGATGTGAATGTAAAGGGCGTATGGCTTTGTATGAAGTATGAAATTCCGCAAATGCTTAAGCAAGGCAAAGGCGCTATAGTAAATACTTCTTCTATTGCCGGGGTTATTGGTTTTCAAAATTCAGTGGCTTATGTTGCTTCAAAGCATGCGGTAATTGGACTAACTAAAGTGGCGGCTTTGGAAAATGCTCAAACAGGTATTCGCGTAAATGCGGTTTGCCCTGGCTTGATAAAAACCCCTATGCTGGAACGGGCCTTTACTGGTGATGTTCAAATAGAGCAGGCTTATACTGCGGCAGTGCCTATGAAACGATTAGGAAGGCCTGAAGAAATTGCTGATTCAATTATTCACTTGTGTTCGGATGCGGCATCGCTTATTACGGGTCATGCACTTGTAATTGATGGCGGTTGGGTAGCACAATAAAACTAAAACTATGCTGGGGAAATTAAATGCTGAACAAATTGAAAGTGTATTGGCCGCTAATGTGGTGGGGCGTATAGGGTGCTATGCCGATGGTAAAATTTATGTAGTACCGGTAACTTATGTGTACGACAATGGCTTTATAATAGGCCATACCGCGCAAGGAATGAAAACAGAAATGCTGCAAAAAAATCCGGAGTGCTGTTTTGAAGTGGATGTAATGCAAAATATGGCTAATTGGCAAAGTGTAATTACTTGGGGAACATTTGAACAATTGCGAGGAGAGGAGGCTACAGTTGCCATGAAAAAACTAATAAACCGGCTAATGCCGTTAATGAGCAGTGAGACAAGTCAGCCTACGCATGGCCTGGTGGAAACGCATAGTAAGGATACCCACGGCATAAAAGCGGTTGTTTATCGAATCAGGTTGAAAGAAAAAACAGGTCGGTTCGAAAAAAGATAATTATTAATAATCAAAACTTATAAATGAGAAACAATAAAACGAACAAGCCGGTGGGTGTTTGGATGGATCACTCCCAGGCCCACTTTATCGATTTTGCAAAAGGATTTCCGGTAGTGGAAACAGTTTATTCGGCGCAAGAGGAGCAAGTGCGGTTTAAAGGTGAATCGGGATCAGCAACTAAACTTGGCAATTATCGCTCCGGCAATAACGAAAATCACCGGCACAACCGCGATCAACAATTAATGCAAGAGTATTACAAGATACTTTCGGATCGATTGAAAAATTATGACAATATTTTGCTTTTCGGTTCCACAAAAGCAAAGGAGGAACTTTATAATTATTTAAAACTAAATAAGCAATTCGAGGCCAAAAGTATAACTGTAAAACCGGCCGATCATCTTACCGAAAATCAGATGATTGCAGAGGTGAAAAAGTTTTTCGACTTAGAAAAGAGTTAAGTCGTATGTCTTTGCATTTTCAATGTTGATGTAGTAACTCTTTATTTATAGCCCTGCTATCTGAACGGAAAAACTTACTCAGTAGTTATTCCATCAAATTCTTCTTCGTGCAGCGCCGCTTCTTTTTTTGTTGTCCGCACAATTCCATCTTTATGATGCGCAGGTGAATAGATGGTATACATTTTTAGCTCACTTTTAGGGTCGGTATTAATAATGTTATGCCGTGCGCCTGCCGGAATAATTACGGCATCGCCCTCTTTAACGGCATATTCGTTTCCATCTATAATACATTTGCCAAAACCCAATTCGAAACGAAAAAACTGATCATTATCCCGATGAATTTCATCTCCAATCTCTTCGCCGGGTTTAAGGCACATAAGAACTAACTGGCTGTGTTTTGAGGTATATAATACCTTGCGGAAATTAGAATTGTGAAGCGTATCTTTTTCAATGGTAGTTTTAAATCCTTTCATAATTATATGTTTAGTGTGTGATAAATCAACCTGAGGTTAAGCGATAGATAAGTATAGCTATGCATACCAGGAATATAGTTGTGTAAATCTGTTTGTTGTATTTTGCCAGCCACTCCGGCAAATAGATATCGAAATTACTTTTTAGCGACCCTGAATATTTACGGGCAACAACAGTTAAGGGGCACATGTTTGCAAAAACGAGTAGCACTACCCCTTCGGCAACCACCAGACCAATACATACCCATACCCACGCATCAATTTTGTTCGTAATTACAGCATATAGAAGGTAAAAGATCACTACATTAAAAAATAGCCAGATAAGGGTGTGTATTACCTTTATAAACCGAAGTGTAGCCGGTATCATAATGCTATTTGCAGTTTTCTATTATGCTTTAAAATTAATGTAACGGCGGTAAGGCCCAATACCAGCAAGCCCGCATCTTCATAAACTCCCATTGCAATGGCGGCACCCACTCCAATTACAGACCATAGAAAAGGAATTACCAATAAAATTACCGGGCATTTCCGATTCAATAATAGCAGCATACCAAACGTAAATATGGTAGTAGGGCACGGCAGACCAAATGTTGGCGCCATGGGGTACCTGTGGCCCAGAGCATAACCAATTATGGGATACACTACCAATGCAAATCCAACCAAAATCCAACCGATAATTGTATATATGTTCCAGTGCATTCCAAAATTCAATTTTTTGCGGATAAGACCGTACCATGCCAAAAGCAATGCCTGGATAATGAATGCAAGCCCAAATGCATACGCTGCTTTATTGATGGTAGAAAAAAACAGTAAATGGTATACCAAAGCCATCCAAAACCAAAGGAGAGACAAGCCTGCGCTAATAGTAATATTTATCCAGGGCTTTCGTATAAAAGTTAAAGCCGCAAATAGAATGCCCAGCGAATAGAATACAATTTGTAGCGGAAAAACAGCTTCATTATAGCTTCTAAATAAATCAAAGAATTGCTCGGTAGTAAAGGGCATTTTCATGGCTTTATAATAAGTTTGTTATAACAAAGCCAGTTAAAACTTTAAAAACTCCAGCAGCTTGTACACCACAAATACCGGCCACACCAGGGCCTTTAAAAACCCTAATACTCCCATCCAAAAACCTACCGCATGTTGTATAAAATAAATGGCTGCACCTATTAAGCCCAGGCCATAAACCATTGATGGAGCTGTAACAACACGTTGTTTAAAAGAAGGTTGCATAGATTGATTGCTTTTGTTGCAAAGTTGTGTTTGGCAGGAGCAATAAAAGATGATCTATGCTGTGTGATTGGATGATTAGTATCAATAGATGCCTGATTGCTGTCAGCAAAAACTCTTTTAAAAAGAGAGAACTTTGTATTCAAATGCGATGGGAGAAAAGGAACTAACAACCCATTTATCGTGTAATTAAAACTTTACAGTATGAATGCAACAATTTCTACTATTTATAACCGAAGAGCAGTAAGGAAGTATAAAGATAAACCCGTTGGCAGGAAAATTATTGAACAAATTCTTGATGCAGGAAGAATGGCTCCGTCAGCAATAAATATGCAGCCATGGAAATTCTATATCGTTACCGATAAGGAACAAATTGCTAAATATTCGAAAGCGATTAGGTTAGGCGCAATAAAAGGGATTTTTAAATCAGGCATCAAAAAAATTGCAAAGGCTGTTATAGGTGCTTTAACTTTTCCGGCTAAAGCAGATTTTGCCAGGCAAGAAGATATGGTCTTTCATGGTGCCCCGGTAGTTATTTTTATTACCTCGCCTAACGATAATGAATGGGCTGCTTTGGATATAGGTATGTGTGCACAAAATATAATGTTGGCTGCAAAATCGCTTGGCTTGGATACCTGCCCTGTAGGAATGGCCAAGTATATCGAGTATACTGATTTATATGACAGTATGAATATTCCCAGGGATGAAAAGATAAACCTGGCTATCATTTTAGGGTATGGCAATGAATCGCCTGTGCAACATGTCAGGTCTCTTAATAACGTAACATATCTTAATTGATTTGATCTGAGTTTTAACGTTAGTTTGTCCAGTATCTTTGGGTATATTAGTGCAATGCCAATTCTTATTTCTGTTTTTCAACTTTTAGCGGGTATTGGGTTGTTTCTTTTTGGCATGCATTTGATTGAGGATTCGTTGAAAAACATTTCGGGCAGAAATTTTAAGCTGTTCCTTCAGCGTATTACCAGGAATAGGTTTGGTGCAGTAGCGGGCGGTGCCATAGTTACGGGCGTGCTTCAAAGCAGTTCAATGGTATCGTTAATGGTGCTCGCCTTTGTAGGTGCAGGTGTGTTTACTATGAGGAATGCCATTGCTATAATACTTGGTGCCAACCTGGGTACCACGCTGGATAGTTGGGTTGTAGCTACGCTCGGGTTTAAGGTAAATATTGAAGTAGCTGCTTATCCTGCTGTTTTTGTTGGCGGGATTTTACTTGTCATATTTGGTAACCGCAGGGTTGTAAAGTATATCGCTTTTTTTCTTTTAGGTTTTGGGCTTATGTTTATAGGGCTTGCCTTTATGAAAACGGCCATGGTGGCGCAGGTAAAAGAGTTTGATCTTTCGCAATATGCGCTTTTGCCTTTACCATTTTTCCTGTTGCTTGGTTTTGTATTAACGCTGTTGGTGCAATCCAGTTCTGTTACAATGGCACTTACGCTTAGTGCACTACACACAGGTGCTATAGGTTTTGCTCCGGCTGCCGCTATAGTGTTAGGTTCCGAAACCGGCACTACTATTAAAATTGTAGTGAGCGCTTTTGGTGGTAATGCTTCAAAAAAGAGGGTGGCCCTGGGCAATTTTATTTTTAATGTTTTTTTAACCGTATTCACATTTGCCCTGCTTCAGCCTATTCTGCATGTAATTACTGATTTTTTTAAAATAAAGGACCCGCTTATTGGTTTGGTTACTTTTTCCAGTCTTAGTAATCTGTTTAGCATCGCAATTTTTCTGCCTTTATTAAATCCTTTTTCAAAACTGCTTGAGAAGTTTTTTAAAAATACCGATGCCGCCTTGGTGGCATTTATTGGCCATGCAGATATAGCTGAAACAGAAACATCTCTGGATCTTTTTCGGAGAGAGACTGAATACTTTATATATAACTCTATGCTCTTTAATTTGCGGCAGTTTGAAATTGATAGCAGCTTTATTGAAGATAATTTGGTATTTAATGACATTAACGTTTCCAGGAAGTTTCTTTCAAAAACGCAGGAGGAGAAATATGAATTTATGCGCCAATGGCAGGGCGAAATTCAATCGTTTTATTTGCAGTTGCGGGCAAAAGTGAAAGATACCGATATTGTTGAGCTTAATCAACTTATTTCAACTATAAGAAGCGCGATGTATGCAGTTAAGAGTATGAAGGATATTGGAAGTAACATTAATAACCTGCAACGATCTTCAAAGGATATAAAATATGATTTTTTCGTATGGCATAAGAAAGAGACTGAAGATTTGTATAGAGTTTTATATGCTTGTTTTTCTCAAAGCGGAAAAGTATCGTTTGAGAAGCTTAAAAGTGTTTATACTTCTATACAAAGTAATTATACATCTGCGCTGAATAATTTTTATACACAAGCAACTGAAGCCACAATTGAGGATTTGGATATTACTATTGCTATAAATTTTAATCGCGAGTTGTTTACTTCCAATAAGGCCATGCTGATGGCGATAAAAGATTTTTTACTTGATGAAAAGGAGGCCGATGATTTTAATGAAATACCGGAATATGAGAGTTAGCTGCTGGTTAGGGAGGTGAAATAAATTTTAATTATTACCCCCTAAAAGGGCAGATATCAATATTTGAGGTTACAGGTTTTTTAAAATAAAATCTACCCGTTCATGCGGTAGCATAACGGGCACACGAACAATAGGAAAGGGTAACGATTCGTATACATCTATTATAGCAGTCTGTATTTTCTTTTGTGCTTCTTCATCCTCTGTGCGTGCGTAATCATGCACCAGCGGAAGACAATCAAGTATAAAAATCTTTTTATAGTTAATCTTAAACATGGCTTCTGCAAGTTTTGGATCTATAACTATATTTAAGTAACGATAATATGCTAATGCATCGGGTATAGCTCTGTCTAAAAAAACTATCTCATCAGGTTGTAATTCTTTTTCAACTTCAATTTGCATTTCTAATACATGCAGTTGAAACTCTTCCTGGTTTTTGCGCACTTCTTCAACTGTATGGCCGCTTAGTCGCTGCATGTCGAAATAATGCCTCGCGTTTTCAATTGTAGTTTTATAGCCCCTTGCTTTCAATAAATTAACCATCGTGGTTTTACCCGAACCCGGCCCGCCGGTAATCACATACCAGTTAGTTGTTTTCTTTTCGGTTTGCAAAGTTTTATCAGTGGTTGTTGGCAAGGCTTTGTTTTTTTTCTGTTTATAATTGGATGTTATGCTTGTGTAAGCATAACATCCAAATTATAATAATTATAGCAAGAAAAACGATACCAGGTCTATTTCAATTACTTTCCCGTTTTTTCCTTCGGCTTTAATGTAAACTAAGCCAAATTTATGGTTTACGCGGTAAGTTACTTTGCTTAAAACCGGGTCGCTGGCCGGGGCTATGTATTCTACTTTACTGGTTTTAATCATCCAAAAGCTGTAAGGCCAATCATCTACACCGGTTTTTTCGGTTACAGTAGCGGTTAGGGTTTCTCCATTATTCCGCGTTACACTATAGTTAGTGCCCTGCGGATCGGCATATTTTACGGTCCATGGCTTTCCGTCTACAAAGTAATTCTGCATGCCTTCCGATGTTATCTTCAGTTTAAACTGAACATTTAATATACCTGATGTTGAAACGCTCCATGTTACATCTTTAGGATTATAATAGTTTATAAGTTGAGGTAGTATAGTTATTAAGTCGGCAATCATAGTGTCCGGGTAAGCGGTAGCATCAACAGTAGCTGTATAAGTTACCATTCCATTGTCGTTGCTTAATACTTTAAAGGTGGTTCCCGGAAGGTTAACCCCGTTAACGGTAAAGTAAACATTGGTTACACTATCTTTTTGTGTTAGGGGGATGTTGGTTTCTCCGCCCAGTACGTTGGGGTCATTATTCTTTTTGCACGAGTTGGCAGTTAGCAGAATGATTAAAAAGGCTAATACCATTGCCGCCTTGCTGGATATCTGTTTTGTGTTTTTCATGTTGTTTAATTTTAAAGCAATAGTGCACACATAGCAGAGCATATTTTATGAGGGTGCTCAAATTGAATAATGATACGCATCATCATATCCTGAAAACGGATACTATAAAAATCTTAAGAAGCAGATGTTTGAAATGGGGTAACTCTTCTGCCTGTGGTGTAGTTGATGTTAATCATAATCAACGCTATTCTGTGGCATTGCTTTCCGTAGCTGCCCGCAGCATTTTTGCATTCGATATTTAATCAATAACAATTAAAAAAGCACTAAATGAAAAACAGGATTTTACAATTTATTGTGTTACTCGCTCTGAGTAGTACAGGTGCATACGCCCAAACCTCGTGTGCCGATTTGAATAACTATGTCAGTTATAAGAATACTGCCGATACAGGCTATTACGCATTAATTGCAGGGTTTGAAGAAAAAGCAGCACAAACCTATCATTACTCCGGGCCGGGAAAAGTTTCTTCGGTGCGGGTATATGGAAATTATCCGGGGTTGTTAGGTGGGGTGCCTTTGCAGGTAGGTGTTTACAATGTAGATAATACCGGCAGGCCTACGTCTTTAATTCAATCAGTTAATACTACCTGGTGGTGGTTTAATAACGCAGCAGGTTATATGGATGTGTACTTTAGTGGTGGTGGAGTTATGATTGATCATAATTTTGCCGTGGAAGTAGAGTTGCGTTCTGCTTCGCCATGGGGTTCTTCTTTTCGCGTGCAGTATACCGGTAATGGCGAAGGCCATGGAGAAAACCTGGCTTCTTTAGCCGGCACTTCTACCGGTAACAACTGGTCAAGCGCAATGGTTGATTTTAGTCGCGACGGTGATTTTTACCTCGTTCCCAGAATGACTAACTATATCACTTCGGCGTTTAACGCTAGTTCGCGTTGCATAGCAACCGGTGGTAATATTACTTTTACTAATACATCTACCTTTAGTAAAGATAGTATGTTTAATAAAATTGCATTTAACAATGGTGCAGGGCCTGATTTTTATTACGATTGGAATTTTGGTGATGGCTCACCGGTTTCGCATGCAACAAGCCCCAGCCATGTTTACGCTTCAGCAGGTGTTTATACTGTAACGCTTACCAGTAATTTGGTGGGTTGGCACGGTAGCTGTTCCGATGTAAAAACAATGCAGATTTCAGTTGGATTGGCAGTGTCAGCCACTTCCATAGTAAACAGCACTTGCAACGGCTCTGATAATGGAAGTATAGTAGCTGTGGGTACTGGTGGTGCAACACCTTATACTTACAATACCAACGATTATAACAACCATTCAAATCCGAATTTTGGTGGTCTTGCTGCCGGTACTTATTCGGTATACGTTACCGATGCTTTAGGCTGCAGGGCATCGGCGCCTTTTGTAATTACAGAACCACAGGCTATTAGTTTTACAAGTATTCAATCTACCACCTCCAGCTGCGGTAATGCAGATGGTGGAATAGTAGTAAATGCTACCGGTGGTACCGGCGCTTTACAATACCGGTTAAACTCGGGTAGCTATCAGGCGAATGGTAATTTTTATAATCAACCTTCTGGCTCTTATACCATTACTGTAAAAGATGCAAATAACTGCACGGCTCAAAGTCTTGCCACGGTTATTCAAAAATACCAGGCTTTTATAGATACATTCCGATACTTCAACCCGACAGCTATAATTTACGTATGCAAAATGTCTCCTTTAGGTGTTGGATTTCCTACCTATGTAACCAACTGGAATAGGCTAAATAATGCAATTTTAGGAGGCACAGGCAACGGGATAACGGCACTAACAAGGTATGACAGGCGTATAACAGATAACAGCGTTGAACTTGATAATGGCGCAGGCGGCTTAGCAGATGGCTATAATTTCCAAGACGGCCTACACCCAAACAACGCGGGAAAAATAGTTATCGCTAATGCGTTTAAACGAGCTTTACGAGCTGACGGATTTCTTACATGCGGAACAGTATTAGCGCCTAACTATACAGGATACCACAACGGTGATACGCTAAAGCCAATAGGTGATTTAAAGGACGTTACTTTAATGTCTAACAATGCCACCGGTCAGCCAACGGTAACAATAAGAAACTACGGCAACGGCGCAAACGCTTACGGTGCAGTTATATTTACAAACAACGATGGAACAAAGTCATATTTTATGGGTATCGGGAATACTGCTGAAAGCGGCTACGGAGTTCCTAATGAATTTTTTATAGCTGATGGCGCCAATACCAGGTTTGATATTACAAGCGCGGGATTTGTGGGTATAGCTACCGCTGCGCCTACTTCCACGTTTTATGTAAACGGTAGCTTTGGAACAGCCTATGTAGCTAAAACAGGAGCATACACTTTAACCGCATCTGACCATACGGTTAATTGCACCTCAGGTACTTTTGATCTTACCTTACCTACTGCCGTGGGATGCGCTGGCCGGGAGTATGTATTGAATAATTCCGGTGCCGGAACTATAACTATTAACACTACAAGCTCACAAACTATTGACGGTAACGCCAGCGGAGCCTTAAGTATGATTCAAAATAAAAATTATGTGGTTAAGAGTGATGGTGCGAACTGGATAATTATATCAGCTAAATAATTCGGCAAAATGAGAAGTACAACCTTATCAATCATTTGTGGAGAGTTAGTTGCCGGCTTGGTTGCTTACCTGCATTTTGATGTTGCAATGTCGTTGGCCGTTAAACTTGGCGCAGTTGTATTTTGGGGAGCTGTGGGAGGGGCTAGCGGTATGGCCGGTAAAGAAATTTTCACCTACTTATTAAATAAAATCAACTCATGGAGGCAGCGACTTTAGACTATAACGAATTAGTATACCTAATTTTTGGAACCGGTAACCTGGCATTTGTTATTGCGGGCGGCTTCTTTGCAGTTATTGGTGGTTTGTTATCAATGGCCGTTCGTGCCACTAAAAAGAAAATAGAGGCTAACCCCGTTTCACCTGCAACCTTTAGCTGGTCATACCTTTGGTGCGATAAGGCTAATTATTTTTATGCCTCCGTGCTTATTACAATTCTTATGCTTCGGTTTAGCGCAATATGGATACCTCCCATGTTTGCGATGGCCGGAGCTGCCGGTATAGGCTTTTTAAACTACCAGCTTATAGCTGTATTTCTTAAATGGGTAACTAAGTTCTTTCCAGACTTAGAAACCCCAAACCAACCACAATGAGAAAGCTTTACATTTTTGGCGTCGCCATTCTTTTATTGAGCAGCTGCACAGTTACCCGCGATAAGTGCAATCAGCTTTACCCTCCGGTTGTAACCCATACCGTTGATACGTTCCTGCAGGTGCGTGAAACTATTTTGCACGATACCACGTTCGTTCCGGCCGAGAGCTCCGAGATGGAGCTGTATTTCGAGGCAGATGCTAATAACGAAGTGCAGGTAACTAAAGCGGTTACTAAGAACGGCCAGCGTTCAAACATTGCATACACCACCGAGCGAAACAATAAGGTGCTAACCGCTATGTTTAAATGCAACTGCGATAGCCTCAATATTTACCATGTGTTTAAGCAACTAGATACTACGCTGCGGGTAAACACCAATAATACGGCCATACACACCGTAAACGTGCCGGCGCAGCTTACCTGGTGGCAATCGTTTAAAGTTGATTATGGCGGGTATGCAATGGGCTTGATTCTGCTCTACCTGCTTTTACGTATAGGATGGTGGGCCCTGAAGACCTACACCAAAATACAATTACCGTTCACTAATTTTTTATAGCATGGAGCTAGTTGTAAAACGCAAAACCTTTACCGAAAAATCTACCATAGGGGAATTATTTATTGATGGTAAATTCTTTTGCTGGACATTAGAGGATAAAGACCGCGGATTTAGTCAGGCGGATAATGTATTGACAATTAAAGCCAAAAAGCTTTTTGCCATAACAGCAATACCTTATGGCCGATATAAAGTAACGCTTACTGATAGCTCCCGATTTGGCAAACTATTACCATTGCTTAACGATGTAAAAGGCTTTGCCGGCATTCGAATACATCCGGGCAATAAGCCAGAGGATACGGAGGGCTGTATCTTAGTTGGGGATGCCAGGTATACTGATTTAATTGGCGAAAGCCGTGTTGCGTTTGAAAAGTTAATGAGGCTTCTTGAGGCAGCTACAAAGAGGGGTGAGCAAATCTTTATAACAATTCAATAAAAAAGGCGGCTGCACCCACTGCAACCGCCTCACTAACTAACCCACGCCAAGATAACGCAAAGGCTATAAATTTATTTTAGCCCAGATTAACCGGCTTTATTGAATTAACCGCCGCTTTTAGCTTTGCATCTTTAGTTCTTCTGTAAACTGCTACCTGCCGGGTTCCCTTATGGCCTAATAACTGTGCCACAACTCTATCATCACCCTCGGCCAATGTTCCGAATGTATGCCGGGCACAGTGCCAGGTAATATGCTTATCGATATCAGCAGCCTTAACCCATGTTCGTAAATTATACCCGGAAGACTGCCAGCTACTCTTATGGCCCTTCGCTCGTGATGGCAAGCCTTGGAATACATACTCTGTGCTTTTATCCATCAGGGCAAGTATTTGGGCTGTGGTTTCGTGGATGGGCATTAATCGCTTAGTCTTGGTTTTTTCGCGGGGCTTACGTATGCCATCGGGCTCGATGTGCTTCCATTGAAGTGCAAAAACATCGGCAAAGTCGAAACCCTGAAAACAGCAAAACAGAAAAGCGTATTTAACTGTGCTGTTTTGATAGTGGGTACCGGCCAGCTTTTGCAACTCCTCCGGCTCTAAGGTTTCCTTACTTAGAATTGATTCGTCGATATCAAACCGCTTATTCTTAAACTTCTCGATATCATATTTGCATAGCTTGTCTATATGTGCCCTGCGCAATACCTGGCAGAACTTTATAAAGTAGGCTTTGCCGGTTGAACCCATTACCTTACCCTCCAGCCATGTTTTAAAATCACTGACAAAGTTTTCGTTTACGCTGCGGAAGGTATGGCCGGCACCATGGCAGCTTTGCAGCTGGGCAATCATAGCCGTTACCTTTTTCACATCCGTTCGCTTATAATTATCAGCAAACGCATTGAAATAGGAGAGGAGGTTACCCTCCTGGTGCACGGCCGCATCGATTGCGTTTGCATCCTGCATTATCTCCAGCTCCTTATCCGCTCTTTTCTTTTCGGCCATTATAAGGGCCTCGCGGTTATGGTTCCGTTCTACCGGGTTAGCCGGCTTATTGTATAAAAACAACTCCGGAAGCCTCACCCGGTTTCGTATGCCGTTGTGATTTATATCCAGCTGGAAGGTGGTTTTTGTTTTGCGTTCTATTTGTCGAAGTATTACAGGCATATTATCGCGTGACAGTTTCGTGACGGTTTCGGCTCCAAAAAGGGAAAATAAAGGAAAAAATGTAATTGAAATTTAAGGTAAAAACGCTGTGGTTTTCATTGGTAAAAAGCTGAAACCCTTGATAGGTAAGAGTTTCAGCTTTTTGGAGGAGTGTACCGCGTAGGGGAATCGAACCCCTATTACCTCCGTGAAAGGGAGGCGTACTAACCGTTATACGAACGCGGCGTATTTTTTAAGAGGACGCAAAAGTAATTTTTTTTTCGAAGCACAAAAGGTTGAACCAAAATATTTAAGCAAACCTGTAAAAAGTTTTTTGCCCACTTTAAAAATTTGCGGTTTTGTAGGGGTTTTTGGCAGTTTTTGCACCCTTCGCTGTTTCGAACATGTTGGTCTGAACGAATTTTCTTCGTCAACACCCTTTCTGCCCCCAATCTTCCAATTCCCTAATTCCCAATTCCCCCCTTTTCACCTTTCACTTTTCACCTTTGCCCATTTTAATACCTTTATACCCATGAACAACACCTATGGGCAGCTGATTATTGGGGCTGGTTTTGCGGGCCTTTGCGCGGCCATTAAGTTAAAAGCGCAGGGTGAGAGTAACTTTATAATTTTAGAGCGCAACGCCGCATTGGGCGGCACCTGGTACGATAACCACTACCCCGGCGCAGCCTGCGATGTAGAATCGCACCTATATTCATTCAGTTTTGAGCCTAACCCCAACTGGAGCCGCGAGTTTAGCCCCCAACAGGAGATTTTAAACTACATGGAGCATTGCGCCGAAAAATACAGCCTAAAGACCCAAATACGCCTTAATACAGAGGTTGCAAGCGCTGTTTTTAACGAGGCCGAAGGTATTTGGTTGGTTACTACTACTACCGGCGAGGAATTTAAGGGCCGGGCCATTATTTCGTGCACCGGCGGACTTAGCCAGCCCATGTATCCCGATATTAAGGGGCTCGACACTTTTAAAGGCACCATGTTCCACTCGGCCAAGTGGGATAACAGCGTTGATTTAACAGGTAAAACCGTGGCCGTAATAGGCACCGGCGCCAGCGCCATTCAAATAGTGCCCGCCATTGCGCCAATTGTGGCCCGGTTGAAGCTTTTTCAGCGCACGCCGCCGTGGATACTGCCTAAACCCGATGGAGAAATATCATCTCTGCGCCGCTGGCTTTACGCTAACCTGCCTTTTACAAGGGCCTTGCATCGCCGCCGCCTGTATTGGCAGCACGAGGGTATGGCCCTGGGCTTTGTAAAGTTTCCCGGCCTGCTTAAACTGGCCAGCAACATGGCCCTGCGCTTTTTAAAGCAAAGTGTGGCCGATGAGCAACTGCGGGCCAAACTAACCCCCACGTATGTAATGGGCTGTAAGCGTGTATTAATAAGCAACGATTATTACCCGGCGCTGGTGCGCAAAAATGTAGAGGTAGTTACCGATGGTATACAGCAAATAAATGCTACCGGTGTGCTTACCGCCAATGGCCGCCAGCATAATGTAGATGCTATAGTTATTGCCACCGGTTTTAAGGCGGCTGAGGAGGTTAGCCGCTTTACGGTTAAAGGCCGCAACGGGCTGGATCTAAACGAGGCCTGGCGCGATGGGGCTGAGGCTTACCTGGGCACTACGGTATCGGGCTTTCCCAACATGTTTTTGGTGGTGGGGCCCAACACCGGCCTTGGCCATAGCAGCATGATATTGATGATAGAGGCCCAGGTGCACCTGATAATGGAAAGTCTGAAGGCTATTAAGCAACACAACGCTAAGTTTATCGATTTAAAACCTGCAGTGCAGCGCGAGTTTAATGAGCAAATACAACAGCGCCTGGCAACTACGGTGTGGCAAAAGGGCGGCTGCCACAGCTGGTACCAATTAAAGAACGGGAAAAACGTTACTCTTTGGCCGGGCTTCACCTTTACGTTTATGCAGCGCACCAAAAAGTTTGAAGCAGAGAAGTATGAGATTGTTTAATGAGAACTAAAATTACCAAACAAAGCAAATGTCACACTGAGCGTAGTCGAAGTGCGTCATTTGCGCAGGCTAAAGCACTTGTCTTCGACTTTGCTCAGACTGACATGCTTTCTGAGTGTAATTGTCGTTTTATTGAGGTATAAATTAAAGTATAGGTAAATGGCCGTAGTCCGCAATTTTTTGTTTCACCGTGTTAACCCTGTGCGCGACCGCCTTTGGGACCCTATGGATGTGGCCCTCTTCGACCGGTGCGTAAAGTTTATAGCGCAAAAGTATAAGGTAGTTTTAATTGAAGAGCTGGCCCTTTCGGAGGATTTGAAAAATGGAAGTGGCTATGCCACTATTATGTTTGATGATGGGTATAAAGATAACCTGGAGTATGCCGCCCCCATTTTGCAAAAGTACAACTGCAAGGCATCGTTTTATATAGTTACCGATTGCATTGATAAAAACATACCTACCTGGACTCACATCCTCGAGCACCGGTTTCAGCATACGCAACAACAGACTATTGATTTAACCTTCTCATTTTTGCCCGACGATTTAAAGGTTACAAAACTAAACAGCGCCGAAGAGCGCATTGCTTTTGTTAACCGCTTAAAACCCTTTTTAAAAAAGCTGCCCCACCATCAGCGCAACCAGGTATTAACTACGGTAGATAATGCTTATAACGATGCAGAGCTGCCTACGCTAATGATGGATTGGAACGAGGTTAAGCAACTGCAAAGCGCCGGGCATTATATAGGCTCGCACGCTGTTACGCATTGCATGTTGGGCACCATGGGCGACGAGGCCGAAGTGAAGCAGGAGCTATTGCAATCGGCGCAAACTATACAGCAACGGCTGGGGCATTTTCCGCTCACTATATCTTACCCCGTAGGCAGTTTTAACCCTGCTACCAAACGGCTTAGCAAAGAGGTGGGTTATAAAATAGGGCTTGCCACTAAGCAGGATATTTACAATCCCGCTAAAGATGATTTGTTTGAAATACCGCGTATAGAGTTGTATAACGAACCGTGGTGGAAAACGCGGTTGCGAATTTCTAATACCTTAGAGGATATAAAAGTTTTAACAGGCCGCAAAAAACGATAAACCGCAGAAGTGGATATGAGTGATTACAGTATCAGAAAGCTAAACGAAAACGAGTTTCACCTGCTTATACCCTTAATGCAGGATTGCTTTGGGCTAAACTTTGATGTGGCTTACTTTAAATGGAAGTTTGTAGATAACCCCGCAGGCTTTGTAGTTGGCTTTATAGCCGAGGCCGCTAATGGCGAAGTAGCTGCGTACTATGGTGTAATACCCGAGCTGTATAGCATTGAAGGAAAGGAAACCACCATTTACCAAAGCTGCGATACCATGACCCACAGCCGCCACCGGCGCAAGGGCTTGTTTCAAAAACTGGCTTTGCATTGCTACGATTATTTAAAGCAAAACGATAAGCTATTTGTAATTGGTTTTGGCGGCGGACAAAGCACCCCCGGCTTTTTAAAATTTGGCTGGCTGCATATTTTCGATGTGCGCTACTATTTCTACCCAAGGCAGTTTGCATTGTTTAAACGCACGCCCGATACCCGCGTAAAACAACTTACCGATTATAAACCTATAGAGGCGCTTTTGCTTAAAAGCAATGCCGGTGCTACCATACACTCGCATAAAACGCTGCGCAACTTTACCTGGCGCATCGCTAACCCGGCCAACCACTACCAGGTGTTGGGCTATCAATCGGCTACCGGTTACACTTCTTACATCTGCTACTACATTACTACCGATAAAATTGTGCTGTTCGATTTTTACTTTGCTACACAGGCCGAGGGTAAAGCCCTGCTGCGCGAGCTAAAAAACAAGCTGCCAGGCAGCAGCTACAAAGGCATTATCTCGTTTGTGCAGCAAGGTTCGGCTTATGCTACTGCCTTAAAGCAAGCGGGCTTTATTGCCAACCCGTTTAATAAAGGCCCCCTAAGCGAAAAGGTGCCCTTTATTTTTTACGCCCCACAACAGCAACTCGATAAATACAAAGCTCCGCACAACTGGCAAATAGGCTCGTTTGATCATGATGCTTTGTAATGGTTGAGTCATCCGATGACTTTTTAAATTAATAGGGTCTTCAATAATTTAAAATAGCCAGCATTGTCTGATAAGGTTCATTGGATGACTGGCGCTCATGATATGCAGTAGATGTTAAGCTAAATATCGGCTCCGTTCTATGGTTAACCAAGGTTAACACTTTTCGCTTTTTAATTTTACAAGTAGCTGATTAGTAAATAAGTATTTCGGCGATGTTAACCATAGAACCGTTCTATTTTGTATTGTTATTTATTTGTATGTGTAATAAAGGTGTTGCGTTTTGAATGCATTTTTAATATTGGCCGGCTAACTGGTGTAAGTACCACAACGTATGTAAACATGATGCCGGGGAAATGGGATGTTAATCCGGTGTTTGTAAAAAATTAAAAATAGCGTTGGTTAAGCTTTTACAAATTTTGACCATTGCTAAAATGATTGATAGTTTTGCCCTTGCTATGCGGCATACTTATTTGCAACCGTGGTTAATGGCTGGTGTATATTTATTACATCTGCTTTTTTTTGAGAGCCTGATGCTGCAGTCGGCTAATGCCAATATTGCCGGTATAAGTATTTGCAGTCACAGTCATTCGCGCAAAATGCCCGTAAAAGGGCTTATAGAGTATGCGCAGCTACTAAAGTACGAAAACAATGAGGATAGCTATGCAGAGCAACAGACAGAGCCCGAGGCAGTTGTTGCCCTGCTAAACTGTAATAAAGATTTTTGTGCACCACTTACCAGGTTGTTTGGTAAAAGCTTTTCCCGTCTTGCGCCTGCCTGGCGGCTATACCGGTTGATACAGGTGTTCCGTATTTAAAAAATTACTACCTACTTTTTTTTGTGATGGCTGTAAAAGCAGCCATTAAATGCTTTTGGCTATACCTTAAAAAAGGTGTAACGGAAGATGCGGACCATTGGCCTGCGGGTGTAATTATTTATTTAAAATAAACGAAACTATATGAATTGGTTGTTGATTATAAACTTAATGCTGCTTGGAATGGTAGCAGGTTATTTTAGCGGGTTGGTGGGAATTGGCGGGGGAGTAATTATTGTTCCGGCGCTGGTTTTATTATTTGGATTTAGTCAGCATAATGCACAGGGTACCACCTTAGCCTTACTGGTACCACCCATAGGTATATTAGGTGCGCTAACGTATTACCAGAAGGGGTATGTAGATGTAAAATCGGCAGCGTTTATTTGTGTTGGTTTTTTAGTGGGCGGCTATTTGGGCGGCAAATTGGCCTTAGCGCTGCCCGATTATATACTTAAGCGGGTATTTGCAGTAATACTAATAGGGCTGGGCGTGCGCATGTTGTTGGTTAAAAGTACCGGTACGGCCTTATGAAAAGTGGAGTGCAGCTTTTTATTGTTAGGTGCGCGGCCTTAATTTTTATGTTAAGCCCTGCGTTTACAACACACTTACAGGCACAAAATAAACCTGTAAATAATACGGGGCAGTTTTGGGGCGAAGTGGATTTGGCCGGACGTATTTCTAAAAAGTTTAAATGGCAGTTCGATCTTCAATATTCGCGACAAAGTGCCTATGAAGAGCACAACCTCTTCGAAAATAATTCGCAACTTACTATACGGCCGTGGCTACATTACACTCCGGTAAAGAATTGGCGTATATCTACCTTCGTGGGTCTTTGGTATAATTTTGCAGTGCCGGTAGTTGGGGCGCGCGAGTACCCCGAAATACGTGCGGCTATACAGGTTAATTACTACACACCGGTGCGAAAGCATTTAATACTTAACCGCTTAAGGCCCGAGTTGCGTGAGATGCGCGACCAACAGGGTGTTTTTGAAACCGTAGGGCGGCTTAGGTATGAGTTTAAGTATCAGTACCTGTTGTTCCATAGTTTGTACGATAAAAACAGCATTTACCTTATTGCTTTTGATGAGGTTTTTGCCAATATGGGTAGTAAGGTAACGGGGTATAAATTCTTCGATCAGAATCGTGTGTTTCTGGGTTTGGGCTATGGCATTACAAATAATATTGCAGTTGAAACAGGTTACTTTAATCAGTTTCAAATGCATGCGCATGATGCACACGCCGACATGAATCATGTGTGGCAACTTACTTTGCTGATTGATGGCTTGAACAGAAAAGTAGCCCCTGCGAACAAGCGATTATAGCTTTGCAGGGGCTGTGCTTTCTTATTTCTACAAGTGTCATGGTGTCAACCTCCACGAGAGGATGATACCATGATACCGGGGGAAATTAAAGACCACCCCCTCGACCTTCGGTCGAGACCCCTCCTTGAACGCGT
Organism: Chitinophagales bacterium; assembly: GCA_044228435.1. Classification (GTDB taxonomy): domain Bacteria; phylum Bacteroidota; class Bacteroidia; order Chitinophagales; family LD1; genus Bog-950. Next base: position 97,029 of record JBGAUW010000011.1, read on the forward strand.
CCCGCGGTGGCGGGACAAGGAGGGGATAGCCTCGCTCTTGATATTAGCACTAAGGCTGTTGGCTGTTATTATCCCCTCATCAATCGAGGAGGGGTGTCCCGACGCTTTGGTCGCGACGGGGTGGTCTGTATTGTGAGCGCCCGAAGGGTGGGGTGGTTTATTGCTTAGGCGTAAAGCACCATAGCACGCAGGCCCGAGGGACGCACACTTAAGAGCGGGGCGGTACAGTAAAGCCCCCAAAAATGTATTAGTTGTTTAACTACCCTGCAATGGCTTTAATACCCGGCAACTCTTTGCCCTCAAAGTACTCCAGCATGGCGCCGCCGCCGGTGCTTACGTAGCTAACTTTATCGGCCAGGTTAAATTTGTGCACAGCAGCTACGCTGTCGCCGCCACCTACCAGGCTAAAGGCGCCACCAGCTGTTGCTTTGGCTACGGCTTCGGCAATGGCCTTGGTTCCGTTTTGGAACTTCTCCATTTCGAGTATAACCTCGCTAAAATCTTTAATGGCTTGGGTAGAAATATCGAGGCCCATCCAGCCATCGGGTATTTGGTTGCTGGCGGTGGTTTGCGTGTTGGCGTTGGCATCAAACTTATCGCCCAGCAAACTATCAACCGGTAGCAGCAGGTTTACGTTCTTGGCCTTGGCTTTTTCAATCAATTCCAGTGCAAGGTCCAGCTTATCGTCTTCGCAAAGCGAGGTGCCTATTTGGCCGCCCTGTGCTTTGAAAAAAGTGTAAGCCATGCCACCGCCTATTATAATGTTGTTGGCCTTATCGAGCAGGTTTTCAATAATCAAAATTTTGTCGCTCACCTTAGCACCACCTAGTATGGCAGTAAAAGGGCGGTCGTTGCTTTTTAATACTTTTTCGGCGCTGGCAACTTCGTTAGCCATCAGGTAGCCAAACATTTTGTTTTCGGGTGTATAGTAGTTGGCCACTATGGTAGTGCTGGCGTGGGCGCGGTGGGCGGTGCCAAAAGCATCGTTTACATACACATCGCCGTGCTTAGATAGCTTTTCGGCAAAGGCAGCATCGCCTTTTTCTTCTTCTTTATAAAAACGCAGGTTCTCTAACAACAACACTTCGCCGGGCTTAAGGGCGGCAGAGGCAGCAAAGGCCTCGGGGCTTACGCAGTCGGTGGCAAACTTTACCTCTACACCCAATAACTCGCTGGTGCGTTTAAGGGCATGCTTTAGGGTGTGCTTGGCAAAATCCACGGTGCCATCTTCTTTCAGCTTTTTAAGCGGACGGCCCAGGTGGCTCATTAGCACTACGCTGCCGCCATCGTTCAGTATTTTTTTTATGGTGGGCACAGCGCCTTGTATGCGGCTATCGTCGGTAATGTTGTATTGTTTATCTAAAGGGATATTAAAATCTACCCGCACTAAGGCGCGTTTGCCGGCAAAGTTGAAGTTCTCTACAGTTTTCATTTTTGTGTGGTTTAAGCTGGCGCGAAAATAATTTTTCGCGCAAAAGCAGGGGCATGATTTTTATGTTTTAGAGCGGGGCCGGAAAAACTTGTTTTATAAGCCTTAACAGGCGCGTTAACACCCCGAAGATGGAGGCGCAGGTTTAAGCGGAAGCTTAAAGTAAAAAGTGGCACCTTCATTTTCAACGCCTTCGGCCCATACCTCACCACCATGGCGCTCTATTATCCGTTTTACAAGGGCAAGGCCCACACCGGTGCCTTCAAACTCGCTAAACCCATGCAGGCGCTGAAAAGCGCCAAACAGGCGGTCGTAAAACTGCATATCAAAGCCGGCTCCGTTATCTTTTACCCAAACGGCAATATCTTCTACCGTTTGCGAATACCCCACCGTAATTTGCGGGTTTTCTTTTTTACCCGAGTATTTTATGGCGTTGCTTAGCAGGTTTACCAATACCTGTTGCAGCATGCTGCTATCGGCATGCACATCGGGCAATTGAGGTAGCTCGAGTGTGGCATTATGCCGGTTACTTAGCAAAATATTTTCCCATACGTTATTAAACAACGTGGTAAGGTTAACCGGAATAATATTTAAATTGCTTGAGCCGCTTTTGCATAATACCAATAAGTCGTCTATAATGGAGTTCATACGGCGGCCGCCGTTTTCAATATGGTTAAATAAACTTTTTTGGTCGTCGCACATAGTATGGCCATATTCTTTCAAAATTAATTTACTAAAACCCATTATAGACCTTACAGGCGAACGCAAATCGTGCGATACCGAATAAGAGAAAGCCTCCAGCGAGGTGTTGGCATCCATTAACGCACGGGTGCGGTGTATTACGCGGTTTTCTAATTCATTATTCATTTCAATGATCTCTTCTTCGGCTATTTTGCGTTGGGTAATATTTATGTGCATTACTACGGCCCCGGTTTCCATGCCGTTATCAAGCGGGCGAACCTCTAGCCTGAACCATCGTTTTTCGTGTGGTAAGTGGCAGGGATACTCCAGGGCAAATTCTTGTAAGTGGCCGTATAGTAACATGCGCACGCCTTCTGCCATAGCGGCTGCATCTTCTGCCCCGGCACCGGTAGCAAACCCGCATACGGTGTTATAATTTTCGCCAACCAAATTGGTGTGCGCCGAAAATAGTTTCCAGGCCTGGTTAACGTTTATAATAGTGCCGGCCTGATCTAATAAGCCAATATTGGCTGGCAGGGCATTTAATATGGCTAAAAGCTGTTTGTTGGCCACCGTGGTATGCTCATTCAATTTGCGTATGGTGGTTATGGCTTTTTTGCTTTCGGTAATATCGTGTGCATGGCAGGCTACACCTATCACATCAAGCCCGTCGCGAATGGGGTAGTACGAAATTTCTACCCACGTTTGATCCCGTTCTATGTATTCAACATCGGTAAAAGAGTTGCCGTTAAAACACCTTTGATAGCAATCTTTATAGCGTGCGGCCTGGCCGGGGGTAGGGGCAAAGTTTAGCATATTGGCCCCCTTAAGCATCCTATTACCATGCTGCAACTTAAGCATGTTTTCTAAGGGCTGATTAAAGCTGATAAGCTTATACCCGCGGTCTACGCTCCACATATAGTCGGTAGTATTATTAATAAGGGCCATAAAATTTTGCCGGTCGTATTGCAACCGCTCTTTCATTTCGCGGGCTTTTTGCTGCTCCGTTCTGTCTATAGTTAATACTAAAATGCCTTCAGCAACGGGTTGCATACTCATTTCATAATACACTTTTGTTCCATTGGGAAAAACAAATTCGCTTTCTACCTGTTCACTGGTTCGCTGCACCATGCAACGCTGCATAGCTTTAAACATTTCGGTTTGCTCTATACCCGGGTAAAGCTCCATAATAGTGTGCCCCAACATTTGTTGCCGCGTATACGGGCTTTGTTTTGCTAATGTGTTGTTTACGTAAGTATAGCGCCAGTTAAAGTCGTGTATTTGTACGCCCTCCAGTAATTTATCAAGTGTTTTGTTATACACTTGTAACATAATCGCCACAGGGGGTAGTTTTTTTATAAGTGGCAGGGCATTAAAAGCCGCCACCAGGCTGGTAGGTGTATGGGCCGATAAAACAGGGTCGGGCATGAATGTTATTAGTGACTCTTTTTTGCGGCCCTTCCCTTTTGCTTTTTGTTTTTCGGATTTTGTTTTAGCTTTTTCTACTTCCTTATTGGCCAGGTAAGCCCCGGAAAGACGGTATTCGGGTTGCTGTAATTCAGTTTTTTTATCGCTATTTTTCATAATGGGTGTGTGGGTTTGTGGGTTAATGATATAGCAAAGCCGCGCTGTATAAGCTGCACCTAAGTGCAGGGTGGTTAGGCCTGGTTAACTATTACATATTGTTAATTGCAATAAGTATGCCGCTGCAAAACCAGACTTAACCTCGTTTTTTATGGAAGGATTATATATGCGTATTTAATGTTTGTGCTTAATAAAGTAGCTAACTAACTAAGCAATAGCAGGCTATGGCGTAATAAAAAAATGTATTAAGCAACTAGAATGAACCGGTTTATAGTGTTTGCTTTAATATAATAAATATTTTTAAAGTATTTTTTTATTATTACAAGCGTATACTTGTTGGGTATTGGGCATATATTTACCTTGGCGCTTAATATATGGGCTCTTATAAGTTACTATTTTGTGTTTTGTGGCTGTGTTTTGCCGGTAATGCTGCCGCACAATGGGCACCCTTCCCCATATTGGGCAATGAAGGATACCCAAAGCCTGTTACCGAAGATACCCTGAAGGTGAAAGATTTTTACAACAGCAAATACAGCGTGCGGGTTGGTAATGGCGATGTGGCTGTAGTAGGGCGCGATACTATAATAGTTGAACCCTTAAAATCGAACAACCATTATAAACGCTTACCCAAACACCACAACGATATACAGATTATACAGCAAAAAATAATTTATCCGCAGGCGGAAAGGATAAGCGGTGTGCAGGGTGTTTGCCTGGCTTACTTAAAAATAAACCGCAGGGGCGTAATAGATTCGGTGTGGGTGGAAGGCGGCCTTACAAAAGCTACGGATAATACAATTATAGAAGCGGTTAAGTCGCTGAACAAATTTACAGCGGCGCACAACAAGGGCAAAGCAGTAGAAGCAATCTGCTATTACCGGATAAGGTTTTGGATTTTTGAATAGGCCTATTCATTCCATACCCCACCCGATGCTTCGCAACTGTTTTTTTCTGTGCTTAGCCAGTTGGCATCGTCTTTATCTTCGCAGTGGTCTTCTACACTATTAGCTCTGCTATACACGCGCCAGTAATTGCCATTAGCCTGGCAATCGGCTTTAGCCTGCTCATATTTTTGCGGCACTACGCTGGCACACATATAAGGCCCCTGCGCCCCCGCAATATCGCAGCTGCCACATTCATCGGGTTTAGTGCAGGTATAGCATTTTTTGCAGCCGGAGGCGGTGAGAATAACTAAAATAAATGCTAGTAGGAGCCGGTGGAGCATGGTGTGAAGATAAGAATGAGTTAAACTGTTTGCTTTTTGAAATGAGTTTATAATATATGTATTTATTTATTGGATAAATCTAATTACTTAATAAAATTAGTGCTAAGTAAGTAGCTAATTTTTTTAGTATTTTTTTTTATTTATCATAAATAAACCAGTCTTTTTTTGTTAATAACGGTTTTTTTTATTTTTATTTACTTTCCAAAGTGGTAAATCCATTTTGTCATACAATTAAATGTATTTACTGATATGACTACCAACCACAACTCCGAAAATCAGATTACAGCAAAAGATTTAGAAACTCTTGTGCAGGCTCAGTTCGATGCTATTGAACTGCTTAAGCAGGAAATTGCAATAAGATACAAGAAAATAGATTTCTTGAACAACCTTATTGCTACTGGCGAAATCTTTGTGCTAGAGCCTTTGAGCGATTTAAGTGAGTTGAATTTAAATCAGCCATATAATAGGGTGTACGATCCTGAGTGGGCTTGGTATGACAAAGCCTTACATTTCATCCGCACGCAAAACCGTTTTTTGACTGTAAAGCAAATAGCTGCAGAGGCTAAGAAAATTGAAAGTAATATCGATTTAGCCAAAGCTCCCTCTGCTATCAATAATCAATTAACGCCTCGAATAGATAAAGCAATTCGACGGTTTAAAATTCTTGACTCTGGCGAATATTTCTATGGTCCTATCTCGTGGTTCGATCAACATGGTAAGCCGAAAGAGGAGTATTATCCTGTAAATCATTTCGCAAAGTCATAGTCTATAATTGTTAAACAAGTAGCCGGCATGAGTCTTTACAAAGGCCCAACAAATGAGCTTATTACTACTCCTTTTGAAGAGGGAAGTATTGTTATGCCAGGGCAGGTTGATAAAATAGAAAAGAAGCTTAAGTCGGCCCGGAAAAATGTATCTGATATTACGCTATCTAAATATACACAACCCAAAAAAGTTTTTGTGTCTTTCCCTTTCGAGCATAGTGAGCATGTAGCCCCTTTAATAGATGAATTGAAAAGGCATGGTGTTGAAGTGGTGACTGGTGAATATGTTGCTTCGGATATAAATCGGGGCATAAAGAAAAAGCTTAGCGGGTGCCACTGTCTTTTGTCCATAATGTTTAGAGAAACTGAAACAGTAAAAGGAGCTTTCTTTCCAGCAGTGTGGTTAATAGAAGAAAAAGTTGTTGCCTGGATGCTTGATATTCCAGTTGTATTATTGGTGGAAAGAGGGGTAGAGTATTGTGGTGAAATGCACGGTAATACACAAAGAGTGGTTTTTGATGCGATGAGTTTTTGGGCACAATCGCTTAATGCTATTAAGATAGTTAAAGTCAACTTAGACGACGTTCGTTAATTGTTATTGGATCCTCCCACCTCCCTGCCATTTCTCCCCATTTTCCTAATCCAAGTCGCACTTTGCCCTGTTAATTAAGCCCCAAAACCTGTGGATAACGCAATGTTTTGTCCACAACCGGCGTTTATATCATAATTATTACCACTTTTTACCACTAGTAATTTACCAGTATTAACGGGGCTTTTGTGGTATTTATTAGCTGTTAATAAATAATAATGACTATTTTAGTGGTAGAAAGTGTTTTTTTGTGGGAATAAGCTTTTATTTGCATCAACACATTATTCAATAACCGCATGAACTTTTTAGGACAATTTGAGTGCACTATGGACGACAAAGGCCGCGTTAAGCTGCCTTCGGTTCTGCGCAAGCAATTTCCTGCGGGTGAGGGCAGCCGCTTTATGCTGGCTAAGGATATTGAAGATTGCCTGGTTATTTACCCTGCTAAAACCTGGGAGAAAACAGAAGCTACTTTGCAGAAGTTAAATCCCTTTAACAGCAACCACCAAAAGTTTATTAACGCCGTTACTACCGGCCTTACCGAGGTGGATATAGATAGCGCCGACCGCTTTTTGGTTAGCACTACGCTTAAAAAGTATTTAGGCACCAGCAAGGATATTGTGTTGAAAGGAAAGTTTGACCGCATACAGGTATGGGATGCCAACAAGTATGAGGCATACACACAGGGTAACGTGGCTAACATACAGCAACTGGCCGATGAGGTTGCTAACTATTTGGAGGATAAAACAGGTGGAACTAATTAATAGCAGAAGATGAAGGATACACCCGAATCTTCTAATTACCACACCAGCGTTCTTTTACATGAGAGTATAAGCGGGCTAAACATTCAACCCGGTGGCATTTATGTAGATGCCACTTTTGGCGGAGGCGGGCACTCGGCAGAGATAATGAAGCACTTAGGTGCCGATGGCCGGTTGCTTGGGTTCGACCAGGATGAAGATGCACAGCGAAATGCTTTAACCGACGAACGCTTTACGCTGGTGCAAGCCAACTTTAGCGAACTGAAAAGGTTTTTGCGCCTGCACGATGCAGCACCGGTAGATGGCATATTGGCCGACCTTGGTGTAAGCAGCTGGCAGTTTGATACCGCCGAAAGGGGTTTCAGCTACCGGTTCGATGGTCCGCTGGATATGCGTATGAACCGCAACGCCGAAAGAACCGCTGCGCAGGTGCTGAACGAATACAGCGCCGAGCAACTGCAAAAAATGTTTGGCGAGTATGGCGAGGTGCGCAATAGTAAAACCCTGGCCAATGCCATTGTAGAGGTCCGCAGCACTAAACCCTTCGAATCTATTTCGGATTTGATGACCATTTGCGAAGCAAACAGGATGGGCGAAAGGCATAAGTACCTGGCGCAGGTGTTTCAGGCCATTCGAATTGAAGTGAACGATGAATTGGGGGCTCTTAAAATTCTGCTACAGCAAAGTGCAGAGGTTTTAAAAAGCGGAGGAAGGCTGGCGGTTATCACCTTTCATAGTCTGGAAGACAGGTTGGTGAAAAACTTTATGAAACACGGAAACTTTGACGAAGAACCGGTAAAGGATTTTTTCGGCAACATTGAAAAAAAGTTTAAGCTGATAACTAAAAAACCGGTAGAGGCCAGCGATACAGAGAAAAAAGAAAACAGCCGTAGCAGAAGTGCAAAGTTGAGAGTGGCGGAGAAGCTTTAGAGGTGAAAGGGCAAAAGTGAAAGGGGAAAGAGGAATACAAGAAGGCAAAAGTGAAAGGAGAAAGAAGATAAGTAAAAGGGAAAGACAGGATTTAGAATTGTATTATCTGTGTAATCGTAATTAATCGAAGTAATCGAATCGAAGATAAGAATGGAAAATATAAACGACATAACAGCAGAACAAAATACCGGTGCAGGCACCGGTGAAGAAACTGCACCTAAAGCTGAAAAAAAATCGGCTAAAGGTATGGCGGGCCTGTTAGGCAGGTTTGATGCTGCCGGCGAAACAGGCCTTAATAAGCTGCTGTTTAATATGCCGTTTGTACTGTTTTTGGTGGTGTTAGCTGCATTGCGCATTGCCAATAACCACATGGCCGAAAACTATGCGCGCAATATTTCGAAGGCAGAGAAAGAAGTAAAGCAATTGCGCTGGCAATATATGACTACTACGAGCAGCTTAATGCAAAAGAGCAAGCAGAGCGAAGTAGTAAGGTTGGTAAACACACAGGGGTTAAAGGAACTGAGGATTCCCCCTTATAAAATAGAAGTAACGAAAAATTAAAGATGCTGGATAAAGTGAAGGCTCATCAACTACCAAATGTTTCTGCTAAAAAGCAGGGCAGATGAGCAGCCACCGGAAACCGGGATTGTAAAGTATTGTACCAAAACTAACAATGGCAGCAAATAAAAAACGCGAAATTTTAGTACGGGCCTATCTGGGCTTCGCGTTTATATTCTTACTGGGCATGGCTATTATTGGCCGCACGTTTTATATACAAACGGTGCAGGGCGAACACTACCGCTCGCTGGCTGATTCGTTGACTATTTTTCCTAAAACTATTTTAGCCGAACGTGGAAATATTTACAGCCAGGATGGACGTTTACTGGCTACCACTTTACCAACCTTCGATTTGCGTATAGATTTTAAAACTACCTACACGCACCCCGAAATATTTAAAAGTAACATCGATTCGTTGAGCATTTGCATGGCGGCTATGTTCCCCGAAAAAACCGCTACCCAATACAAAAATGAATTGGTGCGCGAGCGCAAAAAGAAAAGCCGCTTTTACCTGCTTAAACGCAACGTAAGTTATAACCAACTGGCCGAAATGAAAACCTGGCCATTGTTCCGCGAAGGCCGATATAAAAGCGGTATGTGGGATGTGCAGATTGATAAACGCCTGAAACCATTTAACGGCCTGGCCGAAAGAACGATTGGTTTTGTAACCGATAGCGGACGCGTTAAAGTGGGCTTAGAAGGCAATTATAATACGGCACTTAAGGGTAAAGAAGGAACTATCATGGTTCAGAAAATTTCAGGTGGCGCTACTATACCCTTAGATAGTAAAGGCCGAAGCCGCTTTAGAGCGCACCTTAAAACACCACGGTGCAGGCCACGGTTGTGTGGTTTTAATGGAAGTTAAAACCGGCAAAATTAAGGCCATGGCTAACCTGGGCTTAATGAAAGATTCGGCGTATGGCGAAATACAAAATTATGCGGTGGGCGAATCTACCGAACCGGGCTCTACTTTTAAATTAGCTACTGCTGCCAGTTTGATTGAAGACGGCTTTGCTACTAACAACACACAGATATATGCCGAAAACGGTGAGTATAAAGTTTACAAATTAACCATACACGACCACGAAGCACCCGAAACCCCATCACTTACGTTAAAACGCGCAATAGAAGTTAGCAGCAACGTAGTAATGGCCAAGCTGGCTTTTGAAAATTACCAATCGGCACCTGAGAAGTTTTATAAGCACCTGGATGATTTTGGCTTTACAAAAGCTATTGATATTGAATTGCCGGGTGCCGCTAAACCCATGTTGGCTAACCCTAAAAAATGGAGCGGTGTATCGGCAGCTTATATAGCGCATGGTTATGAGATTCAGGTTTCGCCACTGCATACACTTATGTTTTACAATGCTATTGCCAATAATGGTCGCCTGGTAAAGCCTTATTTGGTAGATAGAATAAAAGAGTACAACAAAACGGTTGACTCCACTACCACTACTGTTTTAAACGAGCGCATTTGCAGCGAAAAAACAATACAGCAATTGCAGGAGATTTTGAAAGGTGTGGTAGAAAACGGAACGGCTACCAACCTTAAAACCGATTACCTGCATGTAGCCGGTAAAACCGGAACTGCTGTAATTGCGCAAGGGGCTAGCGGTTATAAAAACGGCGGACGCAAAGTTTACCAGGCAAGCTTTTGCGGATACTTTCCGGCAGAGAACCCGGAGTATAGCATGATAGTGGTTATCAATTCGCCATCGCAAAATGGATACTACGGTAACGTGGTGGCGGGCAACATTTTTAAAGAGGTAGCCGATAAAGTGTATTCGCTTTCGCTGCACATGCAGCCGGCTATTAATAAGCAAACTGCAGAAAATAAAATACCGGTTATACAAAAAGCAGCAGCGGGAGACCTGGCAAGTATCTACAAGTTTTTAGGCGTAAACATAGATGCCGTAAACAGTGAGTGGGCTACCGTTACAAACAGCGGCAACGGTGTATCGCTAACTGAAGATGAAATAGCCGGCAACATGGTACCCGATGTAACCGGTATGAGTTTGAAGGATGCCCTTTATCTTTTAGAGTCGATGGGTATGCGCGTGCGGGTTAGCGGCCACGGATATGTAATGAGCCAAAGTGTAGCAGCAGGAGAGAAGTTGTTGAAGGGAATGAGCATAAATATTGAGCTTAAATAAACCATGTGCCGATGCTTTTACTTGATAGTGGAACACAGGAAGTATTAAAGACAGGGGGCGAATTGGTAGTAAATGGGTTTGATGCGATGTTTCGGTTAATAATGTGGTTGATAGGGATAATTGTTGTGCTGGTAATTTTAATAGTGGGAAGAATAATTTTTACTGCAACAAGAAGTGAGGATAATAGCTTGGACGAAGAGGGCGAAAAAATACTGGAAGAAGAGTATGGCTTGAAAAGTGAAAAAGAAGCAATGCAGGATGAATTGGAAGAATTAAAACGCGAAAACGAACGATTAAAAAAGGAGTTAGAGAATAAATGAAAAAGCAAAGGCTCGTAATACTTGGTGGTGGCGAAAGCGGTTATGGTACCGCCGTGCTTGGCATTAAGCAAGGCTACGAGGTATTTGTAAGTGATGGTGGTAAGATAAAAGAGATTTATAAAAAACAGTTTGAAACGCAGAAGATAGAGTTTGAAGAAGGCAAGCACACCGAAGAGAGAGTATTGAACGCCGACCTGGTAATGAAAAGCCCCGGCATACCCGAAAAGGCAGAGCTGGTGAAGAAGCTGCGCAAGGCGGGTGTGAAGATTGTGAGTGAAATAGAGTTTGCCAGTTGGTTTACCAATGCACAAATAATAGGCATTACCGGCGCCAATGGTAAAACAACTACTACCGCGCTTACTTACCATATAATGAAACAGGGCGGCTTAAACGTTGGCCTCGGAGGTAACATAGGCCAAAGCTTTGCTTACCAGGTAGCAACTGAAAACTTCGACTACTACGTGTTAGAAATATCGAGTTTTCAGTTGGATGATATTGAGAAGTTTCGCCCGAACATAGCGATACTAACCAATATTACACCCGACCATTTGGACCGGTATAACTACGAGCTGCAAAACTATGTGGCCAGTAAGTTTAACATAGTAAAAAACCAAACGGCTGCCGATATTTTCATTTACTGCGCCGATGATGAAATAACCGTTGCTAACATGGATAAATATCCAACAGCAGCAAAAAAAATACCCTTTGGCTACGATAAAGAATTTGCCGAAGGCGGATTTGTAAAAAACGAAACCCTAACAATTAACATAAACCAAAACCAATTCACTATGAGCATTCAGGAACTCGGATTAACAGGACGTCATAACGTCTACAATTCATTAGCAGCTGGGATAGTAGCTAATGCTTACGGACTGCGGAAGGAGCAGATTCGTGAAAGCCTTGCCGATTTTAAATCATTAGAACACCGGATGGAAAGCGTAGCTAAAGTGCGCAACATCGAGTTTATTAATGATAGTAAAGCCACCAACGTAAACAGCACCTGGTATGCGCTTGAAAGCATGACTAAGCCGATTATCTGGATTGCCGGCGGTATAGACAAAGGAAACGACTACACCGTAATGGAGCAGTTGGTAAAAAAGAAAGTAAAAGGTATGATTTGCCTGGGTGTAGATAACACCAAGCTGCACTCTGCCTTTGGTAAAATGGTAGACATAATGGTAAACGTTACCAATATGAAAGATGCCGTGCGTATGGCTTACCAGTTAGGTAACCCCGGCGATTGCGTATTGCTTTCTCCATCGTGCGCTTCATTCGATTTATTCGAAAACTATGAAGACAGAGGCCGCAAGTTTAAAGATGCAGTAGTGCAATTGTAAGAAGAAGCAAGAGGCAAGACGCAAGAACCAAGACTAAATTCAGAAAAGATAGAAAGGTAAGAATAAAGAAATTATATTTTTTATGGCCAGCAGGCATAACTATAAAAACTTAGAGGTGTGGAAGAAGGCAAGGGGCCTTGTGAAGGATGTTTATATAGTTACAAGAGACTTCCCTACAGATGAGCGGTTTGGTTTGACTTCTCAATTTCGAAGGGCTGTTGTTTCAATTTCTTTAAATATAGCCGAAGGTAGCGGTCGCTCTACCAATAAGGATTTTAGTCATTTTCTGGACAACTCATTTGGTTCTGCACTGGAAGTTGAAAATCTCATCTTTTTGTCTTTAGATCTTGAATTTATTTCTCAAAAAACGCATGATGAATTAGTAGAAAAAGTAACAGAAATCCAACGAATGTTAAAGGGCTTTCAGGCTCAATTGAATAATAGCAAAACCGACTTCCTGAAATCGGTTGTATTATCTCTTGGTTCTTTGCTCTTGGTTCCTGGTTCTCAATTCTAACCTATGTTATACTATATTTTCAAATTTCTCGATACCCAGTATAACTTTCCCGGTGCGGGTTTGTTTAACTTCATATCGTTTCGTGCTTCGGCGGCGGTGCTGCTGTCGTTGGTTATTTCGCTGGTATATGGCGGAAAACTGATAGCTGCGTTAAAGAAACGTTTGATAGGCGAAACTATTCGCGAGCTAGGATTAGCAGGCGAGAATACCAAAAAGGGAACGCCTACCATGGGCGGGCTTATAATACTGGGTTCTATACTGATACCTACTTTACTTTTTGCCAAACTGGATAATGTATATATCATCCTGATGCTTATTACCACGGTGTGGCTCGGTTTAATTGGTTTTGCCGACGACTACATTAAAGTATTTAAGAAAGATAAAAAAGGCCTTGCCGGTACATTTAAAATTATTGGCCAGGTGGGCCTGGGAATTATAGTAGGTACTACGCTTTACTTTAATAAAAGTGTAATTACCAAAGAAGAGATACCGCAGGGTGACGTTTACAAATACAGCAGCGAACAGATTACCAAAGTAACCGACGATAACCTGAAGGTGCATTACATGCTTACGGAAAAAGCACCTACCACTACCATTCCGTTTGTAAAAAGCCACGAGATTGATTACTCGGTTATACTATGCGCTATTAATAAGGATTGGTGTCAGTATGCCTGGCTTATTTTTATACCGGTAGTTATTTTTATTATTACGGCGGTCAGTAACGGAGCTAACCTAACCGATGGAATTGACGGGCTGGCTACAGGCACCAGCGCTATTATAGGGGTTACGTTATTGGTGTTTGCGTATGTGTCGGGTAACATCATCTTTGCCGATTACCTGGATATAATGTACATACCCAACTCGGGCGAGCTTGTAATTTTTATTGCAGCTTTTGTGGGTGCCTGCATTGGCTTTTTGTGGTACAATGCATACCCGGCACAAGTGTTTATGGGCGATACCGGTTCATTGGCGTTGGGAGGTATAATTGCCACGCTGGCAATTATTATCCGTAAGGAGTTATTGCTGCCGGCCATGTGCGGTATATTTTTCTTAGAAACAACCAGTGTAATGATGCAGGTAAGCTATTTTAAATACACCAAGAAAAAATTTGGCGAGGGTAAACGTATTTTTCTAATGAGCCCCCTGCACCATCACTATCAAAAATTAGGCTGGCACGAAAGTAAAATCGTATCTCGCTTTTGGATTATAGGCATACTGTTAGCGATTTTAACACTGGTTACTTTAAAGATACGATAGTTGAAGGGCGGCTGATAATATCCCTCTTTGGAGAGGGAGGTTTCGCGAAGCGAAACAGGGAGAGGAAAGACAAGAAAGAACAAAAGACTGTATTAAATAAAAGAGTGAGCTACAATATTTCGGCCAGAGCAGCCGGCGTTTTTTATGAAAACTTTAAACGACATACTAAACAATATCCCCGTTCTTGAATCTACCGGTTCAACGGATATTGCTATTGTGGCTTTGCAAATGGATAGCCGTAAGGTAAAAGCGGGCGATTGCTTTATTGCGGTGAAGGGTACGGCCAGCGATGGACATAGTTATATAACTAAATGTATTGAGCAGGGTGCAGTAGCCATTGTTTGCGAGGTATTACCTGAGCAGTTAATAGAAAACATTACTTACGTAAAGGTGGCCAACTCGGCAAAGGTACTGGGCCTTATGGCAAGCAACTTTTACGATAATCCATCGGCGAATATGAAAGTGGTGGGTGTTACCGGTACTAATGGTAAAACATCTACGGTTACCTTGTTGTTCCGCCTGTTCCGCAAGCTGGGCTATAATGTGGGTTTACTATCCACCGTTCAAAATCAGATTAATGAGACTATAATTGAAAGCACGCACACAACGCCTGATGCTATTTCGCTAAATGCACTAATGGCGCAAATGTTTGATGCGGGTTGCGAATACTGTTTTATGGAGGTAAGCAGCCATGCTGTGGATCAAAGCCGTATTGCCGGGTTGCAGTTTACCGGTGCTGTGTTTACCAATATTACGCACGACCACCTCGATTACCACAAAACTTTTGAGCATTATATAAAAACCAAAAAACGGTTTTTTGATGAGTTGCCCAAAACTGCTTTTGCCCTTACCAATATCGACGACCGCAACGGCAATGTAATGCTGCAAAACACCAGAGCGGCCATACATACCTACGCTTTAAAAAGCCCCGGTGAGTTTAAATGCAAAGTGATTGAGAATAATGTGGATGGCTTGCAGTTGGAACTGGATGGTATAGAAATGCATACGCGCCTGATAGGCGATTTTAATGCTTACAATCTTACTGCTGTTTATGCAGTGGCTCGGTTATTAGGTGTAGATAAGCAGGATGCCTTAACTGCCCTTTCGGCACTTACGCCACCTGAGGGCCGGTTCGACCAGATAATTTCGGTTAAAGAAAAAATAGTGGGCATAGTTGATTATGCGCACACACCCGATGCGTTAAAGAACGTGTTGCAAACCATACAAACCGTGCGCAGCGGCATTGAAAATGTAATTACCATTATAGGTTGCGGCGGCGACCGCGATGCAGCAAAGCGCCCCATAATGGCCGAACTGGCCTGCCGGTATAGCAACAAAGTAATACTTACCTCCGATAATCCGCGCAGCGAAGACCCCGAGGAAATATTAAGACAAATGAATGCCGGTGTGCCGGTAACCGATAAGCGCAAGGTGCTTACCATTACCGATAGAAGAGAAGCTATCCGCACTGCTGTTTCATTAGCGGGCAAAGGCGATATTATTTTACTGGCAGGCAAAGGCCACGAAAAATACCAGGATATAAAAGGGGTGAAAACGCACTTTGATGATAAAGAAGAATTGATAAATGTGTTTAAGGAGATGGGAGTTTGAGAAGTAAATAGGCAATAGTGAATAGTAAATAGTGAAAGGCAATTGGCTGTTTATCCCCCTCTGGAGGGGGCGCCGCGAGGCTTTAGGAGCGGTGGGGGAGGATGGGTGATTGAGGAGTAGAACTTGTGATTTTTAATTAACGGCAACCTTCTGCAAACTGCCAATTGCGAACTGCCAACTAATTTGAACTATGAACAAAGCAATTGAAACAGGCTGGGAATACCTGCGGGGCGACAAGGTGATTTGGATGATAGTTATCTTCCTTTTCATCTTTTCTATGCTGGCGGTATACAGTGCCACGGGCACCCTCGCTTACAAAATGCAGGTGGGTAACGAGAAGTATTTAATGAAGCAGATTGTAATGGCCCTGGGGGGTATATTGCTGATGTTCCTTACCCACATGATAGATTATAAATACTATTCGCGCATTGCACAATTGCTTTGGCTTATCAGTATCCCGCTCCTTATTTATACTATGTTTTTCGGCACAGAACTAAACGACGCCAGCCGCTGGATAAAGCTACCGGTGCTTGGTTTTACTTTCCAAACCTCCGATTTGGCCAAGCTCGCCCTTATTATGTTTTTGGCGCGGCAGCTATCTTTAAAGCAAGACCAGATTACCGATTTTAAAGAGGCCTTCATTCCTCTGCTACTGCCTATTGTGCTTACCTGTTTGCTAATAGCGCCCGAAAATCTTTCAACCGCAGTTATACTTTTTTGCACCTCGGTATTTGTAATGTTTATAGGCCGCGTGGCGCTTAAGCACATAGCTATGCTGTTTGGCGTAAGTATGGTAGCCGGTGCCATCTTTTTTGCCTTGCTGTTTTTACTGCCCGATAATATGCTAAAAGGCCGTACGCACACCTGGCGCAACCGTATTGAAAACTTTACCCAACACCGAGATTCGGAGGATGAAGATTACCAGGTGCAGCAGGCAAAAATTGCCATTGCTAAGGGCGGCTTTTTTAAACTGAACCCCGGTGGCAGCGACCAGCGGAACTTTTTACCACAGGCATACAACGATTTTATTTATGTAATAATTATTGAAGAATATGGGCTGTTTGGTGGCGCCATGCTGGTATTTATTTACCTGTTTTTCTTGTACCGATGCGTGCGCATGGTAATAAAAGCGCCCAAAGCTTTTGGTGCCTTATTGGCGGTCGGTTTGGGTATAGCCCTGGTAACACAGGCCATGATAAATATGGCGGTGGCGGTTAACCTGGTGCCGGTTACAGGGGTTACGCTACCCTTGGTAAGTATGGGGGGTAGCTCGGTTATTTTTACCTCGCTGGCCTTTGGTATTATTCTTTCGGTTTCGCGAAATATTGAAGACGAAAAGGCGTTAGCTACCGAATAGAATTTTTTTAGTTCTTAATAGAAGTAGTGCACGATTACAAATCAGAAATATTGATCTCTTTTTGTTCGCCGGATTTTAATTGAAACGTGACAGGTTGTTCATAGCGTTGGACTCTATTGTCGTTGTTTGTAACGTGAATTATGTATGTGCCTGCTTTTAAATCAGGAAAAATGGCATCTCCATTGTTGTCTGTTTGTTTAGTTGAAACAGTAACTCCGCTACCATACATTAGTTCTGCAGTTAGATTCACTAATTTAGTGGTTGTTAAATCGGGATTAATGGTTGCCACGTTTACTTTAAGTGAACCTTTTTTAGTGCAAGACTGGATGACTACTACAAAAATAAGTAAGCATGTAATTGTAAATATTTTTTTCATGGGTAATTTCGTTTAGTGCTCTACTAATTACGGTAATAATACTGAGATTTTAAAATGGCGAAGCCATGAGCGATAAAACGGGTATAAGCAATCAAACAATGTCATTCAAAGCAATCATATCAGGCGGCGGCACCGGCGGGCATATATTTCCGGCAATTGCCATAGCCAATGCTATCCGCAAAAAGTATCCTTCGGCCGAAATACTTTTTGTAGGCGCCAATGGCCGTATGGAAATGGAAAAGGTGCCGCAGGCAGGTTATGAAATTAAAGGCCTTACCATCGCGGGCTTCCAGCGCGGTTCTATTACTAAAAACCTAACGCTACCTTTCAAACTGGTGGGTAGCTTGCTTTCGGCATATAATATAGTGCGCAAGTTTAAACCCGATGTAGCTATAGGTGTAGGCGGGTATGCCAGCGGGCCTCTATTACGCGCAGCCGCTTTTGCCGGTGTACCTACCGTTTTGCAGGAGCAAAACTCATTTGCCGGCGTTACCAATAAAATACTGGCGCGCACTGCCAAAGTTATATGCACAGCTTACTATGGTATGAACAATGTGTTTCCGGCCGATAAAATTGTGCTTACCGGTAACCCGGTGCGCGATGTGATTGTGCGCATGAATGCAGATAGGAGAGAAGCCTGCAATTACTTTAGTTTGAACGAAGAGAAAAAGACCATACTTATTATAGGCGGCAGCCTGGGTGCCAAAACGCTGAATAAAAGTGTAGAAGCTGCCCTTGAAAGAATAAAAGAGAGCGATGTGCAAATAGTTTGGCAAACAGGCAAAGTTTATTTTGATGAATGCCGCGAGGTGGCTAAAGGCATACACAACCTGCATGCGCACATGTTTATTGATAGAATGGATTATGCCTACACGGCGGCCGATGTTATTATAAGCCGCGCGGGCGCACTCTCTATTTCCGAATTGCAAATAGTGGGCAAGCCGGTTATACTGGTTCCATCACCCAATGTAAGTGAAGACCACCAAACCCACAATGCCATGGCTTTGGTGAATAGAACGGCTGCCTTAATGATTAAAGACAGCGAAGCAAAAGTAAACCTGATAGGAGCCGCTTTTGATTTACTCGACAACGAATCGTTACAAAAGCAACTGAGCGATAACATTAAACAAATGGCCATACCGGATGCAGCCGATAGAATTGTAGAAGAGATAATGAAAGTGGTAAAAAAGTAGTTGTTACTTTTTAAAGCATTTGTTGTAGCATTGGGTTCCTAATTAAGATTAATGAAAAGAATTTCCATCTTACTTTCTGTGGCAGCTACTGTATTGCTTATTACCTTAAGCCAATGCAAAAAAGAGAAGAATCTGCCTAAACCTTGTTTTACCGTGCAGGGTGATTCAGTTTCTGTGGGCAGCGCTATCAATTTTGTAAACTGCACATCCGGTGGCACCTCTTATCAATGGAGTTTTGGTGATGGGCAGGTGTCTTCGTCCGATTCTCCTACGCATGCCTATGCAGCAGGCGGTAATTATACGGTTACACTAACAGCTACAAATGCCGATGGCTCCGCAGCAACATCAAAAGTGGTTTATATAGTGCAATGCAACCCCGGCTACGAGGGGGCTAATTGCGCGGTAGAAACACGTGCAAAGTTTATTGGCAACTATCAGGCTAGCGAAAGAGGCTCACTTTCCGGCAACTATAACTTTCCGGTTACTATAACCAACAGTTCCGCAGATATAACCAAAATATTGCTTGGCAACATCTACGACACTTATATAAATCCGGTTGCCGCCACAGTTAGCGATACCACGTTTACCATAGCCAGTCAGGACCCCGATGGACAAGGCTATGTGGTTAGCGGGGGCGGACGTATATCGCGCACAACTATATCGCTTACGTATTCTATTTCCTACCAGGGGCAAACCGATAACGTTACCGGCACCTGGACAAGGCAGTAAGGAAGGTATTGCTGGCCGTTGCTATATAGTTACAGCAATAAATTTTGTTTATATATTGGTTTTTTAATCGTTTGTTTTAAAATTGACTTCACTAACTCAAAAAACCATGAAAAAAACTACCCTCGTTGTATTGCAGGCTGTTGCTGTTTTACTGCTTATTACATTAAACCAGTGTAAAAAAGAGAATAAAAATTTGCCTAAGGCCTGTATTGCAGCCGATAGCGACCGCGTATCGCCGGGCACTACTGTTCAGTTCTCTAACTGCACGGTTAACGGCACTACCTACCTATGGAGTTTTGGCGATGGGCAATCTTCTACCAACAAAGAGCCGGACCATGCTTATGCTACTACCGGAACATACACAGTAACGCTTACTGCCATTAATGCCGATGGCCAGGCTACGGCTACCAAAGTAATTAATGTAGTTGCGTGCGATGCGGGCTACGAGGGTGCAAACTGCGCCACCGAATCGCGGGTTAAATTTATCGGCTCTTATGCGGCCAGCGAAAATGGCTCTGTTACCGGTGCTGCTAATTTTAGCCTTACTATTGTAAATAACCCCACAGATGTAACCAAAATACGAATAACTAATTTTTGGAATAGCTTTGTAAATCCTGTAAGTGCCGTTGTTAGCGGAAACTCAATAACTATTCCATCGCAGATACCCGATAACGATGGTTATGCAGTTAGCGGCACAGGCACCATTAACGGAACCACTATAACTATTACTTATGTGGTGGTAAATCAGGGCTTGACAGATAATGTTACCGGTACCTGGTCGCGGCAGTAGCTAACGGCTTATAAAACATAACAAACAGTAACGCCGGGCTTGCCCGGCGTTACTGTTTGTATATAGCCTACTTTTTAATTCACAACCTCCTTTTGGGGTTAATAACCTACTTATTAGATTTTTTCTACTTCGAGTAAATTGCAGTATGAAATTATTGCTGGATATTGACGATAACAGGGCCGAGCCGCTGCTAAGGCTGTTGGTAGAGTTGGATTATGTAAAGGCAGAAATAGTGCTGCCTGCCGTTGCCGACTTATCGACGGAGGCGCAAGAGGCCCTGAAAGGATTAACTAACGAAGCTTAGTTATTACAACCCAGCTGTTCGGCATGGCAGCGTGGCAACCGCTTTTATTTTTTTACTCTTAAATTAAAGGTATAAAGCCCTTTGGTATACCCGTGTACGTTATAAACCTGCCCTGTATTACGCGTATATTTTTAAGTTTGCGGCAATGAAAAACTTAAAAGACCTCAAAAAAATCTACTTTATTGGTATTGGCGGAATTGGTATGAGTGCCCTGGCGCGCTACTTTAAAGCATTGGGTGCCGAAGTGAGCGGCTACGATAAAACCCCTACCGCTTTAACTGCCGAACTGGAAACCGAGGGCATTGCAGTAACTTTTGATGATGAGTTGGCCAACTACCCTAAAGAAGTGGACCTGGTAGTTTACACCCCGGCTATACCTAAAGACCATAAGGGCTTTAATTTTTATAAAGAAAGTGGCGTTGAATTAAAAAAGCGCAGCGAGGTATTAGGCCTGATTTCGGCCGATAAGTTTACCATTGCCGTTGCGGGCTCGCATGGCAAAACCACCGTTAGCGCTATGATAGCCCACATACTTACCCATTCGGGTTTTGGCTGCTCGGCATTTTTGGGCGGCATTGCGGTTAACTATAACAGCAACTACCTGCAAGGGCAAAATGATGTTGTGGTTATAGAGGCCGATGAGTTCGACCGCTCGTTCCACCGCCTTTCGCCGGATATGGCCGTAATTACGGCGGTAGATACAGACCACCTGGATATTTACGGCAGCAAAGAAAAGATTGATGAGGCTTTTGTAGAGTTTGCCAATAAAATTGCCGAAGAAGGCTTTTTGGTGGTAAAATCTAACCAGACCATTGAAGATAAATTGCCCGTGTTGGATAAGGCTTTCTATGCCTTAAACGATACCAACGCCGATGTATATTGCAGCAAATATTGGGTAACCGATGGCGGCTATTTGTTTAACCTTAGCTACTACGGCACCGAAATAAAATCTATCCGATTAAACATTGGCGGTTTTCACAATATCGAAAACGCTATTGCAGCCATCATTATTGCTAAAGAGTTAAAAATTACCGACGAAAACATAAAGGCCGCGTTGGCATCGTTTAAAGGTATTAAGCGCCGTTTTGAGAGAGTATATGATGATGAAAAAGTAGTTTTTATTGACGATTATGCCCATCACCCGGAAGAGATTCGTGTGTTTTTGGAAAGCGTGCGCGAAATTTATCCTAAGCATAAACTTACAGCCATATTCCAACCGCACCTGTTTAGCCGCACCAAAGATTTAGCAAAGGAATTTGCCCAACAACTAAGCATTGCCGATGAAGTGGTGTTGCTGGATATTTACCCCGCCCGCGAGCAACCGGTAGAAGGCGTAACCTCGGAACTGATATATAACCAGCTAACCAGTTTTGAAAAAAGCCTGGTTAAAAAAGAAGACCTGGTTGAATTTGTAAAAGGTAAGCACTTTGAAGTGCTGGTAACCATTGGCGCCGGCGATATTGATAAGTATGTGGCGCCTATAAAAGAGGTTTTGGCGGGTAGGTAGTAGTAATAAAGTTAGTATGCAAAATAACGATTCGCGGTTCGATTTACCCGCCCGTCGCCTTTATGCCGCGTTTGTTGATGGAGTGGTTTACCTGGTGTTCTCGCTGGGTATGGTATTATATTTTAATGCGCTAAAAGATAAAACTTCCTTTTTCACTTTCCTTGTCTGCAAAACCATATTGTTAGTTACATACCCCGTTTTTTTTCATTACCTGTGGGGGCAAACACCGGGAAAAGTGCTAACCGGTATTAAGGTGATAGATAAAAGCGGTAATAATGCTATTACACTTAAACAAGCTTTATTGCGCGAAGGGTTTTATATAATAGCCCAGGTAACAGCACTATTTTTTATTTATGAAAAAGTAAATGACAACCATTCTACCTGGGATGATTTAGTGCATTATAATTATTATTACTGGGGCGGGCTACCCTCGCTTTGGATGATGCTCGAATTATCATCGCAAATGTTAAATGCCAGAAGAATTTCATTTCAGGATTTTATTGCCGGTACTGTAGTGGTAAATTTAAAGCAACAGAGGGTTTCCCCAAATTAGCGTAAGGCTGCTGTTTTATTAATAAATCGCTCTGTCTGCCTTTCTATCCACTTCCCCCTGCATGCACAATTTCTGTCAACAACTCACCGTTTAGTTTATAGTGGTCTGCTGCACCTTTGGCATACACTAAAAAGAGCAATGCAAAAGTTTTGGCGCATACTAAAAAAAGTAATGATAATACTATCGGTATTGTCGTGCACCGCTTTGTTTGTAATAGTGCTTACATCGGCTGTGCAAAAGCAAAAACAGCTTACCTGTAAAAACCTTACCGTTAAAATTGATTACGAATCGGGCCTGGCCTTTTTAAGCGAAAAGGAAATTAAGGACCGTATTAACTTTTTAAGCGGCGAAGAAATTATTGGCAAAACCATTGCGCATATCGATTTTAAAACGCTGGAGCACGAGGTGAATAAAAATCCCTTTGTAGCCAACGCTCAGATTTATGTAAACCAGCAACAGAATGTAATTGTAGAGGTAGTGCAAAAACGTCCTATTCTACGGATACTCAACAACGATGGTGTGGGCTATTACTTAAGCGAAAAGAACGAGCGCATACCCCTGTGCGATAAATTTACCGCGCATGTAGCAGTGGCGGTTGGTAAGGTGCAATCGCACACCGATGCTAAACGCGATAGCGCCGTGCAAAACGCTCTTTTTAACCTGGTAACCTACATCCGTAAAGATGATTTTTTAAACGCACTGGTAGACCAGATTGACGTAAAAGATAACGGCGATATGGACCTGATACCAAAAGTAACCGGGCACATAGTTCACTTTGGCAACGGCGCCGAGGATATGGAAGGGAAGTTTAACCGGATGAAGATTTTTTACCAGCAAGGCTTGCGTAAAGTGGGTTGGGCAAAATATAAAAGCATCGACCTTCGGTTTGTAAACCAGGTGGTATGCGAAAAGCGGGATACAGTTGGCAGTGGGCAATTGGCAGTTGGCAATTAAAAAAGTGAAAAGTCAAAGGTGAAAAGTCAAAAATAAAAAGCGAAGAACAATTCATTGCCGTCAGGCTTTAGCCGACGGTTTAAAAATATAATACTAACATCTCAATACTCTCCCCATGGCAATTAACCCAACAAAAGAAAACCCGATAATTGTAGGCCTTGATATAGGCACTACCAAAATTGCCTGCATAGTATCGCAGCGCGATCAGTTTGGCAAGCTTAAAATACTGGCCCTGGGTAAGGCGCCAAGCTTTGGCGTTACACGCGGAGAGGTAACCAATATTAAGCATACTACCGATGCTATTTTAGAAGCGGTTGCCGATGCCGAAAGACAGTGCGGCCACAAAATAAATGTGGTATACGTTGGTATTGCAGGGCAGCACATTGCCAGCAAGCAAAACCGTGGTATATACACCTTAGGCGCTGCCGACGAAGAAATTACCCGCCAGCACATTAAGGATATGGTAGAGGATATGCACAAGCTGGCCTTAGACCCGGGCGAGAAGATTATACACGTGTTACCGCAGGAGTTTACGGTAGATAAAATGCATGGCGTTAAAGACCCTATTGGTATGTGCGGAAGCCGGTTAGAAGCTAACTTCCATATTATTACCGGTAAGGTAGCTGCCGCCCAAAACATTAAAAAATGTGTGGAGCGCAGCAACCTGCAAATGCTGGGTTTAATACTTGAGCCATTGGCATCGTCGGCCTCTGTATTGCACGATGAAGAAATGGAAGCCGGTGTAGTGCTGGTAGATATAGGTGGTGGAACCACCGATGTGGCCATTTTTAAAGATGGCATTATACGCCATACAGCAGTTATCCCTTTTGCCGGTAACATTATTACCGAAGATATTATGGAAGGCTGCAAAATGCTGCGCCAGCAGGCTGAGAAGCTGAAGGTTGCCTTTGGTAGCGCTTTACCTAGCGAAACGCACGAAAACGAAATTATATCAATACAAGGCATTGCCGGCCGCGACCGTAAAGAAATTAGCATGCGTACCCTGGCCAGCATTATCAATGCCCGTATTGAAGAGATTTTTGCGCAGGTATATTTCGAAATTAAAAGCTCGGGTTATGCCAACTCGCTTAATGCAGGTATAGTAATTACCGGTGGTGGTTCGCAGTTGAAACATTTAAAGCAATTGGTTGAATATACTACGGGCCTTTCTACCCGCGTGGGTTATCCTACTTCATTGTTGGCTAACACCAATAAAGAGGAACTTCGTCACCCAATGTATGCAACCGGTTTAGGTTTGGTGCTGGAAGGTTTCCGCCAATACAACGATTTAGATGAAGCAGATAAACGTAAATTCTACCCTGAATTGTTTGAAGTAGCCGAGCCGGTAGTGGTTGCTACTACAGTAACCGTAGAAGATACCGCAACTCTTAACAGCCCTGTTACTCATGAAGTGGTAATGGAAGAAGAGGAAGAAGAAATTGAAGTGCCGGTAGCTAAAACCGAACCGGTGGTTAATAAAAAAGGCAAGCCTAACTTTTTGAAAGAGATGGCCACCGTGTTTTCTGATTGGTTTAAAGACGAGCGTGTAAACGGCGACTTTGAAGGATAAGAAATCTGCTCTGTAAATTTTAAAAGGCATCCCGCTTTAGCGGGGTGCCTTTTTTATTTGTGCAATTATTTCTCGGCTTGTGTTAATGCCAGCAGCGAGAGTCTTTAGTCCCTGAGTACTGGATCACCTCGTGAAAAGTGGGCTAATGTCCCCCGCCGGCGGGGGAAAGGACCGCAGCTCTGCGCGGACCAGGGGGTGGATGATTTGGTGTTAATGCA
Source organism: Chitinophagales bacterium (assembly GCA_044228435.1). Taxonomy (GTDB): domain Bacteria; phylum Bacteroidota; class Bacteroidia; order Chitinophagales; family LD1; genus Bog-950. Next base: position 122,296 of record JBGAUW010000011.1, read on the forward strand.
AGAGTCTCACTCTTGTTTTCTCCACCATCATACCTTTCCAATCATATTATTAAAGCCCGGTTTATTTGGGCTTTACTTCCTTTTTTATTACCTTACTTTCATTAGCCTAAAACAATAATTTATGGCAGCTATCAACTCACAGCATCTCGAAATTATTGACCGGTTAAAGCAAATGCGCATCGAGCGTAACACCGGCTTTATCACCTTTTCGCAGCAGCACCTGGCGCAGGCCGAAGAAGAGCAAAACAAGGCACTGGCTGCCGAAATTTTGTTTCAGCAGGTGGTTTACTTTAATCACGTAACCGCAGAGTATGAGCAGAGCAACCGTCTTGCTACTATCTGCCTTGATTACGCTGGCCTTGTGGGGAACTATACCTTACAGGCTAATACCCTGCGTATGCTGGGCGTTAATTACGATGCCCTGGGCGAGCGCCGCAAAGCCCGCATGGCTTACGATAAAGGCATAGCGCTGTTAGAAGATGGCCGAACCCAAAGCACAGAAGATAAAGAAATACTGGCCGGCATGTATTTTAATATCGTATCGCTTTATAAAGAAATAGAGTTAAACGAGCAGCGCCAAAAGTTCATTGATAAAGCCTTTACCCTCTTTTCGCAAATTGAGAATAAGCAGGGTATTGCCCGATGCTATATAGCCTACGCCAACAATGTACCCGATATAAAAAACTCGGAACTGGCACTGCAGTATTATCGTTTGGCGGCTGATATTTTTGCAGATATAAAGGACCAGCGCGGGCTGGGCAATTCGCAGGTAGGTATAGGCTACCAGTTGGGCCTTGCCGGTAAGTTTGATGAGGCTATGGAAATGCTGCAACAAGGCATTAAAAACCTGGAGGAGTGTAGCAACAGCTATGTGGCCATGCAGGGTTACTTTAACCTGGCTATAGTGCTGCGCCTGCAACAACGCTACGATGAGGCTATTGCCCATTTGGCGCAAATTGTAGAAACCAGTAATGGCTATAGCCCGGGCATGAACAAAATGTATATTTACGAGGAGTGGTCGCAGGCACTGGAGGGTAAAGGCGATTATAAGGGGGCGCTGGAGTATCAAAAAAAGTATTTGGCCGAGCGCGAAAAGGCCCACGCCTTTGATAAAGACACTGCCGAACCGGTAGCAAAAAGATAAATGGAAAAAACAGGCATTATTACCCCGCCCTATTCTTAACTTAGCGCGAATAAAATTTGCAATACTTATAGCATGAACATTTACATTAAAGCAGGCGCTGTATTTTTATTAAGTGTGTTGTTTTGTTTAATAGCACCTGCGGCAAGGGCCCAATGCCCGGCTAAAATAGTTACCGATAGCATTTCATTTTCAAGCGGGGGCAATGTTGCCCGGCCCGATGCGCTGGCACAAGAGGGGGCTGGCAGCACCTACCAGCTGAGTAACTTTTCTATTAACGGTATTAAGCAGAAAGCGGTTAATCAGCAATTGATTAAACAATTGGGTTTTCGCAAGGGCTATAGTTTTACGGCTACCACAGCCGGCTTGCAATCTATTGCTCAACAGGTTTGCGAGGTAAGCGGCTATCATTTAAAAAAGCTCACCATGGCGTTAGACCAAAACATAAATGGTGCGGCAATGCTCACTTTTGATTTTGAAAGATAACAGGTCATTGCAAGGCGCGCGGCTTTGCGCGCAACGAAGCAATCGCATAAGCGTTTAGCTCAGTCATCGCCGGCTTTAAAGAGTCCCGAAGCGTAACGCTTTACTGCTGCTAATTCCCTCCTTACTCTCCCCTCTGTATCATTTTTACAACACAGCACAAATACAAGTCGATAATTGTATTGCATTTTGTTTCACTCTGTGTTTTTAGTAAGGCACATTTGTAGCACAAAGGACAACACAATTTTATAACGCCGGCACACGTTCTTCCACAGAACCCACCAGCAAAAAACAAAGGAGCAATGGAACCACTTTTTCAATTCGACTTACCAAAAGACCAGTCATCTATAATTAAGGTGTTTGGCGTAGGCGGCGGCGGAAGCAATGCCGTAAACCACATGTTTGACCAGGGTATAGTAGGCGTAAACTTCGTAGTGCTAAATACCGATGCACAGGCGCTTGATATGAGCCGTATACCTAATAAAATGCAGTTAGGGCCTGCTTTAACACAGGGTTTGGGTGCAGGTGCACGCCCGGAAGTAGGAGAGAAGAGCGCCGAAGAATCAATCGATTCTATCCGCGAGTTGCTTTCTAAAAACACAAAAATGATTTTTATTACCGCCGGTATGGGCGGTGGAACTGGTACCGGTGCTGCACCGGTGGTAGCACGTATAGCCCGCGAAATGGGTGTGCTTACCGTTGGTATTGTTACCACGCCGTTTTGGTTTGAGGGTAAAGCACGCTACAACCATGCTATTGAAGGCATTGAAAAGCTGCGTGAGAATGTTGATACCCTGCTTATCATCAATAACGATAAGATACGCGAAATGTATGGCAACCTTAAACGCAGCGAAGCGTTTGGCCATGCCAACAATATATTAACCACAGCTGCCAAGGCTATATCGGAAATTATTACCGTGCCGGGCGAAATAAACGTGGATTTTGCCGATGTGCAAACCGTAATGAAGAATGGTGGTTCGGCTATAATGGGCTGCGCAACTGCCGAAGGCGAAGACCGTGCCCTGCGTGCAGCACAAGGCGCCTTAAACTCGCCGTTGCTGAACGATAACGAAATACGTGGTGCCAAAAAAGTATTGGTAAACATTACCACCGGCACTATGCAGGTTACCATGGACGAGATTGGCGAAATTATGGAATACGTGCAGGAAGCTGCCGGCAGCACCGATATTATTTTGGGTGCCTGCGACGATCCTTCTTTAGGCGATAAACTTTCAGTTACACTTATTGCCACCGGTTTTGAAGTTGCCCGTAAAGCATCTGGCTTTATTGAGCAGAAGGTAGTAAAGGTATATGAGCTGAACGATAAGCCGTTGGTTAACGAAGTAGTGGCCCCCGTAGTAAACGTGGTAGCCCCTGTGGTAGAAGTAGCCCCGGTAACCAATATTGCCCCGCCATTAATGGATGAGCAGCCGGTAGTAAAGTTAGAAGAAGATGTTTACAGCCTGTTCGACCTTACAGAGGCTAATAATAAATTAGAGAGCCTGCTAAACGAAACAGCTGCCAACGAAAATACTTTTGAGTTTGAAGTTACCCGCGAAGAGCAAAAACTGCCCGAAGTAGAAGTAACTATGAGCGTAGTAAAGGATGAGGTAGAACCTACCATTCAACCGGTAGCCGAAACCAAAGAAGAAGACTACGTGGTATACACCAAAAAAAGCTACGAGGCCAACTTGACCGCTTCGGTACAGCAAGATGACCTTAACCGCCAGTTAGAAGACCGCAAGAAAATTTTAGCGGGCCTTAGCTACCGTTTTGGCAGCAAGCAAAATGTAGGCGAGCTTGAAAACGAGCCGGCTTACAAAAGAAAAGGTTTAGAGCTAAATGGCGAAAGCAATTTTTCTACCAACAACGATTTATCAAGGTTCAGCGTTAGCGACGACGGTACTAACCGCCCCGAGATTAAAAAGAACAATTCGTTCTTGCATGATAACGTTGATTAAGATATAAAGATTCGGTTTTCTGAATTGGCATTCATTCCAAATTCCACATTCATAATTCCGAATTAGTAAGAGTCTCTCCTTTGTTAGTGTGTCCAAAAATTCCCGGGTCGCTCGATCCGGGTTTTTTTATGCCCGTACTTATCTGGAAAAAATTAGTGTAATTTGTGTCATAATACCTCCACATGGAAATCCACTTTGCCTCTACCGATGAACAACTTTTAAAATGCCGCAAAGCTATTTTAGAACTGCGCCCGCATATCTCCATTACCGAATACCTGGAGAAGGCAACCCTGCTATTAAGCGAAGGCGCTAAAATGATTTATGTAGATAACGGAGCAGCCGATGCGCCTGCTGTATCGGTGTTTAGGGTAAACTATTATTTCTATCGCGGTAAAAACCTTTATATAGATGATTTAAGCACCATGGCCGCCGAGCGTGGCAAAGGCTATGCCGGCGCCCTGATTGATTTTATAATTGACTACGCGCGCGAGCAGGGGTGTGATAACATCCACCTCGATTCAGGCTATGGCAGCGATCGGTTTACGGCGCACCGCTTGTATCTCAATAAAGGCTTCTATTTGTCCAGTCACCATTTTACACTGGATTTGAAAAAATAGGGAAAACAAAAAAACGAGGTCATTGCGAGCGGTGCGGCTCTGCGCACCCGAAGCAATCCCCTAAGACAAAAGGCACAGATATCGCCAGAACTTCATAAGCGCTAATCTCAGAGGAGATTGCTTCACCCGCTCGCAAAGCCTCGGGGTTCGCAATGACCTAAACTTTGTGCGTGCTTCGCACGCGCTTTGTTATTAAAGGCATTTTTTTATTTTCATTACTATGCTTAATAGCGGCTGTGTTTACATAATGACTAACAAACACCATACAGTTTTATACATCGGTGTAACGTCTGATTTAATTGGGCGTGTTTATGAGCATAAAACTAAGGCCTTTCCAAATAGCTTTACTGCTAAGTATAATTGTAATAAGCTTGTTTATTATAATGGGTTTATGACTATAACCGAAGCAATTAATGAGGAGAAGAGATTGAAGGGCGGTAGTAGGAAAAAGAAAATTGATTTGATAAACGCAATGAATCCAGAGTGGAAAGATTTATCGGATACTTTGTTTGGATAGCAATGTCAACAAATAGTGCGTGCGAAGCACGCACAAAAAAAATAAGGTCTTTGCGAGTGGTGCGGCTCTGCGCACCCGAAGCAATCCCCTAAGACAAAAGGCACAGATATCGCCAGAACTTCATAAGCGCTAATCTCAGAGGAGATTGCTTCACCCGCTCGCAAAACCTCGGGTTCGCAATGACCTGAAACTTTGTGCGTGCGAAGCACGCACCTGGGGTTTTATTTCAACACCCCCACATGCCCTCTCAAATCCATTAAGAAATTTTGAACGGTTAAGTGGTAGCCGTTTTCTTTCGCCCATTTAGCTATATCGTGATTTAGCTGGTCGGCGTATTTTTTATGCACGGTAAACTCGCGCTTTTGTTCTTTATCGCTTACGCCAAACTCTCCTTCTTTGCCCAGTAATTCTTTATAAGCGCCGCAGTTGCGGTGTTCCAGAATATACACATCATGTATGTCATGTAAATCGCAGGCCAGTTTAAGGTGGTCGAAAAAGCTTTGGCGCCAGTTCTTGTTCTTCTCTATACCCAGCGATACACCGGCGGCAATGTATTGGTCGTAGCGGTTGGTCATATTGTCGGCTTCCATAAATTTCACAATATTATCTACCAGGCGTAAGTCCATGCAGCTAACCAGTAATGCGTTTTTGCGTGCAGGCAGGTGTTGTAGGGTGTAGCTCATAGCATTTGTTTAGTTAAACAAGTATATAGGTAATAATTTAGTTGGCAAAAAGGAGGGGAGTAGTTTATAGGAAAAACTGAGGAAGCATGTCAGTCTGAACGCAGTCGAAGACAAGTGCTTCCGCCTGCGCAAATGACGCACTTCGACTACGCCCGCCTGAACGGAACGGGCAGACTCAGTGTGACATTTGCCTGGTTGGAATTGACAAATAGGGCTTACTCCAAAAAACTAATAATCTCATCAATCGCTTTTTTGCTGCGGATGATGGTGTTGTGGCCGGCCCCTTTTACGTTAAAGCTTTTTATTTGAGGGCGCAGGGCAAGGAACTTTTTAATATCGGGCAGCGATACTACTTCATCATCTTCATCGTATACCAGCAGCACTTTATCGGCCTTAATTTTCTCTTTGCGTTTAGCTAAATCCATGCTATCAATAGGCACTTTAAACTCTTCTTCCATGCCCTTAAAAAATATGCGCTGCATTTTTACCGGCACCTTTAGCATACTAAACACCTGCTCAAAAAAGCGGCCCGATGCAATAGGTATGGCTATCATTACCAGCCGGTTTACTATAATGTTATACTCCATTAATAAATACGCGCTGGCGGCACCGCCCATGCTGTGGCCTACTATGGCATAAGGCGTTCCTATTACATCTATCAGTTGCACCATGGCCTCTTTAAAGTGCAACAGGTTGCTGGTTTCGCCCTCGCTGCCACCGTGGGCCGGGCCATCAATAGCCACAACGCGGTAACCGTTTTCTACCAGGGCCGGTATCATTTTATAAAAATCCATAGCCATAGCATCCCAACCGTGTACTAATAATACCGTGCGGTGGCTGCTGCCCCACACATAGTATTTCATCTCTACTTTTTTATCCTTGTTTCTAAACTCGCTTACCATCAGCTTATGCTTATGGGCTTTTTTCATCAGTGCTTTGTGGGGCGGACGCAGCACTCTTTTTTGCGGGGTAAACACCAGTTTAACCAATATATCAATAGCCGTTAGCGGCGCAATGTTTCCTGCTACAGCAAAAAAGCGCTGCATCCATTTTACTTTTTGGGGTAAGCCCTGTTTTTTATTATCCGCCATGTTGAAGGAGTTGGAATATTGGAATAATGGAAATCAAAAATGAAGGAAACAGGAATTCAGGAAATCGGGAATACAGGTATGAAGAAAAAATAAAAGGCATAGGCATGTTTTAGTAGATAGGTTTGTTTTTCTCTTGCTTGGCTATTTGCCCTTTGCCATAGTTAAACTTTTTATGGCGCGGGGCTTTGGTATTAACCTTAAGCAAAGTAACCGTTTTAATTTGCACAGGTGCTTTGGGCCTGTCGGCAGGGCCCGTTGGCATGGCTGCAATTTTATCCACTACATCCATACCTCTTACCACTTCGCCAAATACGGTGTATAGTGAATCTAAATGTGGTATGCCGCCCTCTGTTCTATAAACCTGTTTATGCTCTTCGGGTATTTCGTACCCCTTGCTGCGCAGCCTTGCTTTAATAAAGGCAGAATCGTTAGCGGGTTTGCCCTGCACAATATAAAACTGGCAGGCCGATGATGCTTTGGTGGGGTTATCATCGCGCGCCATGCCTAATGCGCCCCGCTTATGATAATACCGGTCGGGCATTATTTCGGCGCGTACGGTATAGCCTAAATCGCCATCGCCTAAAGTGGCAGTATCGGTAGCATATTTGCTGGTAGGGTCGCCGCCCTGTATTACAAAGCCCTTAATAACACGATGGAACAAAAGCGAATCATAGTACCGCTGCTTAACCAGTTTAATAAAGTTATCGCGGTGCAGGGGTGTGCCATCGTATAAGGCAACTACTATGTTGCCATAGTTGGTTATAATTTTTGCGTGCTTACTTTGCGCAAATGAATGCCCGTAGCATAAGGCAAACAATAAAATAAAAACGGTTTTAATGCGCATATAATTGAATGGTTGAAGGTACAAAGAAAATTGGTGTGGTGTTAGTGCTCTGATAAGATTATACCCTTATTTTTTGCTGTCGCCATCATCTTTTAGGGCAGTCATTTACTTATCCACTATTTAGGGTATGTGTAAATTTTTGACGCAGGCTTCTCTATTCCGAAAATTTCTATATTACCAACGAATTAGTACACTAACTATTCGCTTTTTAATTTAAGAACCCTAAACCCTGATTATGAAACCACGCATTCTACTCAGTGCAATTTTCATTTTTGTTTCGGCTTTTATTTTCGCGCAGGATGTTACCATAAGTGGTAAAGTGCTGGATGATAAAAAGCAGCCTCTGCCCGGCGCTACAGTATTGGTAAAAGGAACTACCATAGGTGTAACCACCGGCGATGATGGTACATATTCGATTAAAGTACCCGCCGATGCTAATACACTTGTAATAAGCTACATTGGTTTCGATAACCGTCAAATTGCCATAGACCCTGCCAAAGGCAGTACGGTGGTAAATGTAAGCATGGCCTCATCGGATATAGGCCTAAACCAAGTGGTGGTTTCGGCCAGTAAGCGCAAGGAGAAGGTGTTGGATGCACCTGCCTCTATATCGGTTATAGGCACCGAAAAGCTGGAGCGGAATATTACTACCTCGCCGGTTGAACAGCTAAAAAGCACACCGGGTGTAGATATTATGCGCACCGGGTTAGTTAGTAGCAACGTGGTAATACGGGGCTTTAATAATATATTTTCGGGTGCGGTGCTTAACGTGGTTGATAACCGGATTGGCTCGGTGCCATCGTTGCGTATTAACGCTTACCAGTTGGTGCCAACCAGCAACCTCGATTATGATAGAATAGAAGTAGTGCGTGGCCCGGCTTCGGCTTTGTATGGCCCTAATGCTACATCGGGTGTGGTGCATATAATGACCAAATCGCCGTTAGACCAAAAGAATAAGTTTGAAACTACCGTGGCTATGACCAGCGGTTTTACCGTGTTAGATAAAGATTACAAGCAGTTTAATAATGGCAGCAATATTTCAGGCAACATTATTAACCCCGAAATACGCCATAGCGGCCGTTTGTTGGATGGTAAACTGGGCTACAAGGTTTCGGGCAGTTATTTCCAGGCGCAGGATTACCCTAATTACGACCCACGCGAGCCATACGAAGGCGATACGGTAATATTTGGCAGCGCCCGTAATGGCGAAGTGTTTAAACCCGATACCCTGCAACGCTTTACGCACGTAGATACTGGCGGGCGCACCATACTCGATTCGGCACGCCAGGATATTCGCGTATTCAATAAAGATTTTAGCATACGCAAGTATACCTTTGATGGCCGCATTGATATTAAGCCTATAAACGACATTACCATTACTTTTAACGGAGGCCTTGCCGGTACGCGCAATGTTGAGTTAACCGGGCTTGGTGCCGCGCAGGGCGGTGCCGGTGGCCGCGGTTGGATTTATTGGTATTTTCAAACCCGCTTTAAGTGGAAAGATTTGTTTGTACAATACTTTATTAATAGCAGCGATGCGGGTAACACCTTCCTTATCCCGCAGTTAACGCCATCGGGCCGCGCATCGTATGGCTCTGATAATCCTTACCAGGTGCAATTGCTTATTGATAAAAGTAAAATGCACGTATTGCAGGTGCAGCATGCCTATAACCCTTTAGAGAACCTGCACTTTGTATATGGTATAGATGGCTTGTTTACCCGCCCCGATACCAAGGGTAGCATTAATGGCCGCTTTGAAACCCGCGATAATGTAAACCAGATAGGCGGTTACATACAGGGCGACTATGAGCCATTAAAGTGGTTAAAGTTAGTAGCTGCTATCCGTATAGATTATAACAGCATTGTAAAGAACGTAGCAGCCAGTCCGCGTGCGGCTATTGTGTTTAAGCCTAAAGAGGGCCACAACATACGTATTACCTACAACCGCGCCTTTGATTCGCCAACTACGCTTAATCAGTTTCTCGATTTATCGAACGGCTATATACCTAACGGCATTAATGTGCGCGGTATTGGTAACCCATATGGCTGGAACTATAAATACGACGACCAGGGACAAGTACAATTTAGAACCGCACCCTGGAGGGCCGAAAGCGGCAATTGGGTTAGCTTTGGCGATAACAGTGTAAACAGCATGTTGTTCGACTCGCTGGTAAATTATACCAAAGCTACCTTTACCAAGGCACTGGGCGGCGACCAAAATGCGGCAAACTTAGCCGATGGCCTGGTTAACTCGGTGTTTGCCAGCATACAAGGTAACGGTACTGTAACCAATGCCCAGCAACTATCGGTTGATTATGCCAACCTGGCACAGCGCAAAAGCTTTGATACTATTGCGGTAAACAGCTTCCAGAACCTGAAGAAGATTAACAACTCGTTTACCCAAACTTTAGAGCTTGGCTACAAGGGCGTAATTGCCGGTAAGTTGAGCATACAGGTAGATGGTTACTGGACCCGCGTAAGCCAATATGTAAGTGCCCTTAGGTCGGCCTCGGGCGCGGTATTGTTAGACCATAAAAGTTACCTTGGTAGTGGCAGCTACGATAATGCAAGCGGCAATTATATAATAGACCCTAACGGACAGCTTTATAAGAACCTTTACGCCAATGGTACCGATAGTACTTTAAATACACTGTTGTTGAGCGCACTGGATAACCAACCGGCGTTGCAGAACTCTGCTATAGTGCCATCGCTGCCGGGTACCGTATGGGATGAGTTGGTGGTACTATCTTACAACTTCCCGTTGGGTACCATTACTCCTAACGACGATCAGTTAATTAAATCAGACTATATATTAACCTACAAGAACGTGGGCCGCCTGGATGTGTTTGGTATAGACCTTGGGCTGCAATACGATGTAGTGCAAACCGAAGCGCATAACCTTACTTTAGGTGCTAACCTTAGCTGGGTAGATAAGGATAAGTTTACCCTTACCTCGGGCGAAACTATTTACCTGAATGCACCTAAAATTAAAACCGGTTTTAATTACGACCACCTGCTTAAAAAGAGCGGCTTTGGCTATGGTTTTAACTTCCGGTACCAAATGGGCTACTATGCCAGCTCTTCTATATACGAGGGCGATGTTAAGCCTGCTTATTTATTAGATGCGCGTGTTAGCTACCGTCCGCCGTTTTACCCCGGCTTGTTGCTATCGGTTAACGTAAATAACTTAACTAACTACCAGTGGCAAAGCTTTCCGGGTACCCCTAAAATGGGTACAGCCTTTTTTGCCCGTGCACAGGTTACCTTTGGAAGCGGAAATAAGAAGAAGTAAAAGCATTTGCCAGTTAGCAAATAATGCAACAGCCAAATGCGGTTACGTAACAACAGATGCAATTTAAACAACAAATCTGGCCGCATATAGCGCCGGATTTGTTGTTTAAAACAGTTGTTAAAATAAAATCATGGTTAACACTTTTTCGGGTGTTAACCTTTTAAAATGCTCATAATCAATGCCTTTTTTTGGCCGTGTTAACCATGATTTGTTTTTAACAATTCAATGCATGGTATAGGGAATAAGAAGTTGCGGTGGCACAAAAATGACTGCCTACTTTCCCGCACCCGAAGCATCTTTATAAACTATGCGCGAAATGTCGGAGAGTATAGTTTCCTGTTCGGCAAAGTCGGTTCCGCGGGTCATTATGCAAAGCAAATAAGGCGAGCTTCCATTATAAACAATGCCGCACTCGTGTAGTTGCTTCACATTTGAGTCGCTATAGGCACGTTCGCCAAATTTATGCGATACCTTGGTACCCTTGGGCAAACCTCCAATTATACCTTTATCAAAGGCTGTTTTGCTAAGTATGCGCAGTGCTTTTTCCGATAAGTCACGGTTTAAATAAGTAGCATTATAAAGTAACCGGAAAAAACCAGAGTAGTCTTTTACCGAAACAAAATCTTTGCTCATATCGCCGGTGTTACCTATACCAATATCATTCATTACCTTTATTATAAATGGAGGATCGAGGTTGGCCAGTAAAAGTTCTTTAGCTTCGTTATCCGAAAACTCAATCATACGTTCAATCAGGTTTTCGATAGTATACGAACGGCCTATTGTTACCAGGTGCGTATCTTTAATGTTTGGCACCACATTGTTTTCCAGCTGGTGGGTATAAGGTATTCGTTTTTGTAAAAAACCCGGTTCTGTTTCAGCTTTTTTTAAGGCGGCAATCATTATAGGCACTTTAAGCAAACTGGCCGGCGAAAAATATTCTTTCTCGTTAATACCCATCCAGGGGCCAAAGTTCAAATCGCGGAAGTAAACCGAAATAAACGCAGCCCGCTTTTCGGTTTGCATGCGGCTTATATAATCCTTTAACTCTAGTTCCATATTTAGCACCGAGTGTAACTGTGATGGGCGATAATTATCGCACTCCAGCAAAGGGTTTATAAACTCGTAGCCACCGACTCTCATTTCAGATAAACCACCATCGCTTTTGGGTTCTTCAGCAACAACGGCAGGCGCAGTTTCGGGGGCCGTGGTGCGGCCTAAAAAAAAGCTAAAGCCGCAGGCCGTGCAAAACATTAAGCCTAATAATACTTTATTAATAGTTTTCATTTTTATATAACTTAAAAAGGACTGCAAATTTCTTTATAATATTCTATTCTGCATAGCTTTTTAACTCATTCATAATAAGATAACTATTTTTTAGTGAACCGGTGAGGGCTAAATGCAAAAAGCCGGATGCTATGCACCCGGCTTTTTATAGTTTTTATTAAAATTAATCTTTAAGGCTAATTATTGTATGGCAAATTAATAATATGTGTGATGCTTATTACAAAGGGCCCCATCCGGCTTATTTGCTCTTTTGCAATTTGTCAAATTTTTGCTTTTGGGCAGGGGTTAGTTTTTGCACAAATGCCTTTATATAGGTTTTCTTATTCTCTTGTTTTTTGCGGAGGTATTCCTCTTTATTCGATTCTTTCAGGGGCTCTATTCCGTCCAGCTTTTTGTAAAAATCAAGGGCAAGTGTATATACCTCTGCTTTTTGCTCTTTAGTTAAACCCAGTTCTTTTTCAAGCGAATTGGTTTTATCCTGGGCTCTTTGTTCTGCACTCTGCACCACTTTATCCGCTGGTTTTGTGGTAGTTTGTTGCTGAGGGCTTATCATTTTAGCAGTAGTTTCAGTTTGGGCCTGCGCAGTAACCAACAGCATAAAGGCAGAAAAGAAGATAAGAGCTGATTTTTTCATAACGAGCATTTTTTGTTTTTGTAAATATAAAAACATTAATTGTGGTAGTAGGGCTAAGGCATTTTTTAATTTGTATATTATTGCCTCACTTATATTAATCTTACCCCCTGCAATAGTTGCAACTGCATGCAAAAAGTTAAACACATACGGCCTGAAACTGACACAACAGGTCAGTATATGGCTAAAGTGTGGCAGTACAGAAGCCTTGCGGTAACTTTTGCACGGCGCGAACTAAAAATAAAGTATGCCGGCACCTACCTGGGCTTTGGTTGGCTTATTGTATATCCGCTGGCTATGCTTACGGTTTATTTTGTGTTTTTTAATTTTATATACAAAATAAATACCCCGGGCACGCCCTACCTTCTTTTTGCTTTTTCGGGCATTATTCCGTGGTTGTTTTTCTCGTCGGTTTTTAATGCGGGTAGTACCATGCTGGCCACCCACCGCGACTTGATTAGTAAAGTATATTTTCCGCGTTTTGTTCTAATTGCCGCAAAGGCCATGGTTAGCAGCCTTGAGCTAATAATAACCCTTGGTATGTATATGGCATTGGCCCTTTTTTACCACCGGTTACCCACCTTAGCCGTAGTGCTATTGCCGGTATTTTGGGTGGCGGGGGTGGTGGTGGCCGTAGCTTTTTCGTTATGGGCCAGTTTTCTATCGTTTAGTTTTAAAGATACCAACCAGTTTTTGCCTGTAATTGTCAATTTGTTTATGTGGCTTACACCGGTCTTTTATCCGGTATCGGCTTTTCCGGAGCGATTTAAGTTTTTGGCGTATTTAAATCCGATGACCTTTGTGTTGGATGGGTACCGCCTGGCGTTGTTGGGCGCTTCCGTTAATACGCCCTATTGGATATTATCGGCAGCAGTAACACTAATTTTACTTGTATCGGGTATGTATTTTTTTATTCAAAAAGAGGATTCTTTAGCCGAGAATTTGTAAATAATGAAGGAGGTTATCACAGTTTCGGGCCTTTCTAAAGTATTTAAACCTGCGCAAGGGAATAAAGAGCATTGGGCGCTAAACGATATCTCTTTTCAACTAAACAGCGGAGATACGCTGGCTATAATTGGTAGAAATGGCAGCGGAAAATCAACACTGCTTAAAATATTAGCAGGGGTGTATAAACCCACTGCGGGCAGCGCTAGTATAAAAGGAAGAGTGGCGTCGGTATTAGATTTGGGCGCGGGCTTCCATCCGGACCTTACCGGGCGTGAAAACATTTTCTTTCATGGCGAGGTAATGGGTTTTCAGAAGAGTGAGATAAGGGCGAAACTGGAAGAGATTATCGACTTTAGCGGGATTGAAAAATATATAAATGAGCCGGTAAAAACTTATTCCAGTGGCATGTTTGTGCGGCTGGCAAGTTCTGTTATTGCCCTGCTCTCGTACGATGTATTGATACTGGACGAGGTAATGGGAATGGGAGATGCCCGGTACAAGATTAAGTTTTCGAAAAAACTGAACGAGTTAACACAGCAGGGCACCACCATTATATTGGCCAGCCACAATGTAAATGAACTATTTGGCTCCAATTCATTTATGTGGATAGATGAGGGCCGGATAAAAAGGTTTAAGAATGATGATCAGGTTTTAATTGAATATCTGGAAACCAATTCAAGGCCGTTTAAAGGTGGAAACGGTCCGGCTTATGACAGCACCGGCGGGGAATTTGGTGCGCACTTACAAATTAACGGCCTACTACTAAATAAAATCAGCTTTTGCAATAAGCAAGGGGTGCCGCAAAGTGGATTCAGATACGATGAGAATATTTACTTAAATGTAGAGGTAACGGTTGTTGAAGAGAACTGCCCTTTTGCATTCATGTTTGCTTTGGTTGATGAATTTAACACCATCGTTTTAGGAACTGCACCCAGTGTGAACGACCCCGAGTTCCGCACACCGGCGGTGGGAACAAAACTTAATTTTCAGGGATGCCTTCCAAATAAAATATTGAACTTTGGTAACTATTATCTGGATGTTTATGGGTATGACAGGGAAAGAAGAATTAGAAATCTTCAAAAGCATTTACTTTCGTTTAACCTGATAAAAGAACAGATTCCAACCTTTACTTTAAGAGGAAACAAAATGCCCGGAGTAATTCAACCGGTAATTGATTGGAAGATTATAAGCGGCTCGTAAACGGATTTTTTACCACTTAAAAAGAGAATAACCATGAACTGTTCCTTACCCGGGTTATCTTATTGAGCCTCTCAGTAAATTGTCTGCATTTTTTTTATTTTCATGCTATAGAACAATGCTATTGGGGTTGTTTTATTTTTCCATTTTTAACCGTGAAAATTATGATGAACAGAGATAAAATTTATCAGCCGGAAGAAGTTAAAACGTATTACGAGGAATGGACTGACCGGTATATGGAAGTTGCGGGCAACAATTTTCAGGCATATCGCACAACCAAGGAGGATGAAATGTTTGAATACTTCATCCGCACTATTGGTATAGAAAAAAATCACTCTTTGCTGGATGCGGGTTGCGGTGTAGGTGGTACCATAATGCCATTTGCCCGCAAAGTAGCCGGTAATTTTACCGGAATAAGCATTTCTCCGTATCAGATATCATTGGCCAATAAATTCCTTGCCGAGAACAAGAGTAAACTGAAAGGAAATGTAAATTTTGTAGAGGGCGATTATCATAAGTTGTCAACTATTTTTCCCGAGGAATCTTTTAACCATGTCATATTCCTTGGGGCATCGGGCCATACGAACGATCCTAAGAAATTAATTGGCGAGGTATTTAAGGTATTAAAAAAGGGAGGGAACCTGTATATTAAAGATACCTTCCGAAAGCTCTCTTACGACCCTGCAATACAGGCTAAAATTGATGAGACCATAAATATCCATAACAAGCACTTTTGCTATAACACCCTCGAGCTATCCGAAACGTTGGATATTATCAGGGCAACCGGCTTCGACCTCGAATTTTTGCGCCCTGTGCAATACAATGGCGACCCAACGGTAAAAAAGGAATTTGCAAGGCGGAATAATCTTACCGGAATGGGTTATGGTGCGGTAAACCTGTACGAGCTTAAATGTGTGAAACCGTAAAGGTAATAAGGGCTAACTTTAGCATTTGCAACTCGCTTTTTATAGAACCCGGAGAACTAAATCTAATTTAATTGTCAGGTGTACTTATTCATATTGGATTCCGGAAGGCCGGGTCTACCTTTATTAGGGATTGGTTTAATTCTCACCCGCAATTAAAAACGGGTGGTATTAATATCAATGCTGAATTTTGCCGATTTGAAAGCGATAACAAGTGGCCGGAATATTTTGTTCTGAGCGGGGCCTTTTTGTTATTTAAAGGCGATGCCCCTCCCCGGTCTATTGCAAATCTTAAAAAATATCAGCGCGAAACGTGTGTGCGGCTGAAGGAATTGTTTCCGGCTGCTAAGATACTGATGATTACGCGGTCGCCGGAAACCAGCATTACTTCCGAATATTCTGAATACATTAAAAACGGGGGAACGCTCACCTTTAATGAGCTGACGACTAACCCGGAGGCGATTGAATATTTTATTGGGTATTACGATTATAACTATACCATCAATTTGTATTGTGAAGCGTTTGGTGCGGAAAATGTAATTGTGCTGCCATTTGAATTGTTGGAAGATGCACCCGATTTTTTTATTGAAAAATTAGAAGATCAATTGGGTCTGGAACGGTATAATTTTCCCCCTCATAAAAGAAACCCTTCCATCCCATACGATAAGTTAATGGCATTTCGAAGGATATCTATAATGATATACAAGATGGCCGGTATGCTGGGTGAAAAGAATAAGAAATACTTAACTAAAAAGTACACACAATACCTGGAAAGGGAAAGCTATAAGAATCAAAAATTCAGCTTTGTTATAAAGGTCATATCTTTATTCGGAAAAGAAAATACGGAGCGGATAATGCCTCCGGCGGAATTAATAAATGGTATCAGAAAAAACGCTGATATTTTGAAGAAGTTCCCTCTTTTTGAAAAATATTTGATTAAATATTGCTTGTTCTGATGCCCATGTCGAAGCTGCTTGTACATATTAGTTATCCTAAAACCGGCTCCAGCTATATGCAGGTCTGGTTTTCGCAGCATCCGGCCTTAAAATACAGCAATAAAAGTGTTGCCGGGTTTCACAATGCATGGGAGATAGAAACATATTCACTGGATCGTGAAAACAGGCACGAATATTTTGTTTCGAAACTTTCTGCTATTGGCTGGCGCGGCAATGTGAACATTGTTGGCGCTAAGTTCAATGATTTTGATGTTGCTTCCTATCACGAAACATTATGTAGTACGATATCGAAATTGTTTCCGGGCGCAAAGATACTGATAGTTACCCGGGGGTTTTCTTCTATGCTTCGTTCGCTATTTTCGGAATATATAGTCTCTGGCGGTATACTGCGGTTTGATGAATGGTACAACGCGAATATTAAATTGATATCGTTAATGTATAATTATGACCATTTAGCGCGCGTGTTTCAACAGGCCTTCGGAAAGGAAAATGTTATTCTTATGCCGTATGAGCTTTTACGGGATGAACCATTGAAATATACCGTGGAGATAGAAAAGCAACTCGGTCTTTCGCAAAGCTTCAAGCTGCCCGAAAGAAAGATCAATGCTGCCGCTGATGTTAAATACCTGGAAGCTACATTAAGAATTTCGGGGTTGCTGCACAAAATGGTTAAACCACTTCCTTATGCTGTGCAAAAAGCAGCATTCGGATATTATAGTCAGTTACTTAACCGGCGAAAAGATAATAGAGTAGTAAATTTTATTGCGGGTTTTTTGCAGCGTGGTATTGAGATAAAGATAGGGGAGGAGAGGTTGGCGCCGTTTATAGGAAAGGCCGGGGCCTTTAGAAAAGAAGACTTATACCAACCTTACCTGAAAGAATACCTGTTAATGTGAAGCTAAAGGAAAAAATAATTCATATCGTGCCAGATACCCTCCTTTACCGGTATGCTGTTTCTATGCGCCCGTTATATGTTTTCGTTTTTAGCGTGTTTTTTCTCGCCATTTTAGCCGGTTGTAATAGCAGAAATAAGGGCCACGGCAATACCACACCTACTATAAGAAAATTTACGGTATATGCAGATTCCGGTATTGCGCAGGAACTGGTGATTCATAATAAAGGCCAGCAAACGGCCGAGTTTGCACTGGAACTAAACAATGGATTTTACCTGGACGAAAAGGAAATTGTACAGCAAATAGAAAAGATGGCTCCGGAATATCCGGGCGAAGGTTTAGAACGAAAGGCCTGGCGTTATGTTATTGAGCACGTGAAGCTGAATAAGGAACTGGGCCCCGAAAACTGGCAGCATGCGCCGGTAATAATGATAAACTCTATAGGTAACGGGCAATGTGATGATCTGGCTTCTACACTTAATCTTATCTGGAAGAAACTGGGCTTTCAATCGCGGGTTTGGAACTTAGAGGGGCATGTGGTGCCCGAGGTATTTGTAAATAATAAATGGCAAATGTTCGATCCTTCGCACCGGGTTTACTACCTGAATGCTAAAATGGAAGTAGCAGGTGTGCGTGAGTTAATTGAAAACCCTAAGCTGATTACAACCCCGCTGAAGAAAAACATTTCGGGAACCGAAAATATTATAGAAAATGTAATAGCCCATTCCACGATGTTGGCTCAATTGTATGCTACTGATACCAACAATTATGTGAATGATTGGTATGATTATGATTTTGAATTGAAAGATAACAGATTTTTCATTCCGGCCGAAGCAATAATGACGTTACCCATGTTATCAGGCAAGATGGCACCGTTACTTAACCGCAGAGCACCTGACTATTCTTTTTTGTCGGTACAGATTGCTCCAACTAAAAAAGCCGAAGTTGAAATTCCCCTTGTGTTATACTCAATAGAGGGTGACGGACGAGTGGAGGTGGATGGGCGCGAGTTTCAAATAAATTCGAAGAAGCTTAAGAAATATTTAAAGGACTATTCTGTTTTCCATCATCGCCTTCGCTTTTTGCAAACGAGCACGCCGGTAAAGATTTATTATTTGATAAATACGGCCGCTTTTTCTGTGTTAAAAGAGAGCATTGTATCAATGGAGGGTTATCAGTTAGATGATGTTTCCGTATCTGTTGCAGGTATTGCAAAACAAGATACTGTTGTGCAAGCTGTAAACATAGACAGCATATTAAAGGTAAGACTGGCTGATTATGAAAAGCACAAGGGACAATTCGATAAAGAATTTACTTCCATTGCCCCGCAGTTATCGCTAAACGATAAAGTAATAGCCAAAATCCACCTTTTTGTAACATACAACGCCTATATAGCAAATGCTGATAAAAGTGAAATGGAAAAGATGCTTGTTTTAAAAGTAAAGCCCTTGCTTAATAAGGACCTAAACAGCACCAAAGGCCAGAAACTTTTGGCATTTTTGGATGATCCCCGTACTTTTATTGTTTTTCTTACCTACGCAGAGTTCGCCACTGAGAAGAACTTATTGAAACTGCTTAAATAGCTGTTTGGGGTTCCTGTTCCGGCAATAAAATCAAGGCCTTATTTCAGTTAGTTATTTACCTTTATGCCTGAAACTATTTAGTGGATGAACGGTAGTTTCGGTCAATTAATTTAAAAATTAAGGTAGCGCCATGTTTTTGGAGAATGAGGTAAATAAGGTAAAGGAATATTACACCAGGTTAAATGGAGACTATACCAGGATTTTTGGGGAAACGTTACAGGCCTACCGACCCGCCAGCGATAAGGAGCTTTACCGGTATCTTTTAAATTCTATAGGGTTGAAGGATGGGATGCGTGTATTAGATGCAGGTTGTGGGTTTGGTGGCCCTGCATTTTATTTTGCCTCGCAATTAAAAATCCATATAGATGCAATAACTATATCGCCGGAGCAGAGCGAGTATGCCATAGAAAAGTTGGCAAAAATTAAGCTTAAAGGTAAGGTAGTTCCCCGCGTAGAGGATTATCATTTAATAGAAAATCTGTTTGAAGCCGATGGGTTCGACCTGATTTATTTTCTTGAATCGTTAGTGCATGCAGATAACCCGGATATGGTTATAAAAGGATGTCAGAAGACGTTAAAAAAAGGTGGTGTATTATATATTAAAGATCTGTTTTATGGAGTTGCTACGGAGCCCGGGGAGCGGGAGCGAATCGATATTGCTGTAAAAAACTGCAATGAGGTTACCTGCCAGACCATTCGGCCGGTTGACGAGATTTTAAAAAGTATAAGGGAACATAACCTTAAGCTGATATCTGTTGCCAGATTACCTTTTCCATCCGATTTTTCAAAAGTAAACACCTTTTATCACGACACGGATGTAAGGATTTATAAAGATCAACAAGGCAGATATTCCGGCATAGGGCCAGAGTATGTTACTTTCTATGAAATTAAAGCATTTAAACCTTACAACTAATCCATCCATTTAAATCAACCGGTGGGCATTGGCTTATCAATAGTTAAGGATACAGTGCTAAAATGATTTGGGTGTGTTTTGAAAATAAACGGGAAAAAATGCTTGACTTAGTGAAGAAATTTTTGGGGTCCGATTTTTCCGGAAACGGAAGATACCAGCCTGTTGATCCGGAGCTTTTAAAAATGTATAACCGGCAAAGAGTGGCGACTAAAAAAGCGCTTTGCCTGGCCCCATTCACAAACCTGTATTTTGGGCGCAAGGGAAATGTAGTGAGCTGTTGTCATAATCGCGAACATATAATAGGAAATTACCCGCAACAAAGCATCTGGCAGATTTGGAATGGAGAGAAGTTAAAAGAGTTGCGCGACTATTTAAAGCACAATGATCTTTCATCGGGTTGCCATGTTTGCAAATGGGATATGGAGCAGAAGAATTTTAAAGAAGTTAAGGCTCTTCATTTCGATTCCCTTCCGGTTTTTGCTAATTATCCTTCAATGATGGAGTTTGAACTGGATAATACCTGTAATCTTGAATGTGCTATGTGTTCCGGCGAGTTTTCTTCTACCATTAGAAAGAACCGCGAATGTAAACCACCTATTGTAAGTGTTTACGATAATGAATTTGCAGAACAGCTGCAGCCCTTTATACCGCACCTTAAAGAAACACGCTTTAGCGGAGGTGAACCTTTTTTGATAGATATATATTACAAGATATGGGAGAAAATAAATAAGGAAAATCCTCAATGTCTTATTTCGGTGCAGACCAATGGAACGGTTTTAAATGGAAGGATTAAAGAAATTATGGAGGCTGGAAGTTTTGAAATTGGAGTATCTATCGATTCATTGGAAAAGGATGTTTATGAAAAGATTAGAAAGCATGCCCGTTTTGAGACTGTAATGGAAAATGTAAAATATTTTGCCGATTACTGTAAAAGGAAAAATACTAATTTCCGCATATCCGTTTGTGCCATGCGCGAAAATTGGCAGGAACTTCCCGCTTATATTAATTTTTGCAGGCAGCATAGCGCTTTGCTTCAAATCCATACGGTGTGGTTTCCGCCCGGTTCGGCATTGTGGAATTTGGAGGTAGATAAGCTTAATGAAATTAGCGGCTTTCTTTCTGCCTATAATTTCAATGAGAAAGAGGTCGCTCTCGATCCGAACTATGCACACTATAAAAGTTTTAGTGCACAGGTAAAGCATTGGGCCCTAGGGGCCGTTAACCGGAGTACTACTGCAGTGAGTAATTTTGAGAGCACCAGTGCAGCAAAACAAGAATTGCTATATAGGATAGAGACTCACCTTATGAGCGATAAGGTTTTGCCCCAGGCCATGAAAGAAAAAAACAGGGATGCTATATTGGTTAAGGCAAAAAATGTTTTTGATAGGTTTGAGGATAATGAACAGAGCACTAAGGGCTTTGTGAAAATGATTGAGGTTCCGGTTGAAATAGTTGTTTCTGTATTGCAGGTGGAAAATGAAGAAAGAATTTATGATTATATGACGCTTATGTTTGTAAGCAATTAAAGTGCGCGAAATGTTTGAGTTGGTAAGTGATGCTATAACTAAAATATTCGGTAAGCAGGTTGACGGCGATAAAACTGTTTATAGTCCGGTAGATAAAGATGCGCTGAAGCGATATAACGCATCACGAAGTGGCGGACCCAAGCAAACATTGTGTTACGCCCCCTTTAAAAGTTTGTATTTCGGGCATCGGGGTAAGGTTTTTGCCTGCTGTTATAACCGGCAATATACTCTTGGTGTAGTGCCCGAAAAAAGTATCCGCGAGATATGGTTTGGTGAAGAAGCGGAGAGATTAAGGCGCTATATTCAAAACAACGATCTTTCTTTAGGATGCACCGGATGCGAGAATCATTTTACCGCAGCAAATTTTGATGCCATAAAGGCTAAGATGTATGATCATTATAGCGGGAATAAAAAGAAGTTTCCGAGTGTAATGGAATTTGAGTTAAGCAACACATGCAACCTGGAGTGCATTATGTGCAACGGGGAGTTTTCTTCATCTATACGGAAAAACCGGGAAAAGAAACCAGCACTACCCGAAGTTTATGGTGATGATTTTGTGGAGCAATTAGAAGAGTTTATTCCATGGCTGGAAGAAGTAAAATTTTACGGTGGAGAACCTTTTTTGGTAGATGTATATTATAAAATATGGGAGCGAATTGCCGTTCAAAATCCTTCCTGTAAAATATCGGTGCAAACCAATGCAACGGTACTTAACGGCAGATTAAAAGACCTTTTAAGTAAAAATAAGTTTAACCTCAATATCTCTCTTGATTCGCTTGAGAAGAATAGCTATGAAGCGATTCGTGTAAATGCGAATTTTGAAACGGTGATGCAGAATATTGAGTATTTCCGGCAATACGCTATTGAGAAAAATACTTTTTTTGGAATTTCCTGCTGTGCCATGCGCGATAACTGGCGCGAACTACCCGCATTTGTTAACTTCTGCAACCAGATACAGGTGCCGGTTTATTTCCATACGGTATGGTCTCCGGTGGATAGGGCCTTATGGAATCTTAGCTCCGAAGTTCTTTCTGAAATTTGCACATACCTGGAACAGTTTAGCTTTCCTGAGGAAAGCGCCGTTCAAATAAAAAATCGTTTGCACTATTTAGATACTCTTAAGCTGATAAAAAGCTGGTATAAGGCAGCGCAGGCAATTGAATTGGATATGGAAAAGTATAGGGTTGGCCAACACCACTCTGCCCCCAAACAGGTACTATACAATAATATGAAGGCCGAGATACTGGCAGATAGCAGCATGCCATTGGAGGAAAGGGAAAGGAAATTAGACGCCTGTTTCAGCAAAATAATAATGTTCATCGGGGTTTTGCCCGATAACGATTCTATAGGGAAAATAGTGGATTATGTAAATGCGCTACCGGTTAATAAACTGGTTGCGGACCTTGAGCGGGATAGGCAGGAGTTCATTGTTAAGGACGCATTGTCTTCTATTTTTAATTCGAGCAAGTAAAATGAGAGAGAAAAAGTTTTTTCTGCATGTAGGCTATGCAAAAGCGGGTTCCTCTCTTATGGGTGAATGGCTTGCAGCAAATCCTGCTTTTTGCTTTTCCGATTTTTCGATAGGTGGTTTTACAAGTACTACGGAACTGATGAATATGGCTTTGCGGCATACTGCACAACCGGAATATTATGTGCTACGTGACATGATGTTTAGTATACCCAGATATGAGAAGGAAGATTTTTTAGTAAGTGGTAAAATTAAAGAGCATCAAAAAGATGTTTGCTCTTTGTTGAACGCTCTCTTTCCAAAAGCAAAGGTTTTAATAGTTACACGGGGATATAAATCCATCATTTCGGCAAATTATTCGCAACACATAAAGGAAGGGGGTACCTTGCTGGCGGAGGATATCATTAATTACAGCGGTTTTGTTAGGGATTTGTTTGACTACAGCTATCTTATAAATCTGTACTGCACGGCCTTTGGTAAGGAGAATGTGATTGTTTTACCTTACGAATTTTTGAAAGAAAACCCAACTGCTTTTTTTAGTAAAATTGAATCGGAACTTGGCTTGCCTCACTATCCGTTTACTTCAAAAATTGTGAACCCCTCTTTAAATGCTTGGGAAGCAAAATATTTGCTTAAAATAAACTCCATGGTAGAATTTATAGCAAGAGTAGGGGGGAGCCCGGGAGCACGGTTTAAAAATTGGTACAAATTGAAAAGATGGAAGGATGCTTTTAAAGATACCGGCGAAAATGGGAGCACTGTTGCTAATGGTAACAAACCCCTGGTGCATGTGCCCAACGAACTTTTATCAGATCTGTCTAAAAATAGTTACCTGTTAAAGGAATACGCCGTTTTTGAAAACTACCTTTCCTTTTATTGAATGAAACTAAACAGCAGAATACTCTTTGCATTTGGTTGGCTGATTATTACAGTTGTTGGAATTTCTTGTAATAGCAAATCAACTAATTGCGTTTGCTGGCCCGAAGCTAAAGGTCCGGTTGATACCGCCGTTTTTTCACTTCCGGCAGAAACTCCCGATAGGCAGGCGGTCCGCATTTTTAATTCAGGCAATGCTTCATCTTCTTTCTCACTGCAATTTAATTCCGGGTTGTTTTATGATGAGGATGAATTGGTAAGGGCAATAATCAATATGCCGGAAGAATTTGCGCGTGAACCCATAGAAAGAAAAGCCTGGCGTTTTGTTTGCAGCAATGTTTCTTATAACTACCCGGTTACCGATTTTTTATGGCAGCGGAACCCCTTAATTATGATTAACTCAGTGGGGTTTGATAAGTGCGGCAATCAGGCAGAGATACTTGCGCGGCTTTGGCAAAAGCTTGGTT
The DNA here is from genome assembly GCA_044228435.1 of Chitinophagales bacterium. Classification (GTDB taxonomy): domain Bacteria; phylum Bacteroidota; class Bacteroidia; order Chitinophagales; family LD1; genus Bog-950. The sequence continues at coordinate 146,590 of JBGAUW010000011.1, forward strand.
TTAAAACAAGGATATGGTCGTTGGGCGGCCATATAACTCCCGAGGTTTTTGCGGAAGATAAATGGCAAATGTACGATCCTTCTTACCAGGTTTTTTATAAAAACGCAACTAGCAATGTTTGTGGGGTTGATGAATTGATTTCCAATTCTAATTTCATAACAATGCCAGTGGAACGTTTACCTGTTCAACGCACTTCGGCCGGGGTTTTTGTGTCAACCATACGATATAGTAAACTACTGGCAGGCATTTACGCAAGTAACGAGAACAACGAACACTATTTGCTTAACAACCCGAAGGATGCCGTTCCTTATAAATTTGGGTTATGCCTTCCACCGGGCGCTACCTTCGAGTTTCCAATGCTGCTAAAGCCAGAATTTTTTCCGGCTTGTTCTTTTCTTTCCAATAACTATGCTAATGCACGGCTGGTTATTCCCCAGGATTGGGAAGGTGAAATTAATATACCACTGGTGGTGTGTGCAGTTACCGGCAAAGGGAATGTGATGATAAATGGCGAGAATTTCGAGATGGGCTCACCCGCCTTGATCAAGTGCCTGGCATCGTTTAAGGAATTCAACTATCAATTAAAGTTTTCTGGTAAGCATTCAGCTGTTGGAATAGTTTACCTTGTTAATGCGGCTTTGTGGGGGCTAAAGAGTGAAAATAATTTAAAAATTTTCGGTGCGGGTGTCGGGAAAATAAAAGTGGAGATATTCTCACCCGACACCGGCTTACTTTTATCCGGCAATGCCCATAAAAACGATTTTGATAGTATTTTGAAATGGCAATATCAAAAGTATGAATTGCAACGGGCAGAAATAGACAATATGGTTAATTTGAGCGGCAAAACAAATGGCTACGCGAATATTGAAGAGAAAATAAGTGTATTGGGTAATTACTTTAAAATGAGCTATCTTGGCGAAGAAAGCTGCAACCCTGATTCACTACTTCAAAGATTTTATGAAGTTAAAGCCGCAATGCCTGCCGATAGCGCAGGCAAAAATATATTTTTAGCGCTGGAAGAGCCCTCCTTCTTATTCTTTTTTACCATAATGCTGGATAGGTGTACTTCAAAAGAGATTGTAGCATTCTTAACGATGAATAAGAAATTGAAAGAAAAGAACAAAACGCGTAAGAAACGCAGTTAGAGGAATTATCGTATACTGCAATTAAAAACCAGAATAGCCTAAAAACATTTTTACACCAAACCCAACCAGCTAAAAAAACGTATCCTACATTAGTATAAAATAGAAATGCCAGAATCCCTTTTTTGTTTTTCGCTGTTTAATAATCTTGTTAGTTTGTAACCCGTGTTGCCATCTTTGTTTCTTTTCATACAGCGGCTTTCTGTTATTACCCGGTCTAAAGATTGGCGGTATAGCCTGGTGCCGTTTATAATAGGATGTGCTTACCTGTGGATTCTGTTCTTTAAAATACAACTAACCTGGCAAAGCGCCCTTTTGCTGTTTTTACTGGTGTTTACAGTTACGGGTTTTGCCATATTGGGCTATTTTATAAACGATTTTTTTGATAGCGAAACCGACCGCCGCGCTGCTAAAGTTAACTACATTTCACGGCTTACACCTGCACAGCAAACCCTGTTGCTGTTAGCCGCACTCGCGTTGAGTTTATTGCCCTGGTTGTGGCTACCCACTGATAGTGCATCGTGGGGGCTTTTAGCGCTGGAACTGTTTCTTTTTTTATCGTATTCGTTGCCGGTACCCCGCATTAAAAATATCCCCGTGTTAAGCGGGTTGATTGATGCCTGGTATGCTTACGTAAATTTTTTGCTGCTCATTTACCACACGTATTGCCTTTATACCGGGCGTGCAGAGCAGTCTTTTATTATATACTTTGCTATTGGTGCCTTTTTTATCGGTTTTCGCAATATCCTCATCCACCAGGTAAACGATATGGATAAAGACAGGCTTTCGGCTACTGTTACGCTGCCGCAAAAGCTGGGCTT
>JBGAUW010000012.1:0-145091 GCA_044228435.1 Chitinophagales bacterium
TTCGGGCTGTTTATAATCATATTTATTTGGTTTTTAGCGCTGTTATTTTGTGTTTCAAAATCATTACCCATGAGATACAAAATACTTAGCCTGTTAGTAGTGTTTACGTTATTGATTACAAATAGCCAGGCGCAGTTTTCTATTCAAAAAGCAGTAATGGAGATTTTTGCCGGTGCCGCTTTTCAGTATGTGCCCGATGCGTATGTAAAGAGCGAAGCGGTGTTAACTACCTACCCGAATGCTATTGCCATATACCTGCACAGCGGCGACTCTATGGCCATTGCTGAAGAAACGGATTTGACCGGGTTTTATGGCCCTGCTTATCCTATAGCTTTAATCAACCGGTCGGGCACCCCTTACGGCCGCAATGCATGGGCCGGGCAGGTAGGTAGCGTGCTGGCGGGCGCTGCATCGGTTACCGTATCTTTCGATTCTGTTGTTTTTGATGCCATAAGCCGTAAGTTAGATGTATACGTTAACGCTATGTTTACCGGCCCCTTAACCGGCGATATGCGTTTTAACTGTGTGGTGGTAGAAGATAGTGTTATCGGCACCGGTGCCGGGTTCGACCAAAAAAATGCAGATAATACTACACCCGGCCATCCTTATTACGGCGCGGGCAACCCTATAGTTGGTTTGCCCCACCCGTATGTGGCGCGGGCATACCTAGGCGGGGCATGGGGTACTGCCGGCATTATACCAGGCACGGTGGCTTTTGGCGGGCAATATAAGCATCAGTATACGTATACCTTGCCGGCGCACATTAACCCTTACCAGGTTTCGTTGGTGGGTATGGTAACTGCCTACGATGGCAATAATCCGGCTGATAGAAAAATTTTGAATGCCGAACTATACCCGCAGATTGCAACCGAACCAATTTCGGGTATTAACGAAGCTACCGGTGAGGGCGACGCAGGTTTTAGTATTTACCCTAATCCCTCGGCCGGTCAGTTTATTATAGAAGCTGAACGCGATGGAGAAATAGAAATAACCAATACTACGGGCGAAGTAGTTTATACCCAACCGGTAAAACAGGGAACTAACCAGGTGCGCACCTGGCTTGCGGGCGGCAGCTACTTTGCAAAACTTAAAACTGCCCATGCGGTGGTGGTTAAGCGGGTGTTGGTAGCGTACTAAGCAACAATTACCGCCGGCGAAGAGCTAACCTAAAACTACAACCACCACCCTGGCAGTAGAACACCGCTTTAGTTTACGTAACCAGCGTTGCCATAGGAGCTGGAGTCAGTTTCCGCCAGTACAGGTAAAAGCTGGCATAAAAAAGCACACGCTATACTTAAAACAAAAAAGGCATACTGTGTTGTAGTATGCCTTTTCTGTTTGTATGCTCCGGTTTTTATTGTTTTATTAACCGGCCTTGTGCTACCCAATAGCCATGATGCTTAATGCTAACGGCATATATACCACTTGGGTAAGTGCTTATATCCAGTTGTTTGGTAGTTAGGTTGTCGGTAAGTGTTTGGCTATATACTACCTGGCCCAGGTTGTTGGTTAGCTGTAGGGTAGCATTGCCCTGGCCCTGCGGTATGCCGCTAATTGTAACTTCATTTGTTGCCGGGTTTGGATACAGTTTTATCTGAACCAGTTCACGGGCTATGTTGCCAATAGATGTAGTGGTATCGCAGGCGCTACCGGTAAGTTTAGGCAGGTTGGTAAACCCTGCGCTGGCTGCCGATGAACAATCGCCATTATCTGCTACTACCGTATAGCTGGTGCCTATAACCATGCCGGTTATATCGCCGGCGGCAGTTACCGTTGGGCCTGTGGGTGTAAAAATATAGCTAATAGATGCATTGTAATTGCTGATAGCGCTGCTGCCGGTGTCGGTACAGGTTGGAGCAGTAGTAGCAACAGCCGGTATGGCAGGCGCTTGTAACCTGGCCGCGTTGCTGAATGCTGCACTGGTTGCGGCCGGGCAAACACCGTTACCGGCCGATACGGTATAGCTGGTGCCGGTAATCATACCGGTTATTACGCCACCGCTAGTAGCAGTAGGGCCGGTTGGGTTAAAGGTATAGGTAAGCGTGCTGTCGTAATTGCTAATGGTATTGCTGCCACTTGCTGAACAGGTTGCAGGTAAAGTAGCAAGGGTTGGTACAGCGGCTGATATTAACTGCGCCTCGTTGCTGAAAGCCGCACTGGCTGCCGAAGAACAAGCGCCGTTACTGGCAGTTACTGTGTAGCTGGTACCGGCAACCATACCGGTTATTGCTCCACCGGTAGTAGCAGTAGGTCCTGTTGGGTCGAAGGTATAGGTAAGTGTATTATCGTAATTGCTGATAGTGTTGCTGCCATCGCCTGCGCAAGTGGCTGGTAAGGTAGCAAGGGTGGGCACAGCAGGCGAAAGTAACTGCGCCTCGTTGCTGAAAGCCGCACTAGCTGCCGATGAACAAGCGCCATTATCTGCTACCACTGTATAGCTGGTGCCGGTAACCATACCGGTTATTACGCCGCCGGTAGTGGCAGTAGGTCCTGTTGGGTCGAAGGTGTAGGTAAGTGTGTTATCGTAATTGCTGATAGTGTTGCTTCCATCGCCTGCACAGGTGGCAGGTAAGGTAGCAAGAGTGGGTACAGCAGGCGTTATTAACTGTGCCTCGTTGCTGAAGGCCGCACTGGCTGCCGATGCACAAGCGCCGTTATCTGCTACCACTGTATAGCTGGTGCCGGTAACCATACCGGTTATTACGCCACCGGTAGTGGCAGTAGGTCCTGTTGGGTCGAAGGTGTAGGTAAGTGTGTTATCGTAATTGCTGATAGTGTTGCTGCCATCGCCTGCGCATGTTGCAGGTAAGGTGGCAAGGGTAGGTACAGCTGGCGTTGTTAACTGTGCCTCGTTGCTAAACTGGGCACTTACCAAAGCAGGACAGTTTCCAATGGTGGCTTCTACAGTATATACAGTACCTACAACCATACCAGTTATTGCACCACCAGTAGTTACTGTTGGTCCGGTTGGGTTAAAGGTATACGTGTAAGCTGCATTGTAATTGCTTATAGTGCTGCTGCCATCGCCTGCGCACGTGGCCGGTAAACCTGCAATAGTCGACGTTGTTAGCAAGCGGGCATCGTTACTAAAAGTAGTACTTGCAGCCGATGAACAGGTAGTGGTAGACGCAAGCACTGTATAACTGGTACCTAATACCATACCTGTTATATCACCGTTGGCAGATACTGCAGGCCCCGTTGGGCTAAACGTGTAAGTGTAAGCTGCATTATAATTGCTTATAGCGCTGGTGCCATCGGCATTGCAAGTTGCAGGCACACTATTAATAGTAGGTACATCTGGTGTTACTAACTGTGCCTCAATACTAAACGGGGCACTTACGGCCGGTGTGCAGGCTCCGCTGCTGGCTGTTAAAGTGTAAGTAGTGCCTGTTGCCATACCGCTTATTAGTCCATTGTTATCTGCCGTTGGTCCTGTTGGGTCAAACGTGTAGGTAAATGCGCCGTTATAGTTGCTTATTGTGCTGCTGCCCGCTGCACTGCAGGTAGCAGGCACGGTGTTAATTTGCGGTATAGTAGGTATAGGTGTGGTAGTTGTATAGTATATTACAATGCCGCCTGCAGCGCCTCTGCCCCCATCGCTATTTCCACCGCCTGCACCACCACCACCAAAGCTATTGCCCGGGTTATTGGTAGCTTGTCCGCCCAGGCCGCCTGCCGGGCCTGCGCCGTTGCCTCCGGCACCACCGTTGCCGCCGCTGCCACTGCTGCCATTTCCACCGTTGGTGTTCGTAGTGCCTCCGCTGGCTGTACCGCCTGCGCCGCCACCACCAGGGCTATTGCCCGAGCCTGAACCGCTACCGCCCCTTGCACCACCGCCTGCTAATAAGTTTACGGCACCACCACCTGCGGCTGTACCGGTAAATGTAGTGCTGGCGCCTGGGTTGCCATCGTCGCCTCTTTGACCATCGCTGCCATTATCGCCACCGCAACCGCCGGCGCCTACGCTATAAGTAAATACCGAGCCCGGGGTTACGCTAATTGTAACCGAGGTATACGCACCGCCACCGCCGCCACCGCCACCACGGGTATTATACAAGCCGCCGTTGCTACCGCCACCGCCACCGCCGGCTCCACCGCCGGCACCATATACATCTACTGTAATGGCCGTAACATTACAAGGCACCTGCCAGGTGCCTGTTACCGGGCCGGCACCGCAGGTTCCGGAACCGGAAAAGGTTACATCCTGCGCCAGCGCGGTTAGAAGGGTGAATAACATGCAGAAAATGGCAAGAGGCTTTTTCATATAGTGTTTTTGTTTTATAAACAAGTTTAAGTGTAAATGCGAATTTTCAAATATAATAAGTTGGCCCATAAACCATAAGCGTTGCATTGCCATTCGGTTATTTAACGTTCCGGTTCAGGTAGCTTAACGTAAGCGGCCATTGTATGATGTAAATTTTTGATGCCGGGCCGATAAGCCTGCCGTGATTTTTCTGTTGGGCATACTGGGGGGGGTAGGCCCGTCCGAACGATTCTTTATCCCAGCGGACTTTTGCAATTCGGCTGCTATCTGCTACTCAAACTCCTTCAAAAATGCATTCAGTTCTTTACTGCCTTTAGCGGTTGTTTTGCCTTTAAACAGGCCCGCAATCAGTTTCAGGTAGTAATTAATAATCTCTTCATCGCTGCCCTTGGTTTGGTTAATGGTAGCCTCCGATAGCCAAAAACGGCCAATAAGATTTAAGTAGGCCACCAACTCCGGTACTTCGTCTACAGCAATTTTTAAGTAACCCTCCTTTATCAGCCGTTTAATATGCGCATTAAACATATCGTTGCGGGCTTTCATAGATAGTTTGTAGTTGGTGGCCATTACCGGGTACTGCCTTACCAAATGAACAAAACTGAGAAACAGGCATTTATACTGCTGGTGGTTATAAAATATCTGCCTGAAGCTTGTAAGAAAGTGGTACAGACTAAACTCCTTCTCCATTTCGGCAAACGACTCGGTATTGATTGCGGTAAGGCGCCTTGCAATTTCTATAATCAAATCTTCTTTTTTAGGGAAGTGATAAGCCAGGTTGCCGGGGCTGATGTTTAGCTCCTTGGCCAGCTCGCGCACGCCTACGTACTCTATGCCCTGCTCGTTATAAAATTTTAAGGCCTTTTTAAAAATCTTTTCTTTTGTATCCATATTTATTAGGACGATGTTCTAATTTATTTATACTTTTGGAACATTGTTCTAAAAACAAATTTATGCAATTACCTAAAACAATTGACAATAAAAGCGGCGAGGTGTTGATATTTAAGGCCCTTAAGCGCGATGCGCAGGGCGAATACTTAGAAGTAGAAAACTTTGTAAGCCCCGGTGCAGGTCCACCCATGCACACCCACCACCGGCAAGAGGAAGCCCTTACTGTAGTAACGGGCAAGATTGCTTACCAGGTAAATGGAGAGGCCGTAAAATATGCAGGGCCGGGCGAGCAGCTGGTGTTTAAGGCAGGTGTATCGCACAAATTTTGGAACGCCGGCCAGGATACCCTGCATTGCGTAGGCTATATTCGTCCGCCCGATAACATCGTATATTTTTTGGGTGAAATATTCGAATCGCAGGCGCGTAGCGGAGGCCAAAGGCCATCGATGATTGATACGGCATTTTTAATTACTAAATACAAAAGCGAGTTTAGAATGGACGAAATACCAGCGCCGGTGCAAATGCTTCTGTTTCCTATATTAATAGTAATAGGCAAACTAACGGGCCAACTAAAGCGGTACGATAATGCGCCGCCACCGGTAATATAAATGCCCAGGCGCGAGCGTTGGGTAGTTACTGTTCTGCACCACTACTATTATTTTATACTTTTTATATTTTTGAGTATAAAGAAATAACCATATATAAATTATGAAAGCTTTACCAGTAATATTTAATTACTTGTTGCTACTGGCGTTTGTTTTAGTTAACCATATTACACGGGCCCAGTATTGGCGCCCTGTTGCCGGGCAAATTGCCGGTGCGCAATTTACGGGTGTGGCAGCAAATATTTCGTCGCCGGTTATTGTAGCGGCAACACTTAAGGCGGGTATTTACCGCAGTATCGATTCGGGCGACGTATGGCAGCGGGTTCTAACTACGCAGGATTCTATCTTTTCTCTGGCCGATATAGATGGCAAGCACCTATGCGCCGGTGGAAAGGGATTTACCTATACCAGTACAGATAGTGGCATAACATGGGTTACCAACCCTTTCCCTTTTCGGGTAGCTGTTGCACGGCTGGCGTTTCACCCATCGGGTGCATTAATTGCCGGCACCGGAAGCAAATGGGATATTAGCGGTGGTAATGCAGGTAATGGTTTTTGGCTATCGCTGGATACGGGTAAAACATGGGCTCCCTTAAATGCAGGCATTACAAAACAAAACCCCTTAATCGAAGCGTTGGCCGTAACTCCTTCGGGGGCAATTCTTGCCGGTATTTATGATGGCAACACAGGCCTTTCGGGTAAATACGGCATTATGAAACTCGATTCGCTTACCGGTGCGTGGCAGCGGGTTTCTGTTACGGTAAATGCGCCCTTTAATCAAACCTATTCCGATCAAAACCTGCGCATTGAATCGGTATTTAATATCAATGTTATGGATGGATACGTAGTTGCCAGCATTGCAGGTGCCTACGTAAATTTTGGTTATGCATTTTCTATTATAAAACCGGTGCGGGATATTGATAACCCCGGTATTGCATGGCAGGTGAAATGGGCAGACGATAGCATTCCGAGTACAGGTAGTTTTTATGAGCACCTTACCAATGTTTTTAAAGATAGCCGCGATACGGTTTGGGCAAGTGTATGTGGCCCAGGCAATGAAATAGGCAACAACCTCTATACCGGCCATGTTTCTGCAGCTGTGCCCTGGAACCTGAACATGGATAGCATTACAGAACAGAGGGGCCGTTTTCTGTTTACCGAAGGCGCCAACGGAAGGCTTTATGCAGCAAGTTATTTTACGGGCAATCAAATTTTTGTAAGAGCTAAGGCAGCAACAGTCCCAGTATCGATAAATGAAACAGAAAGCGGGATTAGAGATAGCTGGCGGCTTTTTCCTAATCCGGCAAGTACGTATGTCCGGCTCTCTAATTCAATAAATGCTGCAACAGAAAACCGGCAGCTAACCATGTATGATGCACTCGGAAATAAGCTGCTGGAACAAACTATACAGCCGGACAATCTTGTTATTCCGCTTTCAGATAAACTGGTACCGGGGGTATATGTTGTATCAATAGGCGATGGAAAACAACATCAAATACTGCGGCTGGTAAAAACGGAGTAGTTGTAAAAAGTGTTTACATTTAAAATTAAACTTTGTCTGTTGCACACACCCGGCAAATAATTTAGTTTCACTATTTAGCACCACCACTATGGATAATACCCGAGTTTACCGCATGCTGTTTAGCAGCGTATACCCTTTATATATAGCTAAGGCAGAAAAGAAAGGCCGCACCAAAGCCGAGGTAGATGAAATTATTTTTTGGCTGACCGGCTACAACGCTAAAACACTGCAACAGCAAATTGATAAGCAGGTAGATTTTGAAACCTTCTTTGCAAAAGCACCAAAGCTTAACCCCAATGTATCGTTAATTACCGGCCTTATATGCGGCTACCGGGTAGAAGAAATTGAAGATCCGCTAATGCAAAAAGTACGCTACCTGGATAAGTTGGTAGATGAATTGGCGAAGGGCAAAGCCATGGAGAAGATATTGAGAAAGTAATAGTGCATCTTCGCAACAAATAAAACCCATGAAATATAAAGTAGCAGGTGGTATAGCGGTGGTGCTGGTAGCGTTGGCCCTGTATGGCCTGTATTTAAGACCCGACCTTACCGTTAGCAAAGCCGAAGACAAAGCCAAATACAGTCTGCCTAATTCGCACTTTATAAACTACATGGGTGCCGAGATACATTATACCGAAAGCGGCAGCGGCTTTCCTATAGTAATGATACACGGCTACGGTGGCAGCAATCGCGATTTTTTGGTGCTGGATAGTTTAATAAACGATAATTACCGGGTAATACGGGTAGATATGCCGGGCTTTGGCCTCTCCGATTTTCCGGCACAGCCAACGAGCCATACCAATTTTATAAAGGCCTACGCAGGTTACTTTAATTTTATTCTCGATACCCTGCACATCGATTCGTGCTACGTAATGGGCAATTCACTTGGCGGCTTAATGGCCTGCCAGTTGGCGTTGGACCACCCCGATGTGGTAAAAAAATTAGTGCTGTTTAACAGCGCCGGCTACGAAATGGAAGAGGTAATGAAAACCGCTAACGCTAGTTTATTAAAAAACAGTTTAGCGCAGCAGGTAGTAAGCAAAGGGGTACCAAAGTTTTTTGTAAAGATAGGGGTAAAGCGTGTGGTGTACGATGCCAGTAAACTAACACCCGAAAAAGTACAGCGCGTTGCCGACTTTTGGAACCGCGAGGGCAACATGGCCCACCTGGTGGCTCTGGCAACTACCGATACCTTTCCCGATGAAAGCACTATAAAGAACATAGCCTGCCCTACACTTATATTTTGGGGCAAGCAGGATAAAATTATAAACCCTAAATACGCCGAACGGTTCCATACCGATATTAAGGGCAGCGAGTTGATTGTATATGATAGCTGCGGCCACGTACCCATGATGGAGCGCCCCGAAGAGGTAAAGCTGGAAGTGCTAAAATTTTTGCAGAATTAACCGGTGTGCTGGCGTAAGTCTGCTAATTGCGCCTACCACCTAATAAAGCTTTTAACTTCTTACAACACCAACCCCTGCAATAAAAGCTACTGCGGAACGACTATCTATCTTTGCATCCTTATTTTTTGTGTTTATGGCTGGTTCTTCAATTCCTTATTCCGTTCTTGATTTAGCTACTGTTATACAAGGCAAAACCCCGGCCGATAGTCTAAAAAACAGTCTGTTGCTGGCGCAAAGCGCCGAGTCTTTAGGCTACAACCGGTTTTGGCTGGCCGAGCACCATAATATGATTAGTGTGGCCAGCTCTGCCACGGCGGTGCTGATAGGATATATTGCCGGTGGCACCACAACAATACGTGTAGGCTCTGGTGGTATTATGCTGCCTAACCATGCACCTTTAATAGTAGCCGAGCAGTTTGGTACATTAGAGAGCTTATACCCCGGCCGCATAGATCTTGGCCTTGGCCGCGCACCCGGCACCGACCAAACAACAGCATTAGCTATACGCGGCGAGAACTTTTATAAGCCACATAATTTTGGTGAGGATATACGCACCCTGCAAACGCTGTTTAGCGAAGAGAACGTAGCCGGTAAAGTAAGGGCCATACCCGGCGAGGGACTTAATGTGCCTATATGGATATTAGGCAGCAGCACCGATAGCGCTTACCTGGCGGCACAAATGGGCCTGCCTTATGCTTTTGCCAGTCACTTTGCCCCTGCACATTTTATGCAGGCTATTTCTATTTACCGCAATAACTTTAAACCTTCAGCAGTCTTGCAAAAGCCCTATGTAATGGCCTGTGTAAACGTAGTGGCTGCGGAAACCGATAACGAGGCCGAGTACCTGGCCACCTCGGTTAAACAACTATTTAAAGGCATTATAACCGGTAAAAGGCAGCTGCTGCAAGCACCGGTAGAGGATTTGTATAGCGTGTTAACCATGCAGGAAGAATACGCGGCACAGCAAATGCTTACCTATTCATTTATTGGTGGTACCGAAAAGCTGAAAAAGCAACTAACCGGCTTTTTGCAAGCCACCGGTATTAATGAAATAATGGCTACCAGCCATATCTATAGTCACGAAAAACGTATCAACTCGTATAGTTTGTTTGCGGAGGTAATGCGGCAGTTGTAAATAATTTGGCCAAACAAATAACTTTGTAGTATGCCAACCATAGCCACACAAACGCAGGTGCCGGTGTATACGCTTGAGCAATCAAGCGCTAAAGGCAGTAAGCACTTTGAAATAGCCGAGCACAGGGGCCTTACAGAAAAGCAAAAGAGTTTGTTTTTTGTACCGCACCGCAATGCGTTTTATAAACTGGTGTTTGTAAGGCAGGGTACCAGCCGCCATTGGGTAGATATGGTGCCCCACAACATAAAGCCAAATACCATTTATTTTTCAACGCCACAGCAAATAGTATTAAAGGAAGAAGCCACAGGCCCGTTTTCGGGTGCATCGGTCTATTTTACCGAAGACTTTTTAGGTATTGAAGCCACCGGGGTATTAAAGCAATTAGCCATTATTCAAAATATACATAATGGCCACGAACTGGTATTGCAGCCAAACGATATCGCCTTTATAGAAGATATTTTGGCAAAGCTGCGGCACGAGTTTGAAAACAAGATGAACCTGCATAAAAGTATGTTGCTGGCCTATTTGCAGGTATTACTTATTTATATCAGCCGCCTCTATACGGAACAGTATGCGAATAAGAATGTGCCGGCCGACCGGGAATTGCTTAAAAAGTTTAAAGCTCTGATAGCGGAAAACTTTGTAGTAGCGCATGAAGTAGCCGATTATGCCGGTATGCTCAATTTATCGGCCGGGCACTTTAGCGAACAGATAAAAGAACAAAGCGGCAAAACTGCCATAGAGCATATACACGATAGGCTATTGTTAGAGGCCAAGCGAATGCTGTTTCATACGGAGTATCCGGTAAAAGAAATTGCTTACCGCTTAGGGTTTGAAGAGGCTTCGTACTTCAACCGGTTTTTTAAACGCCTGGCTAATACTACGCCGCTTAGCTACCGCCACACTATCCGCAAAATGTACCATTGATACCTGCACAAGTGCAATTTTGCCTTAGCCCCGGTCCCTACTTTTGTGCCGTGCCAATAAGGCAAGCATAAAACAAAAACAACATGAAAAAAGTATTAATAACCGGTGCTAACCGAAGCATTGGTTTTGAGGCGGCCCGTCAGCTATTGCAAAAAGGGTATTACGTTTATTTAGGTAGCCGCAGTTTAACGAAGGGCCAGCAGGCAGTAGACAAGTTAAAACAGGAAGGCTTAAGCGAAGTAGAAGCCATACAAATAGATGTAAGCAATGAGGAGTCGGTAAAGGCTGCCCGTACCGAAATAGGTAATAAGACCGATGTGCTGGATGTGCTGATTAACAACGCAGGTATTAGTGGGGGCTTTCCGCAACCGACCATTGGCACCGGTATAAATGTGTTTCGCGAAGTATTTGATACCAACTTTTTTGGTATAGTGCTGGTTACCCAGGCATTTATGGATTTACTGCAAAAAGCGGCAGAGCCACGGATAGTAAATGTAACCTCGGGCCTTGGCTCGCTTACCCTGCACACCGACCCTACCTGGAAATACTATAACATTAAAGGGGCCATATATCCTGCTTCTAAAGCTGCCCTTAACATGCACACAATAGTATTAGCCCATGAGCTGTGCGATACTGCTTTTAAAGTAAACGCAGTCGACCCCGGCTATACAGCTACCGAATTTAATAACTACAGCGGCCCCGGTTCAGTAGAAGATGCCGCTGCCCGGCTGGTAAAATGCGCCACCCTGCCCGCCGATGGCCCCACCGGAAAATTTTTTAGCGATGATAATAATCCCGAAACAGGCATAAGCCCGTGGTAACGAATTGTTATCCTGAGCATCGCGATAGCTATTGGAATTGCCCAGCGAGGGATCTTGTATTTCATAGGCTAACCAAAAGGCAAGAAGCTTCCTTCGTCAGCATTAACAACAGCCTTGTTCTTCGGGTGTTCCACAGGATCACCCCGGAGCTTTAATCAAAAAGAAATCACAATGGCCTATGGTATTTACTCTATCGTTAATTTTTGTTTGTAAAACTGCTTGCCACTTTGTATTTGAGCAATGTAAATGCCAGGGCTTAGGTTGCTTATATCTACCGGTTGTAATTGATTAAGTAGGTTTTCGGTTTTTACTAATGCACCGGCTACATCATAAATGTGTAACGTACAATTGCTGTTTTCGCTGCCGCGGTTTATGTAGATAGTATTTGTTGCAGGATTAGGGAAAATACTTGCATCTAATGCCGGTATATTATTTAAGCCCGTAAGCGACGTGCGTATAAAAAAGTAAGGGTTCCATGTGGCGGTAAGTTCGGGGCACGAAGCACTTTGCTCAACAAAATCAAGCGTATCTGCCACTATGGTAAAGCTAAAGGTGTCTATATCGTTATTGCATTGCGTGTTATTGGGTGTACTTCTGATTGTTGCCGTATTTCCGTTAATGGCGTACGTAAACATTTTTGTGGGTGGCAAAGGTATCGAAGTCATTATCCCGTAAACAGTATCATCCGAAAAGTAGTAATCCATAGCCAGGTAACCGCCGCCGGGGCCACCCATATAGCAACCCCATCTTGTATTAGCCAAAGGGTTTTGTTGCGCGAAAGTAGAAGTGGCAAACAGCAATAAAAAGAAAGCAAGCACACGGTTCATATAATATTGTTTTTAGTGCTGCAAAGCTGTTGGCTCTTACCATAAATTTTAATGATTGCCGTTACAGTGGCGTCTGACGTAAATCATATATCCATTACCCGGACCGATGCCAATAGAGAGGCGAATGTATTTGTGATGTTTTGAAGCGGGGCTCCGGATTTTGTCATCCTGAGCTTCGTGCCATTATAATTTAAAACAACGCCAGCTGTGCTTGTGCCGGTTGCTGTATAATTACCGGTTGTTGCATAGGCCGCGGACCGGCACCGTTAATTTCATAAACGGCAGTCTCTTTATAACGGCCGGCTATAACAATATTTACCCCGTTGGCATGTTCGGTAAATAACTGCTCTACCAATGCAGGGTCGTTGTTATCTTTAGATAGGTGGGATAGAAACAAGTGCGTCATAAACTCGGGGCTGTGGCTTTTAAAAAGCGCCAGTGCCTCGGCGTTCGATAAGTGGCCCTTGCCACCGCTTATCCGCTTTTTTAAATGGTAAGGGTAACGGCCTTCGTTCAGCATGCGCACATCGTAGTTGCTTTCTAAAAAGGCGGCATGGCATTGCTTAAAGTAATACGTTACCTGGCTGCAGGCAGTGCCTATATCGGTTATTACGCCTGTTTTAATGCCGTTGCATTCCACAATAAAGCTGTATGGGTCGGCGGCATCATGCAACTTTTGAAAGGGCGTTACCGCAAGTTCTCCAACAAATACGGGTTGCTCTCTATAAAAGCTACGCACCAAACTTTCTTCCAGCCAAAGGTTGCTGTTTCTGAGCGTTGCAGGGGTTATATAAACCGGTATACTGTATTTTTTTGAGAGAACTGCCACACCGCTAATGTGGTCGCCATGTTCGTGCGAAATAAAAATGGCTTTAACCAGCCGCATATCTAAATTGAGGTTGCGCATGCGGCGCTCTGTTTCGCGGCAGCTTATGCCCACATCTACCAGCACCGCCTCGTTGGCATTGCCTGCGTAGTAACAGTTGCCGTTACTACCCGAATTTAAAGATGCTACAAATAGTGACACACCGCAAAGAACAGCTTTTTTAGCTAAGCCGCGCTATGCATATTGCACCCTTGCATGTTAATTGTTGGGTGTCCTAATTCTTCCCTAAAAACTCCACTATCTGCTGCATTACAATTTCAAACTCGGCATCATTGCGGTCCCAGGTGGTATGGCCGGCATTTTTAAAAACATACTCAGTATAATTTAACTGTTGGCTGGTGTAGCGTTGTTTGCTGCCTGCAAGCCCCGCCATTTTAAAAGGCGCCCAACCGTTTACCGCGCGCTTATAACCATAAGGCACTATGCGGTCGGCCTCGCCGTGTATATGCAGCAGGGCTGGTTGGTCAATACTTATTATAGCAGTATCAAGCACCGCCCCTGCCAGGCTTATAACGCCGCGGATAGTATGTGGTGGCAAAGCGCCGGTATCAGGCAAAAATTTGCGTACGGCTCTGCATAAGGCTGGTTTGCACTCAGCGGCGCTATCAATAAAAGCCAACTGCTCAGCCAGTATAGCGCCGGCTGAAGAGCCACCGATGTATATTCTGTTTTTATCAATGTGAAAGATATTGCCCTTAGCTGCATCGCGCAAAAACCAGGCAACGCTCGCCCTTCCGTCGGCTACCGATTTTATCATAGCCCGGTAAGCCGAAGGCCTTGCCGCCATTACAGCCAGGCTGGTCAGTCGATACTCTATGCTCACAGCTACATAGCCACGTTGTGCCAGCCCTTTACAAATAGCAGGTATACGCTCGCTGTGGCGGTTGCCATGCATAAAACTGCCACCGTGCGCCAGTATTACCAGGGGCCTTAAGGCCGCAGTATCGCCCACGGGTTGGTATATGTCCATTAGTAATGGTTTGCCATTAATGGTAGTGTAGGCTAGGCTATCTAAGGTATACTGCGCAAACACTAAATCTTGATAGCGCTCGGTACCAGCAGCTTTTATGTAGGGCACATACAAGCACAGGGCAAAAACAAACAGCAGCACTTTTTTCATATAGGGCGGCAAATGTAATCCTGTTTTATATTTTATCTCTCAATTTGGCTTTCTGCCATAAACCCTCCAAATTTGTATAATATGAAAAATCTTTTTCTATCAGTTTTTACAGTTATAAGCATAGCTGCGCTGGCACAACCAGGTACGCTGGATAGCGACTTCTCAGCAGATGGAAAACTTCTTTTAACCTCCAGCGGGGTAAGAGATGCCGTACGCGCAGTAGTTATACAGCCCGACCAGAAAATTTTGCTGGCAGGCCAGGATTATTCCTCCAACCTATACAGTATGATTGTTACCCGCCTGAATACGGATGGAACTAAAGATGCAGCCTTTGGCAGTGGAGGAGATTTTGTGCGCGGCTACGGTAGTGGTAACCATAGCCGGCTATGGGCAATGACCCTGCAGCCCGATGGCAAAATACTTATTGGTGGGCATTGGCGGGGCAACCTGGTAGGTGTAGTAGGCCGCCTGCTTGCCAACGGAACTGTGGACAGTACTTTTGGTGTAAACGGATTTGTAAACCACCTTTTTGGTGCAGTGCAAAGCACGGTATATGCAGTGGCTGTACAAAGCGATTCATTAATAGTAACGGCGGGAAGCAGTACCGATGGTTCTCTTCCCAATGTCGATTTTTCAATAAGGCGTTACAAACTCAATGGCACACCCGATAGTTCGTTTAGTGTAGATGGATTAGTTTCTACCGATTTTTTTGGTGGCGAGGATATAGCTTATGCTATGGAAATTACGGCCGATAATAAAATACTGGTTTGTGGCACTGCAAAAGCTGCAGTAGGTACTGCCACTTTGTTTGCCGCTGCCCGTTATAACTTTGATGGTACGCTGGATGTAGATTTTGGCAACAACGGCAAATTCAGTATTTCATTAAGTACCAGCCAGGATGTAGCTTACGATATGGCAATTCAGCCCGATGGTAAAATTGTATTAGCAGGTACAGGTTTTTCACTGGCACGGGTATTGCGCCTTAATGCCGATGGCACAGTAGATAGCACCTTTAATAATGTAGGGCACACGTCCTTTTCGTGGATTAGGGGTAACAGTAACAACGTAGCACGTGCCGTAAACGTACAGCCGGATGGAAAAATTATAGTGGCCGGCTACGGCGAAAAAGATACAGCTTACTTTTGCGTGGGCCGCCTGCAAACTAATGGCCGTATGGATAGCACTTTTGGAATTAATGGAATGAACACAACAACCTTTTTAGATGGTGGGGCACGCGCTTATTGTGCTGCCTTACAAAGCAATGGCCGCCTGGTGGCAGCCGGTTCAACGGTACCACCTGTGTTTTATTCCGATACGGTAGCTGCAGTGGCGCGCTACTATACAGGTATAAATGTGGGGCTACTCGATTTTGCCTTACCATCTATAAACCCGCAGGTTTACCCAAATCCGGTAGGCGATGTATTAAACTTTAAATATAAACTCGCGCAAGATGAAACCGTAAGCATAGCACTATATGATATGCAGGGCAGATTGGTAAAGCTATTTTTAGAAAACGAAGCTGAACTGGCCGGCGAGCAATACCACTGTTTTGTTTTGCCCCCGCATATTGCACAGGGTAATTATTTGTTAAGTATAAGCAGTAAAGCCGGAGTAAGAAGCGTGCAAATAAGCAAGTAAAGTTGCTGTTTTAGGTTTGCCCCATTATAAAGTAAATGGCCATTGCGAATTTAAATTGCGCCTTATTTATATTAAACCTACCTTATGACCGACACCTGGACCGAACGCTGGAACGACCGATATAGCAAAGAAGAGTTTGCTTACGGCGAACAACCGAACAATTATTTAAAAGAGCAATTACAGAACTTAACGCCCGGCACTATACTTTTTGCGGCTGAAGGAGAAGGTCGCAATGCCGTATTTGCCGCCAAACTGGGCTGGGCAGTATCAGCTTTTGATATAAGCACGGAAGGAAAAAACAAAGCCCTGAAGTTAGCTGCCGCAAATAATGTTACCATCGATTACCGGGTTGGTGAACTACAGAATCTGAATTTTACACCCGGCCATTTCGATGCTGTGGCCCTTATTTATGCCCACTTTCCGGCCGCTATAAAATCGGATTTACACAAGGCTCTTGACCAATTACTGCGGAAAGGAGGGGTGGTTATTTTCGAAGCCTTTAGCAAAAATCACCTTGCTTACCTTGCCAAAAACGAAAGGATAGGTGGCCCAAAAGAGATAGAAATGCTGTTTTCGGTGGAAGAAATAAAATCAGATTTTGCCAATTACGAGGTGGTGGAACTTGAAGAAAAAGAGATAGAATTGAATGAGGGTGTGTTTCACAACGGCTTGGGTTCGGTGATAAGATTTGTTGGAATTAAAAAATAAACCTGCCTGAGCGACTTCTAATTATTGCAGAAAACAATCCTTTTAAATTTTGATAAAGGCATACTTTTATGTCTATTGTTATTCAAAAATCAAATAACCTATCTATGGCCAAATATTATATCCTTATTCTTTTGTTTATATCCTGCTGCTTAGGTGTCAACGCTCAGGTTAAGTTTCAAAAGTTAATTCAAAATACCGATTATGGTTACGGCTATACGGGGCTTGAAGAAACTTACGATCATAATCTGGTTGGCTTTAGAAGTATGCAGCGCGTACCCGCTTATACCTATCCGCAGCTGGTAGTTGAAAAATTTGATTTTAACGGCAAGCGTATTTGGCGCAAGGGGATAGAAATTCTGGGGTTACCAAATAACCCCATCCTTAAGCCACGGAATATTAAAGAATTACCTGACAGAGGCTTTATGTGCTTTGGAGAGTTTTTGAGCAACATTTATTTTGTTTTCAAATTAGATAGTACCGGCAATACAGTTTGGCAGAAATATTTTGTGGATAGTTTAGGGTATGCCTTTGTATATGTAGAGCCGCTTAGTGATGGCGGTTTTGCAGTAGTTACCGAAAAAATGGTGCGCAAGCTGGATGCCAACGGCAATACCATTTCCACTTTCGAAATAGCGCATACTAACGTTGGATGGGTAAACTGGAATAAAACGATGAGCGATGCCCCGGCAGGCAGTTTTATTGTGTCGGGCATGTCGCGCCATACTGTAGGCAATACAATAGATGACCTTTCGCTGTTTAAGTTTGATAATAACCTGAATATAGTCTGGCAAAAAACCTATAGCTCACCGCTCGATACAGCGGAATATATAATAGACATGGTATGCGATGCTGATGGGGGGTTTACTGCGCTTAGCGGAGGTTCCGCGTGTCTGTTGCTTCTTAAGTTTGATGCCAACGGCGTAAAATTATGGAACAAAAGATTGGCATTTGCTTACAATGCTAATTACGATTTCGACCCGTATTTTCTGCGGCAGGATAAAGTTTTATCGCACGTGGGCAATAAGTACCTGATTTGCGGAAAAGCCGCCAACTCTGCGGGTACCGAACCAGAGCCATTTTTAGCTTTGGTAGATAGTGCCGGTAATACAATGCAGCAAAAAAGGTTGTGTAATTACGGCAGTTACCTCGATAGGGCCATGACGGCTACTGCTACGCAGGATAATAAAATATTTGTTAGCTACCAGGGCGTTCCGCAAATTGGCACCACTGCCACTAAGCAATTTATAGCGCGTATTGATAGTTTAAATTTTTCCGGTGGTTGTACTACCTACCCACTTACCCTTAGCACTACAAGCACACCCATCAATTACACAAATGCTGCGCATCCTACCGATTCGTTCATCTTAGTGCCTACCACTAAATTAGGCAGTACCACTTGGTCTACCGCACCGGCTACTCCTTTTGGCTATTACGATTGTATTTGCAACAGCTATTTTAGGGCGGGATTTACTAATCTGCGCGATTCGATATGCGCCGGCGATTCGTTGTTTTTTACCAATACCGCTGCTATAGGCGATACTTTTGCATGGCGCGTAAATAATGTTACGCTATCTAACAATCAAAATTTTGGTTACCGGTTTACAGCCTCAGGTAATTACACCATAAGGCTGGTAGTAAGTGAATCAGGCTGCCTCGATTCGTTTAGCAAAGTAATACGGGTGTATGCCCCCGCGGCGCAATCCAGTACCTCCAGTGCTGCCTGTTCCGGTGTTTCAACCGGGCAAATGAATGTTACAGCAACGGGTGGCCCAGCGCCTTATACCTATACATGGCAACCCAATGTTTCGGCAGCAGCTTCAGCCACTAATCTTAACCCGGGTATTTATTGTGTAACGGTTACCAACCGCGTAGGCTGCGCGGTTACAGTATGCGATACGGTTGAGGCCACTCAAGGCATTTCTACCAGTAGCTTTAACGCGGCTGTTTGCAATGGAGCTTCCTATTTATTTAACGGGCAAAATCTTACGGTAGCCGGTGCTTATAGCGATACGGTTAGTACGCAATCGGGCTGCGATAGCATTGTAACTCTTAATCTAACGGTTAACCCGTTGCCCGTAGTTGCGCTTGCAGGCAATACTGATACGCTCTGTTTTGATGGGGTAAGTGTTGCTTTAACAGGGGGTAGCCCGGCTGGCGGAACTTATTCGGGTGGAGGTGTTTCTGCTAATAGTTTTAACCCTTCGGCGGTTAGTATTGGCAGCCATGTGGTTACTTATTCATATACCGATGGCAATAACTGCATTGCACAAGCTACGGAAGTTATTGTGGTAGACTCCTGTTTGCTGCCTCCACCTCCTTGTTATGCCATATTTTCAATTTATCCCGATACGGTTAATACAGCCGGGGTTTACTATGGTTACAATCAAAGCACCGGTACCAACCTAAGTTACCTGTGGCAGTTTGGCGATGGCAACGCATCTAATCTTCAATACCCTTCCCATACATATTCTGCGCCGGGACATTACAATGTATGTCTTACGGTTAATAATGGTGTCGGCTGCTCCAATACCTACTGCGATTCTTCTTTTTATGTTTTTAAAACTGAAGGTGGTTTAATGGTTCAGCTGAATATTAAAGACCCTAATGCGCCTACAGGTATTAATGAACCAGGTAAAGAGCTTGCGGTAATTGTGTATCCTAATCCTGCTACCAATCAGCTTACTGTTGGTATTGGCGGCCTTCAGGCAGAACACGTTAAAATATATAGTATGGATGGGCGACAGGTTAGCGAAGTTAAGCTGCCTGCCCATAACACAATTGATATAAGTGCACTTGCCAAAGGGGTTTATATTGCCGAAATAGGAATGGGAAAAATAACGCAAAAAGTAAGGTGGGTAAAAATGTAGAGAGAGGCAATGCTATAGTGGCTCTGTTTTTATATCACTGGAAATGAGATACTTACGATGTCGTATTTTTGATCAATACTTTAAATATAAGTTTAATACTTTTAAGGTTATGGTTTGTTATGTTTAACCAGCCTCCTTACAGTTAACATTTAATGGCACCCGGCTCTTTAAACCCTGCAGCCAGGTTTTTGTCAGTAACCCTGAAACAAAAACAGAAACCATGATTAAGAAAACAATTGTAGCCGGTGCTCTTACTTTAATGTTAGGTATATCGGTATCGTATGCGCAACAGGCCGATGGAAAACAAAACCCCGAGCACAAATCGATTTTTGAAAGGTTAGATGCAAACGCCGATGGAAAGATTAGCAAGGCCGAAGCGGACAAGGCCGAAAAGGGCCGCTTAAAAGAAAACTTTGGTAAAATAGATACCAATAGCGATGGGTTGGTTACCAAAGAGGAGATGAAGATTTTTCGTCAAAACAACCCAAAGCCGGAGCACAAAAAGCAATAGTTAGCTGCCTTCTTAGTAATCAAATAGCCCTTGCCTGTCTGGCAGGGGCTATTATTTTTTAAATCGCAAAAAATTGATTATCAATATGTAAATTATATTTTCAACTTTAAATATAACTTTTTATGCCTTTAGTATAATAGTTTAGTGAGGATTTTAAAGTTTAAATACCCTCTTTTCAGCCATAAGCCATGCCATCACTCTGCAATTTACCCCCATTTGGGGGATGGCCAAAATACAACCCTTACCACCGCAAATCGTTTACTTTATCATTAGAAAAACGAAAAAATCAGGACTATGTATTTAAAATCCCTGGCTATTGTTTTAGCAATTATTACCGCAGGCTGCAACAACCAAACCACCACACAACAGCAAAAGGCGGGCAACCTAACACAAGAAGAAACCGAAAGGCTTGAACAACAAAACGCCGGTTCGGTAGCCGAAGAAGGTGGACAAGCCCCCGCCGGCAGCGGCAACTGGGAGCGACTGGAACCATATCCGTTTAAAGATAACCAGGGGCAGGTAATTGCAGTATCGCCCCTGCCCACCAATTGGCAGGTAATGCCGGCAGCTGGCCAGGGGGCACCTGTGTTTACCGGCCCTAATGGCTTAAAGGTGATTAATTACCCCATTCAAAGTTTTATGTATGTAACCGACCAGAGGTTGCAGCAATCGTACTACCAAAGCGGGCAGCAAATGCGCGCCATGCCGGGCATAGAACAAGTGATACAGCAGGATATTGTGCCCTGGGCAAATAACCGCGGCCTGCAGTTTGTAAAATATTACGAGGTGCCTGAGGTAAGCAAAATAGATAAATGGTATAGCGACCAGCTGTATAAAGCAGTGCCCTGCACAAACGAAATGGTAGCTATAGGTACCGATTGGAAAGATGCGAACGGCAACCCCTTCTTTTTACTGTTGCATATAAACGTAAGTAACACCGCCCAAATGCAAAACTGGTATTACTCTGCCACCAGCGTTGAAGCTGAACCGCAGTATTTAGAGCGCGCAAAGAAGCAATACATATTCAGCCTGGCCAACACACATTATCCGTTAGAGCCTATTATGGCTTACAATCAGCGTGAGGCACAAAAGGCCGGGCAAAGCTGGGCGGCGTTTAACCAGCGCATGGCGCAAAACCAGGCTAACTTTGAGGCCAGCCAGCGCGCGCACGTAAACAAAACCAACGCCATTAACGATGCTATAATGAGCAACTGGCGCGCCAATAATGCCGCCAGCGACCGGATGCAGGAGCAGCGCATAGATGTAATAAACGAGCGGACTAACGTGATAGACCCTACTACCGGGCAAAAGTATAAGGTAGATGCAGGTTACAACCACTACTGGATGAACAGCGAGGGCCGTTACATTAGCACCAACCAGTTTAGCTACAACCCCAACCTGGATGAGAGCATAAACAACCAAAAATGGCAGGAGGTAAATGAAGTGAGGTAGTTCTAAAGACATCCAAAGTTTTCAAAACTTCGGATGTCTTTAGGGCATATAAATGAGTCGCTTTTTTTAACAGCAGCATCCGGCTGTTAAGTTCCCCGCCTATTTTAGGCGGGGTGACCGCACAAGGCGGTCGGGGCGGTAAAAGGGAACCCTAAACAAAAAACCGTTTATAGAACTGCATGGCATTGCCGCTCATTATTTTTTGAACCAGTTGCTTGGGCGTATATCCAAACCAAAGGTCTTGCTGGTAATTGTGCTCTTCCAGGTATTCAATCAGGTCTTGTTGCAGTAACGGAAACTTGGCCGATGATTCATATGGGTCCATGTGCGTAATGGTGCCGTCAAAGTCGGTACCTATAGCTACTACATCCCAGCCCGATTTTTCGCCTATGCCTTTTACAAGTTGAAAGGCATTATCCCAAAAAATGCGGGTGTATTCCTTACGCTGCTTTTTAAGGTCTTGTATACCCGAGGCTTTCTTTATCATATCTACCCCGCCCAGCATGCCGCGGTCCATCATCAAACCAATTAAGCCGCCCGATTGATGTATAATGCGGGCCTCCTCGTTAGATATATTAATGCTCCAGCGCCAAAATTTATGGGTGCCGCCTTTGGCCATTACATCATTATCGGCAATCGAGCTATCCATGGTGCTAAAGCCATTGGCCCCGGCGTGGCTCGATATAATCGGAATCATATCGTTAGGGTTAATAGCGTTGTAGTTCGCTACAAACGCATAGTATTCTTTACGCGCGGCCAGGCTCATGTGCTTGGTATCTATTAAAATGCGCTTGCCGTTTTCGCGGCTTAGCAACTCGCGTATGGCATGCCAGCCGGCATCAGTAATGCCGCGGTTTTTACCTTTGTTTTGATTAATCAGTCCGTTAATAGGCCTTTTAAAACTGGTAGCATGGCCACACAGGTGGTTCCAAAAATGGTGCGCCAGGTTGATATTAAATGGAGGAAACTCCCATCGCTTAATGGCCAGAATGTTTTCGGTTAACTGCTCTTTTAATTTGTCGTTGCTCAGTTTATCGGTAGCCGGTGCACCGGTGCCTAATACGTGTGCGCCTTCTATAGTTATTATACCTATATAAGTGTTACCTTTTTTAAGGGCCTGTTCCAGCTCGGTATAATTGTTTACCAGCAAAAATTCGTTTTTACCATCGGGGCTTGTGCCTTGCTGGCTGTGCACGTAGGCATACTCGGCCTCCAAATCGGTAAAGTAGTTGTAGTGCTTTTTTTGCTGAATAATGCACGATGAGTCGTAACCCGTTACTACCTCCTGAAAGGTATTAATGCGCCGGTTGCCAAGTAACCACTGCGGCACATCGCGCAGGTGCAAAAAACCCCGTTCGATAGGATACAGCGAAACCTGGAACACCCGCACATTGCCGGCCACCAAAGCATCTAAATTGCTTTGCGATTCTTTAAGCACATGCTGCGATGCCGTGCGGATAGTTTCGGCAAAGCTGCCATTTATTTTATGGTGTATATTCTCCCACATGTTGCAAACCGGGTTGGGGTAGCCCGAGTTGAAGGATTTAAGATTGGGGTGGCAGTGTAGGTCGATGGTAAAAATTTCCTGGCTCATAATTGTGGCCGAATATACAATGTTAGTTACAGGTAATTTATAAAATTACTTAAGCGAATATAAATGGTTATGTATATGCCATTTTTTTCAATATTTGCTTACTAAACACAAACCAATAAGCCATGAAAAATCTTTACTTTTTTATCGCATCCTTTTTTCTGTGTGCCGCAGTAAATGCGCAATGCACTATCGACGGTACGAATGTTCCCACGCCGGGAGTTTACCCTACCGCAGCCAACTTACCTCACATTCAACAGGGTACTTTTTACGATGAAACGGTGCAGGGCCGCATACAAAGCAGCGGCGATACGAGTGTACTGGGTTTTACTATCAATATTCGGGTAGACTCGGTTAGAATAGACTCTATTACAGGCCGACCGGCTGGAATAAATTGGGCTAAAAACCCGAATACTTTACCTGGTGGTGGTGTTGGCTGTATCCGTTTTTCGGGTACTACTACAGCACCTACCGGCACTTATCCGCTTACCGCCTGGGGTACTGCTTATTTATACCTTAGCAATACACCCGCAGGTGCGGCGGATGGACCCCGCGCAGTTACCGGTAATTTAAACCAATACTCGCCGTTTGGAGGATACTACCTTACGGTAGACGCAGGCAATACGCTAAGCGTTACCACCAGTAAAACAGATGTTTCGTGCTTTGGCGGAAACAACGGAACAGCTACCGTTACTCCAACCGGTGGCAGTAATTATACCTATGCCTGGAGCCCGAATGTGGGAAGCGGTGCAACAGTTTCTAACTTAACGGCAGGCACTTATAATGTTACGGTTACCTCTAATGGCAGTACTACAGCAACAGCCAGCGTAACTATTACCCAACCAACGCAGGTAACAGCCAGCGGCAGCGCTACCCCTTCAACGGGCAGCAACGGCACCGCTACAGTTACGCCGGGGGGTGGTACACCGGGCTATACCTATGTGTGGAACAACACCCAAACAACAGCTACTATTACCGGCCTTGCACCCGCTACCTATACTGTAACAGTAACCGATAGTAAAGGCTGCACAACTACAGCATCAGCTACGGTAAACAATGGGGGAAACACCCTTAGCGTAAATATTACCAAAACCGATATTACCTGCTTTGGCGCTGCTAACGGTACGGCTACAGCTAATGCCAGCGGAAGTTCTGGCTACACCTATAGCTGGAGTAACAGCGGCAATACTGCCACTATCAGCAATCTTTCGCCGGGTACGTATACGGTTACTGTTAGCGCAAGTGGTTCTTCGGTAACGGCTTCGGTAACTATTTCCCAGCCATCAGCTTTTACTGCTACTACCGGTACTACAGCATCGTCGGGCTCTAATGGTGTAGCTACCGTAACGGCCACAGGAGGTACACCACCTTATACTTATAGCTGGAGCAATAGCAACACCAACGATACTGTTTCCGGCCTTGCACCCGGTACTTATACGGTAACAGTAAACGATAGCCGCTCTTGCACAGTAAGCGCAAGCGCTACGGTAGTTGTAACCGGCATAAATGATATAGAAGCAAATTATACACTAAGCATTTTCCCTAACCCGGCCAATGATGTAGTTAACGTAACTGCCGCAATACCTGCGGGTGAGGTAAATGTAAGAGTGTTGAATCTTGCCGGCCAGGTAGTTTATATGGCCCGTCAAAACAGCAGCGGCAACTATAAGGCTACCATCAACTGCGATGGCTTTACTGCCGGCGTATATGTATTAGAACTAAGCGCTGCAAATCAAATAGCGCGCAATAGGTTTGTAATAGCGAAATAAAAAACCACGAGTTTGATAAAACTAAAAAGCCCCAAACGATAAGTTCGGGGCTTTTTAATTGTGCTATTTTACCTCCAGCAGCTCTACATCAAAAACTAAAGTGGCTTTGGCCGGTATTATCGGCGGCCGGCCCTGGTCGCCATAGGCCAGCGCATAAGGTATTATAAGTTTTGCTTTGCCGCCCGGACTTAGCAGGGCAATGCCCTCATCCCACCCTTTTATTACTTTACCAATGCCCAGGGTAAAGGTTATAGGCTGCCCCCGCTTGTGCGACGAATCGAACACCGTTCCATTGGTAAGCATGCCTGTATAGTGTACCGACACGCTGCGCTGCCGCGCGGCTTTAGGGCCTGCACCTTCAGCTTCAATTATATACCACAAGCCACTTTCGGTTTTTTGCGCGGCAGGGTAGTTTTGCAAAACCCAGGCATTAAACTCTGCTGTTGCAGCCAGTTGAGCCTCTTGTTGTTTCTTCTTTAGTTCTTCTAACTTTTTTTGGTATTCGCTCATTTCGCTATTATGGTTCTTACTTAATGTATTGTGCAAATAAAGTAAATGGAAACAAAATGCTGTTGGTGCTTTATTCTGGTTTTTACCTGGTCTAACATAAGCAGAAAGGTTTCCCCTCTCACTAAAGGAGAGGGGAAATGTCCGAATGGGGTAAGGCGGAGTAACCAAACCCTAATTTTGGGCTAAATTTTAGTTTGCACCAACAAAATCAAACCTTACATTTACATATCACAAAAAAACATCCCATGAAAAAAACAATTATGCTATCGGCTGTAGCTTTAATGCTGGCCATTTTTGCCACCTCATGTACCAAGGAATTATTCTTTGATTATACTATCGAAGACCATGATACACATGTTAAGGCAAGCCTTTACACAGGTACTTACACCGACACGTTTACCGTTAAACAGCAGGACCTTAAAGCGGCATTTACCGCAGCCAAGGCTACCTTTGATATGAAAAAAATAAAATCGATGGTGGCTAAAGGCTTTAAAATAAAAAGTAAAGGCGCCACTAACCTGGATGGTGTAAAAGGCGTATCGCTATTCATTCAACTGGCAAATTCGCCGGTAGAGCGTAAACAAATAGCCAGCACTGCAGTTTCTCCTGCAGCCGGCGCTACCGAATACGAAATGGTAATTAACGGCACCGATTTAAAAGATATGCTGGGCGATACTGACCTATGGATAATAGCCGAAGTTTACTACGATAACCCAAGCGATAAATACATTACTGTTACCAAAGGTACTATGACCTTTAATGTAAAGAACTAGTTAGGCAAATAGTAAAATAAAAAAGCGCCCGCTGTATTACAGCAGGCGCTTTTTTGTTTTACCCAAATGGGCTAGTGCAATAAATTTTAACGGCTTATTTTTTGCGGCCAAAAAGGCGCAGCAACATTAAAAACAGGTTAATAAAATCCAGGTAAAGCGATAGCGCACCCAGTATGGCGCCTTTGCGCACATTGTCGCCTTCTATGCGGCCGCTTTGATACATCGCTTTTATTTTTTGCGTATCGTATGCTATAAGGCCAACAAATACAATAACGCCTACAAAGGTAGTTACCCAGTAAATAATTTCGTTTTGTAAAAACAGGTTAACCAAACCGGCTATTACTATACCTATTAAGCCCATAAAAAGCAGGTTGCCCCAGCTGGTAAGGTCGCGTTTGGTAAAGTAGCCATAGGTGCTCATTACGGCAAAAGTAGTAGCAGTTATAAAAAATGTGCTTACTATCGATGCCGATGTATAAGCTAAAAACACGCACGATAAAGTAAGTCCGTTCAATACGGCATAGCCTATAAAAACTGCCGTGGCCGTTTGGCTCGAAAAGCGGTCTATAGCGCCTACTAATGCGCCAACACAAACCAGCTCAGCTAAAATAAGGCCTAAAAATACAAAGCGGTTGCCGAATATAAATTCAAGTAGGGCGGGGCTGGCCAAAACAAAAGTGGCAACCAATGCGGTAATGGCCAGTGCGCCACTCATCCAGGCATATACTTTTGCAATAAATCGGGCTTGCTCTTGTTCCTGTATTCCGGTTAAATCGGTGGTAATCATGGGTGTTGTTTTATAGGTTGTTTAAAGATGATTCAAAATTATAATTTTAATTATACCCGCAAAACAAGCCGGGCCTGCTATAACATAGCTTAACCACGGACTAATCTTAGTAAGTGGTTGTGCATATTTTATATTTCTTCGCTTCGTATGAACCAACTTTTCACCCCCTTTCTTTTTCCTCGTTCCGGCAAACAAATGCCTAACCGTATAGCCCTGGCACCCATGACCAACCAACAAAGCCACGATGATGGTACCCTGGGTGATGATGAATACAACTGGCTGGTACGCCGCGCTAAAGAAAACTTTGGAATGATTATAACCTGCGCCGCTAACGTAAGCACAGATGGGCAGGGCTGGAAAGGTGAGCTGGGTATTTACGATGATAAGCATATTGCAGGCCTCACCCGCCTGGCACAAGGCATAAAGCAGTATGGTGCTTTGGCCATTGTGCAGATTTTTCATGGTGGCGATCGCAGCCCCGAGCAATTAATAGGCACACAACCCTGGAGCGCCAGTGCGCATTTAATGCCACACGCTAAAGTGCCGGTACCGGTGCGTGGCGCAACCCTGGAGGATATAACCCGCGTGATTGATGATTTTGTAGCAGCTGCTAAAAGAGCCTACACCGCGGGCTTCGATGGGGTTGAACTGCATGGTGCACACGGCTACTTGTTGCACCAGTTTTTTAGTACGGTTACTAACCAGCGCACCGATGAATGGGGAGGCAGCTTTGAAAATCGCAGCCGCTTACTGCGCACTATTTTAAAGCAGATACGCAATGCCGTGCCCGATAGTTTTATGGTGGGTATCCGTCTTTCGCCCGAAGATAAATACACCTTTCAGGGAATAGATTTTGACGATAGTATTGAGCTGACAAAAGTATTGGCCGCCGAGGGCACCGATTATATTCATCTATCTCCCTGGGATGCTTTTAAAAAGCCCGAGAAATACCCCGATGGCGATAAATATTTGATTCAGTATTTCCGCGAAGTATTGGGCAACACACCCATTTTAGTAGCCGGTAAAATATGGACGGCCGCTGAAGCAGAACGCGCCATTGAATTAGGCGCCGATGTAGTTGCCCTCGGCATGGCCGCCATTGGCCACGCCAATTGGCCCGCCTTAGCAAAACAAAATATAGAGCCAACGCGCCAGCCATTTAGCGTTCAGCATTTATTAAAACAAAACCTAAGCCCCGTATTTGTAGAGTATATGAAACGCTGGAAAGGTTTTGTAGAGGATGGGAAGTAAGGTGTGCCTTTAAGGCTGTTATGTCCTCCGCCTGTTTCAACCCGACTTTTACATCTGGAGTTGGAAGTTTATAGCTAACATCAAGACTGCAGCTTTGCCTTTATCTTAATAATCTACTGTAGTTATCGGTGTAATCGGGCAACGCTTATGTTGCTATCAATCTAAACGGCTTCGCCTCTTCTAACTCATAAGCCAACTGCAGCAAACGTTTATCTAAACCATACGGGGCTGTAAAGTGTACGCCTAAGGGCATGTTGTTATCGGAAACGCCCAGGGGTAAAGATATAGCCGGCGCACCGGTTACATTTTGCAAGGCAGCATAACTGGCAAACTCAACAGCCCGGCGCGCAATTTCATCATAAGCTAAGCTGGTAGAAAAATATCCTATTTCGGGTGTTTTATGCGATACCACGGGTGTCATCAGCACATCGTATTTTTCATACAGCTCTTCGGCTTTGCGGCCTGTTTGGCGCAGGGCGCGTATGCTGCCCGGTGTTTGCAGTGCATTGGTTTTAAACTGGCGGCTAAGGCCCATGGTAAATGGCTCCAGTTCGCCGTGGTCAACTTTTGCATTTACAATCAACTTGCCCCAGTGGCTTATCATATAGGCCATAAATCCGTAGTAGTTCAGGTAATGGTGGCTCATCGCATCAATGTCTACAGGCAATGCAATCTGCTCTACGGTGTGGCCCAGGCTCTGCAATAGTTTGGCAGTTTCCAGCTGCGTGCGGTAAGTGTCGGCATCCTGGTGGCCGCTTTTCCCTTCGGGCGGGTTATTAAAAAATGCAATGCGCAAACGCTGCTTATCGGCATGCTTTACATGGCCCAGTTCGGGCAGCCGCGGGTTGCGGAAAAACTTTTCGGCGGCTGCATAAAACGCAGCAGTATCGCGCACACTACGCGTAAGTACGCCCTGGTGCACAATCTGCAGGGGCATTAACTCCGAACCGTCCATATTAACCAATCTTCTTCGGGAAGGCTTTAAGCCCACCAGACCGCAACAGGCTGCCGGTATACGTATACTGCCCGCTCCATCGTTAGCTGTGGCAATAGGCACCACACCGCTGGCCACCAATGCCGCCGAGCCCGATGAAGAGCCACCGGTGGTATAACCGGTGTTCCAGGGGTTGCGGGTAATGCCCCACTTTTCATTTTCGGTGCTGCATATAAGGCCAAACTCGGGCAAAGTGCTTTTGCCCAGGTAGCTTACGCCGGCCGATAAAAACTGGTTTACAAATTTACTGTTGCGCTTTGCTTTTTTGGCGCTAAAGGCACCGGTGCCTAACTGCGTAGGGTAACCCTTTATGTTGTCGTTATCTTTTATAAAAGAGGGCACCCCGTATAAAGGCCCGTCTTTAACCAGCGCCGTGTAATTGCGTGCGTCGTCGTACGTTTTTAAAACAATGGCATTTAACTCGCCATTTACTTTTTCGGCCCTTGCAATAGCGGCCTCGGTTGCTTCGGCTACCGAAATTTGTTTGGTAGCAATAGCTTCGGCTACTGCCACGGCATCCATAGTTCCCAATGCGTCATTTGTAAATGCGCTTACCATTTTACCCATAGTGTGATGTTATATTTATTGACGGCAATTTAAATGTTAACTGCAAATTATTTCAAGCAAAAAGGGTTTCTCCTCTCTTTTAGGAGAGGGGAAATGTCCGAAGGACAATGGGGTGAGGTATTTTTCCTATCTTTAAAAAGTGAATCCTTACCTGCTTAGTGCCCTTTGTATCTTTTCGTTTATGTGCGTAATGTTTGTTATTGCCATGTTAATGAAGAATAATGGCATAGTAGATGTTGGCTGGGGCCTGGGTTTTATAGTAGTTACGATAGCTACTTACTTTGTTGTGGCCGACGAACGTTTCCATCAAAAGCTGGTTAGCTACCTGGTAATACTATGGGGTTTGCGGTTGGCAATTTACCTTGGTATACGCAACATTGGGCAGCCCGAAGATTTTAGATATGCCAACTGGCGGAAGGAGTGGGGCAGTAATTTTGTTTGGCGCTCGTTTTTGCAGGTGTTTATGTTGCAGGGCCTGGTTATGTTTATTAATACATTGCCTATAGTGGTGGTAAACAGCGACCTCTCAGTTTTTAAGTCGTATAAGGTTTTATATCCCGTGGGTTGTGCGGTATGGTGCGTAGGCTTTTTCTTCGAGGCGCTGGGCGACTATGAAATGTACATGTTTAAAAACAGCCACCACCCAAAGGGCAAGGTAATGAACACCGGCCTTTGGCGCTATACCCGGCACCCCAACTATTTTGGCGAGGCCGTAATGTGGTGGGGCATATTTTTACTGGCCATTCCATCGGGCCATTGGTATGTGTCGGTATGGGCGCCGGTTACTATCACCTTTTTACTGTTAAGGGTATCAGGTGTTACCTTGCTCGAAAAAAAGTATGAGGGCAATGATGAATACAGCCAATACAAACGCAATACAAATTCATTTTTTCCCTGGTTTCCCAAATCAAACAGCAGCACTTAAACTACATGAAAAACTTACTGGTACTACTTAGCATTTTAACCTCGCAACTTATATGGGCTAACTCCCCAACCGATTATAAAAAGAACATTGCCGGCGACCGCCTTCTATTGGTATTTGAGCCGGGTGTAACGGCCGCGCGCAAGGCAGAAATAATTGAAGCCAGTGGCCTGGTTACTTCTTTTACGCACCTTCCTTCGCCGGCACTTACCATTTGTTTTACTACTAATTACAATGCTGCACAAAAGGTTTTTTCTACCAGTAGTGAAATAAAATTTGCTTCGTTTTTTATTACAGATAATGCCGGCCACTATGCGGGGGTGCTTAGCCAGTTGTTTATTAAACTAAAAGATAACAACCTGCAACCATTGCTTAACGAATATTTAAAAACGCACCACTTGGGTTTAGCAGTGGCCGATAAGTATGTGCCCGGTTTGTATAAGGCCGAAAACCTGAACTGGAAAACCGAAAACACAGTTGATGTTTGTATTGAGCTGGCTAAACAGGGTTGGGTAGAATACGCAGCGCCTGATTATTTGCTTAACCCTATTGTAACCTCCGACCCATTGTATAACCGCCAATGGAACATACGCAACACAGGGATTAGTGTGCAGGGTGGCGGAACCCCCGATGCGGATATGGATGTAGATAGTGCGTGGACTATAACTACCGGCGACCCCAACATTAAAGTAGGTATTATCGATTCAGGCGTAGATACCCTGCATGCCGACCTTGCTGCTAATATGCTGCCCGGCCACGATGCTATTGGCGACTCAACTGATGGCTACCCGGTAGCCCAGTTCCCTATGGATGGCCACGGTACTTGTTGTGCCGGTATTGTAGCAGCCGTAAAAGATAACGGTGTTGGTTGTAGTGGTGTGGCCCCTACCTGCAAAATAGTACCGGTGCGTGCATTTTACTATGTAGAAATTAGCCCCGGCAGCGACCCGCTTCCATTTTCTACCAGCGCAGCTTTTGCCGATGCCATTGGCTGGGCCTGGAGCGAGGGCAACGTAGATATTTTAAGCAACTCGTGGGGCCTGCCCGATGAGTATATTTCGTTTTTGCAGGGCGGCGTACAACCGGTTAACGA
The DNA here is from genome assembly GCA_044228435.1 of Chitinophagales bacterium. GTDB lineage: Bacteria > Bacteroidota > Bacteroidia > Chitinophagales > LD1 > Bog-950. The sequence continues at coordinate 31,835 of JBGAUW010000012.1, forward strand.
TGCTATACAAACGGCTTATGCCAATGGCCGTAACGGTAAAGGTCTGGCCATGTTTTTTAGCAGCGGTAACGAGTATGGCAGTGCAGGCCCAATTTGGCCCGGGGCTTTGCCACAAACTATTGCTGTAAATGCCACAAACATGTGCGATAGCGCAAAAACACCCGGCGATTGCAGCGGCGAAAACTGGGGCGGCGATTATGGGTCTGACCTGGATTTTAGTGCGCCCGGAGTTAAAATTACTACTACCGATATGCGGGGCACAAAGGGCTTCTCTACCGGCGATTACACGTATACCTTTAATGGAACCTCAGCAGCCTGCCCCAACGCAGCGGCAGTAGGTGCACTATTACTATCGGTGCGACCAGACCTACGTGCGGAAGATGTGCGCAACCTGATAAGCCAAACCTGCGATAAAGTAGCTTATAGTTATGATTCACTATATACCAACGGAGCCTGGTGCCCTAAGCTAGGTTACGGCCGCGTAAACGCTTTTAGGGCCCTACAGCAGGCAAGTACTTACTCGGGTATTAACGAGAGTTTGGCTGCACAGGCACTTACCATTTATCCCAATCCCTCTACCGGCGTGTTTACTGTAAATTATAATGGCATAACCACAGCTCCGGCCGCACTGTATTCAATTACCGGTGCAGTAATGATGAAGCTGGAATTAAATGAAGGCTTAAATAAAGTAGATGTTTCGGCGTTGCCACAAGGTATTTATCTGCTTAAAACAGACACCGGTGGGCTTACCATTACCCGGAAGATAACGGTGTTAAAGCAACAGTAAATTGCTTAGTGAGTTGATTCTACTCTGTTCTCTAACTCTGCCTGCCTTTTGCTAAGCATCTCGCTCATGCGTGTGTTTAGTAAAACAAACCCTATTAGAATTACACAAAACACTACCAGCATTAAATTCATGGATGTGTCGGTTTTCATAGGTATACTTTTAATGGTTTTTTAAATCCTTACAAGTGTAACGTATATTTCGGTTAGGTATTATACAGCAATTGTCATAACTGTGTCATTTTCATACCTATCCACATTTGCTCCATAATGGTGCCAACATATCCTAATGCAGTGTTGGTACGTGTTAACTCAGTATAAACCCACTATTAATGAATGATTTACTTATGGCTTTTATTTGTTATTAGATTTAATCCAATGCTATAAAACCAGGTACGTAGCAATTACTTGACGAAGTAATGCACATGTGATTAGACGCTTTGGAGGGGGAAAAAGTTACTCTTTAATATCCACAAATTCCCCGCCAATCGGATTAATGCCTAAAAGGCAGTCGTTATTTTAATGAAACTTTGCGCACCGGAACCGGTACCGGTGGTAAACAAAACATCCGAAGTTTATTGTATTACGCTAAACCCGGTATACGCCTGTAAAGCTACCGGTATGTTTACACCGGTACCGGTTTGGTGATTTTCTAACAGCGAAGCTACAATCCGTGGCAAGGCCAGCGCACTACCGTTAAGGGTGTGTGCCAGCCGTATCTTTTTATTCTCATCTCTAAAGCGCACCTTCATCCGGTTGCTTTGGAAAGTTTCGAAGTTAGAAACCGAACTTACCTCTAACCAGCGTTTTTGCGCAGCACTATAAACTTCAAAATCGTAGGTAAGGGCCGATGCAAAACTCATATCGCCGCCACACAGGCGTAAAATGCGGTAAGGCAATTCCAGCTTTTGTAAAAGGGTTTCTACGTGGCGGGCCATTTCTTCCAGCACTTCGTAGCTTTTATCGGGGTGTACTATCTGCACTATCTCTACCTTATCAAACTGGTGCACGCGGTTAAGGCCACGCACATCTTTACCGTAGCTGCCGGCCTCGCGGCGGAAACACGGAGAGTAGGCTGTAAACTTAGCAGGCAGGGTATCTAAAATCTCATCGCGCACAATATTAGTTACAGGCACCTCGGCAGTTGGTATCAGGTAAAAGCCTTCTTCTTTGGTAACGTACATCTGCCCTTCTTTATCGGGTAGCTGACCGGTAGCAAAAGCGCTGGCCTCGTTTACCATGTGCGGCGGTATTACTTCCATATAACCGGCCTCTACGGCATGGTCTAAAAAGAAGCTGATAAGCGCGCGCTGTAGTTTAGCGCCCTGCTTTTTATAAACCGGGAAACCCGCGCCGGTAATTTTTACACCCAGTTCCAAATCAAACAGGTCGTATTTTTTAGCAATATCCCAGTGTGCCAAAGCGCCTTCGGGTAAAGTGGGTATTTCACCAACGGTTTTAACCACCTCATTCTCTTCGGGTGTTTTACCCGGCGGAACAGAAACATGGGGCGTGTTAGGTATACGCACCAGTATATCTTTTATCTCTTCTTCGGCTTTGGCCAGGTCTGCTTCAAACTGTTTGCTGTTTTCTTTCAGCGTACCGGTTTCGGCCTTTTTAGCATCGGCTTCATCTTTTTTACCTTGCTTAAACAATTCGCCAATCTCCTTAGCAATCGCGTTTTGGCGGCTCAGGTTCTCGTCTAATTTGGTTTGTATACTGCGGCGCTTTTCGTCAATTGCTACTACCTCATCAATCAGGTTCAGCTCTTTAAAATTCTTAACGGCTAAACGTTGCTTAACGTTTTCGGCATTGTTGCGGATGGTTATAATTTCTAACATACATCTGTAATTGTGAGGGGCGAATATAGAAATTCATTTTTTCGGTAGGGGCACCCCTTGCGTGTGCCCTTGCTAATTGGGCGCCTGAAAAGGGTTAATTATTCTTTATGGAATTAATTAAATTAACTTTGAAAATCCGGCTTTGTGGGCGTTATACTTAGGTAAAGAGAGGCAAAGTGGTTATCGCAAAATGAAAAAAATTAAGATTGCTTCTCTTTTGTTATTGGTAAGCATTTTATTTCGTGCCTTACCTGCTCTGGCCCAGTTGAATGACGCACAGTGGATGCTGGGGCCAAATACAAGCAATATTGATTTTAGAAGTGCAATGCCGGTAAATGATTCAATTGCCAACTGGATGCCGACAAGATTTACTAACACGGCAATCTCAAACAATGCTGGTGAAATACTTTATTATACTAACGGAATTTATGTTGCAGGTAAACTCGGCGGCGGCGATACTATTTTAAATGGCGGCGGCTTAAATCCTGGTGCCTTTACAACACAATATGCTAACCAAGGAATCCCCTATCCGCAAGCATCAATTTTTTTACCTAACCCGGGCGATACGCAGGATCGATATTATTCGCTGATTCATTTCTCAGGGGATTTAAATAATGGAGTAGCGTATACTCTTTTCCGTAGCATGATAGATAAAGAAGCAAATTTTGGGAGAGGTGAGGTAATTAGTAAAAATGACACTTTTTATCAAGGCATCACCCGTACCGGGGGTATGGCGGCATGCAAGCATGCCAATGGAAGGGACTGGTGGGTTGTGTTAGGCAGCAGAGGTAATAATTTATACCGAAAATTTTTACTTACAGCTAATGGGGTAAAAGACACATTGTTGCAAAATATTGGGCCAAATTATCAAGGGCCATTGGATCAGTCGTATAGCCGTTTTTCTTTGGATGGAACTAAGTATGTAACAGGAGCATTTGCTGGATTGATAACGGTAATGAACTTTGACAGATGTACCGGCGAGTTTTCGAATCCTATTGGTATCGTTAATGGAGACGGCAATTTTTCCTCCGGAGTCAGTTCTGTAGAATTTTCACCAAACGGAAGATTTGTTTACGCGATTGATAGGACAACGGTAAAGCAATACGATTTGACCAATCCCAACATTCAGGATTCTATTATAATTTATAGATGTGGTTGCCCGGATGGTGCTCAATTAAACATGTTTTCACTTGCTTATAACGGAAAGATATATGGAAGTACCTGGGCTGGTGGTTTTCCTTCTTTGCATGTTATAAATAGTCCGAACGAAAAGGGTTTAGCTTGCGATTTCGTATATGAAGGCCAACCCGCGATAAGTATTAATAGCATGAGCGTTTCCAACACCGCCAATCCACGTTTAGGGCCCTTAGTTGGAAGTGGCTGCGATACTTTAGCAACTGATATACGGAAAGAGACCATAGAAAAGAAACAGCAGCCAAGGGTGCAACCTAACCCCGCCGGCAAAGCATTTTATATAGAAATGCCTGCTCAGGGAAATTACAAGTTTGAACTACTAAATGAAGCCGGTCAAACCGTTGCAAAAAGAGAAACCCGGCAAGTAGACATTATAAATGTAGAGACCCTTAACAATGGGATATATTTTTTGAATGTATATGGAAAAACGAAAAAGTTGAGCACTACTAAACTGATAGTTCAACATTAATACGCTTATGAAATCTTGTCTATTTATTGTCCTTTTTATTTTAATCTCAGGTCAGTTGGTAGCTCAGGATAGTGAAGTGTCGTATACAGATACGGAGAAAGTTTATGTCGCTCCGGTTATTTATTACGATGATTCTTTAGTTCCTTCTGTAATTACTAACGAAATAATGAGGCACATTGTTTCAAAGAGTAATGTGCGATCTGTATATCCTCAAATTGGTCCGTTACAGCAATATTTCAGAAAATCCTGGGAGATTAACAGCATTTGTTACGACACCCAAATAATAGTTCCTGATTTTGCTTGTCAGTTCACTGCCTTTTATTGGGATAACAGAATGAAGTGCTTTAAAGCTATGAATGCTGTAGTAAAAAAACAATAACAGGTTATAGCTCTATTTCTAATGTCCCGACTGTCCCCGTTGTCCCTTATTTTGCCCTGCAACCCCAGCCATTTGTGAATAAACCTAAACATACCCACACCCTGTTTTTAAAAGTTTGGCGTTTACAAAACTTTACCTAACATTGCATTGTTGTCTAACACCAGCCCTTGCAGGGTTTGGTTCTCCAACTAAAAAAGTTTACTGTTTTTTAATAGCCCTTAGTTCTCAAAAAGCCTACGCGCTTTACGCATACAAATGATTTTATCTTCTTTATATAACCTGAAATTTTATAGCCAAACCTGATAAGCATGTACGACATTCTTCAACTGAACGATATGATTTTGCCCGAACTGAAAGAAGTGGCAGAAAAATTAAAATTAAAAGGCGCCGATAAACTGGAAAAGCAGGAACTTATCCTCAAAATTCTCGACGCACAGGCAGTAGCCCCGGCCACATCAGGTGCCGATAAGCCTAAAGAAAAGGCTAAAAAGCCAAGAGCCCGCAAGCCAATAGACCCCGAGTTAAAACATAAAGCAGAAGAGGAAGAAGATAAACCAGCCGATAATTCGGCCATTACCGCCCGTGGCAGCGCCGACCCGATACCTGTGGTAGAGAAACAGCCGGCCAAAGTGTATAGCCAGCCAGAGCAGAAAAAAACCTTTGTAGTAAATGAAGATACCGGCTTTAGCGAAGAAAAACCCGCTGAAGAGAAACCGCAGGACGAAAACCAGCAGCGCCGCAACCCGAATATTTTTAGTGTAGAAAGCGATGCTATTATTGAAGGCTCGGGTGTGTTGGAAATGATGCCCGATGGCTACGGTTTCCTTCGCTCGTCAGATTACAGCTACCTTTCTTCACCCGATGATATTTATGTTTCGCCCAGCCAGATTAAATTATTTGGTTTAAAAACCGGCGATACCGTAGTTGGCTACATTCGCCCTCCAAAGGCCGGCGAAAAATACTTTGCCCTGTTAAAGGTAGATACGCTGAATGGCCGCTTGCCCGAAGAAGTGCGCGACCGTGTATCGTTCGATTACTTAACACCCCTTTTCCCTAACGAAAAGCTGAACCTGTTTACCAAACCAACCGACCTAAGCACCCGTATTATCGACTTGTTTACGCCGGTAGGTAAAGGCCAGCGGGGTATGATTGTGAGCCAGCCAAAAACCGGTAAAACCACCATACTAAAAGATATAGCCAACGCTATTGCCAAAAACCACCCCGAAGTTTACCTGATAGTATTGCTGGTAGACGAAAGACCGGAGGAGGTAACCGATATGGAGCGCAGCGTAAACGGCGAGGTAATTGCCAGCACGTTTGATGAGCCTGCCGATAAGCACGTAAAAGTATCGGCCATTGTATTGCAAAAAGCAAAGCGCCTGGTAGAGTGTGGCCACGATGTGGTTATTCTGTTAGATAGTATTACCCGTTTGGCGCGTGCGCACAACACAGTTGCCCCATCATCGGGTAAAGTGTTATCGGGTGGTGTAGAGGCTAACGCTATGCAAAAGCCTAAACAGTTTTTTGGTGCAGCCCGTAAAATTGAAAACGGCGGTTCGCTTACTATTCTGGCAACAGCCCTTATTGATACCGGCAGCAAAATGGATGAGGTAATTTTTGAAGAGTTTAAGGGAACCGGTAACATGGAGTTACAGTTAGATCGTAAACTTAGCAACAAACGTATTTACCCGGCTATCGATATCGTATCATCATCTACCCGCCGCGACGACTTGTTGCTGGATAAAGATGTGCTACAGCGTATGTATATTTTGCGTAACCACATTGCGGATATGAGCTCGCAGGAGGCTATGAACTTTATTACACAGCAAATGAAAGGCACCAAGAGCAACGAAGAGTTTTTGGTAACCATGAACAGCTAAAACCAGTTTGCGGTAGGCAGTTCGCATTCGGCAAAAACTTCCGGAAATAAAAGGCTGAAAGTAAATCTAGCTGCAAATCAAGCAAATGTCACACTGAGCGCAGTCGAAGTGCGGCATTTGCGCAGGCGGAAGCACTTGTCTTCGACTTCGCTCAGACTGACATGCTTCCTCAATTTTGTCCTTCTCCGAACATTGGTTAAAGACAAAATAGTTAACGCCTACCAAATTCCGTTAGGAACGCTTTAATATTGTAACGCCCCGTTTTAACGGGGCGATGAACAAAAAAAATATACTTGAGTTCCGTATGGAACGACCCATATAGCTTCTTTAAAATAGCTATAGTTTCAGACCCTAGCGACTCTGCGGATAGCAAATAGGGCTGAATTGGCCCCCAATCAGGATTTGTTAAAATAAAATCATGGTTAACACGCAAAAATTAACTTATTGATTATAAGCTATTTAAAAGGTTAACACGCTGAAAAGTGTTAACCATGATTTGTTTTTAACAAATAGACCTAAATCAGAAATGGAGTTTGAGCGTTTGGGCCAAAGAAGCCCGCAACAAAACTTTAAGCTGGTTTGCCAACTAATAATCAACACCGGCTATTTGAATTGTGGACTAAATAATTATTTTTGCCGTCCTTTTGGAAAAAACGGATAATTTTAAATATAACAAGATATGAAACGGACATTTCAGCCAAGCCGCAGAAAACGAATTAACAAACACGGTTTCAGAGAAAGAATGAGCACTAAAAATGGAAGAAAAGTTCTTGCAAGAAGAAGAGGCCGCGGCAGAAAGAAACTTACAGTTTCTGACGAGAAGAGACTTAAATAGTCCAACTTCGGCTAAACAGTTTGCCGTATTTGATGTGCAGTTGCTAAAAGGCAAAAGTACGTTTGGCGAATTGGAGAAGCTGAAAAGCAGAAAAATAATAGACCAACTTTTTAAAGAGGGTAAATCAGTTTCAATAAACGGGTTTACCCTTGTTTATTTGATACAACCGCTGCAAACCTTCTACCCGGCCCAGGCGGGCTTTTCGGTGCCCAAAAAGTTTTTTAAGCATGCTGTAGATCGCAACCGGGTTAAGCGCCTAATGCGCGAGGTATACCGCACCCACAAAATTAACTTGTATCAAAAGCTGGCAACCGATAAAAAGCAAATGGCCCTTATGTTTATTTACAAGGGCAAAGCATTGCCTGGGTATGATATAGTAAGTAAATCAGTTATCCATTGTTTGAATAGATTGATTAAAGCATGATATCGAAACTGTTTTCATTTTTGTTTTTAGGTATTATAAAGGCTTACCGCACACTTATATCGCCTTTGCTGGCACCCAGTTGCCGCTACCTGCCCACCTGCAGCGAATATGGCTTGCAGGCTATAACTAAGTATGGCCCGTTTAAAGGCGGTTGGCTTACCATTAAACGTATTTCGCGCTGCCACCCCTGGGGCGGCCACGGCTACGACCCGGTGCCGTAACCCCATCCTAAAGCCTTCCCCTAAAGTGGAAGGACTTTAACAGCCAGCAGCCAAAACGCTAACTCGTTAGAATAGCACTAATGTCCCCCGCTGGCGGGGGAAAGCCCCGATGCTTTGATCGGGGCAGGGGGTGGATGGAGTAAGGCACCCTAAATAACACTTGAACAATCCAATGCAGCACTTGTAATTATTACATTTGCGCTCCCTTAACCGAATTGAACCATGAAGTTTGCCGCTAAAACAATATCTGCCATATTCCATCCCCTGCTTTTTCCCACGTATGGCTTGCTGCTACTTTTAAGCACTAACCCTAACCGGTTTGGCACTTTTGGCGATAAACTGCAGGTGGTATGGCTAATCATAATTTTTGCGCTAACCTTTCTTTTTCCGCTGGTGTGGATGCTGATGATGAAACGGCTGGAGATGATTAACTCGCTAAAACTGGATACCACACAGGAACGCATAGTGCCCTTTATAGCCACCGCCACTTTTTACCTGTGGACCACCTGGATGTTTAAAAGCAACGTGCATTTAAAAATACCTACCGATAAGCTGATTTTTTTAATGATGCTGGGCTCGTGCTTTACTATCTTTTTAGCATTGGTAGTAAACATAGGTATGCGCATTAGCCTGCATGCAATGGCTGCGGGAAACCTGTTAGGTCTGCTGCTGCCGCTTATTCGCATCTCCACCTTCGATCTGCGTTTCTTATTCGTGGGCGCTATACTTATAGCGGGCCTTATAGGCGTGGCCCGGTTGGTATTAAACAAGCATACCCCGCAAGAAGTATACGCGGGTTACATGGTTGGCTTTACCGGGCAGTTTATAGCCTTTAGTATTATACCTAAGTTTTTTTAGGTTCCTTATTCGGTTAAGGTCTACAATGACAAACAACTCCTATAGAAATTGGAAAGAGTTTCTTTCTGTAATACTGACTCAAGGAAATCAGTTTACACTGAAAAATTCATTTACGAAAAACGAAACGGATATTGAGGTTTACAGTCAACAAGTTGAAGATGTACATACGACATTGGAAATTGGCTATTTGAAAAATGGTAGACTTATATATCTAAGATATACATAACGACAACACGCCCGGATTAAATAAGTATCAAAATGAATATTATAACGAGCATGACTTCAGTGAGTCAGAGAGCTATGGTAATCCCGGCCTTTTATTTAGTGAAACAAACAGGGTAGGCGTTTTAGACGAGTTAAGAACAGGGTTGATTGGGAAAGAAAAGGTGTATTTCAGAAATGGTGTAATGGCCTTTTCAGAATTGACAATTGTTTTGGATAAAGAACAAAACCTTGTTTTTAAACATACTTACAACTTTGAAAGTTTATCAATTTTCGAAAAGCTAAAAAGATTAATCAAAGCTCAACAGAACGATTGCGAACCCAAAGAGATTGATTTGAAAACTGTTTTTGGCGGGCTAAAGGGATAAATAATGCTTATTAGAATACTAAAACAAAAACAGCGCACTCTTTCGAATGCGCTGTCTCTATTCAAAGTCCCTTCAGGGGATTTAGGGGTCTACGGCAGCAACCTTCCGTAACTTCTTGGAAACGGAATCGTCTCGCGTATGTGTTGCAAACCGCAAATCCAGGCTACTAATCTTTCTAAGCCTAAGCCAAAGCCCGAGTGAGGCACATTGCCAAACTTGCGAAGGTCTAAGTACCATTCAAAAGCTTCCATTGGCAACTCGTGCTCTACAATTTTGCGTTTAAGGCGTTCAATATCTGTTTCGCGTTCGCCGCCACCTACTACCTCGCCGTAGCCTTCCGGTGCCAATAAATCTACACCCTTAGCATAGCCCTTATCGGTTTCATCTTCCTTCATGTAAAAAGCCTTAACTGCCTGTGGCCAGTTGTAAACCATTACTGGTTGGCCAAACATTTTAGTAAGTACTGTTTCATCGGCACCACCAAAGTCGTCGCCGCGCTTAAAGTTTAAAGCACTGTTGCGCCACTGAGCCACGCTGGCTAATTTTTCAGCGTTATCCTTCAACTCGTTTTTAAGTTGGTCTACTTTGTTTTGGTTAAAGTTCACTTCGCCTTTCTTCAGTTCGCCGCTGGCAATTTTTGCTGTGCGCTCTGCAGTTTCGGCAATTATCCGTGCTTCGTCTGCCTTCAATGCTTTCTCTTCTTCATCCAGCATTTGCAAACTGTTGCGGCCGCCTATTTCTTTTTCGCCTTTAATTACGCTTACAGCATCTTCATACTTCATACGGATAAACGGCTCCTTTACTTTTTCTAAGTAAGTGGTATCGCGCTCCAGCACTTTTAGCTCAGCCGCACTTTTTTCTAAAACGGTAGTAACTACAAAGCGGACAAAATCTTCAATCACGTCCATATCCATTTTCAAATCATAAAAAGCCATTTCGGGCTCTATCATCCAAAACTCAGATAAGTGGCGGCGCGTTTTCGATTTTTCGGCACGGAACGTTGGCCCGAAAGTATAGATAAGCCCTTGCGCCATAGCCATAGCCTCGCCATACAACTGGCCCGATTGCGATAAATAAGCCTTCACATCTTTATCGTAATACTCCGTTTCGAACAGGTTGGTGGTTCCTTCGCAGGCGTTGCCCGTTAAAATAGGGGCGTCCATCTGCACAAAATCGCGCTGCTGAAAAAAGTTGTGTATAGCATAAATTATCTGGTTGCGCACACGCATAATAGCCCATTGGCGGCGGCTGCGCAGCCACAAGTGACGATTATCCATCAAAAAGTCGGTGCCGTGTTCTTTAGGTGTAATAGGGTAAGGTTCGGCCACACCAATTACCTGTAAGCTATTTACATGCAACTCATAGCCCCCTACCTGGCGCTCATCTTTTACCACTTTGCCCTTTACCGAAAGTGAACTTTCCTGGGTAAGGCGCTTGGCGGTTTCAAAGGCTTCTTCGCCCACAGTATTAACATCTATTATACACTGGGTAAAGCCCGTGCCATCGCGCAGGGTCATAAATACGATGGTTTTGCTATCGCGCTTTTGAGCGTTCCAGCCCTTTAGTTCTACCTCTTGCCCCTCTAACTTTGCTAAATCTTTGATATACGTCATAATACATTTTTAAAGATTGCGAATATAGAAAAGCATTTCTTCTTGTATTGTCGTTTGTTTTTTGAAAATTCGCACCGTGCTCAATCAAAGACTTTCGCAAAAACTCTTACTAAAACTTTCGCCTCAGCAAATTCAGTTAATGAAACTGCTGCAGGTGCCCACCGCTCAATTAGAGCAGCGTATAAAGGAGGAGTTGGAAGCTAACCCCGCCTTAGAGGAGGGAGAAAGTATAGATGACGATACCCCGCAAACGGAAGAGGAAACTGTAGAAACCCCTGAACCTGAAGTATCGGATGCCGAGCCCGGAAGCGAGGCAGATGCTGCTGAAGAAGAGGTAAAGGTAGACGATGAGGTGGATATGAGCGAGTATTACGATGAGGATGATGAGGGTGTGGCCGACTATAAAACAAAAGACCCCAGCGAGTTTAGCGACCCCGATGATGAGAAAAAGACGATTCCCGTAACGGTAGCATCGTCTTTTCACGAATACTTGCAAGGACAAGTGGGCATGATGGATTTAGATGAACGCCAGCAGCAAATAGCCATACACCTGATAGGCAGTTTAGATGACGATGGCTACCTGCGCCGCGAACTGGATGCAATAGTGGATGACCTTATTTTCCGCCAGGGAATAAGCACCGATGAACAGGAATTACTGGATATACTGGCCCAAATACAAAAATTAGACCCCCCGGGCGTAGGCGCCCGAACTTTAGAGGAATGTTTGCTTTTGCAGCTACGCCGTAAAGAGGAGCCTACCGTATTTACCGAAATTGCCATACGCATAGTTGAGAAACACTTTGATCTGTTTGCCAAAAAGCACTACGATAAGCTGGAGCATATTTTTGATATGGACTCAGCTAAGCTTAAGCGCGTATTGGATGAAATTACCAAGCTGAACCCCAAACCCGGCAATGCTTTTAGCACGAACGAGGGGGGCATGCAGCTGACCATCATCCCCGATTTTATTTTAACCAACACTAATGGCGAATTGGTGGTTTCGCTTAATTCATCTAACGCGCCGGAGTTGCGCATAAGCAACCACTTCCGCGAAATGATTTCGACTTACAAAAACTCGAAAGAAAAAAGCAAAAGCCAGAAGGACGCAATATTGTTTATTAAGCAGAAGATAGATTCGGCCAAGTGGTTTATAGATGCTATACAAAGCCGCTACCATACCATGATGATGGTAATGAACACCATACTGGATTTGCAGCGCGATTACCTGGCCAGCGGCGACGAAACGCAGATGAAGCCGATGATATTGAAGGATATTGCCGAGCGAACCGGGTTGGATATTTCTACCGTTAGCCGGGTGGCTAACAGTAAGTATGTGCAAACTGAGTTTGGCACTATTCCGCTTAAATTCTTTTTTAGTGAGGGCCTCACTACCGATAGTGGCGAAGAAGTGAGCAGCCGTGAGGTGAAAAAAATACTATCGGATTTAATTGGTGCCGAAAGCAAAAAGAAACCCATTAGCGACCAGAACCTAACCAAAATACTGAACGAGAAAGGCTATAACATTGCCCGCAGAACGGTGGCTAAATACCGCGAGCAGTTGAACATTCCGGTAGCGCGGTTAAGGAAGGAATTGTAATAGAACGCCATGAAAGTAATAGCATGGGTGCTTATTATTTGGGGATGTTTACTGCAATTGAGCTTGGTAAATGTGCTTCGGGATATTGCCAAAGGATGGCCAGTTCCACAAAATATAGAAGCAATTTTATCACCTATCGTATCAGGCATAATTCTTCTTTTGGTAGGTATAAGGCTTAAACAAAAATATAACAAGTAGATTTTATGTGCGGCATTGTTGGATATTTTTCGAAGGAGGCAACTCATAAACTGGAAGGGGCTTTGCAGTGTGCCTTACCGGCACTTAATAAACGCGGGCCCGATTCACAGAGCGCCGAAACTCTTTCGCCACATGTGGGTTTTGGCCATGCGCGGCTGTCTATTATAGATACGTCCAGCATTGCCAACCAGCCCATGCACGAGGCAAGCGGCCGCTATACTATTATTTTTAATGGTGAGATATTCAACTACCGGGAACTGAAGCAGCAGTTTTTAGCCGGCGTAAATTTTACTTCTACCAGCGATACTGAAGTGCTGCTACAGCTTTATATAAAAATGGGCAAGGCCTGCGTGCCACACCTGAATGGTTTTTTTGCCTTTGCCATTTACGATAAACAAACACAGGAGATTTTTTTAGCCCGGGACCGTTTTGGTATTAAACCCCTGCATGTTTACAGCGATGAGAAAATGATTGTATTCGCCTCTGAGCTAAAGGCCATCATGCAATTCCCTATTAAAAAAGCAATCGATTTTAATACCCTGGCCCTTTATTTGCAACTAAATTACATACCGGGCACCAATAGCATGTTGCAAAACATAACCAAGCTTAAGCCCGGTTATTGTGCTGTTATTGATAAACAGGGTAACTATAAACCTGAGCCCTTTTACGAGGTGCCTTATATCCCGGGCACAAAAATTAACGAAGCAGGTAAAAACTACGAAACTGCTAAAGCCACTCTGCGCAAGTTGGTAGAAGATGCGGTAGAAAGAAGGTTGGTTTCCGATGTTCCGCTGGGGTCTTTTTTAAGCGGGGGCATCGATTCATCTATAGTTACAGCCTGTGCTTCAAAAAAAGTTACGCAGTTAAATACATTCAGCATCGGGTTTAAAGATGAACCTTACTTTGACGAAACGCAGTATGCCAACCTGGTGGCAAAAAAATTTGGCACCAACCATACCGTGTTTTCGGTAACTAATAACGAGATGTTCGAAAACATCTTTTCGATACTCGATTACATAGATGAACCTTTTGCCGATTCATCGGCTATTGCTGTTTTTATACTCAGCCAAAAAACAAGGCAAAAGGTTACTGTAGCGTTATCGGGCGATGGGGGCGATGAATTATTTGCGGGCTACAACAAGCATAAAGCCGAAATGCAGGCGCGCAAAAAAAATGTTGTAAACATGCTTATGCAGGCAGGGCTGCCATTTTTTAAAGCCTTGCCTAAATCGCGGCACTCAAAGTTTGGCAATTTGTTCCGCCAGTTAAGTCGCTATAGCGAGGGTTTACAATTAACCGCAGCCGAAAGGTACTGGCGCTGGTGCAGTTTTAATACAAAGCAGGAGGCAACCGCTTTACTAAAAAACAAAAACTTGGTAAGCGATAGCGAACTTGAAAAAAGAAAGGCTTTTGTATTAAAGGCTGTAAAAGAAACCGGCGACTTAAACGATGTGTTGTATGCCGATACACAGATGGTATTGCCCAACGATATGCTTACCAAGGTAGATTTTATGAGCATGGCTAACAGCCTGGAGGTGCGGGTTCCCCTGCTTGATTATACCGTGGTTGATTACGCGTTTTCATTGCCCGTATCGTATAAAATTGATGCTGCACAGGGGAAGAAGATTTTGAAAGATGCCTTTAGAGATGTGCTGCCCGATGAACTTTTTACCCGCGCCAAACATGGATTTGAGGTGCCTTTATTGAAATGGATGCAAACAGGCCTACGCCATTTAATTGATAATGAGTTGCTGGAAAAGAATTTTGTGGAGCAGCAAAACATTTTCGACTGGAAAGAGATAGAGAAAGTAAAGCAAAAACTATTTAGCGCTGACCCCGGCGATGTACACGCCACCCTATGGGGATTGCTGGTGTTTCAGTATTGGTATAAAAAATACTTTGCATAATACGGCGCCGATTCTTAAATTTTAAACAACCCAAATTATTTAGTTGAAAAAAAACACTGCAAATGTGGTTTAAGGTAGTACTTTGTGCCTGTGTAAGAGAGATGAATATTGTGTAATTTAAATTTGATATGTGCCGCGTGTTCTGCGTATAATTAACCGGTTAAACCTTGGTGGGCCCACCTACAATGCAGCCTATTTAAGTAAATATCTGGAGCCCGAATTTGACACCCTGCTGGTTTCGGGCATGAAGGATGATGCCGAAGAAAGCTCGGAGTTTATTGTAAAAAACCTGGATTTACACCCGGTGTATATTCCCGAAATGTACAGGGAACTGCATCCCTTCCGCGATTATAAATCGTATTATAAACTGCGCAAGCTTATTGAGGAGTTTAAGCCCGATATAGTGCACACCCACGCAGCAAAAGCCGGTGCTGTTGGCCGCCTGGCTGCCAGCCACAGCGGCGTAAAGGTTATTATCCATACCTTTCACGGGCATATCTTCCATTCGTATTTTAACCCGGTTAAAACCCGCATGTTTTTAGAAATTGAGCGCTACCTGGCTAAGCGTACTACTAAAATTGTAACCCTTAGCGATATACAGCGCCACGAATTAAGCAGCATACATAAAGTGGCCCCTATAGATAAATTTGCAATTATTCCCCTGGGGTTCGATTTGCGCCGGTTTGAAGAAGACCAGGAGGCTAAGCGCAAACAATTCAGAAGTGAGTATAACCTGGATGATGATGAAATTGCCATTGGTATTGTAGGCCGCCTGGTGCCTATTAAAAACCACTCACTTTTTTTAAAGGCGCTTAAAATTGTGTCGGGTAAAACCCAAAAGAAAGTGCGTGCCTTTATAATTGGAGATGGCGAAGAGCGTGCGGCTATTGAATTGCAGGCGCAAGCCTTGGGGCTGCCCTTTAATAATCAAAACCTTAAAGAGAAAAACCTGCTAACCTTTACCAGCTGGATTAAAAATGTAGATGTTTCGAATGCGGGCATGGATATAATAGCTCTAACCAGCAATAACGAGGGTACCCCTGTAAGCCTTATCGAGGCTCAGGCCTCGGGCAAGCCCATTGTTTCTACTAATGTGGGCGGTATAGAGAACATTGTTATAAAAAACGAAACAGCTTTGCTTTCGCCTGTAGGCGATGAGTCTATTTTTGCCGAAAACCTGCTTCAGCTTATCGACAAAAATGAGATGAGAATTAGGTTTTCAAAACAGGGAAGCGATTTTGTTAGGAATAAGTTTAGCTACAGACGGCTTTGCGCCGATATGGCGGCCCTTTACAATTCGCTTTTATAAACAAATTGCCAACTAATTTTTAATAAGTTTGTAACTCAAATCGCTGAATGAAACAACGTTTTTACCTGCTGATAGTATTCGGTGTATTGCTTTCCTTTTCTTCCTGTAAAGTTTTTTACCCGAACATAATGTTCCAGCAGAAGGATTATCAATACTTTGAGCTTGCCAAAAAGCAAATAGAGCAGTACGTAATTCAACCCGGAGACCTGTTTACTTTAAAGGCTTTTTCGCGAGATGGATTCAGGCTAATTGATGTGTTAGGTAACGTAAGCAGCCAAACAAATATTGGCGGCGGCGGAGCATCGGTAAGTTACCTGGTAGACCATGAAGGCTTTGCCGATTTGCCTATTGTAGGCGAGTTTTACGTAAAAGGCTACACCGAAGCGGAATTAGAAAGAGTGCTGGCCGAAAAATATTCGAATCTTTTTGTTGACCCCTACATTGTTTTAACCGTAACTAACCGCCGAGCTTTTGTGTTTAAAGGGTCTACAGCGGCAGTAGTACTACTTAACGAGGCCCCTACCAATTTGTTTGAGGTAATTGCAAAGTCAGGCGGTATTGCCAACGATTTAAAATCGTATAAAATAAAAGTGATACGGGGCGACCTTAAGAACCCGCAGATTAGTGTAATCGACCTTTCGTCGTTAGAAGGTATGCGCAATGCTGATTTGATTGTGCAATCGAATGATATTATTTATATTGAGCCAAGACGCAGACCGGCATCTGACGTTTTAAGAGAACTTGCACCAATTTTTGCATGGGCAAGTGCCATTCTAACAACCATAGCCTTAATAAGAACGTTTAGTGGAACAAAATAAACAGCTCGAAACCGAACAATCAGCATTTTCTAACCCGGTTGAAGATTTTAACCTGGGGCTGATGATTTATGTTATAAATGCCTCTATTATTTGGGTTATTTTAATTTTAGTTGCCTGCGTTGTAATGTCGTTGGTCTATCTGCGCTATACTCCCCGCATTTATGAAAGCACCACCACACTGATGCTTAAAACCGAAAAAACCACACAGTTATTAGGTGTGCAAAATTTGGTGGTAGAACACGACCCCTCTGAGGTAAGCCGCGAAATGCAATTGCTTAACTCTAAGTTGTTGCTGGACCGCGTAATTGATGCCCTGCCGCTGGAAATTGGTTACTATAAGGAGGGTAAGACAAAGTTTATTTTTACCGAATTGTATACCACATCGCCGTTCTCGGTAAAAGGGCAAATAAAGGATGAGAGTATTTATAATACCCCCGTTTACATGAAAATTTTGAGTGGTAAAAAATACTACTTATCGTTTACCATGAACGGTAAAGACTATGAATACTCCGGCGATACCGGTAAGGTTCTTTCATCACCGTTTTTTTCAATTGCGGTTTCGTTTAAGCAAGCGGTTACCCCCGAGGATATTAATGACCTGTACTACTTTAAATTTTTAACCCGCCCCGAGGTAGAAACGGATATAGCCAACAAACTGGCAGTAATGCCCATAGACCCTTCTACCCAAACGGTATCGTTGGTTTTTAAAGATAGAAATGCTGAGCGTGCTAAAGATGTAATTCAAAAAATTTCGGATGAGTTTATTGTTTATGACCTTGAACGGAAAAAGGAAAGCTTTGTAAATATTCTCCAGTTCCTCGATGACCAGATTGATACCTTTGGCGCTGCCTTCGATAAGTTTCAGGATTCGATATCGGAGTTGAAATTGCGCGAAGGATTTTTAGAAAAAGGAAACAGCTATACCGACAGGTTAATGGACCGTTCGATGACTTACGAGGAGGCTGTAAGGGAGATTGTAAATGATATTCAATCGTTAGTAGCATTTAAAATTGCATTGCAAAAAGAGAACGACTATTCTACTTTACCTACCTTTAACTTTAACGATAAGACGGTTCAGTTTTCGGCCGACATTAATGATATTAATGATTTGCAAAAAGACCGGAATAAAAACCTGATAGAAGTAACGAAGGAGCACCCCGATGTGCGCATGATAGATAAGGAGATTGAGCAAAATAAAATAAGGCTTTCTAAAAATGTAGACCACGCCATTCAAATGCTGCGCGAAAACCAGCGCCGGCTAACCGAGGAACATAACCGCTACATGGCCGAGCTAATTACTGAGCCCGATAAAACGCGCAAGTTTGCCCGCCTTGATAAAATGGCGGCCATGAAGAATGAATTTATAATGAACCTGTACGATGAAAAATCGGCTTACCTGATAGCCAGCGCCGGTATCGTATCCGATTACGTTATACTGCAAAGGGCCCAGGTTAGTAAGGTGCCAATTTCGCCGCGCGAAACCTTTGTAAAACTGGCGGGTGTGCTTATTGGTTTGGTGTTAGGCTTGGTAGTAATAGTTATACGGTACCTGCTGCAAAACACCATTATATCTATTGATGATGTGGAGAAGAAAGCAAAGGCGCCTTTATTGGGCGTAATACCGAGATATAAGGAAGAGTTGGTGCGTTCGCAGATTGTAGTTACGCAAGACCCCAAATCAACTATTACAGAAGCATTCCGTGCCGTCAGGTCGGGGCTTCAGTTTATTTCCGGTTCGCCGGGCACTAAAATAGTGGCTACCACATCCACCATACCAGGCGAAGGAAAAACTTTTGTGTCGCTTAACACGGCCGCTATTTTAAGCTTGCTAAACAAAAAGGTGATAATACTTGACTTTGATATGCGCAAGCCAAGGTTGGATAAAGTATTTGATGTAGACGCCCACCGCGGAGTAAGTACCATATTAAGCGGCCAATCAAGCATTGATGAGTGTATTATGGAAACGGGCGTACCTAACCTGGATTTTATTGTAGCCGGCCCGGTACCACCTAACCCTTCCGAGTTAATTCTGTTACCTAAGTTAGATGAGCTGATTGCAACGCTTAAAACCCGGTACGATTATATTGTAATTGATACACCGCCAATAGGCCTTGTAACCGATGCGCTCGAAATTTTAAAAATGGCCGATTACCCTATTTATGTATTCAGGGCGGCATACTCTAATCGTAGCTTTGTAGGTAACGTAAACAAAATAATGGTAGAGAGTAAAATCAAAAACCTTTCAATTGTAATAAACGATTACGGCCGCGGCGCTTCGGGCTATGGTTACAGCTACGGCTATAATTATGGTTACAGTTATGGATATGGCTACGGATATGGCTACGGTTACGGCTATGGCTATTATGGAAAGAAATACGGTGAGGGCTACTACACCACCGATTCAAAACCAAAGAAAAAGAGTTTTTGGCAGGGCTTGTTTGGCGGTAAAAAGTAAAAACGATGGAAGATCAGCAGTATCTTATCACATTCCTGGCGTTATTTTTTTTAATCAGCTTGCTGTTTTCGTTTCTAATTAACTGGCTGTTTTTAAAGTTTTCGTTTAACCTGGGTGTGCGCAACACCGATGCTGCTACACAAATACGCTGGGCTGCTAACGTTAAGCCTGCTATTGGAGGCATATCATTTTTCATATTGTTTTTAGTCTCTATTTCGGTTATAGGAACCTTACCCCGCCAAAGTAATTACCTGCTCGATAAGCACCTTATCGGCATCATAGCCTCTTCGTGCCTTGGGTTTCTGTTAGGTTTGGCCGACGATGCTTACAACACAAACCCGCTGGCCAAGTTTATCGCCCAGCTATCTTGTGCATTCATCCTTATCATCTCCGATGTTTATATTAAGGTTTCGGGCAACCCGGCCTTCGATTTTGTAATAACTGTTTTTTGGGTAATAGGTTTAATGAACTCCATTAACATGCTGGATAATATGGATGCTATTACTACTACCATATCCATGAGCATTATACTGGGGCTTATTACTGTAGTGGCCATAAGCGGACACTCGCTAAGCGCTTTTTACCTGGTAATGCTGGTAGGCGTAATGGGGGCCCTAACCGGCTTTTTATATTTTAACTGGAACCCCTCAAAAATATATATGGGCGATACCGGCAGCCAGTTTTTGGGCGTGTTTTTAGCCAGTACCAGCATTTTGTTTTTTTGGAATTTTAGAGATGAAGGCTCCACAGAATTTATACAGCTAAAGCAGTTTGTAATACCCATGCTGTTTTTTATAGTGCCATTAATTGATACTATGACGGTAACTATTCGCCGTTTAATGCGCAAGCAATCGCCTTTTGTGGGCGGTAAAGACCATATTACCCACCACCTGGTTTACCTCGGCTTATCCGACAGGTTGGTGGCGCTTACTTTAATTTCGGTTTCGTTACTTTCTTTACCCGCCGCTCTTTTTCTTATAGTAGATATGGTAGAGTGGACCTGGATGGTCACTCTGGGGGCCTTCGCTTATTTCGGCGTTGTGTTTATTATCTTTCAAATACTTTACAATATTGGTAAGCGCAGGCACGAGGCTAAGCTTTTAAACCAAAGCGCACCAACCAAAATAGCCTAAAACAAAAAAGCTCCCCAAACGGAGCTTTTTTGTTTTAGGCTATTGTTTTACCGCAACGTAATAACGCGCGATACGCCGTTAATTGTTACAGTAGCCTGATCATCGCAGGCACCGGTTCCAAAATCAAGTGTTCTGTCGGGCTTGCCGGTGCGTTGTATTAAGGCTACTCCGCTTACAAAATGACGGCGGCAGCCGGGGGCTAAATTACGCACTAATGCGGTTTGAATAGTGGATGTAAACTGGTCGCCATTAGCTGCGGTACCTGTGGCAGAGCCGGTAATAGAATATTGGTCGTCATCGCGGGTAGCAGTGCTTTCACCGGCTATCCAAACCCGGGTGCGGGTGGCGGACCAGGTGATAGTGCCTGCGCCGCTGGCCAGTATAATTTGTCCGTTTACACTAACGCTGTAAGATAGATTTCCATTGTTGTTAGGCCCATCGTTATGAATGGTGCGGGTGCCCGATACCTGGTTGCCGTTTACGGTGTAATTATCGAAGGTGATAGTGATAGTAGTGCCTGCATCGCGGTAGCGGCCATCGTGCGTTACAATAATTTTGCCGGTGCGCAGTTTGCCATCGGCGCCTGTGCAGCCCGTGCCAAAATCAATAGTAGTTACTCGGGGGGTAGAGGTAGTATCGCGCGTTACAACTGCGCAACCTGCCAGTAAACTGTTTTCATCATCGGTTTTGTAGGTAACGGTCCCGGTGGTTGCCGCTTCATCGGCAATGTTATCGGCATCGTTATACGATTCATCGGCCATAGCCATATTATTGGCCGTAGTTAAATCGCTGTCGGTTTTCTCTTTTTTGCAGCTGTTAAGGGCAAAAGTGGCCGTTAGTAATACTAAGGCGGCAATGGTTTTAATGCTTTGCTTTTTCATGTTTTTTAATTTTTTGGGTTGAAAATCTCCAAACCGCTTAGCCGGCAAATGGTTTATGCGGTTGTATGGGGGTATGACCTGCTTTGGTTAAAAAAGTTTAATGGCAGTGAAAAGAAATTGTAAAAAGCCTGCCCGGCCTGTGGATAAGCGCAACCCTTTGCATCTAATTCTATTCATATAATCAGTCTGTACAGGCCCTTATAGCGCCTTGTTGAAAATTGGGTTGGGTAAAATAATAACTAAGAATTATATGTTTTAAATTTAGTAAACCAAATCATAAGCCATATGGAACCTATTCTTACATCGAAGTGGAGAAGATTAGACGGAACCAAAATTGAAGGGTCTATTAGTGATGCCGTAGAAAAAGCCCTTATTAACGAGCGCGAACTTGGCAACCAAATAAAGGTTTGTATAGGCACCGACTCGCAGGTGCGGGGCCGCGAAACCGAGTTTGCTACGGTAATTGTGCTTTTACGCAAGGGCCGCGGCGGCTTTATGTTTATTAATAACGACCGCACTACCCAAAAAATGAGTTTAAAAGAGCGTATGCTGATTGAGGTATCCCGCTCTATAGATATTGCTTACCACCTTTGCAAACTGTTCGATGCCTACGGTACCGAGCTGGAAGTGCATGCTGATATAAATACTAACCCGCGCTTTGGCTCTAATGCGGCTTTAAGCGAGGCTATGGGATACATCCTTTCTATGGGCTTTACCTTTAAAGCTAAGCCCGATGCCACAGCGGCAAGTTGCTGCGCCAATAAAGTAGTGTAAGGTTACCGTGCTTCTACAGCCCCAATATCGTATGGGGTGGAGTTGCCTTTAATGTTTACAGGCCTGCTGGTACCATATATATCAGTAGAAAGTCCGCTGGGTGCATAATCAATTAAAGGGGAATGGTCGTTGCCGCCTGTGCTGTCTTTGGCAGGCGTAAAAGCTCCTCCGTCTGCATCGCGGAACATAGGGTCTACATTGTATAAAATATGGTCGTGTATGGCTGTAAACATCTCAAAGGTATCCTGCTTGGTTTTTACGTAGGTATCTTTAAACGTATTATCAAAGTTGAATTGCATGGTATCGCTATAGTTATTAAACGATATTTCGTTTTGCAGGCTACCGTATATTACGCAGTTGGTAAAGTTGGTTTTAAGCGGCTCTATAGCAGCTATCTGGTTATTAACTATAAACAGGTTGCTTAGCAACAGGGTTTCGCTTTTGTGCTCTACAAAACGCGAACCAGTGTTATACATAGTGCATTGGTTAAAGCTATAATCTCCCCCCAAACCCAGCTGCACCAGGTTGCCACCGGCAGTATGGAAAATGGAGTTTTCGGCTAAAATTTCGGCATTAAAACCGTAAACAGCGTTTTCGGAACTGTTTTTAATAATGCTGTTTCTAATTACCACACTGGGGCGGTAGTCGGGGCCAACGTATACAGGGCCGAGTGGATCTAAGCCCGCCCCGGCATAAATACCATAGGTGCTTTCGTTAATTACACAGTGGTCGAACCGGCCCTGGGGAACACAGTCTAAACTGCGCAAAAATACCAGGCCAAACCATTGGCCGGGCTTATCTTCATAAAACTGCTCTAACCGTGCACCCTGAAAAACAATGGAATCGCTCCAGCTATTGGCCATTGCCGTTAAAGTGCCCTGTATAAAAATGGCCGAGTTGCCGGCAAAGAAAATTTTGGTGCCCGGGCGAATGTCTAAGCTGGCTCCGCAACCAATTAATACACCGGGTACCGAATCGTGGCTTATAATTACGTGCGGTAAATCGTTACTCCACGTTTTAAATTCGCCACTTTTATATTCCTCGCCATAGTGGTAGTGTGCATTTTGCCCAAAGGCCTGTAAGTGAACGGTAGAGGTGTTTCCTTCCACATCAAACACCACATCATCTATAATTACAAACGGGGTTAAGGCGCTGTTGGGGTTTACAGTTACCTCTACAAAAACATATATCGAATCCTTAGCCGGTATTTCTATTTCAGTAAAGTGGTCGCCGTTTACGCCATCTACATTTATGCGAAACTCCTGGCTGCCGTTTAAATGCTGCAGGCGGATATCGGAAATACGCACGGCCTTTTTATCGGTATTAAACACCTTAAAGTAGCGGGTGGTAGAGCCAAGCGAGGTAAATACGGTATCGAAGGTAAGGGTATCGGTGCTAAAGCTAAGGTTGCCTTTGCCAAATTGCTCTTTACGGCAATTGCTAAGCAGCATTACAATAGCCGGAAGGGCAAACACAAAAAGAAGTCGGAATAGTTTCTGCACACCTGAAAATTGAACCCGTATAACGGTGCGCGAAAATAGAAATTGTACATAAACCAACATTATATAAGTTTGGCGCTTGCTACCATGTTTTAAAACGAGCACAAACTATGTCTAACTATACTGTAAAAATTCTCGAAACAGCCTATGTAAATGCCGATGTAAAGCGGTTTACCGTAGAAAAGCCAGCAGGCTATACCTTTATACCGGGCCAGGGCACCTATGTGGCTTTAAATAAAGAGGGCTGGGCTTCGCAGTTTAGGCCCTTTACCTTTACCGGCCTTAATAAAGCCCAGCACCTGGAGTTTTTAATACGTATTTATAACGACCGCCACGGTTTAACAGAGCAATTGGGTAAAACCAATGCCGGGGCAGAGCTTATTATACAAGAACCTTTTGGCGCTATTGAGTATAAAGGGCCGGGTGTATTTATTGCGGGGGGCACGGGTGTAACCCCTTTCATCTCTATTTTTCGCGATTTACAACAGCGCAAGCAACTATACAATTGCCGGCTTATTTATTCTACGTATGGCGCATACGATACTATTTGCGGTGATGAATTACATGAGATATTAAAAGACAACTTTATACCGCACTTTACCCGCGAAGGGGTAATTGGCTACCACGAAAAGCGCCTTAACCGCGAAACCTTAATTAAATACGTAGGCGATTTTAGCCAGCGTTTTTATGTTTGCGGGTCGGAGAGTTTTGTAAAAGACATTACTGAAATGCTGTTGCAGCTGGGCGCTTCGGCCTCTGGGTTGGTAATTGAAAAATAAAGCAGCCTCTCAGGCATTCAACATTTTTAAAAGTAATTTACCATACACGGCATAGCTGCCCTGTTGGTAGCGTTGCAGCATCATCTCCTCGCGGGCTGTTAAATTCTTATTCCTCTCGGTTTTATCGTAAATAGCTTTGGTAAGCACATAAAAATAAGGGAAGTCACTTTGCCGTATGCCGTAATTGTGCGAGCGCAAATACTTAATGTGCTTGTTACACATTTGCAGGGCCAGCTTTTTTTGCCGGGTCAAAAAAAAGTAAGCCGTTTGCAGGTTGCGTAGTTCAACTTCGTATTGAAAGTATTTCCCTTTAGGGTTACGCGCAAAACCCAGCTGTATAAACTCAAAAGCCTCATCGTACTGCGCGCTAAACAGATAGTATTTGGCAAACGAAATTATATCGCGCGGAAGTAAAATTTCTTTTAAATAGCTAATGGGCCTTTTAAAGCAGTAATCTAAAACCTCTTTGGCTTCGGTCAGTTTATTGATAATAAGGCAAACCTGTAAATACTTGGCAATGTAAAAGCGGCTATCGGGTATGCTATCGGGGTCGCTGGCTTTAATCCATTTTTGAAAGCCTGCGAAAGATTCATCGAACCGGCTGGAGTAGTAAAGCAGCTCGGCCAGCTTAAGTTCTATGCGCAAAATGTTATAGCTGTTTTGCCCGCTGCTGTATTTTGCTAAAGCCGCAATAGCCTGCTTCGCCACAACAGCTGCCTGCTCAAAATTTTCGGTGGCGTGGTAGAAATAAATATTTAGCCACCAGTAAGCAAAATCCAACTCTTCATCCGCATCTTCCGGCAATGGGCCTAATGCATCAATTTGCTTTCTTACTTCATTGCTCTGGGCATGTATTAGCGCGGCAGCAAACAGTTTATCTATTTGCACATACATCAACCGGCATTCTACCAACAATTTAGCATTGTGGTTTTTCTCAAGGCTTATAAATTTGTTAGCCAGCAAACGCAGCACATCCTCATCTTTATGCATTATGGGCATATTAAAATGGATATGGTCTATAGCCGTTTTATAAAACTTAGCTAATTGCTTTTTGTTGTAATTCTTTTCGGCAAAAGTTGTTTGCTTTTTAAGCTCCTGGTAAAAGTGTTTAAGCAAGGGGCCATGCTGGCTAAGAAACAAAAGCAGTTTTTCCTTATCGTCGGCAAACATATGCTCGTAGCATTTGGCTAAAAGCTGAGAGGTTATTTTGTCAAAATGTGAGGATGATATTTTGAGGGTGCTTTCTATTTTTTCGCGGTCGAAATGCTTTTGTAAGGCCTGCTCTATAAGCATTTGCCAAACCTCTCCGCTTCGCCCGGAGGGTTTAAGCTTATCCAACTGGTACTTATCCAGTTGCAGAACTGTTTTTAAAAAATCGAAAAGCAAATTCATGACTATAAAATAACGAATTATGGTTCGCTAATTGCATGTTTTAAGTCACTTTTCAAAAAATATGGTAAATGAGTAAAAGTGCCGGGCAACAATTTCAATATGTGCGCGTTTAAAATTATGTTTACAGAACATAGATTGGGGATAATGAAGAGACTAAAAAAACTATTACTACTTAGCGCCATTGCATTAGTTGCCCTGGTGCCGTTGGCATTTACAACCAGCCCCTCGTACTTCGAAATAACCAAGAACCTGGACATTTTTACCACGCTTTATAAAGAGTTGAATACGTATTATGTGGATACGTTGAACCCTGAAAAATTGATGCATGCCGGTATAAATGAAATGTTAGGCTCGCTGGACCCATACACCGATTACATACCGGAAGAGGATATGGACGACTACCGCCAGCAAACAACCGGCAGGTACGGCGGCATTGGTGCTGTAATTGGCACCCGCGGCGATTGGGTAACGGTAACTGAACCTTACGAAGGCTTTCCTGCAGATAAAGCAGGGCTGCGCTCAGGTGATAAGATTGTAGAGGTAGACGGCAAAAGCGCTAAAAGCTATCGCACCGACCAGGTTAGCGCTATGCTAAAAGGCAAACCCGGTACCGAGGTAAACCTGAAGATAAAGCGCCTGCAGGCCGATGGAAGCGAAGCGGAGTTGGCTGTAAAAATGATACGTGAAGAAATACGCATACGCAACGTGCCTTACTATGGTATGGTAGATGATAAGATAGGCTACATACACCTTTCCAGTTTTACCGAGCGCGCCGGTGCCGAAGTAAAAAATGCTTTGCAGGATTTAGAGGCTAAACATAAACTGAAAGGAGTAGTGCTTGATTTGCGCGGCAACCCCGGTGGCTTACTTAACGAGGCTATTAACGTGGCCAATGTGTTTGTAGGCAAAAATATTGATGTGGTTTTTACAAAGGGTAAAACAGATGATTGGAATAAAAACTTTCCATCGCTTAACGACCCGGTTGATTTAAAAATGCCGGTGGTAGTATTAGCCGATGGCGGCTCGGCCTCTGCAGCAGAAATTGTATCGGGTTCGTTACAGGATTTAGACCGCGCGGTGGTTATAGGGCAAAAAACATTTGGTAAGGGCCTTGTGCAGTCTACCCGCTCACTTCCATTTAACGCTAAGCTTAAGGTAACTACAGCCAAGTATTATATCCCTTCGGGCCGTTGTATACAAGCCATCAATTACGCCGAGCGCAATGAAGATGGAAGTGTAAAACGGATACCCGATTCGTTGAAAGTGGCGTTTAAAACTAAAAATGGCAGAACGGTATACGATGGTGGAGGTATTGATCCTGATATTGCCGTAGAGCCTGAAAGGCTGGCCAATATTACCATTAGCTTAATTACAAAAAGCCTGATAGCGGATTATGCCAATGAGTATCGCGCAAAGCACGAAAAAATAGGCCCTGCAAAAACCTTCGACCTGGGCGATAGCGGCTATGCCGAGTTTGTAGCCTGGGTAGGTAAAAAAGAATATGACTACACTACGCGTAGTGAAAAAATACTGGATGATTTAAAAACAGTAGCCGAAAAAGAAAAATACTTTGATGCTATTAAGGAAGATTTTGATGCCATGAAAAAAACCATGATGCACGATAAGCAACGCGACCTTGAAAAAGAAAAGCCACAGGTAAAAAGCATGTTGGAAGAAGAAATCGTTTCGCGCTATTACCTGAATACCGGCCGCACCGAAGCATCGTTTAAAAGCGATAAGGAATTGAAAAAGGCTATTGAAGTGTTGAACGACGAAAATAAAGTGAAAGAAATTTTAGCTAAAAAGTAAGTTGTAAATCCTAACAGAGGAACTGAAAGGCAATGAAGAAGAAAGCAATAAAATATTTAGTAGTGGTAGCTGTGGCAATAGGCAGTATGTCGTTTGCCGATAGTTACTTCGAAATTTCGAAGAACCTGGATGTGTTTGCCGCTTTGTATAAAGAGGTAAATACTTACTACGTGGATGATGTAGAACCATCTAAACTTATGCGCTCATCTATAGATGGTATGCTTAAAACGCTGGACCCGTTTACCAATTATTTTTCGGGCTCGCAAATTGAAAATGCGCGCATACAGCAAGGTGGAAAGTTTGGCGGCTTAGGTATTGAAACAGAAATAATGAACGGCTATCCTGTAATTATTTCGGTAACCGAAGGGCAACCAGCCGATGTAAGCGGTTTGCACGCCGGCGATATAATAAAGGCTATTGACGGCGAAAACACGCAGAACAAAAAGAAAGAAGAAGTAGATAAGTTTTTGGTGGGCCAGCCTAAAACACCGGTAAGCCTGCAGATAGAGCGTAAAACATCGTTGCTGGATACCAAGATGCTAAGCTTTACTATTGTGCGCGAAGAGGTGCAGGAAACATCGGTGCCTTTTTATGGCATGGTTACCCCCGAGGTGGGTTGTATTAAGTTGAAAATTTTTAATGAAGGTGCCGGCAAGGATGTAAAAAATGCTTTTGATAGCCTTAAGCGGGTTAACCCAAATATGAAGGGCCTGATACTTGATTTGCGCAGCAACCCCGGTGGTTTGCTGGTAGAAGCTGTAAACATTGTAAACGTATTTGCCGAAAAAAATCAGTTGGTGGTTACTACTAAGGGCAAGGTAGAGGAATGGAACAATGCCTTTAAAACATTAAACGAACCGAGTGATACCAAAATACCTTTGGTGATAATAACAAATTCTATGAGCGCTTCGGCCAGCGAAATTGTATCGGGCACCATGCAGGATTACGACCGCGGGGTTATAATAGGCCAGCGCACATATGGTAAGGGATTGGTGCAGGTTACCAAGCCGCTATCGTACAATACCATGCTAAAGGTTACTACGGCTAAGTATTATATACCTACCGGCCGCTGTATACAAGCCTTAAATTATGCCGAAAAGAATGCCGATGGCAGCGTTAAGCGTATACCCGATTCACTAAAGGTGGCATTTAAAACCCTGCACAGTGGTCGCACCGTTTACGATGGCGGAGGGGTAGACCCGGATGTGAAACTGCCTAAGCCCGAGCACAGCAAAATAGCCGAAACGCTGTATACCAAAAATTACATTTTCGATTTCGCTTCGGCTTATAAGCTAACGCACGATACAATTACCGATGCCGCTAAGTTTAAGTTAACTGAAAAAGACTTTAATGATTTTGTAGCCTACGTAAAATCAAAAGACTGGAGCTATAAAACCGAAAGCGACGAAAAACTGGAAGCTTTAAAAGAAGCGGCACAGGAAGAGAAATACTTTGATGCTGTAAAAGTGCAGTACGATGCTATTAAGAAAAAGCTGGAGCACGATAAAGAGCAGGATATAATTAAAAACAAAGATGAGATTGTTACTGTGCTTGAAAACGAAATTGCCGGCCGTTATTACTATGCTTATGGCAAGGTAAAAAAGAGCTACCAAAACGACCCCGAAGTAGCTAAAGCTATTGAGCTAATTAATAACCCTCAGCAGTACAACGAGATACTTACGGCAAAAAAATAAAGCTTAGCTATTAACTAAGCATTCTTAAACTCCGCAGGCGTAGTGCCGGTTTTTTGTTTAAAGAAGTTGGTGAAATGGGCCGCATCGGTAAAGTGCAAATCGTAGGCTATTTGTTTAATAGGCTTATTGCTGAATTTTAGCAGGCGCCGGGCTTCTACCACCAGACGTGCATGTATAAATTCTAAAGCGGTTTGCCCGGTATAGTTGCGGCACAGTTCGTTAAGGCTTTTAGGCGAAATACCCAGGCGCAAACCGTATTCGGCAACTGTATGTATTTGCCTGAAATTGCGCTCTACTTCATTACGCAAGCGTATATAATCCATCGAATCTTCACCATTGTGGTTTAGCGTAGGCAGTTCCAGCGCGCCCATACACTTACTTATAAATACCGAAAGCAAATCCAGCAGCACAGCCCCCTTATAGGCATGTTGGCTTTTGTATTCGCTTTGTATAAGTTGTAGTACGCTTATAAAAAACTCTTTATCGGCTTTGCTAATATTAAAAGCCGCAGCCTCGCCGGCATCCATAAAGCGGAAAAGGTGCATTAAAAGTTTAACGGTGTCGTCGCGCATTAAAAAAAACTCTTCGGTAAACATAAGGGCGTGCGCTAAAAAATTCTTGCCGCCGTGTAAAGCATGTATCTGCCCCGGCAATACCAGGTGTATACTGCCCGGTTTTATTTCTACCTCTTTAAAATCAATAATGTGGCGGCCTTTGCCTTCTAAAAAAACAAACAGGGTCCAGTACCCATGCCGGTGCTCTACATCGGGCTCCTCAAAGCTTTTTTCGGTAATGGTTACAAACTTAAAGTGTACATCGCCGGCAGAAGAAAAGCGATGAATAGGAGCAACTTTATCCTGCTTTCTGTTCATCGCTTCCGGTTTTATTTAAGCGTATATGTTTACTTGGTTACTACAAAGCGCTGGGTGCTAAAAGCCTGGCTTGTACCGGTAAGCTGCAGGCAATAGTTGCCGGCTGCTAAAGCAGAAACATCCAGTTGGCCTGCATTGCCCGAAAAGCTATCACGCAACACTACCTGGCCGTTGCTATTGGTTATAATCGCCAGCAAATTTTCGCAGTAAGCGTTGTTAGGGTTCTGCAAGCGTACAAATAATTGTTTAGATGTTGGATTTGGAAACAAGCTTACGTGTAAATCAGATTTTGTTGCACTCTCAATACTACTAACCAGCCCTTGGGGTTCATAAATCCAAAGTTCGCGGCCTGCGCTGTTAAAGTTAGCGGGTACAAGCACTTTGTTGCCCCACATTTTAAAATCAAATATATCGGCCGAGCCACAGCTTATTAGAATATTAAACGGATGCGGGTTAATAGCACCTACAGGCATAACCGAAAAAGTTCCTGCATCGGTGCCATCACTTTCCATAAATACCTGGTTACCTGTTGCCGTATCGTAAGCCGCAAAGAAAACCTTGCCACCGGCACCGGTTAAAAAGCTGCCGTTTTCAAGAAACCAGTAATTAGGCAGGGTGTAAGCCCCTAAGTTTACACTATCAAGGGCCAGGGTGTTTTGGTTAATTGAATAGAACTTGTGATTATCGGTGCCTAAAAAGTAAACCTTGTTATTACAAAAGCTAAGGCTGCCATATGCATCTATATTAGCAGCCGAAGGCACTACCTGCGGTTCTGCATCTGCCACCGACATGCTGTAAATATTGCTGTGTGCCATATTGCTGGCTATAAAAACCAACTGATTATTCACTACGTTAAGCGATGTAGGGTATGAGTTTCCACCGGTGGCCAGTACGATTCTTTTTAACTCAGTACCATCAAAACTAAATAAATCGCTGCCCTGGCCGCTGGTTGCCCCAACCATATATAGTTTGCCGTTAAAAGCCACCAGCTTTTCTACCGACATAATATCCAACGGGCTTCCGGCTAAATCAAAGGCCATACGTGTTCCTTCGGTGGTGCCGTTAGTCATCCATAGCTGTGGCCTGCCCACGTTATTGGTTAAAATAAAATAGGCATTACCGTTTAACTCGCAGTAGCCTTGCGCCGGATTGTATTGTGATAAAGCAAGTATGGATTTAGTGCCGCTTAAGGTGCCATCAGTGCTCATTAAATCCGTACTGGTGCAAAACAAAACTTTGTTGCCAAACAAGGCCGCCCTTTGTGGGCTAAGGCCGTCGTTCCAGTTTTGGTTCATATCGGCAATTTTAACTGTGCCACCTGGTGTACCATCGCTGGCAAAAAGGTCGAAATCCCAATTTTCATTATCGGTGGCTACAAAAACCATTTTATTGCCAACGGTTATAATATTGCCCATTTGCGAGGCACCGGTAGGGTTTATATCTTTTACCATTACAGTACCCTGCGGAGTGCCGTCGGTTTTCCAAAGCTCTTCATTACCGGTGGTATCTTGCCCATAGTAGTAAAGGCTGCCGTTCAGTTCGGTAAAGTTGCTTAGTTCACCGGCGCCGTAAATATGCTTGCTGCTATCCGTCCATAAAAACTCTTCGGTGCCATGTTGCGGGTTCATTTCAATAAGCGAAAAAGTTCCGCCGGCATTGGTTAGCGTAGCTGCAAATAACAGTACGGGTAAAAGTGTTGTTTTCATAACGTTTAATTTAGTAACACAAAGTAACCACAACTACTACCAAGGGCATTGTAAATTTAGGATGAAATCTTGTAAGGGCAAAAGCCGGCTTTACTGGGTAAATCTATTGCATATTTACGCAATTACCTGTTTTTAACTGCCTCTTTACTGTATTTAAACAAGTAATACTGCTGCATAAACCAGGCTTCTATCTTGTTTATAGCCTTCGCCCCGCCAATGTGTTTAGCCTCTATAAAAGTTTTAGCTGTTTTTTCGAGCAGCTGGGCCGCAACATAAGCATCTTCTAAACTATTGCCAATGCAAACGCTGTTGCCATTAGGTAAAATAGCCGTATATCGGCCGCTTAGCGCTTTTACAATGCCTTTTTCATTCGCAGCAATGCGTATAGACACACCCAACAACTGGGCCTGGTCATCTAAAATGGCGGGCACATCTTCTTTAAGCTGCGATGCATATTGCTGCCGGGTAATTAGTACGGCGCTCACTTTTTTTCTGTCGGCAAAAATTTGTTGTAGCAGTGTATCGGTGGTTGTACCGGACCGGATATCGTTCAACATAATGTCCTGCAGCTGTTTTTTCTCATTGGTAACTAAAAAACCGGTGGGGCTAAATTTAAGCGCCGCCTGTAAAACGTTTACATGGCCCCAACTTTTGTAACCCTCGCTTTGTGCATTAAAATAGCTTGCAGCCGATAGCAAAGCCGATTTTGTTTCCTGCTCGTTCATCGCGCCACTTGTTTTTTGCTTTCAATAAATGCCTTGCAGGCCAGCTCTAATGTGCGGGCTACATTAAAGGCATCTTCTAATTTTTCGCCTATACAAACAGCACCGTGGTTAGCCATTAGTGCAGCGTTGCTTTGCTCAATGGCACGGGCCGTTTCTACTGTTATTTTTTTAGTGTTGGGTAGGGCATAAGGCGCTGCTTTAATTACCGGGCCACCTAATATTTTTTGGTGCTCTGGGTATAAAACTACTACATCCTGTTGCGCTGCCGCTACTATAGAGGCATACATTTGGTGCGTATGTATTACGGCATTTATATGTGGCCGTGTTTTATAAACCTGGCAATGCAGTTTTAATTCAGATGATGGCTTAATGCTACCCTCAAACTTAAGTGTATAAAAATCTACCACTACCATATCGGCAGGTTTCAATTCATCGTATCGGCGGCCGCTGGGCGTAATTACCATTTGCGTATCGCTAATGCGCACGCTCACATTACCCCAGGTACGCGCTACCAGTCCCTCTTTTAGCAACTGTTTGCCGGCATTGCACACTATATTTTTTGCTTCTTCAATACTCATTTTGGCTGTTTTCTTTCACCTTTCACCTTTGCTTATTTCTCAATTGCCTGAAACACTCTCTCAAATCTACTAAGGGCATCATCCACTACCTCATCGGTATCGGCCATGCTCATGTAAAGGCGGCTACCGGCAAGGGTTACAATTCCCTCGGCCATATAAGCGGCGCCCATTTGCTCCATTAATTTTTTACGGGCATCAATCTCTTTAAGCACACTTTTAATTTTTAAAAAGTCGAGTTTAACGTAAAGCGTACCGGCGGTTTCTAAATGCACAATAGCTCCCTGGTTAAAGGCAACAAAAGGCAAACCATATTTATCTATCAGGGCGTTCAGGCCTTTGGTAATTCTATCGCCGGCACGGCCCGCCTTTTCGCAAGCCTGGTTTTTTTCAATTTCTACCAATGTATGGTAACCGGCACAGCAGCTTAAGGGGTTAGCAGCCATGGTGCCGCCTACTTTTACTTTTTTGCCGCCTTCCAGGCCTGCAGCAAGGCCCTGCATATATTCCTTTTTACCACCTATACCACCGGCCGAAGGGTAACCACCGGCTACCACTTTTCCAAAAATGGTCAGGTCGGGTTTTACGCCTAAGTATCCTTGCGCACCGCTCATACCTATACGGAAAGCCGTAACTACTTCGTCAAATATTAACAGCGCACCATACTTATCACAAAGCGCTCTTGCCTCCTGGCAATATTCTTTATACAAAGGGTAGGTGCCGCTTTCGGGGCCCATAGGTTCTAAAATAACCGCTGCTGTTCCACCCCTTAGCTGGTTAAGCATCATGGTGCGCTCCAGGGCTTTGATATTATTTGGTGGCACCGATTGCGTGTGCCAAGAACTACGGAATGGAATGCCCTTGGCATCGAAAATAAATGTGCCCGGTATGCGCAGGCTGTAAACCATCTGGTCGCTCCAGCCGTGGTAGGCGCCCCCCATTTTTATAATCTTCTTTTTACCGGTTACCAAACGCGCTAAACGCAAAGCTCCCATTACGGCCTCGGTACCGCTGCCCAGCATACGGAACATTTCTACCGATGGCATGTGGCGGCAAATAATTTCTGCCAGTTTCAATTCATATTCATGGAACAAACCGGTGCTCGGCCCGCACTCGTTAATCAGTTCAATCGATTTTTGCTTTACCGACTCATAATTGCTGCCTAAAACAGTTGGCCCGCCGGCTTGCAAAAAATCGATATACCGGTTGCCATCTAAATCGTATAGGTAAGCACCTTCAGCTTTGGTAAACGCTACCGGAAAGGGATAATTAAACGCAAGGTTATGCTGCACACCACCGGGTATATATTTTTTCGCCTCCTCCATCATCACCTTGCTTTTGCTGCATTTGGTTTCGAAGTAGTTTAAATACTTCTGTAGTGCGTCGGGCTTAATTTTAGACAGGGGCAGCGATACCAGCTTGTTCAGCTTTTCGTAAATGGGTTTAATGTCGTGGTATTCGCTTATCGAAAATCCGGTTTGGCTCATTGGGTGGCAGCTTTTATGCAGATGCAATATCGGGTTTTAGAGAATTCAAAAACAATATTTCTCGCAGAAAACACAGACAACTCAGAAAAACTGCGACCATAGATTCTGCAAACATTTCCAAAAACAAGCTTATTTTTAGTTATAAGAATAATTGCGACAGAGGTTCACTAACCACCTAAAACCACCGCATGAAAAAACTAATTACTGGTTTTTGTATTTTATTTAGCCTTGCTTTATACGCACAGCCTCCACTTAAACTGGTAACCTTTAACTCCCTAACGGGTAAGCATTCCAATGTGGCCGACATTACAGGGGTTACTTCAATTTACAGCCCTGTTGGCTTTTTGCATCCATCTACCTATGCGGCCATGGCACCCGAGCGCGACTGGTATATTTTTATAGGCAAAAGTGGCAACCAGCCTGATAGACTTTATACAATTGATATCATTAGTGGTAACACAGTTTACAGCACGCCGGCATGGTTTAAAGACCATTTTACAGAGTTCTATTATTCAGATACCATTGAGGGGCTGATTGGCATTTACACTGATACCGCGGGAACAGGCGCCACCAGTCTGGCCACCTGTAATTTGCAAACTGGTGCTATTACCATCCTGGCGCCTATGAGCCAGCCCCCACGTATGGCCACTTACAACCACGAAACAGAGCTGTACTATTTCTTTAAGCAAAGCGATACGATGCTGTATTGGGTTTGTCCGGCTCTCGACCTTGTTGATTCAGCGGTTTTTTCAATGAATTTTCCTAATGGAGCGCCGTTTGTATCAGCAGCCTACAGGCCCATGGATATGCAGTGCGATGAACTTCATAATGAACTGTATCTGTTGTGCAACCGGCAGGTTAACGGTCCCGATGGCGTAGGTATAATCCGGTTAGATATGCAAAGTTTCACTATCGATTCTAATTACAGCCCTCCGGTAACTGCACCTTATAGTGTAAGCAATGAATATCATCACCTTACTTTCGATGCTTTAAATTATAAGTATGTTTTTCCGCTGCTGGGCAATGGTATTAGTGGTTCGCGCCTATACGCCGCCGATGTGGCCTGGGGCACAGCCACCAGTTTTAATATGTACGATACCATTAACAACGAACCGGGCATCTTTCCTTACGATTCTATTGTTTCCAACTTTGCCTACCACTACACGGCCAATACCATTTACGGGGTAATTGGGACGACCTCGCCAACTACCGGTTTGACAGAAGTTGAAGCAAAAACCAAATGGAATTTATTCCCTAATCCTGCTAGTTCTTCGGCAACTATTTACGTTGAGGAAAAGTTGATTGGAAGTAATGTAATTGTAAGCGATATAACCGGAAGGCAGTTGGCAGCATTCGCTATTACTTCTAACTATTTAAAACTTAACACCGAAGCATGGCCGGCTGGTGTTTATACCATAAGGTTGAATAGCGATAGACAAACAACAGCCAAGAAACTGTTTATTCAACACTAGTGTAGTGTTAATGACTGTAAGTTGTAGGGGGTATAAAGACAGAAAATTTGACTCCGCAAGTTTTTAAATCTCTCTATTTTTTAAAGAAAGGACTTTCTCTATTTCCGGCGTGGGCTTTAATTTCCCTACCCTAAAATCCATTACCTGTCTTCTGGTTTTGTTGAAGAAGTAAGTGAGTTGAACCATTATCCCATCGCCGTCGTGCAGCTCGAAGCCGGTTATAATAAAACCGGCACGTAACAAGGGAATAATTACGTTGTTATTGGTAGCGGCATGTTTAGAAATTATTTTTTGAAACCCCACAGCTTCAGTAATTTTTACAATAGCCCGGATAATTGCTGTAGCCAGACCTTTGCCACGGTGCTCTTTAAAAATGGCAGTATTGGCCATGTAAAAGGTTTCATAGTCTACCTGAGTGCCCCAAAACCAGCCTATTTTGGTTTCAGCATGACGGATAAAAAAATTCAACTGATACGGATGTCCCAGGTTTGCAGAAAGTTTTTTTTGATTAAGCTTTTCTGTTTCAGAAAGCACTGCATCCAGATTAAGAAAATACTCATTGGCATACATGGTGGTTAGGTGCTCCATCACAAAATCATGAAACGCACCCTTATACTCTGTTGGCACAAGGTAGTAATCATCAAACAGATGTATATCCATATCGTTGGTTTAATGCATGCAGCCTACCTCAACCCCTTTTTCCAATCCACTTTCTCGGCAACCACAGCTTTTAACTGCTCAATAGATACCCGCTCCTGTTTCATGCTGTCGCGCTCGCGGATGGTTACGGTGTTGTCTTCCAGGGTTTGATGGTCTACGGTTATGCAGAATGGGGTGCCTATGGCATCCATACGGCGGTAGCGCTTACCTATCTGGTCTTTCTCTTCGTAAAAACATTTGTGGTCCCACTTCAGGTCGTCAAATATTTCGCGGGCCTTTTCGGGCAGGCCGTCCTTTTTCATTAACGGGAATACCGCAATTTTAATAGGCGCTAAAAACGCCGGTATGGCTAGTACTACGCGCTCGCTGCCGTCTTCCAACTTTTCGTTTTTATAGCCATTGCAGATAAGGGCAAGGAATGTCCGGTTCAAACCTACCGAGGTTTCTACCACATAAGGTACATAGCTTTCGTTAGTCTCGGGGTCGAAGTATTGCAGCTTTTTACCGGAGTGTTCCTGGTGTTGTTTTAAATCGAAATCGCCGCGACTGTGTATACCTTCAATTTCTTTAAATCCGAATGGGAAGTTGAATTGAATATCTACCGCTGCATTGGCATAGTGTGCCAGTTTTAAGTGGTCGAAAAATTTAAGGTTGTTTTGCGCAAAGCCAAGCGATTGGTGCCATTTCATACGGGCATCTTTCCATTGGTTGTACCATTCCATTTCGGTGCCGGGGCGCACGAAAAACTGCATCTCCATTTGCTCAAACTCGCGGGTGCGGAAAATAAACTGGCGGGCCACAATCTCGTTACGGAAGGCCTTGCCAATTTGCGCGATACCAAAAGGGATTTTTTTACGCGAGGTTTTCTGCACGTTCAAAAAGTTTACAAAAATACCTTGCGCGGTTTCAGGGCGCAGGTAAATAGTGCTACTGTCATCTGCTAACGAACCTACCTCGGTGCTAAACATCAGGTTAAACTGACGCACTTCTGTCCAGTTTTTGCTGCCCGAAACTTCGCACGCAATTTCCAGGTCAACTATAATTTGTTTTAATTCTTCCAGGTTATTGGCCTCTAATGCAGTTTTAAAACGAGTTTCAACGGCGTCTAACTTTTCTTTGGTGCGCAACACGTTAGGGTTGGTAGCTAAAAATTGTTCGCGGTTAAATGCATCGCCAAATTTCTTCTGTGCTTTTTCTGCTTCCTTCTCTATTTTATCCTCCATTTTGGCCATGGCATCTTCAATCAACACATCGGCGCGGTAGCGTTTTTTGCTGTCCTTGTTATCAATCAAAGGGTCCATAAAAGCATCTACGTGGCCGCTTGCCTTCCATGTTTTAGGGTGCATAAAAATAGCGGCATCCAGGCCTACTATATTTTCATGCAGTTGGGTCATGGCCTTCCACCAATATTGTTGCAGGTTGTTTTTTAGCTCAATGCCATAAGGGGCATAATCGTAAACGGCGCTTAGGCCATCATAAATTTCCGACGATGGAAAAATGAAACCATATTCTTTACAGTGCGAAATAATTTCCTGGAAAAGGTTCTGTGTATTCTCTTTGCTCATGGGGGCGAAAATACAAGACAATAGGGGTTACACAAGAGCCTGAGTAAAAAATGCCTTTGGTAAAATAATGTTTCGCACGGAGGCACGGAGATGAATACAGGAGAAAACCAAAAAAATTACACCTTCTGTAGTTTCAGCATCATGCCATTTTTGGGGCGCAGGGTTACTAAGGGCTCTAACTGCACTTTAAAGCCCTCGGCTATTGTAAAATCGAATTTGCTGCAGGCCATAGCCAGTATAATTTGCATTTCCATAAGCGCAAAGTTGTTGCCTATGCAAAACCGCTGGCCACCCCCAAATGGAAACCAGGCATACCGGTGCACGTTTTTCATCCGTTCCGGCGAAAACCGTTCGGGGTCAAATTTCAGCGGGTTCTCCCAATATTTCTCTAAGCGGTGCACCGCCCAGGGCGATACAACTATGCTATCGCCTTTTTTTATGCGGTAGCCGCCAATAGTATCTTCTTTTGCCGCATCGCGGGTAATACCCCATACGGGTGGGTAAAGGCGCATAGCTTCTTTAATTACCATCATGGTAAATTTAAGCTGTGCCACATTTTCGTAGTTCATTTCGCCATCGCCAATCACTTGCTTTACCTCATCGGCAATTCGCTGCTTCATTTCGGGGTGCTGGGCCAGCAGGTAAAACGCAAACGATAGGGCATTGGCTGTGGTTTCGTGCCCTGCCAAAAAAATGGTAATCAGTTCATCCCGTAACTGTTTGTTGGTCATGCGCTCGGCTGTATCGGCATCTTCTACCTCCATAAGCATGGTCAGCAAATCATTGTAACCGGCTTTATTAGCCCGCCGCTCCTCAATTATTTTAAAAATAGTGTCATTTAATACCCCACGGTTAAGTTGCATACGCATATTGGTAGGGGTGGGTACCCAAAAGGGTAGTTTAATAATGCGCATCATGCCCTCCATAACTACCAATAACGAATCGCTAATCTTTTTAAAGTCTCCCTTTACCTCGGTGCTCATCAGGGTTTGACTTACTATATCCAGGGTTACGCCCGTCATTTCGGTATGCACATCTACTACTTTGCCATCGTAAGCATCCCAGTTGTTTAACATGGTGCGGGTACTGTCGGCTATTTTTTGCACAAAGCTTTGCAGCCTTTGTTTATGAAAAAGCGGTTGTATCAACCGGCGTTGCTTTAGCCAAAATTCGCCCTCGCTGGTTACCAGGCCGTTGCCTAATAAAAAGCGCAGGGTTTTGTTATCGCGCCCCTTTACATAAATATCCGGGTTTAAAAACACATGCTCTATGTAGGCAGGGTCGCTAAGGTTTACGTAGTGATAGGGGCCTACGGCCGCCCGCGAAATACCCTCGTATTTACGCACACTGTTATGAAAATAACCCAGTATATCCTTTACAAAATTGGCTTCCCTGCTCCATAATAAGTTGGTTTTGGGGCCCGGAGGTAATTGTGCTTGTGCCATGCAAACGTAAAATTGTATTAAATGGACGGTGTAAATACAAAGTTATTGTAACAGTTATTCATCAAATTGTATTTTGGCAGGCGATTTGGTTTTAGTGTAAAAAAAGGAATATGAAAAATGTATGGGGTCTTATTGCGCTACTGCTTTTATTGGTAACCGGCTTAAATGCGCAGAACAGAGATTTTGAGATTGAAAGGGCGGTTAAAAATGTAAAGGCAACCGTTAAAATGACGGATAATGGCGAGCTGTTTTTGCTAATACCCGATAGCGATGCCAACATGCGCTATATATCGCGCCAACTGCCCGAAGAGTATAAAAAAGACGGGTTAAAAGTGACTTTTACAGGTTGGGAAGGCAAGATACCGCCTAATGTGCGTATGATGGGCAAGCCGCTTAAAATCAAGACTATTTGTGTGAGCAAAGCCGAGCAAAAAAAGTTTAAGCTAAAGCGGACGAAGTATAGTTTTAAATAGAAAAAGAACCTATGTCGATAAAAGTAAGTGCACTATCAAAAACCTACGGCACACAAAAGGCAGTAGACCAAATTTCGTTTGAAGTAAGCAAGGGTGAAGTGCTTGGTTTTTTGGGCCCCAACGGTGCCGGAAAGAGTACCACCATGAAAATGCTTACCTGCTTTATACCCCAAACATCGGGCACGGCAGAGGTTTGCGGGTACGATATCACTGCCTCGCCTTTAGAGGTGGCTAAAAAAATAGGTTATCTGCCTGAGAGCAACCCTTTGTATTTCGATATGTATGTGCGCGAATACCTGGAGTTTATGGCTGGCCTGCATAAGCTGGGCAAAATAACCAACCAGCGAATTGATGAAATGATTGAGGTAACCGGCTTAACCGCCGAGCGGAAAAAGAAAGTCGGTCAACTATCGAAAGGCTATAAACAACGTGTGGGCCTTGCACAGGCTATGCTGCATAACCCACAGGTGTTGATTTTAGATGAACCAACCAGCGGCCTGGATCCTAACCAATTGGTAGAAATTCGTTCGCTTATTAAACAGTTGGGTAAAGATAAAACCGTTATTTTCTCCTCGCATATTATGCAGGAGGTGCAAGCCGTTGCCGACCGGGTTATTATCATTAACAAGGGCAAAATAGTAGCTAACGATTCAACCGCCAACCTGCAAAACCGCATTGGCAACGAAATAATTGTAACAGCTGAGTTTAAGCAAAATATCGACCGGGCGCTGCTAGGCATGATACGCGGCGTAAAAAGCTACGAGCAATTGAAAGATGGCAAA
Source organism: Chitinophagales bacterium (assembly GCA_044228435.1). Classification (GTDB taxonomy): domain Bacteria; phylum Bacteroidota; class Bacteroidia; order Chitinophagales; family LD1; genus Bog-950. The sequence goes on from JBGAUW010000012.1 coordinate 72,929, forward strand.
TGGAACTTTGTAGCCGAAGGCGGCAAGGACATACGCGAAGACATTTTCAACTTTGCTAAAGAGAAAAACTTAACCCTGCTGCATTTAAACAAAGAAGAGTATTCGCTGGAAGATGTGTTTAAGCAGCTAACCAAATAAGTTTTAACCACTACTCTTTTAACCCAAAATATCGCATCGTTTCACGGTAATTGCTGTAATCAACCGGCGCTCTTTTGCCGGTTAATGTTTCGTCGGCCATGGCAACTACAATTTTCACCTTGGTTAAGTTGATAGTGCTCCCTGTGTAGGGGCCAAATGTAGGGCTATAAGCTTTCAGTGTAACGGTGGTAGAATCTTGCTGAGCGCTCAGAAAGTAACGTGTTTGGTATGAAGCGGCTGTTCCCGGCCCCGGTGATGAAAACCAGCCGTTTACCTGTGCATCGAAATAATAAATAAGTATTAAAGATGAATCGATAGCCGTATAGCGTACGGGAATGTTACGTTCAAAATCGTGGCTGCTGCTTAGGTACTCATTGGTAAAAAAATAGGCTACCACCTTGCCTTTATTATCTGCTATTGTATCTGCTTTTTTACTGCATCCTACTACCAATAGTGCCAGTACCAATGCGGTTATAAGTATTGTATTTTTCATAGTTTCAATGTTGGTTTTTAATTCAATTGGTTTTTAAAAGCTTTAAAGTTGTATGGCCGTTTACGGTAACCATATAAGCCGCTGCCGGGAGACTGGAAATATCTACCTGCTGCACCTCCTTCATTTCACCCTGCACCTGCATTACTATTCGGCCTGCTAAATCGCTAATAACTATGCTGTTTATTTTAGTTCCTTTAATTATTAAACTTTCAATAGCCGGGTTAGGGTATAACTGAATGTTTTTTGCTTTGTCAATATCGTTTATACTGGTTGCGAGGTTGCCGGTTAACAAGCGGGTAAAAAATCCATAATTGTTTTGCCTGCCACAAACCAATAGCTTTCCATCGGGCTGCAGGCAACTTCCAAAAATGGCATTATCCATTTCAGTTAACGGGTAGTTGCTCCCATTAAAAGCGCTAAAAGTGGTATCGGTATAAGCCAGGTTGTTATCTTCTACATTTAATAAACGCACACAGCTGTAACCATTATTTTGTGTAAGGTAAGCTGCATCTGGCCCGGCTAAGTAGTACTGGTTGCCTTGTACTGCAGAGGTATAAAATGCTTTAGCGTTGCCCACCACCAGTTTAGAGTAGCCCGTATGGGTAGGCGAAACCACTGTAAAACAGCCACCGCTTTGGGTAGCACCTGCGCAAAAAATATCATCAGCATCATTTACCGCCACACTGTAGTATTCATAAAAATCGTTACCGGTGCTAAAATAGTACTGGTAATAGCCGGTTCCATTAAACGTATCGTCTAAAGTGCCATTGGCGCGCAGGCGGAGTATAATGCCTTTGCGTATAGGTGCTATTTGGTTGCCCACTACTATAATTTTATTGTCGCTTTGCAGGCCTATTGCCCGGGCTTGTGCATCGGTGCCAAATGGTAACAATACCACACCATCAAAGCCAAAATTTACGTCTACCCCTATCGTTCCAAATTGGGTATAAATCCACCGGCTAATAAAAAACTGATTGGTTCCGTTTCGTTCTGCACGGCCTGCCACTAAAATATTTCCATCGCGTTGGGTTTTTAGGTCAAAAACTTCTAAGGCGGTAAACCCCCAATAGCTAGACATGTCAAAATCTATAGTGTGCCCATCGGTGGTCATAAAAACCAGGCGGTTTACCGAGTCGCGATGGCTGCATACGGCGATACCTAAAGTGTTGTTTAGTGTATCGCAGGCAAAAGCAGTTTGGGCAGCACCGTAAGAATCTTCGTGCAGCATATTACCTGCTAAATTGTAGGTGCCTATAAAGCCTTGCTGGTAGTTATTTAAAATACCCTGCCGCAGCCCGCTGGCCATTATTTTTCCGCACGATAAATATTTTATATCTCTAATCTCGGCCGAATACGAAAGTGTTTGCGTTCCCATAGTTGAATCTATCTGGCCGGTTTGCGCAAAACTCAATAAACTCAAAACCATAAAAGCAAGGCAGGTATTCCATTTTTTCATCACAAGTGTTTTTGATGTTTTATTAATACGCAACAATACCGCGTGCATACTTGAAACAAAACCTTAATAACCATTATGTGTGACAGGAAAGAGAGTAATTTTGCTGCAAATAATTTAAAATCAGATATTTGCATATATGCGAACCAATAAATGCTTTACTTTAATTATGCTTTTAACCCCAGCTGAAAAGGTACTGATGCTGGAGCAATTAAAAGCAGCAAAGGCGAAGCAGTTAGCGCTGGCAACCTATTTATTTAAACTGGCAGAAGCGAATAAGCCGCTACCAGAAAACACGGCTTTAAGGTTGCGCTTTTACAAAGCAAAACCAGCAAGTGCTGCTGAAACCTTATTGCGTTCCGATTTCAGGCACATAGCCGGCGCGGTTGAACAGCAATTGGCTATGCGCCAGTTTATAGATAAAAATGATTACCAAAGTGCCGTTAACCAGCGCTACCATTTATGTAAGGCCCTGTTAGAAAGGGGGGCTTTTGAGCTTTTTAACAACGAAGTGAAGGAGGCAATAAATTATTATACAGACAGGGAGGATTACACCAACAGCTACCTTTTTTTTAATTTGCTTGAAGAACACGAAAATCGTTTTGCACCCACCACTAAGGATAACTATGAAGCCTTATATACCCAAATGCTGCAAACAGATGGGGTGATTATAAAAAGCTTTTTAGGCCAGTGGCATCAACACCAAATGCGTAAGGCCTTTGCCGAAACCAACATTAAAATTTACAAACCGGAATTTGAACCCGCTGCTGCACCCGACTTTTCGGCGCTCGAAACAGCCTATAACTTTCCCTATCTGGCTTTTTTAAAAGCCAAGGCCAAAACTTACACTACCAATATAGCCCAACGTAAGCAAGCGCTAATTGAAGCGCATGAATTGCTAAAGACCATAAAGCATCCATTAATTAATTTACCGGTAGAAAGGCTAACCAATGGGGTTAACCTGTTTACTATTTATTGTATTACCAACCAGGCCGGCAAAGGGTTCGCAATTGCCAGAGAAACGGAACAGCTGATTGAAGGGCATACCTTCGATAGTAAGATGTTACACATATTTTATTTTAACCTGTGCAGTATGAAACTCCGTTTTGGTTTTATTAATGAAGGTGTGGAATTGCTGAACAAACAGGCCGAACGATTTTACGATTCGCCCTATGGCGTCCGTTTCCGTTTTTTAAAAGTATACCAGCTTATTTTTCAAAAAAGGATAGAGGATGCTTACAAAGCTATACCCGCTAACTTTAGTGCGGCACCAGAAGATAAGCTGTATATAAAACTGATAGAGACTATAATTTTTTATATGCGTGGCGAATACGATTTATGCCTGGTGCAGATAAAAAACATAAAGCAAAACACTGATTACAATCGTTTTTCGAACCCCACCTACGATTTTTTTGCCAATGCCTTGCTGCAAATTATTGAAGCGGCAAACAAAAAACAGGTAAGCACAATAAAGCAGCAGGTAGAGGAATATTATTTAGCGCAGTTAAACACTACCAATCCATACTTGCTGCCGGTGGTGTGGCTGCGGTGGTATTTAAGCGATAAAGGGTGAGGGTGCATTGCTATAAAACTAAGCCCCAACTTATGCGTTATTGTTAATAAAGGCAGGTAGTAAATAGTTATTAAATTAAAAATGACAATGCTGTGGCTTTTCGCTCTTAACTATTCCTTTATTTTAGCGACCCATGTTTGCAATCTTTCGTAAAGAAATTCAACAATTTTTCAGCTCACTTATTGGCTACATAGCCATTATAGTGTTTTTGCTGGTGCTGGGTTTGTTTATGTGGATTTTTCCCGATACCAGCATTTTAGAGTTTGGCTATGCCACGCTCGATTCATTCTTTAGTATAGCCCCGTACATATTCATATTCCTTATTCCGGCCATTACCATGCGCAGTTTTGCCGAGGAAATTAATACCGGTACTATCGAGTTGCTATCTACGCGACCTGTTACCGAATTGCAGATTATTTTAGGTAAATACTTTGCGGCCCTGTTGCTGGTGTTTATAGCTATTCTACCCACGTTTATTTATTTCTATACCCTGTATGTATTGGCATCGCCGGAAGGTAATATTGATGTGGGTGGCATATTAGGCTCTTATTTTGGCTTGTTGTTTTTAGGGGCTGTATTTGTGGCTATTGGTATTTTTTGTTCCAGCATTACTTCTAATCAAATTGTAGCTTTTATACTGGGTGTGTTTTTATGTTTCTTCATATACCTGGCCTTCAGCTACCTTTCGCAGTTTGGAATTTTTATAGGCAAAAACGATTACTTGGTAGAGTCGTTCGGCCTTAGCGCGCACTACGATGCCATGGGTAAGGGCGTAATTGATAGCCGCGATGTAGTTTATTTTCTAAGTCTTATATCGGCATTTATTCTTTTCACCCGCACAGCTTTAAGCGCCCGCCGATGGTAAAATTTAAAAGCTCTGCCCTTACTAATCGCCGCGATGCCCTTATTTTAATGGCGTTGGTATTTACCATTCTGCTACTGGCAAATGTGGTGTCGCGCTACTTTTACTTCCGGTTAGATTTAACTGCCGAAAAGCGTTACTCAATTTCAAAGCCATCAAAAGTGCTGGTTAAAAACCTAAAAGATGTAGTGACCGTAAAGGTATACCTGGATGGTGATTTAAATGCCGGTTTTACCCGCTTAAAAGAGAGCACCCGCAACCTGCTAAACGAAATGCGCGCCTACGGTGGAAAAAATATTGAGTTTGAGTTTATCGACCCCATGGCCATTCAGAACCTGGATGAGCGTAAGGCTTTAATGACTGACTTAATGCAGCGCGGCCTTTCGCCTACTAACCTTACTACCAAAAGTAAAACTGATAGCAAGCAGCAGCTTATTTTTCCGGGTGCCCTGGTAACCTATGCAGGCCGCGAAATGCCGGTGCAATTACTCGAAAACCAAATAGGTTTTTCGCCACAGCAAATTTTAAATAACTCCGAAGTATTGCTGGAGTATAAATTTGCCAATGCCATAAAAAAACTGGTGCAATATCGCGCTCCCCGCATTGCCTTTTTACAGGGTAATGAGGAACTGAATAATTTAGAAACAGCCGATATACGCCAAACGTTAGAGGGCCTGAGTTACCAGGTTAAAGATTTAGACCTGCACAGTAATTACCGCATAGCTAATTTTGATGTAATAGTTATTGCCAGACCACGCACGGCATTTGATGAGCAGGATCTTTACAAAATAGACCAGTTTATAATGCGCGGAGGTAAAGCCCTGTGGCTGGTAGACGGCACCAACGCCACTATGGATAGTTTAAAAAAGAATCCGCAGGGCCAGTTTGTGCAGGCCAACGATTTTAACCTGGATAACATGCTGTTTAAATATGGCGTGCGCATTAACTCAGATGTGGTGCAGGATATAAACCTGAACAATCCCATTCCGCTTATAGTAGGGCAAATGGGCAATGCGCCGCAAACCGAAATGTTTCCGTGGTATTATTTTCCACTGCTGGTGTCCGATAATAACCACGCCATCATCCGCAACCTGGACCCTGTAGCGAGCTTTTTTGCCAGCACAATTGATACTATCCAAAACCGGGGCGTAAACAAAACCATCTTATTACATACCACCGAAAATGCCAAGGCCCAGTTGGCCCCTACGCGTGTTCACTTTGGTATATTACAGGGTAAGCCCAACCCGGCATACTACAACCAGCCAAAGTTACCCGTGGCCGTTTTATTAGAAGGCGAATTTGAAAGCGCTTTTACCAACCGTTTACCACCCGAAACAAAAGCTGCCTTTGATACTGTTGCAGAACTGAAGCCGGTTGATAAAAGCGCTAAAAGCAAAATGATTGTAATTGCTGATGGCGATATTATCCGCAGTGAGGTGCGAAATGATAGCAGCGCTTACCCCCTGGGCTATTACATGTATACCAAACAGCAGTTTGCCAATAAAGATTTTATACTGAATTGCATTGAATACCTAATTGATGATAGCGGCATTTTAGAAACCCGCAATAAAGAGGTAAAACTGCGCCTGCTAAATAAAATGAAGGCCGAAGACGAAAAACTTAAATGGCAGCTTATAAATATAGCCCTGCCTATTTTGCTGGTTATACTGGCGGGCCTTGGCTTCGGCTTTTACCGCCGTAAACGGTATGCCAGCTGAAATTGACAAATCTGTGACAGTTAGGCGCTAAAAATTCCGCTTCTTCGCCCAGTAAGAAAACATGAAAAAATACCTTCCATACCTTGTTGTTATTATAGCGCTTGCCGTTGCCGCGGGGTGGTTTATAAAAAACCAAAGCAAGGGAACCATAAACGAGCGCGAAGGCAACTTTGCGGTTAAAGACGAAAAAGAAATTGCTAAGATTATACTTACCGATACTGAAAAAAAGCGTGTGGAGTTAACCAACACCAACGGCATTTGGATGGTGAACGGAAAGTATGCGGCCCGCGAAGATTTGGTAAAGCAGTTATTTGAATCAATTACCCGCGTGCAGTCGCTTTGCCCGGTGCCTACCAATGCGCACGATAATGTAATACGCGATATGCTTACCCACCATAACAAGGTAGAAATTTTTGATGCCAACAATAAGTTGCTGAAAAGCTATTGGGTAGGCGGCCCTACCGTTGACGGGCAAAACACCTACATGCTTTTAGAGGAAGATGGCCAACCGGCCAGCCGCCCTCATATGACCTATTTACCGGGTTTAAAAGGCTACTTAACCTTCCGCTACGCACCCGATGAAGAAAACTGGCGCACCAAAGTGTTGTTTAATTATGGCGAGGGTGAAATAAAGGCGCTTAGTGTAGAATACCCGGGCAATGAAAAGAATTCGTTTACACTAACCCAGGTAGCCAAAGACTCGTTTACCCTCTCGCCCATAGATGAAAAATATCGCGTGAACGATACCTATCAGCAACGTTTCGTTAAGCAATACCTCGATTTTTATTCAGCTATTTATATAGAGGCTTTCGACAATAATTATTCGGCAAAGGATTCAGTAATGAAAACCACCCCATACTGCATTTTTACAGTTACCGAAAATGATAATTCGGTTAACAAGGTGAAGCTGTTTTATATGCCTATAAGCAAGCGCAGCAAAAGCCAGTTCGACGAAAAGGGCAACGAGCGAACTATGGATTTGGACCATTACTATGCCTCTATACACGATGATAAAGACTTTACCATCGTTCAATACTATGTTTTTGGCAAATTGCTTCGCAATTACAACGATTTCTTCTTTAAACCCAAGAATTAAGTTAGCCGTTTAATCGGTTTGAATACTTTTGCCGCGCAAATGAATTTTTCAAGTATCCACCGCAAAGATTTTGTCGAACAATTAGCCTCAACACAGTTCGATTTACTGGTAATTGGGGGTGGTATTACCGGCTGTGGTATTGCCCTTGATGCTGCCTTGCGCGGTATGAAGGTAGCCCTGATAGAAAAAAACGATTTTGCATCGGGCACCAGCTCCCGCTCAACCAAACTTATACATGGCGGATTGCGTTATTTAAAGCAGCTGGAAATTAAGCTGGTACACGATGTGGGCAGCGAAAGGGCTGTGGTGCACCGCAATGCAAGGCATGTGGTAATACCCGAAAAAATGCTGCTGCCTATTGTAGAAAATGGCTCGTTGGGCAAAAACTCATCTTCATTAGGCTTGTTGGTATACGATCTTTTAGCCGGCGTAAAGAAAGATGAGCGCCGTAAAATGCTTAACAAGCACGATACGCTTAAAGCCGAGCCGCTTTTAGCAAAAGATAAACTGGTAGGCGGCGGCTTATATTTTGAATACCGTACCGACGATTCGCGGCTGACTATAGAAATAGCAAAAAGTGCTTTTGCAAATGGCGCTACCCTGTTAAACTATGCCGAAAGTAAGGGCTTTGTATATAACAGCGATAAAAAGATTACCGGCGCTAAAGTAATTGATAATATAAGCGGGCAGGAGTTTGAAATAAAAGCCAGTGTGGTTGTAAATGCCTGCGGCCCGTGGGTAGATTTATTGCGTAAAGAAGACAACAGTCTTAAGGGCAAGCGCTTGCTGTTAACCAAGGGTGTGCATTTGGTATTTCCATACGAAAAACTGCCTTTGCAGCAAGCTGCATATTTTGATGTGGGCGATGGCCGTATGATATTTGCGATACCGCGCAACAACATTACCTATGTGGGCACCACCGATACCGTATACAACCAAAGTATAGATAAGCCACAATGCAGTAAAGAAGATGTTGACTATTTATTGAAGGCCGTAAACAACATTTTTCCTACCCTGCAATTAAAACAGCAGGATATAGTTTCGAGTTGGGCCGGCTTGCGTCCGCTTATTTTCGAAGATGGTAAATCGGCCTCAGAGGTATCGCGTAAAGATGAGGTTATGATTTCCGATTCCGGCCTTATATCCATAGCCGGGGGCAAGCTTACAGGGTACCGCTTAATGGCCGAAAAGATTGTAGACTTAACGGCCAAACACCTGGGTAAAAACTTTGGCAGTTGCCAAACAAAAACGTTCCGCTTAAGCGGCGGCGAGTTTGTAAACGAAGAAGAATTTGACACCGCCTACAAACATTTTTTACAGCAGGGAACTATTGAGAATATAGGCTCTGAAAAAATAAGAGATTGGTTTTTCAGATACGGAAAAAATACTGAGGCTTTGATAACCAACGTTATTTATTTACGCTCTAAGTTTAATAACGAGCAGGAACTGTTCGATGCAGCCGAATTACAATACGGTGTTGAACATGAATTAGTTTTTAAGTTGTCCGACTTTCTTATTCGCCGCACGGGCAAAATTTTCTTCGATAGAGTGAACACGCTATCGAAATTAGATTATCTCAGTTCATTACTTTCTGAGCGCTTACAAACCAGCGAATCTTCCGCAAATATTGCCTTACAGGCTGTAAAAGAAGAGTTTAGTATGGCCGTTACCTTCGAGTAAATACAGGCTGGCTGTTGTGCCAAACATTTAATTGAAATTTATTTTTTTAAAGGCACAATAATCCCCGTGTTGCGCGTTTTAGTATCAAATAAAAACAACTAAACGATGGAACAAACTTCTACACAAAACCTACTTCTTCTTCATGCCTACGGCGAAACTACTCTTGAGGAAAGAGAGACTTTAGCAAAGCAACTTGCCAACGATGAGGCCTTGCAGGAAGAACTGATGGAAATTATCCGCACCAAGCGCCAACTTACTTCTAAGCTAAAAAGCCCAAGCGCTACCTCGCTTCGTATTATTATGGAGCATAGCCACAAAACCGAGCATTTACACGAAATTTAAATTTGGTTAACCTGGCTGGCCAGGGGGTTAATTACTATTGTTATTAAGCGGGTTTTTTATTCTATTTTAGTTTAAACAACTAAAACATCCATGATAAAAACAGCACGCTTTTTAAACAGGTTAGCCCTATTGTTTGGAATTGTTTTACTGCTCGCAGCCGGCTGCAAAAAAGATAAAGACGATACTAATAACCCAAAGCCGGATGACCCCTGCAAAAAACTACACCCCGTTGTTTTTATACATGGCTTTTTAGCCTCTGGCGATACCTGGGCTAACCAGGTAATGCGCTTTACCAGCAATGGCTATTGCGATAACCTTTTATACGCATACGATTGGAATAGCGTGGGCGGCGGAAACGATCAGGCCGCTCTTAATACTTTTATAGATACCGTATTAGCGCGTACAGGCGCCACCCAGGTTGATTTGGTGGGCCATTCGGCCGGCGGTGGCTATGGTTATGCCTATTGCGAAGATACTACGCGCGCTAAAAAAGTAGCACATTACGTTCACATTGGCAGTAGTGCGCAAACCTCTCCTGCGGGAGTTAATGATGAGGTGCCTACATTAAATATCTCATCGGCCTATGATGCCGTAGCAGGCAGCACCAGTATTGCGGGTGCTACTAATGTAACCTTGACGGGCTCCGACCACTACCAGGTAGCCACGGGGGCCGAGGCCTTTGCGGAGATGTATAAATTTTTTAATAGCGGTACCGCCCCTGCTACAACGGCTATTACTGCCCAAAGCACCATTACGGTTTCGGGTAAGGCAGTAACCCTGGGCGAAAACAGCCCTATTGATGGTGGCACTATACATATATATGAGGTTAATCCCGATAATGGTTCGCGGTTAAACAGCAGCCCCGATTTTATACTAACTACTACCGCGCGGGGCACCTGGGGCCCTCAGGCAATAAAAGCAAATACCAAGTACGAGTTTGAAATAATAAGCAATCGCAGTGGCGACCGCATCATTCATTACTACCGCGAGGCTTTTACACATACCAATCCGCTGGTTTACCTGCGCACTATCCCTACATCGGGCTTGGCCGGAACCCTGTTGGGCGGCTTATCTAAAAACGATAATCAAAGCGTGCTGGCTGTTTTTACGGCTAACCAGGCTACCGTGGCAGGGCGCGACTCGCTGATAGTAGATAATGTGGTTTTATCTACCAATGCAATTACGCCGGCCTCTAAAACTATTATTGCCATGTTTTTGTTTGATGATAGCAACAATCAGCAGAGCGATTATACAACACCTACCCTATTTAGCTTTTTACCAAATTTTTTAACCGCCCGCGATATGTATTTTCAAACTAATTTTCACTACGCAGTTCCATTGCGCTTTAACGGCCGATATTTGTTCGTACCAAATCTAAAATCGGAATCAGAGGGAGTGATTGTAGCGGTTTTTGATTGATGGCTAAAATAAAAACTAAATATTTTAGTTAAATTGAAAAGAACATTTATATTTGTATCACGAACATTTTTTAAAAACAAAACATGAACAAAATGGCGGACGAGAAAAAAGAAAAGCTAAAAGCGCTCCAGCTTACCCTGGATAAGCTGGATAAGGCTTATGGCAAAGGCACTATTATGAAACTGGGCGACTCTAAGGTAATGGGAGTTGAGTTTATACCTACAGGTTCGTTAGGTTTAGATATTGCCCTGGGTATTGGCGGCTTGCCTAAAGGCCGTGTGGTTGAAATTTACGGGCCGGAATCATCGGGTAAAACTACCCTTGCTATACAGGCTATAGCAAACTGCCAAAAGGCAGGCGGTATTGCTGCCTTTATTGATGCTGAGCACGCATTTGATAAAACCTACGCCGAAAAACTGGGTGTAGATGTAAATAACCTGCTTATATCTCAGCCCGATGATGGCGAGCAGGCGTTAGATATTGCCGAGCACTTAATCCGCTCGGGCGCTATCGATATTTTGGTTATCGACTCGGTAGCCGCATTGGTACCACGTGGTGAGTTGGAAGGCGAAATGGGCGAAAGCAAAATGGGTTTACATGCCCGTTTAATGAGCCAGGCCTTGCGTAAGCTTACCGGCACCATTAGCAAAACAGGCTGTTGCTGTATATTCATTAACCAGTTACGCGAAAAAATTGGTGTAATGTTCGGTAACCCCGAAACTACCACGGGTGGTAATGCACTTAAATTCTATGCATCGGTTCGTTTGGATATACGCCGTATTGGCCAGTTAAAAGATGGCGAAAACATTACCGGTAACCGTACCCGCGTTAAAGTGGTTAAAAACAAAATGGCTCCGCCATTCCGTATGTGCGAGTTTGATATAATGTATGGCCAGGGAGTTTCTAAAAACGGCGAAATAGTTGATATGGGCAGCGAACTAGGCGTAATGCAAAAGAGCGGTTCATGGTATAGCTACGAAGGCACAAAATTGGGCCAAGGCCGCGATGGAGTTAAGCAAATGCTGGATGACAATCCGGGCTTATCGGCCGAAATTGAAGCTAAAATTAAAGCAAAGGTAATGGCCTCTATCGAAGTAGTTGCGCCAGAGCCGGTTGAACAGGATTAAATTTTTTTCTCCGCCCCCTGTAGTAATATAGGTTTAAAATCCGCTCCGTGAGCGGATTTTTTATTTTACTTTGGGCTATAATCAGCTAAAATGAAAAACCTGCTACTTGCTTTATTCGTTTTCTGTGCGGTAGCTATTGCCCACAGCGCCGAAACCTTAACACTTAATTATCAAAATACCGAGCGCAATTTTATAGTGCATTTGCCAACGGGCTATACGGCCGGGCAGCAGTTGCCCCTGGTAATAAATATGCATGGTTATACATCAAATGCCAGCCAGCAGGAGCTTTATTCAAAAATGGACCAAACAGCCAATGCCAATAATTTTATAGTTTGCTATCCCAACGGCATAGCTAACGCATGGAATTCGGGTTTTACACCACCCTATAACAGCTCGCCGGATGATGTGGGTTTTATTTCAAAAGTAATTGATACACTTTATACGCTTTATGGCGTAAACCTAAACCGCGTTTACGCTTGTGGCATGAGCAACGGAGGGTTTCAAAGCCACCGCCTGGCCTGCGATTTAGAAAACCGTATTGCGGCAATTGCTTCAGTTACCGGTACTATTTCCGAGCTTGCCGCATTTAACTGCACACTTAGCCGTAAAGTGCCTGTGCTACATATACACGGCACGCAGGATATGGTGGTAAGTTACAATGGCTCCACCGGCATTAAATCAGTAGATTCTACTATAAGCTTTTGGCTGGGCAAAAATGGCTGTAGTACTGTAAGCGATGTGGTAAACTACCCTAACACCAACACTACCGATGGCTCGACGGTGCAGCGCACGCGCTATAGCGATTGCACCAGCAATACCGAGGTAGTTTTATATAAGATTACCGGTGGCGGCCATACCTGGCCCAATGCTTTAATTGATATTCCGGCGTCGGGCCCTACTAACCGCGATTTTGATGCATCGCAGGAAATTTGGGACTTTTTTAACCGCTACACATTAAGCGGGCCAACCGGTATGGCGCAAATAGAGTCGCCGGCAATAGCATTAAATGTGTTGCCTAATCCTACTTCGGGCACCATGCAGGTAACTGTAAGCGGTACAAATGCATACCAGTACCTTACTTTAACGCTGGCAGATATTACGGGACGGGTGGTACTTACCGAAAGTAATGTTGCTGCTACCAATACGCTAAACCTTAGTGCAATGGCTAATGGTATTTACTTCTTACAGTTGCAGGGCGAGGGCGTTGCACTTACTCAAAAAATAGTAAAGCAATAGCACCATCCATCTTACTGCATCACTAGTGCAGCTGTTGTAAATCATACAAACTAGCGTTGCCTAAAATTATATTGCGCCCACCATGCACAGTGCTATTAGCTTCGTTTTTTTATTGTTTGTCAAATTTTCGGCAAGGCTGCTTTACCGGTTCGAAATTAACTGGCCCAACAACAACCCGAACGTTAACTGGAACAATATTAGGATGATTGTATTGCTAAACCACACCTCGCTGTTAGAGGGCTTGTATCTTGGCTTTTTGCCCGTATCGTTTTTGCGCCGATTGTCTAAAAGGATGGTGGCTCCCGGTGCCGATAAAACCTTAAACCGTCCTTTTGTTGGTTTTTTGCTCAAGCTTTTTAGCCCCGGTATTATTTCAATATCGCGCAAGCGCGATAGTACCTGGAACCAGTTTATGGAATCGATATACGACGATTCGGTTATTTTAATTTTACCCGAAGGCCGCATGAAAAGACCCAACGGCCTTGATTTAAATGGCCAAAAAATGACGGTGCGTGGCGGCGTAGCCGATGTGCTGCAGGGCCTGGATAGCGGAGAAATGATAGTGGCTTACAGCGGCGGTTTACACCATGTACATGCGCCGGGCGAAAAAGGAGTACGAATTTTTAAAAAGCTTAAAATGAATTTAGAGAGCTTTAATATTAAAGCCTACAAAGAAAGTTTTGGCTTACAAGTGGGTACCGATGAATGGCGAAAAAAAGTATTAGCCGATTTACAACACCGGTTAGAGACCAAAGTGCCTCAATTATAAAACCGGTTAAAACTAAAACAGTAGCATAGCGTTTTCGGCCTGCATTAGTTTTAGGTTAACCTTATTTTCTTCGGTTTTGCGGATAAGGAAATGCAGCCCGCTATCTACATTATCGCTGATATTTGGCAGGGCAATCAATGGCTTGTTTAGGGGTTTGGTAAAATTATCCCAGTGTATAGGCACTACTGTTTTTGCCTGCGTTGCTAAAACAGTTTGCGCGAAATACTGATTTTGAAACTCTGCCGGCTGAAGGCCCAGCATTGCACTGCCTAAAAACAAAACATCGGCCGGGTAATTATTAAGTGCATCCGCAATATAATTAGTGCTTGCTTTTACCAGTAGCGCATGGTTGCTATGCTGTATATATATATCATACGTGCCACCTTCAATATACCTGTCGGCTTTATTGGGTTGTTTAAGCGGTTCGGTTATATCGGGATGGTTAGGGTCGGTGGCGTTTGTTTTGCCCAATAACTTAAAGGGTGGTGTATGTTTTGAGTTGATGATGGTTACTACAAAGTTACCAATGTTTACAGCCTTGCCCGCTTGGTATAGCTCCATAGCATCGGTAGTAAGCGCTTGGCCCTTACCAACATTTAAAGTAGAAGATGAGCCATAAAGCCGGGCGTTGGTTAGCCTGCAAACAGCCGGTGCATCCATGGCATGGTCGTAATGCGAGTGGCAGACAAAAACTGCTTTCAACCTGTTTATCTGGTGTTTGTTTATTAGGCTGCGGATTAATGTGGTGTCTGATTTTATTTTTCCAAACGCAACCTTACCTATAGGCGGCCGGCTAAAAAAACCATCTACCAGCAATTGTGTTTCGCCATCATCAAACAAGAGAGTGCTGGTGCCAAAAAAGGTAACTTTAACTTGCCCCGGCTCAATTTTAGCGGTCCGCTCATCGGTTGTAAAGTATTTTGCAAACAACGGCATATTGGCCGATGGCTTAAATGCCTTGCAGCCACACAATAAAAAAAGCATTGCAAGCAGAATAATACGGTTGCCCATAGCTCAAAGATGAAATAAGAAATAAAGAAAACATAGATTTACTTAAAACACAGTATAAATGTTGGCGCCAAAACGGGTGGTAATTTTAGGTACATCCAGCTCGGGTAAAACTACGCTGGCCAAAAAAAATGCAGCAGAGCAGGGTATACAACGTATAGAGCTAGACCAACTATACTGGCAATTGGGTGCCTACGCCAATGCCCGAGTTTTTACAGAGGATTGAAACGGAATTGAATAGTTATGAAAGCTGGGTCATATGCGGCAATTATAATGTGGCAAAAAACCTTACCCTGCCGCGTGCTACACATATCATTTGGCTTAATTATCCGCTGCGCATTAATTTATGGAGGGGATTTAAGCGCTCGGTAAAACGCATAATAAGGAATGAAAACTGTTTTGAAGGCTGTAAGGAAAGTTTCGCTCTCACCTTTCTTTCTAAAAAATCTATACTACTATGGATTTGGCAAACACATAAAAGCCGGCGGGCAGAGTTTAGCAAACTACTAACCAAAGAAAATTTCAGGCAAGCTGCCATAACGATTATAAAAAATGAGAATGATTTACGGCAATTGAAACTGTAGCACCATATTGTAACGCAAATAGTGCAGACACTTTTGTCATATCCTTACCAAATCAGTATGGCGGTTTTTTTCTTTTTTAGGTTAGCGCTTCACAAAACTTAAAACTGATGAGAAAAATTGTATTTACCTGTTTGGCATTAAGTGTTATAATAATGGGTTGTAAACTAGAAGCGGCCAAAAAACAAAATGGTTCGTTTAAAGCTAACGTCGCGCATATAATGCGGATGAGGACCATATTACTGCCGGATACAATTCAAGCAATTCTAACCTGTTGAATGTGGTTTTATTTACCGGCGAAAGCCAAACTTTTGGCGCGGCTGTGGAGGTAGATTTAACTAAATTGAATACTACTACTGCTATTGATATAACTAACGAAGCTTTCTATTATAAAGGCGCTAACACTTCGGTTTATTACAAACCAATTGGTGGCACCTGGATAATTACAAGCCATAAGGAAGGCAACCCTGCCACCCGCCACACCGAGGGTAACTTTGAGTTTACAGCAGTTAACCCTTATACCCCATTTGATACAGTACGTGTTACCGAAGGGCACTTTTATGTAAATAACTATTAGTAGCCGGCGGTTACTTTATAGCAGTTGCAATACACTCGGCCATCATGCGATAACCGGTACCGTTGTGGTGGGCGTTTTTATTCCAGAATAGGTTGTTTATGCTATTGTAATCTTTAATGCCTTGCAGGTAGCAGGGCATTAAATTTAATACAGCTGTGTTTTTATGGGTGGCTAAAGTTTTTATTAGAGGCGAAAAATCGTGGCGAAAAATGCCTTTATGCTTTAGCTCAGAACGTATGGGCAGCAGTATAAAAACAATTTTAATATTACTGGTTGCTGCAAGTGCACCATATTTATTTGCTATGTCCCGCTCTATCTGCTCAAAAGTTTCCCAATCGGCACGTTTAACTGCAGTAACTTTAATTACAAGCCAGGCCAGATTACTAAATACGGCTGGATAAAACCAGGTGGGTAAAATTTTGGCTTTGAGTGTTCCGTCGGGTTTAAAGCGCTCAAAACCTCCCCGCAAATCTATATCGTTGCTTAAATCGTGGGTCGATATAGTCTGCAATACTATATCGGGCTTATAGGCAAGTAACCGATCGTGCAAATTTTGATAGTTAAAAACGGGATCGCTGCCACAAGTTCCGGCGTTAAGCACTTCCCATTGGGTTGAATCGGAGCGGCTGTTCAAAATATTTTGAAGCAAAGCGGGGTAACTGCTATCCTGCGCCGCCCCATCGCCCTCGGTAAATGAATCGCCCAGGGCTATAATTCTTTTTTTAGTGCCTTTATCTTTAGTCCATTCGTTTGCAGAAAAACCCAGGCTATTAGTAGTACGTTCAAAGTCGAACTCATCGTTTTTTAAGCGGTGGACGCTATTGGGCTTCCAAACGTGATAGTAGTTTTTTATATCGTAATCAAATGTGGTAAAAAGGGGTGCATATAACATGGTTAAACAAAATTCGGCAACTAACAGGCTACCACAGATAGTAGTTGCTATCAACAGTTTATTATTAAATTTCTGTTTGAAGGCAGCAATAATAAACAGCACAATTAAAATAAGTACGTAAGGTGCAAGGTGGGTGTGCCACTTTATAAAGTGCCAGCTTACCCGGGTGTACCAATAGTATTCCCAAAAAAGGTAGGCAGTAAAAACAAGGCAGACAAAAAACAAAAGCAGGTTAAGTGCCTTAGACCGAAAATTTATTTGGCTATTTGGTAAAGTATTAATAGCTGCAAATTGTTTTTTCATGTTCGTACTGGCTACGGATTCTTTCTAACAGCTGCAAAATAGTAAACCGTAAACAATCATCTTTGCTCAAATTGTCTAAGCAATATCGGCCACAGCTGCCTGAGGCCCGGGTGCCGCAGTATCATTTACAGCTACCGGCTGGGTATAAAACTGCGAGTACCAGTTTCGCATTTTCATAATGGGCCCATCGCCTTGTACTAATAGCGGCTTGGTAGCAAATTTTTTGCGTTCCCAAATAGCAATGTCATCATGGAACTGCGTAGTGGCTTCGCCTAAAAGATATTTGATAGAAAGAGGGAAGGTCCATTTAGGGGCATATACATAATCTTCCATTCGTACCTTAAGCGGCCCCAGCGGTGTAAACGTTTTTATTAAAGTCATATTACCAATTTCGGTAGCAAACTTAAATATCAAAAAGCCCGGCCCGAAAAAGGTAACAACTGCTTTGCCACCTGCGTGGTCAATTTTTTTACCGGTCGATTTTAAATGTAAATCGGCCTGGTCGGTAAACCATGCCAGGTGTTTTTTATCGCCCTCGCCATATTGCAGGTCCAGCACATGCTTTACGGTTACCCACCGGTTGGCAAATGGTATGGTAAGCAAATCGTGCACATAGGCAAAGTGAGCATGGTCGGCTCCGTTCTCGTTAAAATCTTGCAGATGTATGCGCAGCACCTCCGATGTTTTACCATGGAAAGTATAATCTTTTATCTCGGTAAAGTGGCCTTCCACATCCCAGGTAGGTTGTTCGCCACCGGCATGGAACCATATCAATATTAACCCCCAGTTTTCTTTTACATGCCAACTTTTAGTAGTGGCGGCGTGTGGTACTTTATCGCAGTAAGGTATATGCTCGCATTTGCCTTTAGCGTTAAACTGCCAGGCATGGAAGGGGCACTCCAGGTTATTACCTTTTACTTTTCCGTAAGCAAGGTTAGCGTTCAGGTGCGGGCAATACACATCCAACACCCCCACTTTACCATCTTCTCCACGAAACACCGCCAGCTTCTGGCCAAAGGCATCCGCTTCAATTACCTGCCCTTTTTTTACAGCATCCGAACTGCCTAAACTAAACCAGCCATTAGGAAATGGCGGTGGGTAGCTTTTAGCCCTTTCTTTTTCATAGTCTTCATCAAACTCAAGCTTCTTCCTTTTTTTACCAATTACAAAAACCTGCAGGTATAAAATGGTTAGCAATGCTGCTATTACTAATAAAACAGCTAAAACAATTTTTAAAAACATAAGCTTATTTACGTTGTCGATTTTTCATTAGGCTTTCTGTACATTTTTCCATCAACAACAGTAGTCGATTCAAAAGCGCCATGCGCTTTTTTATTTACGCCGATTTGGGATTATTGGATCAGTGTAACGGTAATTCAACAAACATATTATTTAAACTCAATTATTACGGGTGTAATAGACTTGTAAAATGCAGTAATTTTTAGAGTAAAATTCGCTGGCATAAGGTTGCTAATAATATACACCTGTTTAGCCAATGGCCGCCAAATATTTAAAACTATGTAATGCCAACAAGCGGTTGGCTAAATAAAACATAGTTATGCTTGTGGGCTACAGTATGTTAGCGTGTATATTTATTATCAGCTTAAGTGTATAAAAAAGGCATTTACCTTACTAATAAATGCCAATAAGGTGCTGTTGTTGTTTTTGCCAAATACAAGTTCTAATTTTAACATGGTAAAAGAAACAACACCCTTAATTTACCGTTTTGAGTAAACATAACAAGAACTATGAGTGAAGAGGAACGCCTGCGCGTGCTTGCCGAATACGAGATATTGGATACGCTGCCCGAAAAAGAATTTGATGATATAGTAGAACTTGCTTCAGCCATATACGGCACACCTATATCGTGCATTACTTTATTGGATAATTACCGCCAATGGTTTAAGGCTAAAGTAGGCCTCGATTCTCCCAGTACGCCTATAGAAGATGCCTATTGCAGGCATACCATTATGCGTCCGGATAAAGTAATGGTGGTAAACGATTCCATGCAGGATGAACGGTTTAAGAATAATCCGCTTACAGTAGGCGATCCTAATATAAGGTTTTACGCGGGTGCACCACTGGTGTCCAGCGATGGGTATGCCCTTGGGGCATTGTGCGTAATTGATAAAAAACCACGTACGCTTAGTGATACTGAAGAGCGTATGCTGCAGGTACTGGCCAACCGGGTAATGCATTTGCTGGAATTGCGCCGCGAAAATTTAAAGCAAAAAAAAGTAATAGAATCGGCACAGGATAAACTGGATATTACACTTGCGCGGTTTATGGAGGCGCAACAAACAGCGCATATTGGCAACTGGGATTTTAATGTAAGAACGCAGGAGTTATACTGGTCTCCGGAAATGTTTCGCCTGCTGTTAAAAGAAGAAGCAAAAAGCGATAAAGGTAACCTGGCCGAATGGCAGGCACTTATACATCCCGAAGACAGGCAAATAGTGCAGCAGGCAATGGAGCAATCTTTAACTACCCGGCAGGCTACCAGTGCAGAGTTTAGAATTATAAGTAGGGGTGAAGAAACCTGGTTGCTGGGCCGCGCCGACTTAAAGTATAACAGCCAGGGTAAGATTGAACGCATATACGGCACCCTGCAGGATATTACCGAGCGCAAACATGCTGAAAAGGCCAAAGCGCACTATACGCATATGTTGGAAGAAACGCTGTTTGATGTATCGCATAAACTAAGAAAGCCTATAACTACAGTAATGGGTTTATTGCCCTTGTTAAATACGAAAGAGATATCGATGGAACAATTTGCTGAGGGTTACACTCACTTTCTAAGTTCTATAAATGAACTGGAAGGCTACACCCGCGAAATAAACGAGCGCCTGCATAAAAGTAAATTGAATATTAGTAATGATGGTGCAAGCGAAAGAAATGTGGCAGCCTGATTTGATAGTTTATTGACCGAAAACTTCCCTTATCATTTTTTCGGTAATCGGTTTTTCGAAGTATTTTTTAACGCAACTGTGTGCAAGCGCTTTTTCTTTATCCTCTTCGCGTAACGATGAGCTAAGCATATAAACCATGGTATTATTATACCAATCCGGTTTTGTCTTAAGGGCATCTAAAAACTCAAAACCGTTCATTACCGGCATGTTTACATCTAAAAAAATAACATCAGGCAAAAGACTTTTAGCCTCCATTAACTCCATAGCCTCGCGGCCGTTTTGGGCTGTAAAAATCGCGCCTTTTACGTTACTTTTTTCAAGCATGTACCGGTTTAAAAAAGTAACAGCAGCATCATCGTCTACCAATAAAATTTTTTGTCCCTCCATGGATTGCATTACAGTTTCACCGGATGCGTATAACCGTACACCACAACAGTAGTGCTACCAGTGGCGTTGCCTGGATCCGGCGGGTTATAGTCCAAATATATGAAATTTAGTGATGGCTTTTAAAACATAGTGGGGTTGGATTTATTCGCCCTCCCCACCATCTTCTTTGCTAATCAATTCTCCTTTTGCCGAAAAAACGGCAATAAAACTTTTGCTGCCTTTAAAGGCTGTAAGTTCGTAGGTAAGTCCTTTATCGGGTGTTTCAATTTCGTATACCTCTTGTAATTGGTAACCTTCAAACTGAGTTTCGAAGGCCGAGCGTACCTTGCCCGGTGCCTGGTTGTAGCCTATTTCGTTTTGCGTTTGCAGCCATTTACCGGTGGCATCAAATGTGGCGCTCTGCCTTTTTTTACCGTTAAAAAACTGAACCTCGAAGGCATCTGCCCCGGCTTTAATCCAACCGGGCTGCGAACCGTTGGGGAACTTAACCTTAAAAGACTGTGCGGCAGCCGGCGGCACCTTATCCATGGTAAGGCGCTGTGCCGTGCATAGCTTCGCCATAAACACTACACAAAAAATCAAAAAAAGGTTTTTCATGTTTTGCTGTTAAACGGTTAGAGATGTATCGGTTTGAATTGCAAATCAAAAAGACGATGTCATCCTGAGCGTAGTCGAAGGATATCCTTGAGAATATGGTTCGACTACGCTCACCATGACAATTTGCTTAGGAGGTTCCTGAAATTCAAACTGATACAGCGAAAAACTTCTTAGCCCTTAAAAAGGGTTTGTAGTTTCATGGCAAGGCCCATATCGCCCTTTACCTTTATTTTGCCCGACATAAAGGCGGTCATTGGGTTGATAGCGCCTGTAGCCATACCCGCAAGGTCTTCCTGCGATACGGTAATTACACAATCAGCATCCTTATCTTCAGCCGAAACTAAATTGCCGGCACCGGTGCCATCAATAAAAATTTTATGATCGCCAAAGTCGAATTTTAATGTTTTGCCTAATGCCGGTGCTGCTGTTGCTTTTGCGCTTAAGTCTGCTAAAAGGTTTTCGAATGCCATGTTGTTGTTTGTTTTAGTATTAGAAGATGTTGATTGATTAGGTTGTGCGGCCGGTGTTTCGGTTTTAGCGTATTGAATAGTAAGGCCTTTGTTTTCGTATTTCTTATCGTCTATAATCATTTTGGCAATTATCTCGCGCATAATCTCCGATGAGCCGCCACCAATGGTAAGTATACGGCTATCGCGGAACATACGGGCCATTTTATATTCTTCCATAAAGCCATAGCCGCCAAAACTCTGTAAGCATTGGTAGGCTACCTTATCGCTAAGCTCGGTAGCCAGTAGTTTAGCCATACTGCTTTCTTTAACCACATACTCACCATCGTTATGCAGGCGGCAGCAGTGGTAAACAAAATGTTTGGTGCATTCAATTTCGCTGGCTAATTGCGCCATGCGGTGGCGCAAAACCTGGAACCTGTCAATAGAACGGCCAAAAGCCTGGCGCTCGCTCATATATTGCAGGGTATATTCCATAGCGTTTTCGCAACCTGCTATAGCCGATATGGCACCGGTTAAACGCTCTAACTGCAAACCACCCATTAAGTAAATAAAGCCTTCGCCTTCGCTGCCTATCAGGTTTTCGGCGGGCACTTTTACATTATCAAAAAACAATTCAGCGGTATCAGAAGCATGCCACCCTAATTTTTTAAGCTTTTTAGCCGATACACCCGCCGATTTCAAGTCTATAATTAAAAGGCTTACTCCTTCAAAACCTTTACTTGGGTCGGTTTTAACTACGGCCACTACATAATCGCCATATACAGCGTTAGTAATAAAAGTTTTCGAGCCGTTTACTACGTAATAGTCACCCTCGCGCACGGCGCGTGTTTTTATGTTCTGCACATCGCTGCCCGCTCCCGGCTCGGTAATACCAATGCACGATACCAAATCGCCTTTAAGGGTAGGCTCCAGGTATTTTTTCTTTAGCAGTTCCGATGCATGCTTATAAATGTATGGCGTACTCATGTACGATATTACCAGAGGTGTTACGGCAAAACCGCCGCTCCACACTTTAGCAACTTCTTCGCAAAAAATTACCGAATACCAAAAATCGACACCCTCGCCACCGTATTTCTCCTCATAGTTTAGGCCCAGGTAACCCATGGCGCCAAACTTTTTCCAAAGGTCGTGCGGTATGCGTTGCTCCTCTTCCCATTTATCTACGTTCGGAATAACCTCCTTTTGTAAAAACTCCTTTAATCCCTGGCGGAAAGTCTCATGTTCTTCTGTGAAATAGTAGCTTTTCATTTTACCTGCATTTTTTTGCGGTGGTAAATATAACGAACGGTTGGTAGAATTTTACAAACTATTTACCTGGCCAATATTACGGCCCCATATGAGTTGAGGTGTATTTTTCCGCCACTAAGGGTGTCGGTAGCCGTATTTGAAAACAGTAATTGCGAAAAATTGCCCGGCACAGCCATCGTTTTTTCGGCTTTACTAAAATTCATTACCACTAATATTTCTTCGGTTCCTGCCTTGCGGGTATAGGCCAATACGTTTTTAGGAAGTTTATTTTTTTCGATAAACGCCAGGTTTCCTGATTTTAATGCTGCCATGTTGCGTAGTTTTAATATTTGCTGAATAGTATGCAGCAACGATTGCTCGTTACTCTGCTCTTTTTCAACGTTTATAGCAGTATAATTAGTATTTACGGGTAGCCAGGTTTTATCAACAGAACTAAAGCCTGCATTCTTGCTTGTATCCCATTGCATAGGCGTGCGCAGCTCATCGCGGTTGGGCGTTTCGCCGGCCAGGTCAAAAATAAAGCGCGGATATTTTCGCATTTTTTGTGCAATTGGGTCCAGCCCGTCTTTAAATTTAATGCGCGCATCGGTCATGCCAATTTCTTCGCCATAGTACATACAAGGCACACCGCGCACGGTTAATTGAAACAGGTGCAAAATTTTTGCCTTAGCCATATTATCATCTATGCGCCTAATACTGCGGCGGCGATCGTGGTTGCTAAACACATACACGGGCATAAAAGGGTCCGGAAAGTCCTTTTCGATATGGGTGGCCAGTTCGCGAAAATACTTGGCCTTAAATTTAAAGCGCAGCATTTCAAAGTCGAATACCAGGCCCAGGCCATCATTTTTTTCGGTGCCAGCAAACTTGCGTATGGTTTGGCGGTTGCCATTTACCTCACCTAATAACAGCTTATCGCCAAACTCATCGCACACACTCCGTAGTTCTTTGGCAAACTCAAAACTTTCGGGCTGGTTAACGGTATATTTAAACTGCTGAAAAAAGCCATCAGGGTTTTTCTCATCGGGCACAGCCTTCATGGCAAAAGGGTTGTTGCGGAGTTGTGCATCCTTATATATTACGTTAAAAATATCCAGCCTAAAGCCATCTACCCCCCTTTTTAACCAAAAGCGTACATTATTCAGCATATCCTTTTTTACATCGGGGTTGCGGTAGTTTAAATCGGGCTGAAAGGGTAAAAAACTGGCCCAAAAATATTGTTTGCGCTCCGGCGAATAGTGCCAGCCGCTTCCGCCAGTCATGCTTTTCCAGTTGTTGGGTTTATCCGCCCAAATGTATCTGTCGGTAGCTGCGTTTTTTGTAGTAGACTTAGAATCTGCTATAAACCAGGGATGCTTTATAGAGGTATGGTTCATTACCATATCAAACACTATGCGCATTCCCCGTTTATGCACCTCATCAATTAGTTGTTGCGCATCCTGCAGGGTGCCATACTCGGGTGCTATATCACAATAGTCTGCTACATCGTAGCCAAAATCCTGCTGGGGGCTTTTAAAAAAAGGCGAGCACCAAATGGTTTCGTAACCCATTTGTTTTACATGGTCTAGCTTTTGAATTATACCCTGTATATCTCCAATGCCATCGCCGTTACTATCGTAAAACGACCGCGGATAAATTTGATAGATAGTTGTGTGGTGGTACCAGGGCATTTGCGAAAATGAGAAGTTAAGGGTGAAAAAGATAAACAAAAGGCAAAATGTAAATCGTTTCATGCTCGAAAGATAGAAACTTAGACAAATAGAAAAATGAAAGGAATAAATTGGCCCGGGCAACCCTTTTCCTCCCGGCCGCGTTATCTTTATACCATGAAACAAATAATATTATTCCTGCTCTTGTCGGTTGCTTTCTTTTCGTGCAGTAAAAAAAAGGAAGCCGTTCAGCAAGACCTTTGCGCCGAACCTGTTGTAAATGCCGCTAATACCTGCGTTTATGATAGTAACCAAATTAAAGCCCTTATACTGGGCAAATGGCACTTTACGCAAAGCGTTAGCAGCTGGACCCAGCAAAAAACAAACCCCTGCACCGATAGCCTTTACCGCAGTTACGAGTTTTTAGCGGGTGGTGCGGTTAAATACTTCGAAAACGGAAATTACATAAGCACCGGCAGCTATATTTTGGCACAAAGCTATGCTTACTCCATAAGTGCGGGCGATAGTGCGGGCAGGTTTCATTTAGGCGGCCCTATAAGCATTTGCGATAACTACCTTGTTATCGATGATTCGCCGGTAGATGGCCCCCGGGACATTTTTGTAAAGGCGGAATAGCGCGGTGTTATTTTTGAGTAGCCGTTTAATGCGCATTGGTTTAATATTGCGCCTTAACCGCCTATAATGCCAAAAGTTTTTATTGAAGACAAAACATTTGAAAAGGTAAATTATACCCAAACGCCTTTCGAAAAAGGGGAGTACGAAAACTGCACTTTCGTTAACTGCACATTTATTAATACCGATTTAGCAGCTGTTAATTTTGCCGATTGCATTTTTAAAGAGTGCGACCTTAGCATGGCTAAGCTTACCGATAGCTCTTTACGCGATGTAAGTTTTATAGGCTGTAAATTGTTGGGGCTAATGTTTCAGGATTGTAACGAGGCCACTTTTAAAGCAACGTTCGAAGGCTCTAACTTAAATCTGTCTTCGTTTTACAAGCTGCGGCTAAAAAAAATAAAATTTAAAGGCTGCAGTTTGCAAGAGGTAGATTTTACCGAGACCGACCTTAGCGGCGCCCAGTTTGATAACTGCGACCTTGGTGGAGCCACTTTCGAAAACACCCTTTTAGAGAAAGCCGACCTGCGTACTGCCTATAATTACTCTATTCACCCCGAGTTAAACCACATAAAAGGCGCTAAATTTTCGGTCGCTGGTATACCCGGCCTTTTGCAACAATATGGTATTGAGATAGAGTATTGAAATAAAAGCCGGGGTTATGGGGTTAAATCAGTTAAGTTTCTTTCGTAAAATAAAACTTTGCGCTTATTTCGCGCCACAATTAATTCTTATAAATCACTCAATATTAATACCCGCTAAAATTTATGGCCATTTCGCAATTTAACTTTCCCACTACTATCCGCTTTGGTGCAGGCGTTGTAAACGAATTACCCGACTATTTAAAAAAGAACAACATAGCCCGTCCGCTGGTGGTTACCGACCCCAACGTGGCCCAGCTTGGGTTTTTCAAAAAAATAGTTGAAGACCTTAAAGCAAAGGGATTTGCCGTAGAAGTGTTTAGCAACATACACAAAAACCCGGTTAAAAGCGATGTATATGCCGGCGGCGATGCTTACGATGCACACAAAGCCGATAGTATAATTGGTATAGGTGGCGGCGCAGGCTTAGATGTAGCCCGTGCTATTTTATTGCGCGTAAACCACCGCGAAGATTTATTTAAATACGACGACCTGATAGGCGGCGATGTATATGTAACGAACGATGTGCCGCACTTTATCACTATCCCTACCACCAGTGGTACCGGTAGCGAGGTTGGCCGTAGTGCTATTATTGCCGATGATGTAACACACCAGAAGAAAATTTTGTTTTCGCCTAAGCTGCTGGCTAAAATTGTATTTGCCGACCCTCTACTTACCATGGAGCTGCCTCCTTTTATTACAGCCGCTACCGGTATGGATGCCCTTACCCATAACATGGAAGCTTTTTTAGCTAAAAACTATCACCCTATTTGCGATGGTATTGCACTGGAAGGTATCCGCCTTATCCATCTTTCGTTAGAAAAAGCAACCAACAGCCCCGATGTAGAAAGCCGCAGCAATATGCTTTTGGCAAGTATGATGGGTGCAATCGCCTTTCAAAAAGGCCTGGGTGTAGTACACTCGCTGGCGCACCCGCTATCGAGCCTGTTAGATACGCACCACGGCTTAGCCAACGCGGTAAACATTCCTTATGGTATGAAGTTTAACATCGAAGGTTTTGAAGATAAATTTAAACGCATTGCCCGCACGCTGGAGCTGAAAGATGAGAGCGGTGCTGGTGTTGTACAATACTTGTTTGATTTAAACAGCAAGGTAAACATACCGCACAAGCTTAGCGCTATTGGAGTAAAAGAGGAGCATTTAGAAACTCTGGCCGATTTAGCCTTTGCCGATTTTGCACACCCCAATAACCCCAAACCGGTTAGTCGCGCCGATTTTAGAAAGCTATACGGCGAAGCTTTGTAATTTGTATTGTCTGATTACTTTATACTAACTACTTATTACTACTATGAAGATTGGCCTAACATTTACCGAGTCGCGATGGGAAAACTACCCCGTATGGATCAAGGGCAGCGATGAAACAATAGAGATTGTTGAGTTGCATTGGGAGAAGCATGATTTGGATGAAGTGTGGGATTTGGTAGAAGATTGCGATGGCATTGTGTTAACCGGCGGTGTAGATATTCATCCGAGGTTTTATGAAAATGAACGGCTTCAGTTTCCGAATGGCGATGGCAAGTTTAACGAAGCCCGCGATGAATTTGAAATGCATGTGTTTGAAACGGCCCTTAATTTTAATCTGCCTGTATTGGCTATATGCCGCGGCCTGCAATTAGTAAATGTAGCCTTAGGCGGCAATTTGGTGCAAGATCTTGAGGAGGCTGGAAAGAAAAACCACCGCCGCATGAACGATGTAGACGATGAACACCCTATTGCAATAGTAGAGGGTAGCTTATTGAAACAGGTAGTAGGCGGTACAACGGCCAATACAAATGGCGCACACCACCAGGCCATAGGCAACCTTAGCGAAGAGCTAATGGTAAGCGCCACTGCCGCAGATGGAGTAATAGAAGCTGTGGAGTGGAAAGATAAAGTAGGCGAACCCTGGATGCTTTGCGTGCAATGGCACCCCGAAAGAATGAAAGACCGCGAAACTAACCCGGCCTCTAAAGCTGTTAGGGAAGCGTTTTTGAAAGAAGCCAAAGGCAATGGTAACCACTAAAACATCAAAGAATACTTTTTAAAACAATAAATAAGCTTCGTGGCCTTAGTGCCCTTAGTGGTTCAATCCTCCTAAACATGAACGTAACAAACCCCGCAACCGGCGCTACCATCGCCACACTTAAAGAAGACAACGCTGCTTCCTTAAAAAAGAAACTGACCCTGCTTAAGACCGGCCAAAAAAAATGGGCTGCTGTGCCTTTAAAAAAGCGCGTGGCTGTATTGCAAAAGTTTTCAGCACTGCTGAATGATAACATAGAAGAAAGCGCCGTTATACTTACCAGCGAGGTAGGTAAACCATTACAGCAAAGCCGCAACGAAGTGAACGGCGCTCGCAACCGTATTAAATGGCTAACCGATAATGCCACTAAATACCTGGCCGATGAAATAATGGTAGATGATAACAACCTGCGCGAAAAAATAAGCTACGAACCACTGGGTGTGGTTTGCAACATAAGCGCCTGGAACTACCCCTACCTGGTAGGTACCAACGTGTTTGTGCCGGCATTGCTGGCGGGCAATTCAGTTTTATATAAACCGTCCGAGTTTTCCAGCCTTACCGGTTTGCAAATAGAAAAACTATTGAAAAAAGCCGGCGTGCCAGACGATGCCTTTCAGGTAGCCGTAGGTGCGCGCGAGGTAGGAGAGGCTTTATTGAATATGGATTTAGATGGCTATTTCTTCACCGGTTCGTATGCTACCGGCAAATTTATTTACGAAAAGGTAGCCCCTAAAATGGTGCCGGTTGGTTTAGAGCTGGGAGGTAAAGACCCGCTTTATGTGGCCAGCGATGTGAAGGATATTAAAGGCATAGCTGCCGGCACGGCCGATGGCGCTTTTTATAACAACGGCCAAAGCTGTTGTAGTGTAGAGCGTATTTACGTACACGAAAAAGTATACGATAAGTATGTAGAAGAGTTTGCCAAAGAAGTGAAAAGCTATAAGCTTGGTCAACCGGTAGAAGATGGCGTTTACATTGGCGCCCTTACCCGCCCCGCCCAGCTACAGGTGGTAGATACGCAGGTAAAAGATGCCGTAAAAAAAGGAGCAAAAGTGCTAACCGGTGGCAAAAAAGTAGCTGGTAAAGGCAATTTTTACGAGCCAACCGTGCTGGTAAATGTGAACCATAAAATGAAGGTAATGCGCGATGAAAGCTTCGGCCCTGTAATTGGCATTATGAAGGTAAAAAGCGATGAAGAAGCGTTGGAATTAATGAACGATACCGAATACGGATTAACAGCCGCTGTATATACTGCAAGTAAACAACGCGCCGAAAAGTTATTGGCACAAACCAACTCAGGCACCGGTTACTGGAACTGCTGCGACCGGGTAAGCGCCGCCCTGCCATGGAGCGGACGTAAACATTCGGGCTTTGGTTCTACCTTATCGTATGTAGGCTTAAGGGCGTTTACCAAAATAAAGGGATATCACCTGAGAGGCTAATTATCTTTCAGTAAATAATGTATTTTTAAACAACCGAAGCTTTCTCAGCTTCGGTTGTTTTGTTTTGCAGTGGCTTTGTTTTTGCAGTAACCCTTAAAAGGTAATTACCATGAAACCCGATACCACACAAAAGCCCCTTACCCTTATAATAGATAACCTGGGCTCACCCGATGCGCCGGTGCAAATTGGATTTTATGCACGCGGCAATAAATTTTTAGATACTAACGACCAGTTAAAGCGCTACATTTTTAGCCCCAACGGCGAAATACTTACTGCCCACATAACCGATTTGCCATACGGAGAATATGCCTTTGCTCTTTTTCAGGATTTGAAGGAAAAGGGAAAAATTGCCCGGAACCTATTAGGCATACCAACCGACCCTTATGCTTTTTCTAATAATGTAAGGCCTGCCTTTAAAGCCCCTAAATTTGATGAATGTTGCTTTGATTATAGCGACCGTAATCATACCGTTCATATTACCATGATAAAATAGATGTTCAAGCACAGCGCATCTTAGAAGGCTGAAAATTAAATACATACGGGTATTTAATAATTAATTTCTGCACCGGGACACATCTTGCATTGCTAAAGTAATTCACTTGACTTTGGACAGCAACACCGGTCAATCATAATGGCGACTAAAATTGCTTTATGTTCAAACTTCAGCAATCATATTTTAATACATATTTTAATTTGCTCAATACAAAAAGCCTAAGCATATTCGCCCGCTGTAAAAAATGAGCCCTTAACCGGTTGGCTGTGCACTTTTGTATTTTTTGTCACTAACACACTATAATATATCTCTATGAACAAATTTCTATCCATGAGTTTGGTGCTTTTATTTAGCACAACCACGCTCCTGTTAACTGCCCAATTAACCACTATTCCGCTTGGCACTTCCGGTAACGTGCTTACGGTAGCCGAGCCAAACACCACTACCCTGGATGCTGATAATAGCCTTGGCGCTATAACCTTTATACACCGCACCGACCCTACCGTTTTTACATCGGGTAATAGTTCGCAATTCCGGTTTGATGTATCGAAGGATAATGGTACTACCTGGAACAATAACTTAGGCCCCATTAACAGCGGTGCCGCTCTTAATAGTACGGCTTTTGCACGTTATCCACAGGGTATTATTTTTAACCCGACAGGCAATTTGAATGATGATAGTGCTTACCTGATTTACTCAGGCACCTATCATGATAATACAACCTGGCAGGGCCAGAACAGAGGCCGTGGTAAGTTAACCGGCATCACCTCTACGTTTAACAGCAGTTTCGATGCTATTAATGGTGGCCGTACAGCCATTGGCAGTAGCTTATGCCAGGGTGCACCGGGTGTTTTTTGGGCGGTGAATGTGAACGACAATACGCTGGATTTTACTGGTTCTTCTGTTTCTACAGTTACAGGCATTTCGGTTCAAAAAGGAGTTTATAACAGCACCACACGCAATGTAACATGGACCACCACCACCCTGCCGGTAACTTTTGCTAAAAATTCAGCTGGCAACAGTCAGTGTACATCATGGAATATTGCTTTCGATCCAACCGGTCAATATGGATGGATATCGGTTTTGGGTGATATCACCTTGGATGCAGATAGCGTTTTGGATCCCATTTTTTGGAAAACCACCAATGGTGGAACTACCTGGTCATCTGCTATCCGTGTTGATTTGGATAACATTGGTGGTATAAAAGATTACATGGATTCAGTTGATTATAACCAGGCGCCGGCTTCACTTAAACCTACTACTACCTTCGATTCTGATTTATCGGTAGATTATCTTGGCAACCCACACCTTTTAACCCTGGTGGCAAGTAGTGGTTCAGATTATAGTGTACAATTTGCTGGATTTGAGGTTTGGGATATTACATACGCCGCCTCGGCACCTTGCCCTTGGTACGGAAACCTTTTTAGCAAAACGTACACCCTGCGGGGAACACATTCAAACGAACTGGTGAATGAAGATAACCGCCCGCAAATTTGCCGTAATTCCGATGGCACTAAACTGTTTTTTGCATGGACGAGCACAGACGTAGCCTATTGGCAAGCATTGGATAATAACCACCCCAACTTAATTATGGTCGGTCTTGATGTAAGCACCGGTGTACGCACGGCAACGTTTAATATGACAGCTAATGATACTAAATGGAGTGGGGGAACTACGCAATCCGCTGTTGGTACTTACGGGGGTGCACCGTTTACTGTAATTGGTCAAACGGCCATTGATATAGCGCCTACTTATTATACAATTCCTACAGTGTTTACGCAAATGGATTACACAAACGGCGGCGCTATACCTAATGTTAGTTCCGAAACTCCGGCTGCTCACTTTTATGCTGATAACATCATATTTGCTGATGCCGATTTTATATACTTCTCCGATATTATAAACCCGGTTATTACACTTAACGGCGCTAACCCTTTAAATCTTACTGTAGGGCAGACATATAACGAACCGGGCGCTACAGCTACAGATTGTATCGATGGTGCTCTTACTCCATCCATAACCGGTACGGTTAATACAAATGTGGCCGGCACCTATACCATAACGTATGTAGCTACTGATGCAGCCGGTAACAGCGATACGGCAATACGTATAGTAAATGTAACGGGCGGCTCGGGTTCTGCCTGCAGCCCTAATGCAAACACCACGCAGGGCTTAGAACCTAAGGCTGCTAACGTAAGTTGTATAACCCGTGGCGCTTCATTTAGCCAGGTATACACTTTTGTAGTACCGTCATCGGTGGCAGGCGCAGCAATAAGCAGTATAACTATAGATAGTATTGTCAATTTACCCGCTGGCCTTACCTGGGCTGGTGGTGTTACCCCTGCAACTTATGCAGGTGGCACATCGGGTTGCTTTACGGTAAGTGGTATTACTAACGCCCCCTGCGGACAATACACCATGCTTATTTATGTTACCATTGTTACGCAATTAGGTACTTTTTCGGGCCAGGAACTTACGGCCCTTGCCGGCCAGTTTGGTTTAGCTGGTTTCGAACAGGAATATCTTCGCGTTATATCATCGGGCAACGCCTGCCCTGCAGTAAATACTTCGCCGGGCAGTACGTTTGTAGCTTACCCAAATTGCAGCTCGGGTGGCAGTATATCTGTTACACTTAGCCAAACTGCAGTTAGCTGTTTCGGCCAATCTACAGGCTCAATTACGGCTACCGCTACAGGTGGTAGCAACTATAGCTATGCCTGGAGCAACGGTGGAGCTAATGCAGCTACTATTACTGGTTTATCAGCAGGTAACTATCGTGTTACTGTTACCAGCGGTGGTGGCCAAACTGCAACAGCCACTATTGATGTTACGCAGCCTTCAACCGCACTTACTGTATCGGCTAATGCAACTGCAACTACCTGCACCGGTTCAACCGGAACAGCAACGGCTACCGCTACCGGTGGCACTGCTGGTTATACATATGTATGGAGCAATAGTGCATCCGGTGCAACTATCAGCAACCTGGCCGCGGGTAATTACCGTGTAACAGCTACCGATAGCAAAGGCTGCACAGCCACAGCCAGCGTTTCGGTTTCTTCGGGCAGCGCTATTGCTGTTTCTATATCTACCGGTACAGTTAACTGCTTTGGCGGCAGTACCGGTATAGCTACAGCTAACCCTACCAATAATAATGGCGCTGTAACGTATAACTGGAGCCGCGGAATAGGAAATTCAGCTACGGTTGCCAATCTTAGTGCGGGTGCTATAACGGTTACAGCTACCGATGCAGGTGGATGTTCGGCCAGCGCTTCGGCCGTTGTTACTCAGCCAGCTGCACCGCTTTCGGTTACCGCTTCCTCAACCAACACAGGTTGCTCGGGCAACACCGGTTCGGTTACAACTTCAGTAACAGGGGGTACTATAGCATACACTTATTTATGGAGCAATAGCAGCACAAACTCAAGTCTTACTAACCTGGGCGCAGGCACTTATGTAGTAACGGTTACCGATGATAAAGGTTGTTCAGCTACAGCATCGGCTACTGTAACCTCGCCTGCAAACTTTACAGTATCGGTAAGTGCGGTTGCTGTAACCTGCTACGGTCAAAGCACCGGTAGTGTAACAGCAACGGTTACAGGCGCCACCGGCAATATAAACTATGCATGGAACACCGGCCCTAATACAGCATCACTTAGTAACCAACCGGCAGGCACTTACCAGGTTACAGTTACCGATGGAAGCGGTTGCTCAAAAACAGCCAGCGGAACTATTACTCAACCGGCAGTGCCTTTGGCTGTTAATGTTTCAACTACTAATTCAACCTGCGGCGCAAGCACGGGCAGTGCAACAGCTACTGTAACTGGCAATAACGGTAATACCACTTATAGCTGGAGCGGAGGAAATGGTGGAAATACGGCAACTATAAGCTCTCTGGCTGCTGGTATTTACAATGTAACAGTTACGGCTGGTGGTTGCACAGCTACCGCAGCCGGCGCAATTAATAATTCAAACGGACCAACCTTAAGCATACTGCAAAATAACCCAACCTGTTTCGGTTCTACCAATGGCTCGGCCACAGCGGTGCCAAGTGGTGGCCAGCAGCCTTACAGCTATATTTGGAATAACAACAGCACCAGCCCAAGTATTACGGGTGTTATAGCAGGCACATATACAGTTATTGTTACCGACAACGGCGGCTGTGCAGCTACACGCGTAGTAACGCTTACCCAGCCAGATGCTATCACTTTTAACCCTACGGTTACCAATGTAACCTGCAATGGTGGCCAAAACGGCGCTGCGAGTGTAGCAGTGGGTGGTGGTACCGGGCCTTACCAGTATGGCTGGAGCAACTCAACTTCGCAAAACTCAATCAGCAATGTAGCTGCCGGTGCATATACACTTACTGTAACCGATAGCCGTTCGTGCACGGCAGTAAATACAGTTACTATTACGCAACCTTCTGCCATTTCTGTAACCGCTAGTGCAACGCCGGCTACCTGCGCCGGTGCTGCTACCGGTACTGCTACAGCAAGTGCTAATGGCGGGCAAGGCGCGCTTACTTATAGCTGGAGCAATACAAATTCAGGCACTACTATAAGCAACCTTACAGCAGGTGCTTACAGAGTTACTGTAACCGATGGCAACGGTTGCACCGTTAGCGCAACAACCACTGTTACAGAACCAGTAGCACTTACGGTTGCCGTTACAACGGGCAACGGTACTGCAACTGCTACACC
Source organism: Chitinophagales bacterium (assembly GCA_044228435.1). Classification (GTDB taxonomy): domain Bacteria; phylum Bacteroidota; class Bacteroidia; order Chitinophagales; family LD1; genus Bog-950. The sequence continues at coordinate 107,385 of JBGAUW010000012.1, forward strand.
GGCTGGTGGCAACACCCCTTACACTTACAACTGGAACAACTCGCAAACCACGGCAACTGCCAGCGGTTTAGCTGCCGGCACAGCTACGGTAACTGTAACCGATAGCAAAGGATGCACCGCTACTGCCAGCGGCAATGTGGTAGTTAGTGGAATTGAAGAAGCCACTCTGGCTAATACAGTTATTATGGTTTATCCTAACCCTGCCAGCGACGTATTGAATGTAGATGTGGAATTAACTAAAACACACAATGTTCAATTACGCGTTACCGATGCTACGGGTAAATTAGTATACCTATCGCAGCAGACAGCCTCGGGCAGCTTTAAACAACCTTTAAACACTACTACTTTTGCCGCTGGTGTTTATGTGTTGGAATTGAAACTCGATAACTACTCTACTTATCGTCGCTTTGTTATTGGCAGATAAAACTGAGAATAACCAGCACTAATAAAAAAGGGAGCCATTGTAAAATGGTTCCCTTTTTTATTTGATGTAATCCGTACGTCCGTTCTTACCCCAGTAACTTTTGGTTCAGTGTTTTAGCAACCGCCTCAGCAGCGCAGCTTACATGCAGTTTACCGTATATTTTTTTAATGTGGGTTTTAATAGTTTCGCGACCGAGGAATAATTGGTCGGCAATCATTTTTAGCGAAAGGCCTTTTACCAAAAGTGCCAGCACTTCTTTTTCGCGGTCGGTAAGATTGTAATCGTTGGCCGATACCACAGGTTGCTGAAAGTGGAACATTACTTTGCGCGCAATGCTGGGTGTCATGGGGGCGCCACCATCATTTACTTCGCGCACAGCTTCTATCAGTTTTTGCGGAGGTGTATTTTTTAGCAGGTAACCCATAGCCCCTGCGCAGATAGATTGAAACACTTTATCATCCTCATCAAAGCTGGTTAGCATAATGATGGGCAATTCGGGGTGCTTTTCGCGTATGCTTTTTACCGCGCTAATGCCGTTTATGCCCGGCATGTCAATATCCATAAGCACCACATCGGGCTTACTTTCATCTACATGCTCAATTACATTTAGCACATCGGGATAGGTGCCGGCAAGTTCAAAGCCGGGGTTGGTTTCAAATAAAATGCCCACACTTTCGCGGAAGCGTTTATTGTCGTCGAAAATTGTTATTCGTATATCGGGCATACTTTAAATTTTATGTAAAGAAAATTTCCTTTTGCTAAAACACAAAATCCCGCAGCGTTCCTCGCTGGCGGGTTGTGCGAACCTAAGTTCTGTGCTATTAATATCCTTTTGCCGTGGCATTTAAATCGGGGGTTTGGTTCGGTATCAGTACCATAGTGCTGCTGCCCATAGCTACAAAGTAACCATTGCTAAGTTCGGCTATTATAAGCCCGTTTTCGTCCTGGTAAACTGTTTTGATGCTGTTGCTGGTTAGGTCGCTGTTGTTTTTGTTAAACACCTGGGTGCGGTAGCCTTCTATCATTACAAGGCCACAATTTTGAGTTCCCAAAAAAAGGCGTCCGTTTTCGTCGCAGGCAATAGCGGTAAAATTATTGGTAGGCAGTTTGGCGTTTTCGGTGCTTATAACCATAAAGGCGGTACCATCAAAACGGAAAATACCGTTAGCCGTAGCGGCATATACATTGCCGTTTGGTGTAGCGCAAATACCTGTTACGTTGTTAGAAGGCAATACCGAGTTTTGGGTAGTTAGGTGTGTGGTTTTGCCGTTGGTTTTGTTTACCTGGTAAATACCGTTGGTAGTGGCAATCCAAACAGTGTTTCCTGCTTCTACCTGCGCAGTAACTTTTTCACCGCCTGTAATGGCTTTAAAATCTACCGCGCTTTGTGCCTGGGCCATCATAAACGGGAAGCATAAATATTTTACTACTGCTAAAGGTTTGAACAGGGCTTTTGCAAGAGTGATTAAGTTTTTCATTTTGTTTTTGTTTTTTGTTTTGCCTCTGTTTACTGCAAATGTGCGCTAACTGTTGCGCAAGGGGTATCCCCCGATGGGGTGAAAGAGTTTTAGCAATTACGAAGACCTATTTGTTTTAGGTTGAGTTTAGTTTATAACAAAGCCAAATTCATTCACCCCCTGTCCCGACCAAAGCGCCGAAGCCTTTCCCCCGCCAGCGATTGACGTCTGCGCCATTCTTCAAAAAATTAGTGCTAAGGCTGTTGGCTGTTAGTGTCCTCCGCTGGCGGAGGTGTTTCGCCTTTGGCGAAACGGAGGTGGATGAAATTTTAAATCAGAAGGTAACCTCCCCCTTAATAAAAATTACAAAGCCCCGCCGCGTTCCTCGCTGGCAGGGCTTTGTAATAGCTACCGGTTTTATTAGCTGTTATATTGGTTTAGTTTCTTTTGGCCACTGCATCCAAATCTATTTGCGGCTGGCTAATTTGTGCCATGTTGTTTAGGCCTATTACCATTATATTTCCGTTGGCCTGTTCGGCAATAATAAGGCCGTTATCGTTGCAATAAACGTGGTTGATAATGTTGCTGGTAAAAGCTGAGTTATTGCTATTAAAAACCTTGCAGCGGTAGCCTTCCAGCATTACCAGGCCCTGGCCACTAGTGCCCACAAAAAGTCGGCCTCGTTCGTCGCTGGCAATGGCTGTAAATTTATTAGTAGGCAGTTTGGCGTTTTCGGTGCTGATAACCAAAAAGGCCGACCCATCGAAACGGAAAATACCATTGTCGGTAGCCGCATATACGTTGCCGTTAGGTGCGGTGCATATACCCGTAATGTGGTTAGAAGGCAATACCGAGTTTTGGGTAGTTAGGTGAGTGGTTTTGCCGTTGGTTTTGTTTACCTGGTAAATACCATTGTTGGTTGCCATCCAAACGGTGTTTTCTACTTCTACCTGTGCGGTAACTATTTCGCCGCCGGTTACTGTTTTGAAATCTACCGTACCCTGCGATTGCGCCATTAAAAAAGGAAAGCATAAATATTTTACTACTGCCAGGGGTTTGAATAGCTTTTTTGCAAGAGTGATTAAGTTTTTCATTTTGTTTTTGTTTTGCCCTTGTTTACTGCAAAGGTGCGCCAGGTGTTGCGCACAGGGTATCCCCCGATGGGGTGAAACAAAATGGAGCAGTAAGTTAATTGAGGAGTAGAGGAGGGAAGTTTATGGGGCAGTAGCTAAAACTATTGGCTGGTCTTAAAAACTTTGGTGCCGGTTTTAGCCTGCACTGTAAATTTGTTGGTGCCTGGTATTTTATTAAACTGTTGAGTGCCGTGCGATTGTACTACTATATACGGCACAAATAAATACTTAAGCACAGCAACGGGCTTAAACAATTTCAAAAGTATAGTGCCAAGGGTTTTCATTTTAACTATTTGCTAAAGTTTACTGTAAAGCTTATAGTTTGTTTCGGGGCTTGGTGCGCTAAACAAGCTGTGTACATAGTAATAGGCTAAAGCACAAAACAGGTATTGTTACATAGCTATTGCACCTGCTAAAATAAAGTGTGCATTATGCGGGCGTAGCGCAGTTTTAAACTTTTATGGTGGTGGTAGTGCCTGCCGGCGAAGATTCGATTTGGTAAATGGCGCCTACTTCTTCTGCCCGAAAGCGCATGTTTTTTATGCCGTTACCATTTTTGCTGGTGTAGTTATTTACATCAAATCCCTTCCCCTTATCGGCTATAATAAACAGCAGGTTTTTCTGGCTGCGCTTAACCTCTACAAAAAGCTTTTGCGTGCCCGAGTACTTGATAGTGTTGTAAACAGTTTCTTTAAATATCAGGAAAATGTTTTTGCGCTGCTCCATGCTAAGCTTCCAATCCTCAACGCCGGTTTCGGCATTAAATACAAGCTCAATTTCCGATGAGGCAACCAGGTCGCCGGCAAAAACGCGCATACGTTCAATCAGGTGTTTCGCCGAATCATTTTTAGGGTTTACACTCCATACAATATCGCTCATGTTATCAATCATTTCGCGGCTGGTATCGCCAATTTTACCCAGCATGTTTTGTGCCCGCTCTGCCTTGTTTTGCTCCAGCAACTGGCGTGCCGCTTCGCTAAAAACAGATATGCTGCCCAGCGTACTGCCAATATCGTCGTGCAAATCGCGTGCAATTTTGTTGCGTATGGCCTGTAGTTTCATAAGCTGACGAATGCGGTAGCGATAGAACAAGTAGGCCATAGAGGCTACAAACAGCAGGCACAAAGCAATAAACCACCAGGTATAGTAAAACGGTGTGGCTATAACAAACTCTGCCAGCATTTTTTCGCCGCCATACTGGCCCGCCGGGTTGGTAACCCGCACCAGTAATTTATAATGACCCCAGGGCAGATTGGTGTATTTAATTTCGCCATCATCACTGTTACTCCAATTGTCCTCCAGCCCCTCTAACCGGTACTGAAACTTCACCATTTCGGGGGAGGTAAATTGCAACGCGCTAACACTAAAGTTTACATAACGCTCCCGCGAATTCAGGTAGGTAACCCCGTGTAATGCATCTGTCCAAAAGCTTTTGCCAAACACGTTCATATCGGTTAAATATAATGGGGGGAAGGCCGTGCTGAATTCAATTTTCTCCGGTTTAAAACTATACATCTTATTGCCCGATGTAAAACTTACCGTGCCGTTGGTTTCATTTGAAAAGAATAAGGAGAGGCTGGTGTTGGCAAAGCCGTCGTTTACATTTAAATGGAAAAACTTTTTACTACTGCGGTCAAAAACCTCCAGACCGTTTTTGGTAATAATCCATATCCGGTTGCGCTTATCTATATGCATACCTAAAAATATGCGCGATGAAACCGGGTTTTCCGGCACATACTGTATAAACCTTTTTCCATCAAATTCGGCCAACCCCCCCCCCCCCATAGTTACCCATACATGGCCATCGCGACTGCACCAAACATCGGTAACATCATTTACCGGCAATGAATTTGTGTCACCGGGTAAGTTTATATAACCGGTAAAAACATTTTTAGAAAGCGGGGTACCCTTTTTACGCATGTACAGACCGCCGGCACTGGCCAGCCACAAGTTGCCGCTCTTATCCATGTCTATACGGCGTACCATCGTGCTGCCAATAGATGCAGGATTTTTACTCTCGCGCATAAACTGTATCAATCGCCCATCGTCGAAACTGTAAAACACCACGCCGTAGCCCAGCACTGCCAACCACGCGCCCTGGGTGCCCTGCACCGAATCGTATAGCATCTCCTTTACCTGGTAAATTGTCCAATCGTAAAAGTTTGCTGCATCCACATTCAGCTCCGCTAATTTGGGAGAGCCTTTTGCCCACCGGTAAAAGCCGCTTTCTGTACCCAGTAAAAAATCGGCGTCATCCAGGGGCAACAGGCAATCGGGTACAATTTCGCGCTTGCGATTGATGAATTTCAGGTTCTTAAACTCCAGTTGATATTCATCGCTCAAAAACATACCCTTGTTTGTGTTAACCGCTGCGCTGCCATCGGCAAACCGGTAAGTGCAATAAGTAGTGCCATCGTAATCGATATTGGTAAAGGGCGTTTCTACAAACAGCCATGTTTTTACATCGTATTTGGCAAGCCCGCGACCGGTGCCTATCCAAATAATGCCGCGGCTATCTTTAAAAAGGCAGTTTATTTTATTGGAAGGAATAGAATTGGGATCTAATACATTTTTGCGGAAGGGGGTGAGTTGTTCGGTTTTCTTATTTACTAAAAACAAACCGGAGCTTCGCGAGCCTGCGAGTACAAATAGCTTGTTTACGTTCAACACGCAATTGAGCATATCGTTTATGCCGCCAATTTTTCGCTGCTCTGCATCCTCCCGGTTTTCCTGCACAAACAGATCATTATCCCAACCGGCAGACCATATTTTACCATCGGCAATAAAAAAATTAGTGGTGCTGGGTGATTTTCCGGGGCCATTACGCAGGTATTCCATAGCGCCGGTATTTTTATCTACCCGGTACAAACTACTACTGGTTAGTAAGCTCAGATAAAGCTTCCCTTCATGCTCCAGCATGTAGTGTATCCAGTTTCCTTTTCCTGAAACTTTTGGAGAAGCGGTTTTGGGATGAAAACTGCTAACATCGAAATTCCAATAAGTAAACTCGAAGGTTTTTTTGTTTAAAAAAATACCCGGCATTATTTCCGCTCCTATCACCAGGTAATTATCATCCCAATCGTATAAACAATTTAAGCGGTTGGTAGCAATCGATTTTGGGTCCTTTGGGTTGTTCTTAAACTGCCTGAATTCTTTTCCTGCAGGTGCACTGGCATCAAAGCGGGTTAGCCCGCCATCTTTGGTAGCAATCCAAAAAACATTCTGCCTATCCTGCACTATGCTTACAACAATGTTGCCCGATAAGGAGTTGGTGTCTTTAAGATTGTTTCGGAAAGTTTTGAAAATCCGTCCATCAAAACGATTCAATCCATCTTTCGTACCCACCCATATAAAGTGACTATGGTCCTCATAAATACATGTAATTTCATTAGAGGAAAGTCCGTTCCTGGTGTTGAGGTTTTCAAACCGCATGGTTTGAGAAAAAGAGAAAAGGCCTGCCATAAACAAAAGCAACAGCAAACCGTTCCGTTTCAGTTTCATTTGCTGAAAGTAAAGATTTCAGGCAAAATATTGTTGCAATTGCCTGTGCCTGTTTCTAAATATCATTTTATAAATAGGTAGAAGCACATAGCCTAAAAATGAAATACGCGGCGAAAAATGCAGCTCATCGCGCACAAACACTTTCATATTGCTTTCTATAATAGTTCGGGTATGTTTCCAATAATAATGTTGTAGAGAATAGGAGTTTTCGTAAAAGGCTGTTCCGGCATCAATTTTATCCAGCCTTAAATAGTGTAGGTCGACTGGTATAAAACCAAATAGCAGAATTATACTTTTAAAAAGTACCTGCTGCAATGGCACTTCGTTATTAGCTATTTCGCTTCTGCTGGTAGGGTAAGTCATTTTAGCATAGGGCATTAACTCTGCATTTACATTCTTCATCTGCGTAATGTGTTGCCACAAAATTTTCGCGGTGGTGTTAATTTCAGTTTCTATATTGAAAGTAAAATCTCTCATTACGTGAAGATACAATCCTGCGCTTACCAGCTGGAATTTAGGCCCGAAGGCTTAAAAATGGGCACAATAGAAACCTAACTGAGAAACCTTTTTGGTTTTTTAGCTAAACCCAGTGCCAATGAGGGTTTCAGACTATTTTTAATCGTCTAAAAAGGTCTTACAAACATTAGAATGCTCTCAAAATTGGTACTAAAATCGAGTTTGTTAAAATCACTTTCGCTGCCGTATGAAAGGTGTGATTTTAAAAGCGTGTATAGCTATGGTAATAGCGGCCAAATTTTGTGTAGTAATTCTGGTTTTTTCACTTCCGTTTACCCGGCTTTTAGCACAGGCCGAAACCCAAAACCCCGGTACTCCTTTTTGGAAAACAAAAGGCAACAGTGGCACCAACAGTGGCACACATTTTATCGGCACTACTGATAATGTATCGGTAAGGTTTAGAACTAACAACACAGAAAGAGCGGTAATTGATAGTGTTGGAAATGTTGGGATAGGAATCGCTTCGCCCTTGCGCAGATTACATATTGCCGGCAATACGCATACCATTCGCATTGAGGGCCTGGGGGTCGGGGGGACGTTTGTGGCATCACCGGCAGCCACCACCGATAAATTGGTTTTTGTTTCCAACAACGGTGATCTTAGAGCCATACCTAATGGAACAAACGGGCAGGTGCTTATTATTACAAGCGGTATACCCGGATGGAGTTCGGGTAGCGCTGGACCAACAGGCAATACCGGGCCGACAGGCAGCACCGGCGCCACAGGCAATACAGGAGATATCGGTTTAACCGGGGCCACGGGTGTAACCGGGCCAACAGGAATTACAGGGGTAACCGGCAGCACCGGGCGTACAGGCGCAACCGGGGCTACGGGCAACACGGGCGCTACCGGCAATGCAGGAGTTGCGGGCAACACGGGTGCTACGGGAGTAACCGGCATAACGGGTTTTACCGGCAGCACCGGAGCAACAGGTGCACAGGGAGTAATAGGCCCAACGGGTAGTGCTGGCGCTACAGGCAATACCGGCCCTACAGGCATCACCGGCGTAGCTGGAGCAACCGGTGCAACCGGGGTTACTGGAGCAACCGGCATAACCGGTTCTACCGGCAATACAGGAGCAACAGGCGCCGATGGTTCGATAAACGCCTGGGGGCTTACCGGTAATGCCGGTACTTTAGCTAGCACTAATTTTATAGGCACTACCGATAACGTACCCTTTAACGTAAGAGTATTTAATATCCGCAGCGGTAGAATAGATAATGCCCTGCATAATGCCTTGTGGGGGTTTCGGGCGGGGCTACTTATTGCTGGTGGCAACAATACTTTTATAGGCGATTCGGCGGGCACATTCGCCTCAACCGGTTTACGAAATACGGCTGTTGGGTCTAATGCTATGAACGGAGTACAATCAGCATTTAACGATGCCACCGATAACGTGGCGGTGGGTTACCGTGCTATGCATAGCTTAACAAGGGGCGAACGGAATGTTGCCGTAGGCAGCCATGCCATGGCTTTACTTAGCGGTGGATGGTATGATAATATAGGTATAGGCGACTCGGCTGCCTATAATTTAGGCTGGATACGCAACATTGCCATTGGTTCATCGGCGCTAAAGAACGCGGATGATGTTAGCTCCTGCATTGCTATTGGTTTAAGGGCCATGTATAATTTAAAAAACAACTCCGCATTATCTTACGTTACGGCCAACAACCTGGCTATTGGCAATTATGCCATGTATGGTTCGGTTATTACTAACGATACCAGTGCGCGGCTTAACTTGGGCATTGGTAATTATAGCATGTATAATAATAGCAGTGGCCACTCTAACCTGGCGTTGGGGTACTTTTCTCTATATGCCAATACCAGTGGTTTTAGAAATACCGGTGTGGGTTACAATGTGCTATACGCCAATAGCACCGGCGATGGAAATGCAGCCCTCGGCTACCAGGCTGGTTTCGTCAATCAAACAGGCAACTTTAACACCTACGTGGGGCACTATGCCGATGCAAGCTCTTCAAATTTTTCCAACGCCACCGCCATAGGGGCAAGTGCTCTGGTGGGCGCAAGCAACAGTATGGTGCTGGGTAGTATTAACGGAGTAAACGGGGCTACCGCCAGTGTAAACGTAGGTATCGGCACTACCACACCTGCCACCAGCCTTGAAATTGATGGTGGCCTTAGTCTCGACTCGGCTTATGTAAGCTGCAGCGCTAACTTTACCTTAACGGTTGGCAACCGCAGCTATATACGCATTGCCAGTAGCGTGAGCCCGGCTTTGGCTATTGCTACGCTAAGCGTTGGTTTGGCAATGGGGCAGGTATTAGTAATAGAGGCAACTGCCACCGGTGGTATAAATGGTGTGCGTATTGCCGATAACGCAGCAACCAACAACACCAACACCAGCGGCGACCGCAACCTTACCGAAGGCGATACGCTTACCCTGATATGGAACGGTACCGATTGGATTGAAATTGCGTTTGCCGATAATTAAGCTTTAATACGCAATATTAGATCCCAGCCACCTTTCCATTTCGGCAAATGGTATGCCTTTAGCTTCAGCTAATGCTTCTACCTGGTCCTTTTGAATTTTGCCTACGCCAAAATATTTAACGTGCGGCGATGCAAAGTAGAAACCGCTAACCGATGCCGTTGGATACATAGCATAGCTTTCGGTTAGTTTAATACCGGTGTTTTTTTCTACATCCATCAACTCCCATATCTGTGGCTTAAGGGTATGGTCGGGGCAAGCGGGGTAGCCCGGTGCCGGGCGTATGCCCTGGTATTTTTCCTGCACCAGTTCTTCGTTGGTTAGGGTTTCATTTGCTGCATAGCCCCAAAGTTCTTTTCGCACTAACTGGTGCATGCGCTCTGCAAAGGCTTCGGCAAGGCGGTCGGCCAGTGCCTTTAGCATTATGCTGTTATAATCGTCGTGGTCTTTTTCAAACTTCTCAATCCACTTCTCAATGCCTATACCGGTGGTTACTGCAAAGGTTCCAAAGTAATCTTTATCGGGGCTTACATAGTCGGCCAGGCAGAAGTTAGCGCGCCCGTTCTTTTGCGTTTGCTGCCGCATAAAATCAAAGCGGGTGCCATTGGCCAGTTCTACTGCATCGCCGTTGCTCTTCGCTTCAAAAATTCCGATTACACCTTTAGCAGTTATCCATTTTTCGTCAATCACTTTTTTCAAAAGTGCCTGCGCATCGTTATATAATTTTTTAGCCTCCTTGCCGTACTTATCACTTTCAAAAATACGCGGATAAGTACCGCTCATTTCCCAGGTGCTAAAAAACGGCGACCAATCAATATATTCTGCCAACTCAGCTAAGGAGTAATCATCAAATACTTTTATACCTATAAAATTTGGCTTGGTAATTTCCTCTTTCGCCCAATCTAATTTCAGTTTGTTTTTGCGGGCCTCTTTAAGGCTTACATACTCTACATCGCTTTTGCGGTTGGCATGCAGTTCGCGCATTTCGGCATACTCGCCTTTTACTGCGTTGGCAAAATTAACGCTCTCATCTTTACTTAACAGGCTGCTGGCTACGGTTACCGCCTTGCTGGCATCCAGTACGTGCACTACATTACCGCTGTAACCCGGTGCTACCTTTACAGCTGTGTGCAGCTTGCTGGTAGTGGCTCCGCCTATCAATAGCGGTTGTTTCATTCCTAATCGCTCCATCTCTTTTGCTACGTGTACCATTTCATCCAGCGATGGGGTAATCAATCCGCTTAGCCCTATTATTTGTGCCCCTTCTTCACGGGCACGCTCTAATATTTTATCGGCGGGCACCATTACGCCCATGTCTATAATCTCGTAGTTGTTGCAAGCCAACACCACGCCTACAATGTTTTTTCCAATATCGTGCACATCGCCCTTAACGGTGGCCAGTAATATTTTGCCATTGTTCTTAGCTGTATTACCGGTGCGTTTTTTTTCTTCCTCCAGGTAAGGCAACAAATACGCCACGGCCTTTTTCATAACGCGGGCGCTTTTTACCACCTGCGGTAAAAACATTTTACCGCTGCCAAACAAATCGCCCACTATGTTCATACCGGCCATTAGTGGTCCTTCAATAATCTCTAAGGGTTTGTTATACTTCTGGCGGGCCTCCTCAGTATCGGCATCAATAAACTCTACAATGCCTTTTACAAGCGCATGTGCCAGTCTGTCTTCAACTGTTCCGTTGCGCCATTCTTCATTTACTACTTCGGTTTTATCTTTCTTTTTAACCGTATCGGCAAAGGCTAACAAGCGCTCTGTAGCGTCTTCGCGGCGGTCAAGCATTACATCTTCTACATGCTCCAATAAATCTTTAGGTATATCATCATATACCTCCAGCATGGTAGGGTTTACAATGCCCATGTCCATACCGTTTTTAATAGCGTGATATAAAAACACCGAGTGCATAGCCTCGCGCACGGCATTGTTGCCGCGGAAAGAGAAGCTTACATTACTTACACCACCGCTAATGTGGGCATGCGGCAGGTTTTCTTTTATCCATTTGGTAGCACGGAAAAAATCCATCGCATTTTGGCGGTGTTCTTCCATACCCGTTGCCACCGGAAAAATATTCGGGTCGAAAATGATATCCTCTGCCGGAAAGTTTACCTGCTCGGTAAGTATTTTATAGCTGCGCTCGCAAATTTCTATGCGGCGTTCGTAGCTATCAGCCTGGCCCTTTTCGTCAAAGGCCATTACAATTACTGCTGCGCCATAGTTGCGTATAAGTCGCGCCTGCTTTACAAACTCTTCCTCTCCGCCTTTAAGCGATATAGAGTTTACTATACCCTTGCCCTGCAAACATTTTAAACCAGCCTCTATAATGTGAAATTTTGAGCTATCTACCATTATGGGCGCCTTGGCAATGTCGGGTTCAGAGGCTACCAGGTTGATGAATTTCTTCATTGCCTGTTCGCCATCCAGCATCCCCTCATCCATGTTTATATCTATCACCTGCGCGCCGCCTTGTACCTGGTCTAAGGCCACGGCCAATGCATCTTCATACTTATCTTCTTTAACTAGTTTTAAAAACTTAGCCGAACCGGTAACGTTGGTGCGCTCGCCTACGTTCATAAAGTTGCTTTCGGCAGTCATTGTCAATGGCTCAAGGCCGCTTAGCTGCATAAACGGTATACGGCGCGGGGTAGTGCGCGGTGCATACTTACCGGCTACGCGGGCAAACTCGCGTATGTGGTCGGGCGTAGTACCACAGCAACCACCAACTATATTTACAAAACCGCTCTTACAAAAATCTTCAATGTCCTCAGCCATCATCACCGGTGTTTCATCGTACCCACCAAAGGCATTTGGCAGACCGGCGTTAGGGTAAACGCTTACCAGCGTGTGTGCCACGTTCGATAATGTTTCCAGGTAAGGGCGCATATCTTTAGCTCCCAGGGCACAGTTAAGGCCTACCGAAAGCAGGTTGGCATGCTTAATCGAAATCCAGAAGGCTTCCGTGGTTTGCCCGCTTAGGGTCCGTCCGCTGGCATCGGTAATAGTACCCGAAACCGAAACAGGCAGGTTAGTGCCTTTTTCTTCCTGCACCTTTATAATGGCAAACAAGGCGGCCTTACAGTTAAGTGTATCAAACACGGTTTCTACCAATAGCCAATCAGCACCGCCATCAATCAGGCCGTGGGCCTGTTCGCTATAGGCAACTACTAAATCATCGAAGGTAACTGCCCGGTAGCCGGGGTTATTTACATCCGGCGAAATAGAAGCCGTGCGGTTAGTAGGGCCAAAGGCACCTGCTACAAAGCGCGGTTTAGAAGGGTCTTTTTTAGTAAACTCTTCAGCTACTTCTTTAGCAATTTTTGCCGATTGAAAGTTCAGCTCATAGGCTAAATGCTCCAGCTTATAATCGGCCTGGGCTATGGTGGTAGATGAGAAAGTATTGGTTTCTATAATATCGGCACCCGCCTCTAAGTATTGCGCGTGTATCTCTTTTATTATCTGCGGCTGGGTAATGCTTAGCAAATCGTTATTGCCACGTAAGTCGTGCGCATGGTCTTTAAGTAGTTCGCCGCGAAAAGCCGCTTCGTCTAAAGTATAGCGCTGTATCATAGTGCCCATGGCACCGTCTAAAACCAAAATACGCTTTTTAAGTTCCTGTTCCAGTTTGGAAATGTTCTTACTCATAAGTCTATAGTTTCTCTCTCAAATTAATTTTGATGCAGTGGGTATCAAGAAGTATTGATTTGGCAGGGCGAGAATTTTGGTTCTCTTATCTGTCAGGAATTGGCACCTTTCCTATTTGCATAGGATGGTTGTCAAGACTTCATAGGGCCTGTCCCTCAGTCTTTCTTGATAAGCAATGAATCAAAGAGCTGGGCAAATATAGTCAGGTTTACCTATAATTAAAATCGTTGTTTACATTCGCCCCCTAATGAAATCAATCTTGCACCTATAAACAGTTTTAAAACAAGATTGATTCCATTTGCCAATTGAAACATTAACAGAGCCAAATGAAAGTAACCGAACACATAGCCACAGCCCAGGGCAAAACACTTTTTTCTATAGAAGTGTTACCACCGCAAAAAGGAAAAACCATTGATGATTTAATAAAGGTGATAGAACCCTTAATGGAGTTTAAGCCACCTTTTATTGATGTAACGTACCACCGCGAGGAGATAATTTACAAAAAGAGGGCGGATGGATTAATAGAAGAAGTGCCCCTGCGCAAGCGCCCAGGTACAGTAGGTATTTGCGCCGCCCTTAAAGGCCGTTTTAATGTAGATACCGTGCCGCATTTGGTATGCGGCGGCTTTACCCCCGAAGAAACCGAAGATGCCTTATTTACACTTTACTACTTAGGTATAAATAACGTATTGCTGCTACAAGGCGATGCCGATAAAAGCCAAAAAGCGAGTAAGACATCGGCATATAAATATGCCAGCGACCTGGTGCTACAGGTTGCCAATATGAACAAGGGCAAATTTTTGCACGAGGAAACCGAAAACGAAATGAAAACCAATTTCTGTATTGGTGTTGCGGCTTACCCCGAAAAACATTTCGAAGCCCCTAACCTTAACAGCGATTTAAAGTGGCTGAAGCACAAGGTAGATTGTGGCAGCGATTATATGGTTACACAAATGTTTTTCGACAACAAAAAGTATTTTGAGTTTGTAGATAAGTGCCGCGCTGCGGGCATCACTATTCCTATCATTCCGGGTATTAAGCCTATTGCACAAAAGGCACAGCTATCTTCTTTATCGCGTATTTTCCATATCGATATTCCGGAGGAGTTAGCGAATGAAGTTGAAAAATGTGCAGATGATAAAGCCGTTAAACGCCTGGGTATAGAGTGGGCCATACAGCAAAGTAAGGAGCTGAAAGCAGCAGGGGTGCCTTGCTTACACTATTACACCATGAGCCGCAGCGAGGCCACCATAGAGATAGCCAAAGCTGTATTCTAATCAACTATAGTAATAGTCAACTTACACCAATAAAAAAGGCCCCGCTAAAACGGGGCCTTTGTATTTTAAAACTGTAATTAGTATTTGTATTGGCTGTTATCTATTTACTTAATACTAACTACTCTTTACTATTAGTCTACCAGCTCAAATCGTCGTCGCTGAATTTTTTCATAAACGAATCCAACTCGCCGCCTTCATTCTTTTTCTTCGAAGGTTTAGTTTCGGTTGCTGGTTTCTTTTCAAGGTAGTCGGTTAATTTGTTTTCGCGTTTGCGTAGTGGCTTAGCATCGCTGCTATCGCTGGTGGCAAACTCTTTCTTTACAAATTCCTTTTTAACGAACTCCTTCTTAACGAATTCTCTTTTTTCGCCAAACTCTTTGCGTTCGCTGCCGCGGCGCTCTCCGCCTTCTTTACGGTCGCTGCTGTATGGTTTACGGTCACGGTCGCCAAACGATTTCTTCTCGCCGCCAAAGCTCGAAGATTTCTTGTAGCCGCCACCGCCGCCTTCGCCGCGTCTTGCTGCTCCAAAGCCACCGCCGCCATCTTTTTCTTTAGCGCGGGTAACTAATGATTTTCCACCCACTTTGCTTTTGGTAAACACAGCCAATACTATTTCAGCCTGTTCTGCCGGCAAAGTGATAAAAGAGAAGTTATCGTAAACGCGCACATCATGTATTACCTGTGGGTCTATGCCTGCTTCGCTGGCTACAAACTCAGCCACCTTTGCGGCGTTCATGCTGCTGGTGTGGCCTTTGGCTACAAACAAGCGTGCCTGGTTGTTACCTACGCCGCCTGCTGCAGGGCTGCTTTTACCTACCTCGCGGTAGCTGCTTTCTTTTAAAGTATCCTTAAAAGTATAGTTAAGTATAGCCGATAGTACTTGTACTGCTTCGCGGTCGTCTTCTAACAACTCCTGTGCAAGGGCTAAGTAATCGCTGGCGCTTTTGTGCTCCAGCAAATTCATTAAATCGGTTTTAAGTTTTGCCTTTTTAACCTGTATTACTTCGTCAACACCCGGAACCTCTTCGCGTTTAATTTCGGTGCGTACAATTTTTTGTATAAACAATAAATCGCGGCGCTCGCTGCTGCTTATTATAGATATAGCAGTACCGTGCTTACCGGCGCGGCCGGTACGGCCAATGCGGTGTACGTAAGCCTCAGGGTCTTGCGGTAAGTTATAGTTAACTACGTGCGTTAAATCGTTCACATCAATACCACGGGCGGCTACATCGGTAGCTACCAGTATGGTTACCTTTTTAAGTTTAAACTTTTTAAGGGTAAGCTCGCGCTGGTTTTGTGTTACATCGCCATGTATTGCTTCGGCGTCGTAGCCTTTATCTACCAACTTATCGGCAACAATATCCGTATCGGCCTTGGTGCGGCAAAATACTATACCATAAAATTCAGGTTCAGTATCTATAATGCGGCAAAGGGTTTCAAAGCGGTCATGGTCGCGCACTTCAAAGTAAATCTGGTCAACCAGCTCAATGGTCATTTGCTTCTTTTCTACGGCAACCAGTTCATACTCGCCCATAAAAGTTTTAGCAATTTTAAGTATGGGCTGTGGCATAGTAGCGCTAAACAGCAGCATTCTTTTCTTCTCGGGCACGCTCTTTAATATTTCGCGTACTTCTTCTTCAAAGCCCATATTAAGCATCTCATCAGCCTCATCTAATACCACGTGTGTTACAGCATCCAGCTTTAATGTTTTACGCTCAATGTGGTCGCGTATACGGCCCGGTGTACCTACAATAATTTGTGCGCCTTTTTCAATAGCACGTGCTTGTGTGCTAAAACTTGCACCGCCGTAAACCGACTGTACCCAAAGGCGTTTGCTGCCTTTAAATGAAGATATCTCTTCGGCTACCTGTATGGCTAACTCGCGAGTAGGGCACATAATAAGTGCCTGCACTTTTTTCGATGTATCATCCAGCTTATCAATAAGCGGCAAACCAAATGCACCGGTTTTACCGGTACCGGTTTGGGCCTGGCCCACTACATCTTTTTCATCTTTTAATAAAATTGGTATTACACGCTCTTGAATTGTCGAAGGTGTTTCCCAGCCCTTTTTTTCTAAAGCGGCTACTGTGTTCTCGCTAAGGCCGAGCACACGAAATTTTTCCATGTCCATGTTGTTTGTTTTGCTGCCAATGCATCAAAACAAATTGATTACACAGGCAATAATTTTTAAAAATAAATTTCGGCGACCACCGAATTTTTGGAGAGAAGACTGAATGAGGAGATTAGCCCTTGCTGGTCAGCATCTCACACTTAACCCGTGTGATGTAGCGTTTTTCTTAACGCGCCGCAAAGGTAGTATAATAAACCACAAGTGTACTATACCGGCGCTAAACAGATATAATTAAAATGCTTAGTTGCTCGAAAAATCGCTACCCGCTTTATCTTTTTTAAGCTTAAAAAACGGAATTTTTGTAGCCTTAATAGCTTCATAGTCAGCCGCAACGGGGCGTATGCGGTTAAAGCCTGTTTTTTTAAATACTGATGCTGCAGTAATAGCCTCGGCAGCGGTGTTGCCATATACATAATAGCTATCGGCCGTATCAAATTCGGTAAGTATCTGCTCTAAATCGTTTAGTACAATGTTTTCAGCATCTTCGGCATGCTCTTGTGCAAAATCATCTTTGCTGCGTATATCTACCAGGTAAAACTCATCATATTGGTAATCCATCGCAAACTCATCAGCATCTATACTTATAAGCATATCTACACCATAGCCTGCGGCACTCCAGGCAGCAAAGCCACCCTCTAAAAAAGCTTCGGCGCTTACTGTGGCTGCACCCTTTATAGCTTTAAAAACAGCAGCGGTATCGGCCGGGTCTGTTACAACTACTATTTTTTGCCCCGGCTCGGTAAGGTCGTTTAAAGTGGTAATAAAATTATCATCAAAGGGTACTGATACAGATTCCTCTATAAACCCATCGCAAAAAATTTCGGGCTTGCGGGTATCTATAATATAGTATCCTTCTTCTATAAGGGCTTTAAACTGGCTGGCGTTAACTGCTTGCATGGCTAAAAATTAAGGGCGCAAAGGTATTTAAGTTAGCGGTAAGTACATAGCAGCCAATGCAAACCTCATCCGCCTTCGGCACCTTCTCCTAAAGGAGAAGGAACATAAACGCATGTGTTCAGCGTTTCACTGGCTGTTAAAGTCCCTCCTTTTGTTTCATCCCGACCTGTCGGGAAGGAGGGATTTAGTGAGGTTTATATTTGGCTATTTCCAGCTTTAGCTGAAGCCATGTATGCACACACTCCCTTAACCTGCCTTATTTAAGGCAGAGGCACTAAAACATCTAAACAAGTGGGTTGCTTAAGATTCTTTAGCCAGCTCTTCAACCAGTTCGGTTATTTCAGCTATGCGTCTTTTGTTTACTCCGTAAAAAATAAACTTGCCTTCGCGCTTGGTAGTTACTATTTCTGCACGGCGAAGGATAGCGAGATGCTGCGATGCTACCGACTGCTCAATTTTCAATAAGTTGTATATTTCTGTAACAGTCATTTTACGTCTGTCTTCCAGTAATGAAATCAACTTTTTTCTTAACGGATGGTTAATAGCGCGTAGCGTTAACACAGCCTTTTTTAATTTTCCGTAATCCAAATGGATCTGATCTCTCCCATTATCCTTTGTAATCACAAGTGCCTCTTTGCCTAATTTTTGTTTGGCCATAAATCAGTATTTTGAAAAATAAAAGTAGTGAAAATGGGGAAACGAAAAACTTTTTTTGTGATTGTTTGTGATGCTAAACCCCTTGCCTGCCCTTGGTTTGAGCCGAAAACTCCTTTAAATAATTGGGCTCGAAATAAGCCAGGTTTTCATACTCTTTTTTCATATATTTTTTCAAAGCGATATGAACCATAAAACGCGAATCGGTATTGGTAACGGTTGCATACTCTAACGTTGACAATTTTAATAGCTCTTTGCATTTGTCTTTAGCGTTTCCACCTATTATAATTTTATTAAATTCGTTTAAGCTGTTTTCAAAATCATTCCCCAAAGTTACACAAGCTGTTTTTATAACTTCATTTAACGAAAAATTGTAGATAGCTGTGTAAACATCTAACCTGCGGGCATCTAAAACGGGCATAAAATAAGCATCGCTATCGTTGCATTCGTGCTGTATTTGTGCTGCCAGGGCCTGCAAGGTAGGCACTGCAATTAATGGTTTGCCTAAAGCCAGGCACAAACCCTTGGCTACCGAGGTGCCAATGCGCAAACCTGTATACGAGCCCGGGCCCGAGCTAACGGCAATGGCATCTAAATCGTTAAAAATAACTTTATTGCCGCGCAGCATATCTTCTATAAATACAGTTACCAGCCTGGCATGGCTGTTAGCTTGTGTATCTTCCCTGTAATCAATCACTTGGCCATCATTTGCCAGGCAAACTGAGCAAACGGGGGTGGCTGTTTCTATATGCAGTATCAGGGCCATTGCTTTGTTATTTTAATGCAATACAAACGTAATGTTATCGGGCAAAGCTACCAACATAGTGTACTTGTCGTGCTATTTGATTACTTTCGCGCCTCCTAAATAAATTATGCGTAACCAGAACATCCGAAACATTGCCATCATCGCGCACGTCGATCACGGTAAAACAACTTTAGTAGACAAGATTCTTCACCAGTGTTCGCTTTTTCGCGATAACCAGGCAACGGGAGAGCTGATATTGGATAATAACGACCTTGAAAGAGAGCGTGGAATTACCATTTTGGCCAAAAACGTTTCGGTTGAATACAAGGGTATAAAAATTAACATTATTGATACTCCGGGCCACGCCGACTTTGGCGGCGAGGTTGAGCGCGTATTAAACATGGCCGATGGCGTGTTATTGTTAGTAGATGCTTTTGAAGGCCCTATGCCACAAACGCGCTACGTACTTAGCAAGGCTATTGCCCTGGGCAAAAAACCTGTGCTGGTAATAAACAAGGTAGATAAAGAAAACTGCCGCCCTGATGAAGTACACGAAAGTGTATTTGATTTGATGTTTCACTTAAATGCTAATGAGCAACAGCTGGAGTTCCCTACCGTTTATGGTTCGGCTAAGCGTGGCTGGATGGGCGCCGACTGGAAAACCCCTGCCGAAGATGTAACTTACTTATTAGATACTATAGTAGAGCATATACCAGGTCCGGAAGTTGAAGATGGTACTATACAAATGCAAATTACCTCGTTAGATTACTCATCTTACCTTGGCCGTATAGCTATTGGCCGTATTACCCGTGGCAGCATTACCAGCGGCCAGCAGGTTATGCTTATGAAACGCGATGGCACGCAGGTAAAAAGTAAGGTAAAAGAACTTTACGTATTTAGCGGGCTTGGTAAATTGAAAGTAGAGAAGGTAAACTGCGGCGATATTTGTGCTGTGCTGGGTGTAGAAGGTTTTGATATTGGCGACACCATTGCCGATATTGAAAAACCGGAAGCGATGAAGCCGATACACATCGATGAGCCTACCATGAGTATGATTATTACCACTAACACCTCACCGTTTTTTGGTAAAGAAGGTAAGCACGTTACCTCGCAAAAAATACGCGAGCGTTTATACAAAGAGTTAGAGAAAAACCTGGCCCTGCGTGTAGAAGATACCGAATCGCCTGAGAAATTTAATGTGTTTGGCCGTGGTATCCTTCACTTAAGTGTACTTATTGAAACTATGCGCCGCGAAGGATACGAGTTAAGTATTGGTAACCCGCGCGTATTAATAAAAGAAATAAACGGACAGAAGCACGAGCCGGTTGAAATTTTAACCATCGATGCACCTGAAGGTGTAGCTGGAAAATGTATTGAGCTGGTAACCCAGCGCAAAGGCGACTTGCTGGTAATGGAACCGAAGGGCGACATGATGCACATTGAGTTTGAAGTGCCAAGCCGCGGGTTAATTGGTTTGCGTACCCTTATATTAAACACTACTGCAGGCGAGGCTATTATGGCCCACCGCTTTAAAGAGTATCAGCCAATGCGCGGCGATATACCTTCGCGCATTAACGGAACTATTTTGGCTAAAGAAGGCGGACGTGCAACAGCTTACTCAATGGATAAACTGGCCGACCGTGGTAAATTCTTTATAGAGCCGGGTGTAGATATTTACGAAGGCCAGATAATTGGCGAGTATACCAAAGCTGGTGATTTAGTGGTAAACGTAGTACAAGCCAAGCAGTTAACCAACTTCCGTGCATCGGGTACCGATGACAAATCGAGCTTACCACCGGCTATTAAAATGAGCCTGGAAGAAAGCATGGAATACATACAGGAAGATGAGTATGTAGAGGTAACACCAATCTCTATCCGCTTACGTAAAGTATACCTTACCGAAAACGAACGCAAGCGCTACAGCAACAAAGCACTTAGCATGTAATTATTAAATAAAGAATTTGAAACACTAAGCCAATAGCTCCGCAAGGGGCTATTGGTGTTTTTGGGGGAGAGCAAATGTCACGCTGAGCGGAGTCGAAGCGCTCTGCAACCAGAAGGATCTTATCTTTCGGCCGTTGGCTGTTGTAGGGGCATCCCTCGCGGGTGCCCGGCTGTTTTGCATTTACACATGCCCCGCAGCCCCTATGTATTATTAAAGCCAGATATTACTTTTAGGGGCATAAGCGCATTTGTTAAAAACCAATCATGGTTAACACGCAAAAATTAAATAATTGACTATTAATGCTTTAAAAGGTTAACACGCGAAAATATGTTAACCATGATTTTATTTTAACAATTCAGTCAGGCTATATAATCTCCACCTGTCTGGCCACTTTTTGCAGTATTTCAAACACCGTTTCGGCCATTACATTTTCGCTATCCAGGGTAGGGTTTATTTCGGTAAACTCAAGGCAGCAAACGCGCTCGTTCTGTACCAGCTCTAATATAATGTCGGCGGCCTCGCGCTCGTTAATGCCGCCCTTTACAGGGGTGCCCGTGCCACGGCTAATGCTTGGGTCAAGGGCATCTACATCAAAGCTTATGTATATTTTATCGCAGTGGGTAAGATGCTTAAGTGCTTCGCGGCAAATTTTGGTAACGCCTGTTTTTCTAATCTCGCTGGTGGTAAAGTTCTTTACGCGGTGCTGCTTTATCAGGTAGCCTTCCTGCTCTTCAAAGTCGCGCAGGGTCATAAACAGCAGGTCGCGGTACTCTACTTTGGGCATTATATCGCCCACGTTTTTAAGCCGCTCCCAAAGCTCAATGGTTTCAAAATCAAGGTCATTTACCTTGTTCTCTATATTGTCCTCAGCCAACGAGACAGCTAGCGGCATGCCGTGCATATTGCCCGAGGGCGTGGTATAAGGGCTGTGCAGGTCGCAGTGGGCATCTATCCATATTACACCCAGTCGGCTATCGGGGTACGCCATGCGTATGCCTGCTATAGTGCCGCCCGCATTGCTGTGGTCGCCCGCCAAGATAATTGGAAACTTGCCGTCTTTCAACGAGTCGCGCACGGCGGCACCAATTCGCTCATACATCTTAAGTACGCTTCTAAGGCGCTTGGCGTAGCGGCTTTCTATCATGCCATACAGGGCGGCATTATCGTCGGGTATGTTTAGGCTGCGGTGCGTTTTAAAAAAGTTGCTGCGGTAATCGAGGGCCGCAATTTTAACGGCATCTACCCCCAGGCTTGCCCCGCGGGTGCCTGCGCCTATTTCACTCTTTACCTCTATCAGCCTTATTTGTCTGCCTTTTTTCATATATAATATGTTCTAAATCGGATTTTTGTTCAAACACGGGCTGCCAGCCTGCTAAATACAAACCGCCGGGCTAAAACCAGGGGGCGGAATGAGAACAAAAAATGTTATCAAATATTTGATTGAGTATTAACTCTTTCTATTTTAGTTGAAGCTAAATTATTCAATTCCGTTAATCAAACCAACCACAATGGCAGATAACAGAAAGTACGTGCTGGCTTTAGACCAGGGTACTACCAGTTCCCGTTCAATCATTTTTGATGACCAGGGAGGCGTAGTAGCCATGGCTCAAAAAGAATTCTCACAAATCTTTCCAAAGCCGGGTTGGGTAGAACATGACCCCGAAGAAATTTGGAACTCGCAGTTATATACTGCTAAAGAGGCCATCCGCAACGCCGGTATATCGGCCAGCCAGATAGCCAGCATAGGCATAACCAACCAGCGCGAAACCACTGTAGTGTGGGATAAGCGCACCGGCACGCCCATTCACAACGCCATTGTGTGGCAGGATAGAAGAACTGCCGAAATTTGCGATGGCCTTAAAAAGAAGGGCCTCGAAAAACATGTGCGCGAAACTACCGGCCTGGTAATAGACGCCTATTTTTCGGGTAGTAAAATAAAGTGGATACTGGATAACGTAAAAGGTGCGCGAAAAAAAGCCGAAGTAGGAGAGTTGCTTTTTGGCACCATCGATAGCTGGCTGATTTGGAAACTAACCGACGGCAGCCTGCACGTAACCGACTACAGCAATGCCAGCCGCACCATGCTGTTTAACATTAAAACCTTAAAGTGGGACCCTAAGATGCTTGAAGCCTTAGAGGTGCCATCGCTAATGTTGCCTTACGTAACCGATAGCAGCCGCATATATGGCTTTACCCACCGTGGCATCTTCGATGTAGAAATACCTATAGCGGGCATAGCCGGCGACCAGCAAGCTGCTTTGTTTGGACAAACCTGCTTTAATGGCGGTATGGCTAAAAACACCTATGGTACCGGCTGCTTTATGTTAATGAACACCGGCAACAAACTGGTAAAAAGTAAAAACGGACTGATAACCACTATTGCCTGGGGCATTGGTGGCAAAGTAGAATATGCCTTAGAGGGCAGCATATTTATTGCCGGTGCAGCCGTGCAATGGCTGCGCGATGGCTTAAAAGTAATTGACAACGCCGGAGACTCAGAGTACCACGCTAACTCCGTAGAAAGTTCCGATGGGGTATACGTCGTACCGGCATTCTCTGGCTTGGGCGCACCCTATTGGGATATGGAAGCCCGTGGTAGTGTGTTTGGCTTAACACGTGGCACAACTAAATCGCACTTAACACGAGCCACGCTGGAATCAATAGCTTACCAAACCCGCGATGTGCTTACGGCTATGCAGCAGGATAGCGGCATTAAATTAAAATCGCTGCGGGTGGATGGCGGCGCTTGTGCCAACAACTTCTTAATGCAGTTTCAGAGCGATATATTAGGTGTGCCGGTAGAGCGCCCTAAGGTTACCGAAACCACAGCCCTGGGTGCAGCTTACTTAGCCGGTTTAGCTGTTGGCTTTTATAAAAAGCCCAACATAGTTAAGCAATGGAAACTAGACCGGCAGTTTAAACCGGAAATGAAAGCCGCCGATAAAGAAAAACTGTACGCCGGTTGGAAAAAAGCCGTAACCCTTACTATGGGTTGGGCAAAGGCGAAGTAAAACCCCTCTAAATCTCCCCTAAAGGGGAAGACTTAAACAGCCAATACAAAATTTGTATTGGCTGTTTAAATTTTAAGGGGCAAGACTGTCAAGTCATCCGATGAATTTTGCAAAGATATCGGCTAATGCGATTCGGCTTTATTACGAGGGATTCATCGGATGACTAAATTTGTTGGCTGCTAAAAGAGAATATTTAGAGGGGCTGCTTACTTCGTAGAAAACTCCAACCGGTAATTAAATAAAGGTAACAGGCCCTGCTGATAAAGATATTTAATACTCTTCGTTTTCTCTTCGTAGTATTGGCTTTGTATGTTTTGGTAGTTGGTAACATTTTGAATGTCGAGCATAAGCGTGTGCGTTGTTTTTTTGTAGTTTACCTTATAGCTAACCCCAAAATCGAAGCGGAAGTAAAGTGGTGACCGTGCCTGGTTAATACGTCTTACATCTTCAACATATTGGTTTTGCGCTATTGATTGGACTTCATCTAACGGTGTATAGCGGTTGCCGCCCATTATTAAAATTTTTGCGTTAAGGCCTATAACGCTGGCCTTGTTTTTACCTATCCTAAATTCTTTACCGCCCATAAAATTAGCGGTGTAGTTTCTGTTGTAAGGTGTGCCGTAGGTTTTGCCACCAAGGGTTTTATAAGTGCTGTTAAAAAATGAACCGGTAACCAGAAAGTAATAGTTCTTCGAAAAGAACTTTTGTACCGTAATGTCAAGGCCGTAGTTAATACCAGTGCCTTTGCTTACAAACTGCACATTATTGGCGCCAAACAGGTACGAAAAATTAGTGGCGTTCATTAGCCCTATGGCACTATTGGGGTTGGCGTCTATACCCTGATGGAACAGGTATTGAAAATAGGCCTCGGCCTTAAATTGAAAATCTTTGAAAAAGGTTAAATCGTAACCCAGTACTACGTGGTAAGCTTTGGGCATTAATAAATTTTTGTTGGGCTCTACGGTAGTTCCACCTTCGGTTTTATAATTATAAAGCAGGGTCGAAAGGTCTTCGGGTTTAGAGTGAATGCCGCTGGCTAAGCCTATATTTTGGTTAGAGGCAATTTTGTAGCGCACAGCTGCGCGTGGTTCAATAGAGTAAGTATTGTTTAAGGCCAGGTAATTCAGGTGCAGGCCACCATCAAAAGTCCAGCGTTGGCCAATTAGTTGTTGCCACTGCGCATAAGCCTGTATTTGCTGGCTCCAGCCTTTGCCCGCGTAACGGGTATAAGTTATGTTGCTATCGGTATTGGTGTCGCGAAACTTATAATCGAAACCTATACTGGAAATAATAAGGCCGGTGCGCAAGGTGCTTCGGTCGGTTAGCTTTAAGTTATACAATTCGCTAACCCTTACATAATGATTTTTTATGGAGATATCGGCCGCCGGTATTTTTGTAAAAACAGAATCGTAATACCAGTTGTATTGTTTTTCATTTCTGGCTTCGCCGGAGTATGAAACCGTTGACTGCAGGTAAGATTTTTTGGATAAGATAATTTTGTGCGAAATGCCATAAGCTCCTTTTAAACCAACACTTTTAAATTCGCTGCGGTCGAAAAGAGTTTCCCACTTGGAAGTATCTTGCGTAACGCTGTGTTTAGACTGGCTTTTGCCCATAATACCCCATACCGAAAAGGTGCCCGCTTTTTTGGTGGGAACATTTACCTTAAAGCTTAAATCCTGGTAATCGGGTAAGGTGCCCTGCGCACTTTTTATAAATTTCGACATTAGCCCCAGGGTAGAGTACCGGTAGTTTACAATGTAACTGGCCGCCGATTTTTTTGTAAAATAACCCTCCGTAGCAGCCTCTATACCCAATACCCCAATCATAAACGAGTGCTCGCGTTTTTCGCTATTGCCACTGCGTAATTTTAAATCCATCACCCCTGCCGAGGCATTACCAATTTCGGCCGGAAAGGCCCCCGTGTAAAAATCGCAACTGGCCAGGGTGCTGCTGCTAAGCATGCTAATAGGCCCACCGGTAGAGCCTAGAGCGCTAAAGTGATTGGGGTTAATAATTTCTACTCCTTCCATGCGGTATAGTACACCTTTGGGCGAATTGCCCCGTACTACCAACTCGTTATTCATATCGCCATTGCTGGCAACACCGGCATAATTTAAAGCCACACGCGCAGGGTCGAAAGCTGCAGCAACAAAACGCTTTGTCTCTTCAACAGTTATAGAGGTGGCGCTAATTGTAGCCATCATATTCTGGGCCTCGCCACGAGTATTAGAAGAAACAGTTACCTCGCCTATTTTAATTCCCGCATCTTTCATGGGTGCGCTTATTACAAGTTCTTTTGCGCCATCTAAAACTATATCGGGTATCAGTTTTTCGTTGTAACCTAAAAAAGTAATGCTTAAGCTTTTTCTGCCCAGCGGTACATCGGCAATTTTAAAGTTACCGCCGCTATCGGTTACTGCGGCCAGCAGAGGGTCGGTATTCAGCACTTTTACTATGGCCCCCTCTAAAGGCCGTTGGGTGGTTTCGTCAATTACCTGCCCGCGTATGTTTTGTTTGGGGGCAGTTTTTTCTTTTGGCTTTGCCTTAAAAACTATTTGGTTATTTATAACCTCATAGCTTACTTCCAGCTTTTTAGCCAGCTCATCTATTATTTGCTTAACCGGTTTATTATCGGCGTTAAGGCTTATTTTTTTGCTTAGCGGAAGTAAAGAAGGAGCATACGAGAAAGAAATGTTTTCCTTCTGCTGCAAGTCTTTCAGCACCTCTTCAGCGCTTTGGTTGTTATAGTGTACGCTTATTAGTTTGCCCTCAATCTGGCTGTAAGCCAGTTGCGTTATAAGCAAAAAAATAGCTGCAAAAATGGGTTTCATTTTTTTATATCATTTTAAAATTAAGAAATTGGATAGACTACTTAATTGAAATACTATAGCCTTTTGTTTGCCTGGTAATTTGGGTGCCGGTTGATGTTTCTAATATCCGGATTGCATCTTCAATACTGGCATGGTCAAACGTACCGGTAAACAGGATTTGTGCCGCATCACTGTTTACCTCAAAGCCGGTGTTATAGTACTTGCCAAGGGTTGCCGCCACATCGCTCAAACTATTTTTATCAAACACCAGTTTGTTGGTTTTCCAGGCCATAAAATTGGGGTCGCTGTTTTTTACCGAACTTAGCCGGTGAGTAGCCGCTTCAAAAACTCCTTTATCGCCGGGCATAAGATAAATTTTACTTTTATCGCCTGCCTCGCTTAGCGCTACTTCGCCGGTAGCAACGGTTACTTCTACGCGTTCTTCTTCCTTGATAGCACGCACATTAAACGAGGTGCCTATATCTTCGGTAATCGTATGGTTAGCCGTAATAATAAAGGGCTGTTTCTCGTTATGTACCACTTCAAAAAACGCCTCGCCCTGCAATTTTACCTCCCGCTTGTTGCCCTTAAACTTTTCGTCAAAAGTTATTTCGCTGTTCCTGTTTAACCAGGCCACCGATTTATCGGGCAACTCTACTTTTATTGGCTTATTGGCAGAAGCAATTGTTTTTAATTGCGGCTGGTTTAAAAAGGTATTAAATAAAAAGCCTGCACCCAGTATCAGCACAATGGCCGCTGCTATGCGCCATACCTGTTGCATAGGGCGCATTTTAACTACGCCACTTTGCTGCTCTGCATCAATTGCGCCTTTTAGTTTGTTCCAGGCGGCATCCGTATCGGCAACTACGGTGTGCTGCAAGGTTAAACCCCAGGCCTGCTGTGCTTTTTCGAAGGCATCGGCGTTTTCGCGCGCTTCGCCCAGCCACTTACTCAGCATAGCATCTTCCTGTTCCGAAATGTTTCCGGAAAGCTTTTTGGCAATCAATTCATCTGGTAACTCACTGTTCATCGTTCGGCTTCTACTATACTGACAATTAAAATGGCAGACACCCTACCGTAAATTCAAAGAATATTTTTACCCCTGTTAAAAGCAGCAAGGGCAAGTAACTACGCAAGTGTCTTAAGGCATTGCTCATGTGCTTTTCTACTGTTTTTACCGATATCTCTAACTTCTCTGCTATTTCCTTATAGCTCATCTCTTCAAAGCGGCTAAGCATAAATACGCCGCGGCTGCTATCGGGCATGGTAGCAATAGCCCTTTCTATTTTTTCACTTAGCTCTGTAGTAATTAACGAATTATCCGCGTGGCTGCCGGCTGTATCAATCTGCTCCGCAACTTCTTCAGTATGCTCTATCAGTTTGCGGTATTGCTGCTTATATATGTTTATAGCATGGTTAACTACGGCGCGGTGCAAATAAGCAGGCAGGTTTTCATCGACCTTTATTTCATCTCGTTTTTGCCACAGCTTTAAAAACACATCCTGCACTACATCTTCGGCCCGGGCTTTATCGTTTAGTATACGATAAGCACCCGCCACCAGGCCATTATACTGGCTACGGAATAAGTTTTCGAAAGAGGTGGTGTCTCTTAAAAGAAGGTTCAAGCAGTGTTTTGTATCTGCCAAATATAACAACAAGACTTCCGAAGTTTATAAAACTTCGGAAGTCTTTCTCTCTTAATGATAGAACCTGAAAACCCTGCGCTGGTTATTGTTGTAAGTAACCTCAGCAAAGTAAAGGCCGGTATTCATTGGCGGTAAAGCGGTATTGCTTGTAGGATTAAGCTTGTTTAAAATCTCGTTGCCAAGTACATCGTAAACGCGCAGTTGTTTAAGCTGAACGCCGTCATCTTTCAGCAATTGCAATTCATCATTAATAAGTATTAACCGTATCCTTTTGTCGCCCAATTCATCAATGCTATTGCCATTTGGAACTGTAACCGTAATATTAAAGCGCAAAGAATCTGCAATTATGTTTTGGCCAAAGGCTATTGGCCATATAACTACAACCGATGGTCCTGCCAGAAAGGCCGGGTTGGTAACGTGCGCTGTTAGTGTTTTTACAATAGAATCGAAGGGGTTAATAGTATCGTTTTTAACCTGGTAAGAAAACCCGGAACCGGTATTGGAGCCTGTGCCTAAAGTTCCGCCATTGGCATAATATCCAAAATCAACGGTATCAATAAATGTTGCAGTATCATTATTAGTTACTGTTACGTTTATCACAAAACTTTGCCCGGTATCTATAGATGCCGGAGGTGCGGATGCCAACCCTAGCCGCAAGTTAATTTGTGCATTACCTAAGTGTGCCGTTAAAAGGCAGACTAGCAGGAACAATAGGTTTAGTGCCTTCTTCATAGAGTGTGGTGTTTAGCTGTGAAAGTAGAATATCTTTTTATTTATAAGTATAGGAACCGGTACCGGTTCCTATACTTATAAAATCTGTTACTCGTTATAAAACCTGAATACCATCCGCTTATTATCGTTGTAAGTAATTTCGGCCAGGTAAATACCCGTATTCATTTGCGGTAAAGTTGTTCTGTCGCCCGGGTTTGTAATGTTTAAAATTTCTTTGCCCAAAATATCGTAAATTCTTACCCGCTTAAGCTGAATTTCGCCCTGTTTTTGAAGGTATAATTGGTCGTTCAGAATAAAGGCCCGTAGCTTTTTGGCATCTGCATCATCAATTCCTGCCGGATCCTCTAAAATCCGGATATTGAAGCGCAGCGAATCTTTGGCTATAAGGCTGCCTGCTGTTGCAATGGGCCATATAACCACTACCGAAGGACCTACTTTAAAAGCAGGCTGCGAAACATGGGCTATTAAAGCAACTGTGTCGGTAGCGTTCGAATCGATAGATGTGTTTATTGGCTGATATTCGAAACCGCTTGTGCTTGAAGAGCCAATATCAACACCTGAAGTATCTATAGTATAGGCAAGATCGATGATACCGATGAAGTTAGAGCCTTCATTAGTTAAGAAAATTTGAATATTAAAGGAGCTTCCTAATGCGGCGGTGTCGGGTGGTAACGCAAAAGCGCTATCCAGTTCTATGTGAAAAATGCTTTGGGCCGCAGCTTGCTGCAGAAAAAACGGGGCAATTAAAATGAGTAGCAGGTTTCTTACCTTTTTCATGCTATTAATATTTTAAAGTAAAGATATGTTTTAGGTGGCTATTGGTAAAAAATACTTACTTTTATTCTTACACGGATAAACTATGGATATACTTAACCAGGTAGTAGAGAAACTAACAAAGGACGAGCTGCGTTTTTTTAAATTCTTTCAGGGGGCCAACCCCGGTAACGACCGCAAGGATTTGGTGCTGGTAGATTATGTGCGCAAGACCGGTACTAAATTTAACGAAGAAAAAATTATACGCAAGCTTAATTACAATACTGCCGATAAAAACAGTTATTACCGGTTAAAGAACCGGGTTATACAGGATATTGGCGATTCGCTGGCAGTACTGCATACCCATAAGAACGAGTTGTACGAGTTGCTGCATTACCTTACGCTCTATCATATCTATTATTCAAAAACACTTTTTAAGCCCTGCCTGTTTTATTTAAAAAAAGCAGAACGGTTGGCTCGCGGCATAGAGAATTACGAGTTATTGGATATGGTGTATGCCAACTTTATTCGCTTATCGGCTGATTTGGTAGAGGTAAACCCCGAAGATTACATTGCCCTGCGGGAAGAAAATGCCGGGCTGGTATCGCAGCTAAGGCAGTTGGATGATTTGCTGGCTACAGTAAGCTATCGCCTAAAGCTATCTCAAAATTTTGGCGCTACCGATAAAAAACATTTAACCCAGTTGCAGCAGCGTGTAACGGCCATATCGAAGCAAACCACTTCGCACTTTGGGCGCACTTTGCAAATAAAGGTTTACCGCGCCCTTAGCCAGATTTTTTTACAACAACATAATTACATAGCACTTGAAAAGCTGGTAGAAGATAACTACAGGCAGTTTAATAATCAAAAATGGTTTGATAAGCAGAACCATGATTTGAAATTGCAAATGCTTACCTATTTTGCCAATGCGCTTTATAAAAACAAAAAGTATAAGGAGTCGCTGCAATATACCGGTGTGCTGGGTAATGAAATAGAGGCCTTTGGTAAGTTGCACTACGATAGGTATCTGTTCTTTTTTTACAACCTTCAAATGTTGAATAACTCGGTGTTAAACCCCGTTAATGCTTTAAAAGTACTTGATGAATTTCAGAATGAGATACATGGTAAGCAGAATCACTACTACGATACCTTTATTTATTTGAACCGTGCGGGCCTTTTTTATGATACCGGCCGGTATAAAGATGCGCTAAAAAGCCTTGTAAAACTTTACCTGAGCGACAGCTACCGCAAAGCCGATAAAGTGTTTCGGTTTAAGGTAGAAATGAGCGAACTGATTGTTACCTGCGAGGCTGCAGACTTTGAAACCCTCCTTTACCGCATAAGCCAGGTTAAAAAAGATTATAAGGTGCTGGCTGCCAATAAAGCCTACCAGCGCGATTTCGCATTGTTAGAGTTATTGGAATTAATAGGCCAAACCGGTGGGCTTAAGGGCAACAACGAGGTGCAGAAAAAAATTAAGCAATTGCTTAAAATGAAGGTAGACGAAGCCACCGAGGAGTCAGAAATTATCAATTACGGAGGTTGGCTGTCCAAAAAAATGACCTCATTATGATATTTTTGCGTGTAAGATTATTTGCCGTATTTAAATTTCTGGCACTTAATGCACCAAAGGAATTTTGGAAACAATAAACCTCTATGTAAGGCTATTGGGATACCCTCCCCCCGACGCTTTAGTCGGAGACATAGCACAGATATATTAAGTAGCTTTTGCCGCGTAAGAAATTTGCCAATCTGCCTTGTTTAAGGTTGTAATGGTGCGCACATTTGTATCGTTAATCAAAAAATCACTAAAACATAATTTCTATGAAAACACTAAAACATCTGCTGCTGATAATGATAGCGCTTGCATCATTAGGCAGTGCAAAGGCACAATGCTACGTAGGTACGTATGCGGTGCCTAACGGGGCTACCGTACAATTTTATGTTGATCCGGATTCCTCGGCCTGGGTTAACGCAACTTCGGCTTATTGGGATTTTGGCGATGGCGATACTGCCCATACCGGCCATACACAACATACCTACGCCGCATCGGGCACTTACACGTTTTGTTACCATTTAGAAAGCCCCGGTTGTAATGTAGATACCTGCTACGATGTAACCGTAAACGTTTGCGACTTCAATCCGCAAATTACCTATACACAAGAATACGATAGTTACCTTACTACTTTTGGTGTAGTTAATCCGCAGCCCGGCGCTACTTACAATTGGGTTATCTATGTTCATGGTGTTGGCGGCATGCCTTCCAGCCTGGATAATCCACAGTATACCTATCCACGTGCCGATGTTTATACTACGCACGTAGATGTAACTTTAGCCAACGGGTGTACCGATACAGCAATGGCTTATATATACATTAACGAGCCTTGCGGTGGCGGTGCACATGTAAATAAATACCAATCCGGTTTGGGGGCTTATACATTCCTTGGTGACAGCCTTGGTACTTTAACCTGGGATTTAGGTGATGGTACTACCAGTACACAACGTTATTTCAATCATACCTATGCAGCCAGCGGAACCTATATTGTATGTTTAACGCGCGATTACAACGGCTGTAGCAGTACCGACTGCGATACGCTGGTTGTTGATTTATGTGGCTTTAACCCCACAACCGGATATTACAACTATGATGCAGACACTGTCCAGTTTTACTCCAATGGCGGCAGCGGGCAGTCATACACCGCAACATGGTCGTTTCCGGGCAGTATTTCAGTTTCTGATTTAAACTCACCTACGCCTTTAGTGGTATATCCCGATACCGGCTACTACAATTACTGCGTAACTATTGTTTCGGCCGGTTGCACTAAAAATATTTGCGATGTGGTATATGTAACCGCACCTCCTGTAGTGCCATGCAATGCAGGGTTTTATACCTGGACCCAGGCTTCTACAGCTTATCTTTATCCAAACGATTCTACCCCTAACCGCATTTTTACCTGGGATTTTGGCGACGGAAATACTTCTAGCGACCGGTATCCGCAACATTCATATAATGCTGCCGGAAACTACAACGTATGCCTAACAGTTAGTGCCGCTAATGGCTCATGCTCTACCAGCTTTTGCCAAACAGTAACTGTTAGCGCTCCGCCCTGCCTCAACTATTTTGCGCATAATAGCATGGGCTTAGGCGAAATAAACTTTACAGCATACCTCGATTCGATAAACCTTAGCGCTGGCTACCACTGGGATTTTGGCGATGGCGACACGCTTAACGGGCCAAATAGTGTTACCCATTTTTACGCTGCATCGGGAACTTATTACGCCTGCGTTACACTTACCAACTCAGTTTGCGCTGCAACCCTCTGCGATACCGTACAGGTAGATGTTTGCGATATGAACATTTATCCATATTACAACGTTGGTGCCGGCTATACAGCCACTTTTACGGGCTCGCCTTATAGTAATGTTACCTATGCATGGTCGTTCCCCGGCGGTTCCCCGGCTACATCTACGGCTGCTAATCCTACGGTTACTTATCCGGGCTCAGGCAGTTATGGAGCTTCCGTAACGGTTACTTCATCTACCGGATGCGTGGATAGCGGTTATGTAAGCGTTTATATGGCTAACCCATGCCATACCTATATTTATCAGTCTCAACTCGATTCTACTACGTTCCGTTTTGTGCCTATGCATTTTGATTCAATGAGCGTGGGGCCTTACACATATGCCTGGAACTTTGGCGACGGAACTACCTCATCGCTGGATAGTTTGAACCATACGTATGCGGGCTATGGCTTGCGCAACGTGTGCCTTATTACTACAGCACCGGGATGCGTTGATACTTCTTGCGTAGATGTAAATGTAGCGCCACTACCTCCACCTTACCATTATCTGCAGGGAAGTGTAATAAAAGGAGTTGAGGGTGCGTGCAGTGCTACCGTATATCTCATCCGCGATTCATTGGGCTTTTTAAGCCTAGCCGATACTTATACGATTATTGATTCGTTTGGTACTGGAACCAACTGCAGCGGTAACTTTATTTTCTGGGCACCAGAGGGTAATTATTATGTAAAAGCCGCACTTGGTTCAGCCGACGCTGACTATGCAAGTTATCTGCCAACTTACTTTGGCAATGTTTTAGACTGGAGCAATGCCAGCCAGATTGCACTTGCCGGTGACCGGTTCTCTCAAAATATTAATCTTATAGCTGGTGTTAATCCCGGCGGACCAGGCTTTGTAGGTGGTTGGGTAACACAGGGTGCCGGCCTTGCCATAGGCGGCGGCTACGATGCGAGCCGTGCTAATGGCGACCCGATTGCAAACGCACAGATCAATTTATTAACGGATAACGATGTGCCGGTAGCCTCAACGTTTACCGATGCAAACGGACGCTATACATTTAGCAACCTTGCAATAGGTACCTATAAAGTATATGCCGAAGTGATTAATAAAGTGCCATACCCGCTTAATGTAACACTTACTACGGCTAACCCTACACAGGATAATGTAGACGTTACCATTAACAGCAACAGCGCCGTTACCGGTTTGGATGATTTGCGCGATATCAGACTGGAAGGTATTTACCCTAACCCGGTTAGTGATAAAACAGTAGTATCAATTGCGCTTAAACAAAACTCGAAGGTTAAGTTGACTTTAACTGATGTAAACGGCCGTTTAATACAAAACAGAAACCTTGATTTATCATCTGGCGTTAATCGCATCGACCTTGATTTAACCGGCGAGGCAGCAGGTATATATCACCTAAGCCTTACCAACGATGCAAGCAAAAGGATTATTAAGATTTCTAAAGTTAAATAGATGATGTAACAACCGGATGAGTGGATTTTGAACCTCCGCTCATCCGGCTTTTTTAACCGAACAAAAAACCATACCCTATGAAAACGCTATTAAAATTCAGTTTATTCTTTCTTGCTGCTTGTTGCTTTTGCCTTTCGTCGTGCAAAAAAGAAACTGCTACAACTACCACTAACAATGCCGTAGTATTTACCGATGGCATTAAGAACCTGGTTAATAGTAACCAGCCGCGTAAAATTACCACCACTATTTCTGCCGGAAACGGGGCTACACTTATAGGAGCTAATACCCGGTTCATTTTCTACCCCGGTGCTTTTAAAGATGCAAACGGTAATACTGTAACCGGCAACGTGAATATTGAAATACAGGAGTTTTACACCAAAGCACAAATGGTTTTAGGTAATAAAGTACCTATGAGTACACAGGGGTTGCTTGAATCGCGTGGTGAGGTGTATGTAAATGCAACAAAGAACGGGCAGCAGCTTCGTATCCGGCAAGGGTATGCCACTATCCAGTTTGCAGGTAATTCATTTAATCAGCCTATGGGTTTGTTTACCGGAACAGTTAGCGGAGATTTAAATGATGTTAACTGGACCCAAAACATGACCATTGCCCCAACTAATGCATTCCAGGGTTGTTCATATGATTCAGTTAATCCTCCGCAGTTCATTGATTCAGCTGCGAACGCATCCATCTGCGATACGCTTTATACTTTTCCTATCGATTCCTTCGGGTGGATAAACTGCGACTATTTTATGCGCGATAACTACGGCGCCCTAACGAATCTAACCATTAACGTTCCGTCGGGCTACGATAATACAAACACAAAAGTTTATGTAGTTTTTACTACAATTAATTCGGTAGCAAGCGTTTATTCATATACTAACGGAGCGTTTTTACTATCAGGCGGTTACCAGGTGCCGGTAGGCTTACAGGCAACCATTGTAGCGCTGGCCTACAATAACGGGCAGTGGTATTCCTCTTTTACCCCTATAACTATTACAAATAATCATGTAGCGAGCCTAAGTTTTTCTGCCACAACCATAGCCGGTTACGTTGCGCAGGTAAGCACGCTGTAATTAAAAATACGAGAGCACTAAACTCCAGGGCCTTCCGGAAACGGGGGCCTTTTTTATTTTACGTACCCCAATTTTTAAGGTACCTGCGTTAAGTTTATAAATTCGCTTGCATGAAAAGAATAACCATACTGGCCCTATTGATATCGGCTATTACTACCCTTTCGGCGCAGGAGAATATTTATCTGCGCGGTTTTGTTTATGATAAAGATGCCGGCAATGTACCGTTAGGTACCGCTGCGGTGCAAATTAAAAACACCCAACTGGGCGGCTTAAGTGAAGATAACGGCTACTTTGAAATACCTATACCCAAGGTTAACCTTAAAGATTCGCTAAAAGTATCTTATGTAGGCTACCAGGCGGTAGCGCTTTCTATTACTAATTATAAGGAAGGGGATACGTTGCGTGTGTATATATCATCCTCTGCCGAAACAAAAAAGGACGTGGTAATTACATCCTATAATGCCCGTGGTGTTTTGTTAAAAGCTATAGAGAATATAAAGAAGAACTTATATGTCGATTCTATCATTCAAACCGGTTTTTACCGGCAGTACCATAAAGAGAATGGCAAGTATGTGCGCCTTTTAGAAGCAGATGTAAGTGTGGCCTTTAATACCAAAAGCCCTTATAAATATTCTTTTCACGAGTTGATGCAGGTAAATAAACAGCGCCGCAGCGAAAACTACGAGCGCAATGCAGATGCTATGAACCACGGCGACCACTTAGGCGACTTGCTGAAAGAAAACCCGTTTAGCTACAATAAAGGCACGTTTATGAACCCCAAGATGATTGATTTTTTTGCCCCTAAATTTGAAAGTGAAGACACCGCCCAATATATTATAAAAACACAGTATAAGGAAAGCAGCAGTGCCAAGTTAGAGCAGGCGCGTGTATGGGTAGAAAAAGAAACCTTTGCTATTTTGCGTATAGAGATTCAAAAGTTTCCTAACCCTTATTACCGCAAATCGCGCTATGCCAACGAAAGTATTTGGAAGCTGGTAAACGAAACTGACGTGGTAGAACTTGAAAAGCGCAACGGTAAGTTTTTTGTGAGCGCTCTAAGCCGCACCTATAACCACCATGTAACTAATCCGCGCACCGGCAGTATTGAGTTTGTGGTAGAGGAAACCTTCGACCTTAACTTTGACGAATATGAAACTGATGGGGTAGGAGCTTTGATTGCCAAAGGAAAATACTCAGAGTTTTCTGATTTATACCTTGCTAAGTATAAATATAACAGCAAGTTTTGGGATGACTACGACTTGTTGGATGAATACCCTTTAGATGCCGCTATAAAAGCCGATTTGGAGCATGCCAAACCGCTTAGCACACAGTTTGTGGAGAGTGGCAAATAAAACTTAGCTGGTAAAAAACCGCTCAAATTCTGCGGTAAGTAATTTTGCCGGCACGGCTTCAAAAGGGTGCTGTATGCCTTCGTAAACTTTAAGTTCGCTGTTTTTAAGCAACCGGTGGATATATTCGGTTTCTTCTAAAGTTACCATATTATCTTTTTCGCCAAGGCCAAGCAATACCGGTGTTTCTATCTTAATAAAATCCTGCTCGGTAAGGTGTGTGCTGGCAAGGTCGTGCATCATTAGTGCAGTTTTGCTTAATACACTTCTCCATTCATGTTCGCCGTGGCGGTCCAGCAGCGTTTGTGCAAAGGCAGGTATCTTTTCCAATATCTTTTCGGCGTTCAGCATTTTAATTTCTTTCTGCGCTTCCTCTTCGTTCCATTTTAGTTTGGTACCCAGGGTAAACACTCTGCCAATTCTATCGGGGTAAAAGCGCGCCAGCCATAAAGCTACGTAGCCACCCATGCTGTAGCCAAACACATCAATTTTTTGATCGTAATGCTCATTCATCCAATCCAG
Organism: Chitinophagales bacterium; assembly: GCA_044228435.1. Lineage (GTDB taxonomy): Bacteria > Bacteroidota > Bacteroidia > Chitinophagales > LD1 > Bog-950. The sequence goes on from JBGAUW010000012.1 coordinate 144,846, forward strand.
CACCTCGTGCGCAAAATTTTGGATTGTAAACGCGTGGTGGTGTGAAGCTGTTTTGCCGTGGCCCGAAAAGTTAAGGGCATGTGTTTTAAATTTGCCTTCAAGAGCATTTTCTAACCCGGTAAACTGGTGTTTACTGCCAAGAGCGCCGTGAAGCAGAAGTAATTCATGCATAGCAATCTGATTAATTTGTGTTGGTCAAACTTAAAATAACTATCGTTTTGATTATAACTGCATTATATTCATTTT
>JBGAUW010000038.1:0-31012 GCA_044228435.1 Chitinophagales bacterium
GTATGTAAATAACGAAACCGGTTGGGACCTTAACGGGGTATCGCCCCCGCTTAAAAGCTTTATAGATACGCTTACCGATAAAAGTATGCAAATACTTATACCCGGTTGTGGCAATGCTTACGAGGCTGAGTATTTATTAAGCAAAGGCTTTACCGGTGTTACGCTTATCGATATTTCTTCCACCCTGGTAAATAAGCTGAAAGAGAAGTATGCCGGTAAACCCATACAGGTTTTGCATGCCGATTTTTTCGACCACCGGGGTAGCTACGATTTAATTTTGGAGCAAACGTTTTTTTGCGCGCTCGATCCATCACTGCGGGCGCGGTATGCCAGCAAAACGTATAACCTGTTGCGCGAAGGCGGCCGGGTAGCGGGCTTGCTGTTTAATATTGAGTTCCAAAAGGCCGGCCCTCCCTTTGGCGGAAAGAAAGAGGATTACATTAAACTGTTCGAACCGCTTTTTAACCTGCTGCAATTTGATACCTGCACCAACTCGGTTAAACCCCGGCTGGGCAACGAACTGTTTATAGAAATGCAAAAGAAGCAACTGCCCTTTGCAGCATTGTAATAATCGAACACGGCTGTTAATGTCCTCCTCTGGAGGAGGTGGCGAGGCTTTGCGAGCCGGAGGAGGATGGCACTCTAAATGCGCTTGCTAGGCTGTATAAAATCCCACAGGTTACCATACAAATCTTCAAACACGGCTACTGTTCCATGTGGCTGCTCCTCAGCCTCGCGCACAAACTTTATCCCCTTCTGCTGCATGGTTTTATAATCGCGCCAAAAATCATCGGTAAACAAAAACAGAAACACCCTGCCACCGGTTTGGTTACCCACGCTGGCCAATTGCCGCTCGTTGGCTGCCTTGGCCAATAGCAAGTGGCAACTACCCTCGCCCGGCGGTGCTATCAGCACCCAGCGCTTTTCTTCACTTAGCTTAGTGTCTTCTACTAACCTAAAGTTTAGCTTCTCAATATAAAAAGCAATGGCTTCATCATAGTCTTTTACTACGAGGGCTATGTGGGCGAGATGTTGGTTCATAGGAGATATAATCGTTTTATATAGATTGTAGGTTCTAAAGGTCTTCTACGCACTCGGCAAGATGCTATCATAAAGCATTTTGGTTCTTTCACTATTAAGTTTTAAGGCCAGAAAACTATATTCAGCATTACTTCCATCTAAATCAGAATAGTATCCTGTGTAAAGCCAAACCTCTTTAAATGGAAGGCTTTCAAAATAATCTGTCATAGTTTCCAACTGCTCCTGTATATCTTTTAATAAAAATGTAATTGTCCTATTATCAATTATTAAAGTAACATCATTTTTATTTGGATGGTTTTTCTTAGTTTTCTTCTCTATTGATTGCTTTAAGATTTCCTTAAATGTTGCAATGTTTTCTTCAAACCTGCTGAAGAAAATAAACTCTCTTTTGAAATGATGATTAAGCACGAGGTCGTTTTTCAGCGTGCCAATAGATTTATAATAATCAATTTGTTTTTCAATTTCTTCATTGGGAAAATTAAATGCCAGTTTTGCAAGTTCATAAAACTCTATTTTTTCCTTATGGGCACTGTTCATTATTCTTTCTTCGTACTTATACTTCTTGAAAAGATAATCTTGATCAGCAATGGCAGTTATCTCGATTATTAGATTTTCATTGTTACTTAAGTCTACAACAAAATCCCATGGCTTATCTCTCGAAACATATTTTACCCCAATGGGCTCCTTTACAAATAGCTTGACATATTGACTCAAAAAATGATTACAGATTATTTCTTCTCGTAATTCATTATTTGGTATAAACAAAATAATTCTTTCTAAAATACTGCCATCTTGTTCAACTAATAAAAACCTTTGGAAGTTATTTTTGGTGTCTAAATTTTGTTGCGGATTTAATTCAAACGCTTCTGTATTGATGGTCTCCATGTCATGTTGTTTAGTAAGTACTAACTACCTATTTCATTAAGGGTTAAAAAGACACGCTCTTCTTTAATTATATCCCGTTCTTTTAAGTAGGGCACTAGTTTTCCTTTTAACAACCAATCCAGCAGGTTATCAATAAAAATATAGCTTGGGGTACTGAAGGACTCATTTATGAAATAAATTTGATAGTTTTTGGTGTGGTTAAGAAACAACCTCCATTCATTTTTTGTTAAATAGAAAGTTGGTTTGCTTTTAATTGTGCCTTTACATTCAATGTAATATTCAATAGTTCCATTATCAATATCAATAATTTCAAAGTCATGGTCTGCATTACTTTCTCCATTTTCGTTCAGCCATTTAACTCTATTAGGATATTTACGTTTTAAGACTTCGAAGAGATACTCTTCTGATATTTTTCGAATTTTTTCATTTTGCTCTTTGTTCTCTTCTATATCAGGAATCTCACTTCTATTAGCCTTCAATTCAAGGAGTTGTTCTTTAATATTTTTGATTTCCGCTGCGATAATTTTGAACTCTTCATTATTATCTATGCTTGGTGTTTTTTCAGTTTGTGGAGTTTCAAATTCTACTTTAGCCTTTTCAACTTCTATGGGTTGAGGTCTTATACCGTGTTCAATTATTTTTTTGGGTAAGGGAGGTGCTACTGAATTCGAAAAGACAGCTGAGGTTGTTTTAGCGGCCGTGTAGAAATTGGATAAGCTAGCCTTAACCGTTGACGAATTGTAAACTGTTCCTTTAGAGAATGGAATGTGGCTGAAAGAACCGTTTGTTAGTGTGGAGATTTCTTTGGCCTGTGATTGAGCTTTATCATTTAATCCGATACCTATAACATGTATTTCACAATTGACTCCATCTGCGCTTGCTTTTTTGGCTTCAGCAACGTAGTCGCCACCGGCATCTTCTTCACCATCTGTTACAAGGATGATTTTTTTATCGTAAACGGCATATTCTTTTAGAGTTGAAACTGAAGCTCTTATTGCATCGCTGATTGGAGTTCCTCCGTTAGGTGTCCCAAGGGAATTTATGGTCTTAATGATTTCTTCTTTGTTGGTTATGTTTAAGTTTAGAACTTGTGAAGTTGGCGGAAGATTATTGAGTTTTGCGAATGTCTTTATTCCAATTCTTGAAGAATAATTTAAAGAAGGAACTATATCAGTTAGTAAAACTTGTTTCGTCAAGGAAAGTTTATCTTTCATACTACCTGAAAAGTCAATTAATATTTCGGTTACAGTTTCCATAAATAAATTGTTAAATACCAATATTTAGGAATGAAGGTAACCATTACAATATATATAGGAATATGCTTTTGCAGAAAACTATAATTGATGAGACTACTCAACCACCACAGGGGCACAAGATTACCCCTCTAAAACCCCTTCTCAAACCCAAACTCATCCATTATATCGCCTAACTCGGCGTAGATGTCTTGCTTGGTAAAGCCAAATTGTTCCAACGAATAGGTGTGGGCGCTTTTGTAGTTTTTATTGCGGGCCTGCTCTTTGCTAAGGCGTTCTAAAAAGATTTCAGACGGTTGCCAGCTAAAGCGCTCATATACTTTTAATACCGAGCCTTGCGGGTCGGCTAAAAGGTCATCGTAAGTAAGACTAATAAACTGCCCCTCGGGTATCGATTGGCGCATCTCTTTGCTGTATTTAAACAGGTCTATACCTAACTGCCCCCAGCTTTTATTGGCCGGGTGACTGCCCGGTAAATCGGGCACCAAAAATTCATTCAGCACGGTAAACATACTGGCGGTAGAGGGCACCGAATCGTAAGGGTGGCGGGCGATATAAATAATCTTCGCATCCGGAAACCGCTGCATCAGGCTTTTAAAACGGCCGGTGCTCATTACGTTTTTGGCTAAGTAAGTTTTGTTTTTACCCGCACGGAACACAAAGCGGCGTACGCAACTTTCGTAAAAATCCATCACGTTTTTGCGCACGTCTTCCGGCTCGTGGTCCAAAAACTTTGTTTCGTGCATGTAGTGGAAGTACGGAAACGGCATCATCACCCCTATGCTCATCATAGCCTGGGCAAAAACCATCTCATCTTCTTCGGCCTTATTAAACCCCATAGGGTGTATATCATCCCAGCCGCCCCAAAAAATATCGTCTAATTTATCAATCGTCTTGCGGATAATGCCTCTTAAAACTTTACGGTCTATCCAGCGGGCTACATAGTAAAACTGCACAAACGAAGAGGTCATAAAAAACGTGTGCGCATTTTTGGTATAGGTAAAGCGCTCATCGTCCAGCGCCATTAAGCGGTGCAGGTAGGTGGTGCCGCTGCGCGGGTTGGCTATGATAAAAACCGGCTGGGTTATTTTTTGCTTTTTGTGGTTACGGTGGAAAACGGAATCGAGCACCCGGAATATCAAATGCAAAAACTGTTGTAAAAAGTAGGCGAAAATGAAGGGAATGCTTATCAGCCACACCCGCCACCTAAACTGGCGGTAGGTTTCGATTATTATTTTTCCGAGTACTTTGTAACGAACGTAATAAAAAGACGAATTAAAATATTTCATATAAGCCGCTGCAAGGTTAACATATCATTGGTGTAATAAAAAGTTGAACGTTTGAAGCAAGACTGTATTTTAGCCCGAGCGTTTAATTATGGCTTCGAACCGTCAAATCTTTCTTGCAAACCTGGCCCAAACCAGCACGGCCCCTCTAATGTTAGAGATTGAGCGGGCCGAGGGCATGTACCTGTTCGACGTTAACAGCAAAAAGTATCTCGACCTGATAGCAGGCATTTCGGTTAGTAACCTGGGGCACAGCAACCCCGCTGTGGTGGGGGCTGTAAAGGCCCAGGCCGAAAAATATATGCACCTGATGGTATACGGCGAGTTTGTAGAGAGCCCGCAGGTGCAGTTTGCCAAAAGGCTGACGGAGTTTTTGCCCCCATCGCTTAACAACGTATACTTTACCAATAGCGGCGCCGAGGCTACCGAAGGGGCTATGAAACTGGCCAAGCGCGCCACCGGCCGCACACAGTTTGTATCGTTTAAAAATAGTTACCACGGCAGCACCCAGGGTGCCCTCAGCATTTTGGGTGATGAATATTTTAAACGGCAGTTCCGCCCCCTGCTGCCCGATGTATTACAACTTACCTACGGCAGTATACCCGACCTTGATAAAATAAGCTGCCGCACCGCCGCGGTTATATTAGAACCCATACAGGCCGAAAGCGGGATAACGGTGCCAACTAAAGAATTTATAAAGCAGTTGCGGGATAAGTGTACCGAAACCGGTGCCCTTTTAATTTTTGATGAGGCACAAACTGGCCTGGGCCGTACTGGCAAACTATTTGGCTTTGAACACTACGGCGTGGTGCCCGATATTTTATTGCTGGCTAAAGCACTTGGTGGCGGTATGCCCATGGGCGCTTTTATTACTGGTAAAGAGCGTATGGGTCTGTTGGCTGAAAACCCGGTGCTGGGCCACATTACCACCTTTGGAGGCCATCCGGTGTGCTGTGCTGCGGGCCTCGCAGCCTTTAATGTGTTGCTGCAGGAAAACTTAACCGCCGGTGTAGAAGCAAAAGGAAAACTGTTTGAAGCTTTGCTGCAGCACCCAAAAATAAAAGCCAAAACCCGCAGCGGTTTAATGATGGCCCTGCACTTTGATAGCTTTGAGCAGAACAAACGGATAATAGACCGGTGCATAGAAAACGGGGTGTTAACCGATTGGTTTTTGTTTGCACCCCAATGCATGCGTATAGCCCCGCCCCTTATAATTACCGAAGAAGAAATAAAATTTGCCTGCGGCGTAATTTTAAATGCCATTGATTAATGCGCAAGCCTGCACTACTTCTGCTTCTGGGTTGCCTGCTTTTTTCATCATGTAAAAAAGAAGAGATTGAACTGCTTACGCAGGAGGTATCGGCCGGCACCACTTATAATTTTTACGATGTATGTTTTGTAAACGATTCTGTAGGCTATGCCTGTGGAGGCAGCAAGTACGACGTAGGCATTTTTTCAAAAACAACCGATGGCGGCCATACCTGGAGTAAAGCCGATTCGGTTTTAGATAAATGCCTTTACACCAGTTACTTTTTTAATGTGCAGGAAGGCTTTACCATGGGCTACGATTCTAAGAGCCTTTATACCACCGATGGGGCTCAAACATTTACCCCGGGCATGGGCAATTATTCGCCTGTAAACGAGGTGGCCTTTATCGACCGCCAGTACGGTGTGCGTGTTTCGGGTGATGGTTATGCCAGCGGCTACATACAGTTCACCAGCGATGGCGGCAATACCTGGGCGGAAACTTTTTTATCAAATAACATCACGGCCCTGCAGTACACCGATAGTAACACAGCATATGCTTCGGGTTTTGGGGTTATCTATAAATCAACCGACAAGGGACAAACCTTTAGCCCATTAGATGTGCGCGGCGATTTTTTTATCGATATGGATTTTCCCACCGCACAGGTAGGATACTTTGTGGGCTATGAAGGAATGATTATAAAAACAACCGATGCCGGAGCTTCTTTCAAAACTCTTCGAAAAGGCAACCAGCCATTTGGCAAGCGCGTACACTTTGAGGCGGTTGATTTTTGGGATGAAAATACCGGTTATGCTGTAGGCGATAATGGCCTGATGCTAAAAACTGATAACGGCGGCGATAGTTGGAAAACAGTAAAAGAGTTTACCGGTGTTACCCTGCGCGATATTCATTTGTTTTCGGCCACCAGCGGCATAGTAGTAGGCCACGACGGCAAGATTTTTTTGTTTAAGCAGTAGCGATATTCTGAAAAAAATGACGCTAAGGCTGTTTGTGTCCCCCGCTGGCGGGGGAAAGTTCTGCGGCTCTGCGCAGAACAGGGGGTGGATGTATTGGTAGTGTTATAATACCACAGCATCATCTGCAAGCGTTGAACGTGTCATTGGCTACCCTAAGGCCTCATCTCATACAAATCGAACCGCTCACCGGTATAAATTTTTTGTGCCGTTTCGCTTAACCCATCACCTCTTTCGTTTGATTTAGTCAGATAAAAATTAGTGTTGCACGGCTCGCCCGGCATACAAATCTTTTTATCATACAAACGGTTAAGGTTAGCGCGCAAAGCCCAATCGCTGTATAAGCCCCAATCGGTGCGAATTACCGGTTCGCTTTTGGTAAGCACATCAATTTTTTCTAAGTCGGTTAGCAAATCTTTATCGCGCACAAAGTTGCCGGCATTTACACCGCTGTATATAAAGCAACCGGCTATAACAACAAGGCAAACAGCCTTTGCGCCATTTATTAAAGAGGTATTGGTTTGTAGTTTGTTTTCTAACCATTGTATTAGTGGCAATATCAGGCAGGCAAAGCCAAGGGCAAACAGCGGTAGCGAAGGGATAAGGTAATGCTTGTTTTGCTTGGCACTAAGTGCAATGGGTGCCGAGGCCGATAAGCCGATAAGAATAAAAATGGCAGCCGGAACCAATAAGTACTTATAGCCGCTCTGGTTCTTGTTTATTACAAATAGCGAGACCACCGCAACAACAAGAAGGGGTAGTAAAGAAAGTAGCAGTTGTAAAAAAATACCAAAGTGCAGCAGGCTACTGTTGCCGTCGGGCTTTATGGCCCTAAGTAGTTGCGCATCTAAGTAGTTATGTAAAAAAGTATTTGGTGCGGGCATGTTAAACACAAAGGCAAAAATTGCTACTAGCACCAGCAATTGCACAAGCAGGTAGGCGCTTAATTTCGTCCAGGCAACCTTTCCTTCAAAAAGCATAAAAACTGCAGGTACGGCTAAAGGGAAAAGTGCTACCGGGCCTTTTGTAATCAGCGCTAAAAAAATAAGCGCACCGCCAATAATGCTATGCAACAATAAACTGCCACCGGTGCGTATAAAAAGTAAGAATGCAATTACCGATGCAGTTGTAAATATGCTCATGGTGTTTTCGAGCAGGTTGCTGCTGTAGCCCCAACTAGTAAGCGGAATAAGCATAAACAGAAAGCAGGGCAGCCATGCGTAGTTTTTCACTCCGGTATTGCCGGCAAAGTTAATGCGCCACACCGAGGCAATTAGCGCCAGCTGCACCAGCGCACAAAAAAGAGAGTATAGTTTATCTACCCAATAATGGTCGCCAAACACCTTAATCCAAAGCGATTGAAAGTAGGCACCTAACTGAGGATTATCCCAGTATTGGGGGTGCATATAGTCGGCTGTTTGCGGTGCCCAAAAACTGCCAATACCCTGTGCAAGGTTGTGTGCCATTAATGCATCGTATACGCCATCTACAAACATACCGCGTGTAAACAGGTTAGGTAGCCACAGTAAAGCGGCAAATGCAAAAATTATTAGAGCAGGTAGCGGTAGTTTTTTCACAGCATGGGGTTTAAAATGCTACCCCCATAGAGGCCTCGTAAAATTGAGCCACCAAAAAATGCGATTTAAGACTACTGCCAATAAAAAATTTAGTGCGGCTGTTTTTGGTATGGGCAAAGTAATAGTTAAAACCAAGCTTAACATATACCGGTGTTTCTTTACGCGGGTTAAACACGTAGGCACCGGCTATAAAAAACAAACCTACCTTACCCATCATTATTTCATCGCCTACAAACAGGCTGGCGTTAAGCGCCATTACCGTAGCGCTGTACTTGGTTTTAGTTTCGTAAAACACCACACCATCGTAAGCGCCCTGGCTAAACTCCATCGATGCACCGGCTAATACCTTATTAGCTACGCTGGTATAGCGCGCATAGTTTATAGTGCCAATGTAGGTAGGATACTTAGGGCCACCGTTGGTGTTTTGTTCGCTTATAGCTAAACCAAACTTTACCATAACCTCGTTCTTTTTTTCGGGCTTGGGTATTTTGTTGCGGTTATATTTTAAATCTTTACTTACCTTAAAAAAGTACCGCACACCAACCGAAAGCGCCGGAATGTTTACTCCTAAATTTGGTTTTTGTATACCGGCATTAGAGTAGTGGGTAAAGGTGATACCCACGTTTAGTTGCACGTGCGGGTCGGGTTTAAAATCTAAACCCAGCTTTAGCTGGTCTACCGAGTTAATGAGCGAGCCGATAGCATTGTTCTCTTTGTTATGTACAATGTTGTAACGTGTGGGCGTAATGGCTATGCCCGAACCGGCGCGCACATAAAAATCGACAAAGCGGCTGCGCACAATCCAAAATTTGGCGAGCGCCATTAAAAAGTAAGCATTACCAAAAACTTTCTGGTCGTGGTTATACGAAACGGTAAAGCTGCCGCCAAACTCGGGGTAATGTAATTTGCGCTGCCAGGCTTTATCGCCCAGCGTTTGTTTAAAAAAGCAGGCCTCGAACGAATGCGTAAAACCGGTAACCGGTGCTTTAAATTTGCTGTTGTGCTTTATTATGCGGCCAAACTGGTAGTTGGTTTCAATAGAATATTGACCAATGGCGCCAAACCGTTCATCGGCCCGGCTTAGCAGAAAAGAAAAAATAAAGAGGAGCAGGTATAGTTTCCGCACACGCCGAAAATAGAAAAATGTTCAAGGTATTTTCTGCTGTGGCTGTTAGTATTTCAAAGTCCCCTTTTGTCTCATCCCGATTTATCGGGAAGGGGAAATCGAAGATTCGATAATTCCTTTATAAGCAAACGAGCATTATCATTTAGGGGTTTTACCTCATTATATCAAACCGCTGGGTATCGAGCTTAATAAATATAAAAAGCAAAATAGTAAACGATAGCAGGGCCGAACCCCCATAACTAATAAATGGCAGGGGGATACCAATAACCGGCGCCACGCCTATTACCATACCCACGTTTATTAAAAAGTGGAAGAAGAGTATACAGGCTACGCAATAGCCATATACGCGGCTATACCGCGAGCGCTGTCGCTCGGCCAAAAATAACAACCGGAAGAACAGCGCAACAAACAGCAGTATAATAAAGGCGCTGCCGGCAAAGCCAAACTCTTCGCCCAGCGAGCTAAAAATAAAGTCGGTGCTTTGCTCGGGCACAAACTTTAGTTTTGTTTGGGTACCGTTAAGGTAGCCTTTGCCTAAAAACCCACCCGAGCCTATGGCTATAATAGATTGCTTAATATTCCAGTCGCGCCCCTCCTGCACCTGGCGGCCCAGCAATACGTTTATACGATCCTGCTGGTGGGGTTTCATTTTCTGAAACGCATAGTCTACCGAAAAAATGAATGCAGTTGCGGCAAGCCAAATACCTAAAAATAGCCAGATAAGTTTGCGGTTGCGGCGCGAAAAATAGAGTATCACTAAAGTGATAAATAGCAGAATGCCCGCCAGTATAAACTTTGGTATAAGCAAGGCCATAAGCCCTAATACGGCTACCGATGATCCTACAATTAAGAAGTAGCTTTCCATACCCTCGCGAAATAATACCAGGGCAAGAGCTAAAAACACAATAGCAGAACCGGCATCGCCCTGCACCAGAATAATGCCCATGGGTATGCCCACAATAGCGAAGGCGCGCCACTTATCGGGCCATTTGCGCAAATCTACATTAAGGCCACTCATAAATTTGGCTAACGCCAGGGCTCCTCCAAACTTAGCAAACTCCGAAGGTTGAATTTTAAACGAACCTACTTCCAGCCAGTTTTGTTGCCCGTGGCTGGATTTACCAAATAATATAACGGCTACTACCAGCAGCAATACCGCTGCAAAAATGGGGTAGGAGAGGGTTACATAAAGCCGCGAATCAATTAGCAGGATAAGAAAGATAAACACCACCGAGGCAATCATCCATTGAAACTGCTTGCCACTGGAGGTAGTTGAATCGAACATGCTTTTTTCGCTACCGCCCGAAGCCGCCGAATAAATAATAAACCAGCCCAAAACAGTGAGCAGGGTATACAGTATTACTGTAAGCCAATCAATATTACCAATAAGCGACTCCTGCCTTTTTGCCAAAACTCAATCCGGGTTTATAATTAAAAACTATTCTTCTCCATCGGTACTAAGGCCTGCGCTTTTATTTGTTTGCACGCCGTATTTATGTAAAAGGTTGCTGTTTATCATTCGCTCTTCTATAGGCAAACGCTTGGTTTGTATAGTATCGTTCAAATATTTTTCTACCATTAAGCTGGCAATGGGCGCAGCAAAATCTCCACCATAGCCACCGTTTTCTACCACCACTGCAACGGCTATTTTGGGGTTATCTTTTGGGGCAAAGCCTGCAAACATACTATGGTTATCGCCGTGCGGGTTTTGGGCCGTACCGGTTTTGCCGCACATAGTAATACCTTCTACTCTTGCGGCGCGTGCCGTACCGGCCTCTACCACCTGGAACAAGCCTTCATTAACCGGGTCAAACCATTTGGTATCTACCATGCACTGGTGCCTTTCGTAACCATGTGTAACATCCTTTTGCGTAACCGGGTCGGTAATCTTTTTTACAATGTGCGGAGTAATGTAATAACCCTTGTTGGCAATGCAGGCATATAAGTTGGCCATTTGTAAAGGTGTAACCAATATTTCGCCCTGGCCTATACCCAACGATATAATGGTTGCAAAACGCCAACGACCTGCCCCGTATATTTTGTTGTAATACTTTACCGATGGTATGTTACCGCCCACTTCGCTTGGTAAATCTACGCCGGTTTTTAAACCAAGGCCAAAGCTGGTGCAATATTGCTTCCATTTATCGTAAGCTTCGGCAGTTGAGTTGTATGCACTATTATCGAGTGTATTGCGGAAGGTTTGCACAAAGTAAGGGTTGCAACTTTGGGCCATTGCATACATCAGGTTATCGGGCGAGGGGTGATGGTGCGAACAGTGAACCGTTACACCGCTAATAGTATAAGCCCCGTTACAGGGTGCAAACCAGTTTACCGGTTGCACACCTTCGTTTAAAGCAATTAAGGCCACCACCGGTTTAAAGGCAGAGCCCGGCGGGTAAGTTGCCAGCGTAGGGCGCGAGTATAGCGGCAAAAGCGAATCGGTAAGCAGGGCATGAAAGTTTTCACCGCGTACAGCACCGCATAATAAATTCGGGTCGTAGCCGGGGCTGCTTATCAGCGCAAGTATTTCGCCGGTTTCGGGTTCAATGCAAACCACGCTGCCTTTTTTATTCTGCATCAGCTTTTCGCCATACTCCTGCAGTTTAATGTTTAAAGTAGCCACCACATTATCACCCGATATAGCCAGTGTATCATATTCGCCGTTGGCAAAAGTACCTACATCGCGGCCGTTCACATCAAAAAACGAAAAACGCTTTCCGCGCTTTCCGCCCAGTTCTTTTTCATAAACTTTTTCTATACCGCTTTTGCCCACGTAATCGCCGGGCTTGTAATAGCCTTTGCTGTTTTCTATTTGCCGGTCGTCTACTTCCCCAATATCGCCTAAAATAGTAGCGGCTACCCGGTGCGGGTATTTGCGTATGGTTCTTACCTGCCCGTAAAAGCCAGGGAATAAATACATATACTCCTGCAGGCGCGAGTAATCTTTAAGCGACATTTGCTTGGCAAAAACATTAGGCACCTTTTGGTAGCCTTTTTGCTTTTTCATTTTTTCAAACCGCTCTTTTACATCCTCGCGGGTAATGTTAAGTAGTTCGCAAAGCTTAGTGGTATCAAACCCCTTTGCCTTTTTTACTTCGCTTGGTGTAACCATCAGGTCGTAAATAGCCTCGTTAAAAACTATCAGTTCACCGTTTCGGTCGTATATCATACCCCGGGTGGGGTATACATCAATTTCTTTAATGGCATTATCCTTGGCCAGTGCTGCGTACTTGGTGCTTATTACCTGCAGGTAAAACAAACGCACTATAAATATCAACGCAAAGCTTACGATGATAATACGGATAACGTTGTAACGATTTTTAAAAAGGTCTTTGCTCACTACAATATTGGAAGGTTAGGCGAATCGCCTTTTCTTTTTGGCCGAAAACAAGAAAAGGAAGATGAGCATAAAGATAACGGAAACTAAAACGCTAAAAAATATTTTAACCAGTAATAAGAAGAAATTTAAAAAGGTGGCTGCTTCCAGCAAAAAGTAAAACGTAAGGTAAACAAACATGGTGGCGCCCAGGTAAACAATAAACCACGTAACACCTTGGGCGTAAACGTTGGGGCTTATTTCAAACTCGGTGCCCTTAGGGGTAATTACATTAATTAAAAAGGGCCGCAGGTAGGCAATAAGCAAACAGGCCGCCGCGTGCATACCTATCGAGCCTAAAAAAACATCCAGCGCCAGCCCCGCGCCAAAGCCAATTACCATTAACAGCCACCGCGGGGTTTCAAAGGGCATTAACAATATGAAGAGAGGAAAGATATACGGGTTAACAAACGAACTGAAATTGATGTTGCTAAAAATCAGTATTTGTGCCAATAGCAGCAACACCAGCCTAAAAAGAATTACAGGTAACTGACCAATCATATAACAGTGGGCGAAAGTAAAAGGATTTATGCCAATCCAACATGTAAGTAACCAACAAAAAACAGATAGAAGTTAATTAATAAAGCCTGCCCATGCATAACGCATAAGCAGGCTTGCTATTGTTGTTTTTAGTATTAGAATTTGAATGATAAACCAAGGCCAAACTGCTCAAATATTTGCAGTTTGTTATAGCCTAATATGGTAACACCGTTTTTGTCTTTATCGGTTATACCATCGGGGCCTTTTTTATTGGTATCGTTTTTACGGGTATCTAAAGGCACCAGGGCGTTATATTGGTAAACAAATTTGCACGATAGCGTGGCGCTAAGCCAGGTATTAACCTTAAACACAATGTCGTTATCCCATTTTATAACAGGTATGTGCTTGTTGCTGGAGCTAATGGTGGCAAAACCCATCGAATCCTGTGCGGCGTAATAAGTAGGCAGCGAGGTATTAAAGTTGGCATTCATGTAGGCGCCAAATATGTTCAGGTGGCTTTTCCAGTTTACATTCTTAACAATATCTTTCTGAAACAATAAGTCTAACTCCCAGCCTAGTTCGCCCATAAAGAAGTTACCCCTTTTTAAACCATAGCGCGTTTCGTCAACGTTTTTATAGTACGTATCGTAATACTTTCCATCAGGTCGGGTAGTGGTATCACGGCCCGGGTTATCAGGCGTTACAAAAGTCATTTTGCCTTCTACAGGCGAGAAGAAAAGAGTGAAGAAATCTTTAGGTTTATAGGTTAAGCCCGGCCCTACCGTAAGCACTGCAGGTGCTGCAAATTTCGATACGGTATATCTCCTAAAGCCGCCATTGGCTGTATCGGTTAGCGAGTAGTCGTAGCTGGGGGTAAACTGGCTTTCAAAACCTAAGCGCGCACCAAAATAAAGCGACTTATGTATCTGGTAGCCGAAAGAGGATTTAATGGCGAAGATATCGATGTTCTTTTGCAGGTTACTGCGGGCTAAAGCCTTGTTACGTATCAGGCCATTGGCCACCATACCCCACTTGGCATCCAGGCTGTTATCGCAAATCATGGTACCCGATTTGTTTTTATAGTTGGCATACAGGCTGGTTGCAAACATAAAGGCAAAGTTGTTGTTACCGCCTGGGCCCCACTGGTAAAGTGCGGTTTGGCTAATGGTAAGTCCTATAAATCCACCTATTTTCCAGGTGCTGTCGCGCAGGTATATACCATCACTGTTCCAAATTTTAAGGGGTTTTTTCTTTTTTTCTTTCGATACGGCTATAGTAGCGCCAATGGCTACAGTATCGGTTTTCTCCTGCGCTGTTACAGTACCAAGGGCAAGGGTAATTGCACATAAAACAAGTAGAAGTACTTTCTTCATAAGGCTAAGTTTGGTTGGTCCAAAAATGCTTTGCTGGCATTAAAAAGCCATGTATAGTTTTAAACAAACACCCCAAATAATAGCACAATTTTCAATACGCTAAAAAAATGAAAAATTTTATCTATCTGAAAATCAATATTTTATAAATCATTTTAGAAAAATATACTACTATGTCTTGCATAATACCTTCCAATGGATATATATTTGCATCGTCAAGTAGCTGATTAAGCACTATTAAAAATAAAAGACATGAAAACAGATAAACAAACAATTACTGCAACAAACAATGTTACCTCCATTAAAAAAACAGTTTTAACCCTTGCCGCAGGCGCTTTAATGCTGTTAAGTTCTTTTCAATCGTTTGCCGCAACACCCGAAACAATTGGAAAGGCCGCTAAGGAAAATGTGCGCCGCGAAATTATCCGCGAAATAACATGCCCCGATTTTGTTACCGAAAATTCAGAAGCCAACAATGTAAAGGCTTTACTATCGGTGGATGAGTTTGGTAAAATTACCGTGTATGAGGTAAACTCGGCCAACGTAGCTTTAAAAAAGTATGTAACCGATACTTTAAAAGAAATGAAAATCAGAAACGGTGAGGCCATTGGCAAATTTATACTGATAGTAAAATTCAGAGTAGGGTAAGATTTAAATCAGCACCATTACATAAACCATAAAAATAACCAGCGTGAAAACCCTAATTCTTTTAATGGCCTTATTACCGGTAGCAGCTTTTGCCGGCAACAACGATAAAAAAAGTAAAGACGTTAACGTTACAATTAACCTGAGCAAAAAAGGGCAGGTAGAAATAAAAGGAATGGACGGCGATTTAAAAGAATTGCAGGATGAAATTAACCAGGCCTTAAAAAATGTAACTATTAAGGTAGATGGCGGTAAGCAAAAGCATTCCATTCAAATAAAGGCACAAATAAATTCTAACTAAAAATGCCGGCGGCTGAGGGCTTTAACCCACAGTGCAAAGGTTTAAAATAAACTTTATGAATATAGAAAACACAAAAGCGCAAATGCGCAAGGGGGTGCTGGAGTTTTGCATTCTCTCTATACTATCGGATGGCGAACACTACCCCACCGAAATTATAGAGCGTATGAAAACGGCCCGCCTGCTTATTGTAGAAGGAACCCTTTACCCTTTATTAACCCGCTTAAAAAACGATGGGCTGCTGGCTTACCGCTGGGAGGAATCTACATCGGGCCCGCCGCGCAAATACTTTACGCTTACCGAAGAAGGAAGGCAAAACCTGGCCGCGCTAATTGAAAGCTGGAAGGAGTTAACCGATTCTGTAAACCAAATAATACAAACCAATAAACCCGATTAATATAAAGCGCAAAGGTTCTGCTACCAACTAACAGCACCCAAAGCAATTTGTTTTAACCAACCGCAAAACAACAATCATGAGAAAGACTTTAAACATAAATATTGGTGGAATGGCATTTATTATAGATGAAAATGCCTACGAACTTTTAAATAACTACCTGGAGGCGCTTAAAAAGAAGTTTAGCAACGAGGCCGAACGCAAAGAAATATTAAACGATATAGAAGCGCGTATAGCCGAAATGCTTAGCCAAAAGTTGGCCGACCGTAAAGAGGTGGTAAGCATTACCGAGGTGCAGGCTATAATGGATGCCATGGGTAAGCCCGAAGATATTGCAGGCGAAGAAACAGAGCCTACAACTACCAATACGGAAGGCCCTGCGCAATCAGCAACCCAAACAATTTACGAACCGATAAAAAAACGCCTGTTCCGCGACGCCGATGATGCAAAGGTGGCGGGTGTAATTGCGGGCCTTTGCCACTACTTTGGTATTAATGACCCTGTTTGGATGCGTATTGCAGCGGTAATTTTAATTTTTGTTACCTCGGGTTCTATCATTCTGCTTTACCTGTTATTAGTAATAATAGTACCTAAAGCCCTTACCTCGGCCGAAAAGCTGCAAATGAAGGGCGAACCGGTAAACATCAATACAATAGAGAAAGAGATTAAAGATTCATTTACACGCACCGGCGAAACCGTTAACAGGTTTGTAAAAGACGATACCTTTTTCGAAAAAGCGGGTAATACTGCTTTAAGTATCCTAAAGGTGTTGCTGCGCATTGCTGTTGCGGGCTTATTGGTATGGAGCATATTTATGCTTATGTGTGTAATTGTGTTTTTTGTAGCCAGCTACATATTGGGTACTTCGCAGTTTAATGATGTATCGCAGCTTTTGGTGGAGGGTAAAAACACTATCAGCTTATTAAGTTTTGGCTTTCTGTTATTTTTTGGGGTGCCGTTTCTTGCGCTTATATACCTGGCGCTTCGTGTGTTTACCGGTCACAAATCAAGGGTTACCGGTTTAAAATGGGTATTGCTTTCGGCATGGTTTATAGGTTTCATTTTGTTGAGTTTAACCGGATACCGCACAGCTAAAAATTTCCGTACCAGTGTTTCTAAGCAAGAGCAAACACCATTAATGCAGCCCGCCGCCGGAACTTTATATGTTATGCTATCTGATAATGATGGCAAGCCGGTAGATGCCGAAGAAGAAGAAGCGCTTGAAAGCTTTAATGTAAGCGAAGACGGCGTGTTTGTAAACGGAGTAAATATTAAAGATTTAAAACAAATACCTGTAGCTAAACCAGCATTAGAACTAATGGTTTCTGCCAACGATTCCTTCTACATTCAAAAGATAGTTACGGCACGGGGCAAAACATCGCCCGAAGCAAAAAACCACGCGGCGGCTACTATTTACAGCTATTCGCAAACCGATACCATACTTAACTTAAACCCATACCTGTATATTGATAAAACCGGCAAATGGAGAGCGCAAAGCCTGAAGATAAGACTGGCTATACCCGAAGGCAAAAAAATACGCTTTGCCAATAACATAGACCTTTGGACAGCAGTAGTTAAAGGCGATAGAAATTACGACGATACCTACTTTGCCGGCACTACCTGGACGGTTGAAAACGGAAAATTAAAATGCATTGGCGGCGAAAACCACTTTAACGCCAATAAGCAGGATAATTTGGATGAGGACGAAAGCGACAAGGGAGAAACCAAGGCCGATAAAAAAGCTGATAAAGAAGATGAGGACGATTCAAACAAGGATTATTAATCAACTGTAAAACCCAATAGTATGAAACTGATTCTCGCATTAATAATTCTTTCGCTGGCAGGGCTGGTGGTGCTGTCGGCCTGCAACCGGCCCACAAAAAAACGGGGCGAAAAGGTAACCACCGAAAACCGCCCGGTTTCTTCTTTCAGCGCTATTGAAGTGGAAGGTGTGTTTCCGGTTGAGCTATCGCAGGATGGCGGAGCCGAATTTGTAAAGGTGCAAACCGAAGAAAGTTTGCAGCAGTACATTAAGGTAAGCAACAGTGGCAATACGCTGAAAATAAAGTTGGAGGAAGGAGCTTCGTTTAACAACCCCGAAAAAATGAAGGTGTACATAAATATTAAAGACCTTAAAGAGATGGAATACAAATCGGTGGGGTCGCTGAGCACCGCCGGTCAGCTAAAGGTAGATTCGCTGCAGTTTAGTTCAGAATCGGTAGGCAAAGTAAACCTAGATATTGATGCCCGGTTTTTAAGAGCTAATCTAAATTCGGTAGGCGCTACCACACTTAAAGGTAAAGCCGGCGAAGTGCGCATAAACAACAAAAGCGTAGGCATGCTTTCAGCTTACGATTTAAAGGCCGGCACCTTAATGATACACAACACCGCTATTGGCGTTGCTGAGATTTATGCCGATAGTGCATTTTACATCCGCTCCTCGGCCATTGGCTCGCTTACTTACAAAGGCCCGGGCGTGGTTAAAGAGCTAAGCAGCGAAGGCTTAGGCAAGGTTAAAAAAGCAGAGTAATAAAAATTAAATCAAACAATCATGCAGGTAATATCAACTAACAATCAATACGCATCGGGCTTTCGTAGATTGGTAGCCTTTATTATAGACCACGTAGCCCTGTCGAGTATCTTATCGGTATTGCTTTGGCGAACCTTTGATTGGCCCTTTGGCTACGACGGCTACGATATTTTCGACAACTGGGGTCATTGGAGTTTCAATGTAATAAGCCATAACTTTCTAAAAGAGGCTATCATAATTATATACTATGCCCTTATGGAGTCGAGTAAATACCAGGCTACTTTTGGTAAAATAGTAATGGGTATAAAAGTGGTAAACAATACAGGCCAGCGGTTAGATTTCGCAAAGGCAACCCTGCGCAATATTTCAAAAATCCTGTCGGGACTTATACTGGGCTTAGGCTACGTAATGATAGTTTTCGACGACCGCAAGCAAGGCTTGCACGATAAACTGGCCGATACCTTCGTTGTAAAACAATAGAATAAAAACCCCGTAAAATAACTTACCACACAAATAGGTTATCGCAATTTTCTCTTTGTTGGTTGGTGGCCCCTTTCTGAACAGGAAGGGGCTTTTTTTATTCTGCAGTTTCCTCAGCCTGCTCCATACCCAACTGGTTGCTATAATCTTCCCAGGCGGAAGCTTTATACGGATAGCGTTGCAGGTAAAGTTTTTTCACTTTCTGAAACAGTAACTCCCGAAGGTCGGCCGTATTGCGGTTTTGTATAGCCGAAATAAAAATACAGTTATCGTGCGTTTTAGCCATCCAGCTTTCTTTCACTTCGGTTAGCAGACTTGTTTTTACTTCCTCGGGCAGGTAGTCGTCAAACTTTTTCTGCTCGTACAAATCCATCTTATTAAAAATCACAATCACCGGCTTATCGTCGCACTTCAGCTCTTTTAAAATTTCGTTTACCACGTTCATTTGGTCTTCAAACGCGGGGTGCGAAATATCTACTACATGCAAAAGTATGTCGGCCTCTATCGCTTCATCTAAAGTCGATTTAAAACTTTCTACCAAATGGTGCGGCAGTTTGCGTATAAAGCCTACGGTATCGCTCAACAAAAAAGGAACAGTATTAAAAGTAACCTTGCGCACGGTGGTATCCAGCGTGGCAAACAACTTGTTTTCGGCAAACACCTTTTCTTTGGCCAGCAAATTCATAATGGTGCTTTTGCCCACGTTGGTATAACCCACCAAAGCCACTCGTATCATTTCGCCACGGCTTTTGCGGCGTACCTCATTCTGCCGGTCAATTTTTTTCAGGTCTTCTTTCAAACCCGTTATCTTTTTCTCAGCAATACGGCGGTCCGTTTCAATTTCTTTTTCACCCGCTCCACCCCGTGTGCCGGTGCCCCCGCGCTGGCGCTCTAAGTGCGTCCACATACCTTTTAACCGCGGCAGCATGTATTGCAACTGGGCCAGTTCTACCTGGGTTTTAGCTTGCACCGTTCTTGCACGCTGGGCAAAAATATCCAGTATAAGCATGCTGCGGTCCATTACACGTTTTTTCAAAACCTCTTGCATGTTGCGCTGCTGCGAGGGCGAAACCTCATCATCAATCAAAATAAGGTCTACGTTTTTTTCTTCCACATAGGCTCTTATCTCTTCCAGTTTACCTTTACCCAAATACGTTTTGTTATCGGGGTGCGGCAGGCGCTGCGTAAAACGCTTTAAGGTTTTTACTCCGTCTGTTTCGGCCAAAAACTCCAGCTCATCTAAATATTCTGTGGTCTGCTCGTCGCTCTGCTCTTTAGGTACATAGGCTATCAACACGGCGGTTTCTACATGCACTACGGTATGGTCGTTTCCGAATTTTTTCTTGTCTTTCATAATTATAGGGTGACAAAGGTAAAAATCCTATGGCGTAAATTTTCTATGAAGCCATCTATTACAATTTTTTGGATTACAGAGCCACCTTGCCACCGTGCAGCAATAAAAAAGCCCCCGTTTTTTGAACGGAGGCTGTCTATTGTCTAAAGTCTTGTGTCTATCGTCTGTTTTACCTTATCAACGCCGCAGTTCCTTTTTCGTTGCTGCGTACGCCGTTGGTGTAGTTCACTATAAACGACCATACATAGCTGCCTGCCGGTTGATCCTTACCGCGAAAAACTCCATCCCAGCCCTCGCCCGGCTGCATGTTGGTATTCAGGTAAACCAATTCGCCCCAACGGTTATAAACCGAGAATTCAAGTTTTTGCACGTTGCGGGTAATGGCCACCAGCTTATCGTTAATACCATCGCGGTTGGGTGTAAAGGCGTTAGGCACTAACACTACAAATTTGTTGGCATTGCAGCTTTCCGGGTCGGTAGCAGGTTCGGTTAAAGTAGCCTGGCCGGTTGCCTGGCATCCATTGGCATCGGTAACGGTTACGCTGTAACTACCTGCCGGAAGGCTTTCTATATAAGTAGAATCATCGGCTACCGATGTGCTCCAGGCATAGGTGTATGGCGCTGTGCCACCATAGGTGCTGGCTGCTACTGCCCCGGTAGAGTCGCCAATACAGGATGGATTTATAGCAACTACCGAAACCGTAAACGGCGAAGGGGCGCTAACGGCAATTGATTCGGTGGCCGTGCAATTGTTTGCATCGGTAACGGTAAGGTTATAGCTGCCCGAGTTTACCTGTGGGTTTTGATTGGTAGAAGTAAAGTTGTTGGTGCCCGTCCAGTTATACGCGTAAGGAACGCTGCCGCCGGTAACAACCGTGTTTATAGAGCCGTTGGCCGAATCGGCACAAAGCGGTTCAAACGCGGTTAACTGTATTGCTATTTCTGCCGGTGTGGTAATGGTAGAGGTTACAATAGTATCGCAACCGTTTGCATCTTCTATTACTACCGAAAAAGGACCAGCGTCTAATCCACTGGTGCTATTGGTAGTGGCAAAGTTGCTCCAAAAATAGGTGTATGGCGATGTTTGTCCGCTAACGGTTACGGCTGCTGTGCCGTCGGTGGCACCAAAGCATAGCAGGTTGGTAGTGCTTAAGGCAATAGTATAAGGGGTCGGCTCCGTAAGGGTAGCAGTTGCCGTGGCGGTGCAGCTGTTAGCATCGCTTACGGTTACGGTGTGTGTGCCGGCACCTACATTATTCAGGTTTTGGGTAGTGGCATTGGTAGGGCTCCAGTTGTAACTATAAGGCTGAACCCCGCCACCCACAGTAATATCTACAATACCATCGTTGCCATCGTTACAGCGTGGGTTAAATGTAAAACCAACAGCTGTGGTAAGCAGCGTAGGCTCGGTAATAGTGTAAGTTGAACTTACATTACAGCCTATATTATCCGATACTACAAGGGTGTAAGTTCCGGGCCCAAGGTTGGGGTTATCTTCGGTAGCTACGTTGTTATTGCTCCAGGCGTAAGCATAGGGCGTTTGTCCACCGCTGGTGCTTATAAATATACCGCCATTGGCAGCGCCAAAGCATTGTACGTTTTTAAGACTGTCCAGCGTTACTACAATAGTAGTTGCGCTTGGCACCGCTGCCGTAGCCGAAACTGTGCAACCCGAGTTATCGGTAACGGTAACCGTAAAATTACCTACAGGTAAAACGGTAGCAGTTTGAAAAGTTTGCGGTGGGCTGGTGTTCCATAAATAAGTATAGGGGGTAGTGCCGCCGGTGGCATTAGCAGTTGCTGTTCCATCGCTTACGCCGCCGCAGGTTACAGGGGTAGTGCTGGTGGTAAGCCCTATTTGCGCAGGTACGGTAATAGTAGCGCTGGCCGAGGCCTGGCAGCTGTTAGCATCGGTAACGGTTACACTTATTGGTCCGCCGCCAAGGTTAATAGCGGGGTTAGCGCTGGTTGTGTTGCTCCAGGCGTAGGTAAAGGTAGGGGTTCCGCCGTTTACTACGGCCAGTGCCTGGCCATCGGTGCGGCCAAAGCACGATACATTAGTGGTGGTAATGCTGGTGCTAAAAGTAAAGCTTGGGTTTTCGGTAACGGTTAAGGTAAATGTTCCCAGGTCTTGTGCGGTGGCAGCATCTACCACTACGTAATAATCGCCTACTACGCAAAGGCTTTTATTAATAACGCTTTGGTTGCCGCAGCCGTTGTCGTTCGTGTCTAAAGGGTTGCAGGTGCTGTTTAATAAGTATAAAACGCTGTTAAACTGCGCGCCGTTTACGCCGCAAAGCGAAATGGTAGCACCAATGGGGGCATTAATACTAAACTTGTAGGTAACATCGTTGCCGGGGCTGCTGGCAAAGGTGCTGGCGTAGCACTCGTTGCTGTTAAAGTGGGTAAGCGTGGTGCCGGTAGTTAAGGTTCCTAAATCGATAGCATTAACACAACTGGTGCCTTTGGTGTATCGCCAATAAGATTCCAATCTAGGGTGGTAAAAGTTGAACTGAGAGGCAGTGCCGTTTACATAACCATGGTCGTACCACTGGCAAGGCGGTCCCAGGCGGTAATCAAGGTCGGTTTTATAGTTAGGGGCTACCAGGTGGTAGTCGTCTTCTTCGCTAAAAAGGCAACCTATAAAAGGAACGTTGGCACAGCATGAAGAGTTTTCGTACGTGCAGCGGCTGCCATTGCTGCCGCAAGAAGTTAGTCCGCTAATTACCGCAAAATCGGTAGGTATATCATCTTCGTGTGCATCTATACCCAAGGCAAAATATTGGGGTACGGTAGCCGCAGGGTAGGTATAGTTAAATACATTAAGGTTATAGTCGGTCGAAAAATCGGTGCCGCCGCTAATTGGCAAATCGGCCTGAAGGCAGGGGGTGGTTGCCGGGGGGGCCTGCAGGGCGTTATCGCTGATGGTAAACTTATAGGTAAATTCATCACCCGAAAGGGAGCCGGGCAGGTTAAAATTACCTACCGAAAGTGAAACCGCATCGCGGCGGTTGGTGTTATCATATTGCACCTTTACATCGCGCAGCCTAACCTGCAATTGTATAGGCCCATCGGAATAGGTTTGAGCAAAAAGGGTAGAAAAAGAAAAGAAAACTGCTAAGCTAAGTAACGCCTTCGGGTATAGTTTTTTCATGCAATTTTATTTGGATGGTAAATGTAAATTTTTTCCTGGTTTTACAGAGAGACCCATAAGCCTGCGGCGGTTGTATTGTCCAAAC
Source organism: Chitinophagales bacterium (assembly GCA_044228435.1). Classification (GTDB taxonomy): domain Bacteria; phylum Bacteroidota; class Bacteroidia; order Chitinophagales; family LD1; genus Bog-950. Next base: position 23,555 of record JBGAUW010000038.1, read on the forward strand.
GTTAAAAGAGTTTTAAATATTGAAATTTATTGTTAACATTATCTGCTCAAAAAAATTCAAAACAGCATACCAAAATTTCAAGCAACAGCAAATGAGAAAATTTTCCACTCTTGTACTTGCACTGCTCGCTCTGCAGTTTTCAGCTAAAGCCCAAATAACAAACGGGCAATTAGATGATATTAAAGAGTTCAGTACAAAAATTACCGTTCCTTTTGTAATGCCCGATGGCGTAAAACTGTTTACCGATGTTTACGTTCCACGCGTTCGCGATTCAATGGTAGTAAACCTTGGTACTTTTAGCCTGGCGGGCATAAACCTGCAAACATTGCCCATTACCTTTATACCTAATGGTGCGCAGGTAATTTTTTACGATTCGTTAAACGGGCAACCTAACCCCAACCCTTACCAGTTACCTACTATATATACCCGTACGCCGTACGATAAAGGTACCTTTGATGAGATAGGCGGTATTTTACCTATATTAGGCTATAACTACATGCTGCAGGATATGCGCGGAAGATACTCTTCAGAAGGAGTTTATTTCCCTATGTATTCCGATAGCTGGAATAAAAATCCTTACCACCCTTTTGGCCACGTGTTAGATTACCTGCCAACTACCGACCCTAAGTATTCTAACAAGCATGAGGACGGATACAACTCGGTAAAAATTATTACCGATATCGATTCGGCATACGCTGCGAGTGTAGGTGCTACAGACCTTGCCAATTTATATAATGGCTACCCGCACAGCAATACCAAAGTTAACAACGGAACCATTGGTATGTTTGGTGCATCGGCGCTTGGTAACACCCAGTTGCAATTAGCTTTGGCTCACCGTTGCTCTGATTCATTACCTGCTTTAAAATGTTTAATGCCGTTGGTGGCTACTACCGAGCACTACATTTCAACCGGATATAACAACGGTGTGTTCCGCGATAGAATTGTAACAGGCTGGCTTAAAGGACAAATTTTTAGCGGAACCGATGATGATTTAATACCTACCGATAACGACCGTCAAAACTCTATTCACTCTTCGGTAGATTACGATTTGCCTAAAGAAATTACACTAAACGGCGTTACAAAACAGTTCCAGCAAAATAAGTTTGATGCCGCTAACTTATCTATCGACCACTTTACCGCTATGCGCTATTTAAATAATAGTGGTGTGTTGGGCAATGCAGGTTTTTATCCAAACTCTACCGGCCGCCCCGATATGGATGGCAGCGCAGCACCTGTTGATGAAAACGGCGAAGCGGTGAACACTTTAGACCCTAATGCAGTACAAACGGGATTACCTAACCTTACCCATAGCCGCTACGAAAACCAGGATATACCTACCCTGCACATTACCGGCTGGTGGGATATATTTACCGAAGGCCAGATTAACAACTCTAACTTTAGCCGTAATGTTTTAACGGGCTTCCCTAAGCTGATGCAAAAATCAGTTATTGGCCCATGGGCACACCAAACTATCGCCAGCCGTGTATCGGGCGACAGAACTTACCCGGTTAACGTTACCGACCTTACAAAAATCGACCTTTCAAGTTTCGATATTAATAATGTACCAATTAATGAGATTGTGCGATCAGACCTCATTACATGGTTCCGTTACAACCTTAATTACAATCCCGATAACTTTATTGGCGAACCAAAATTCATCATCCGCGAAAGCCAAAACTGGCAACTACTGGGTATAGATCCTAACCCGAACGTAGATAGCGTATTTGTTCGTGTACCTTCCGAAGATTATATAGTGCCGTTTGTAACCATGCTTAACTTTTTGGGTGGTAACGGTACTTTAAGCAATCTTAAAATTGAAATTAAGGTGCAGGGTGCTATAATTCCAACTACCCAAAATGTACCTAACGTAGGAGTGGGCATTCCTCAGTTTGCCGGTCAGGCCCTTACTGATATACCTTTCCGCGACTTTTTGAATGCTTGCCCTAACTACCGATACTACGTACCGGGACCCGATTCTGCGGCCGATGCTGCTGCCGGATATCCCGATAACTCCAAAATGGGTAACTATTGGGTAGGTTCCGATGAGTTTCCTCCAACTAACCACATCCAGTGGCAAAAAATGTTTTTGCACCAAAATGGCGCATTTAACACCTCAGCTCCTACACAGGATGAAGGCTATAAAGTGTATGTATCTGATCCGGATGATCCTATTTTAACAGTAGGTGGCAGCAACATGATTGTTCGCTCGCCGGACGGAACGCGTAACTCGCAAAGCCAGATGGAGCTTACCGACCCAACCAATTCACCATATAGTATGGATCGCGAAGGGGTAATTCAGTTTAACAGCGATGTAATTGCCGATTCGTTTACTATTATAGGCTTACCGGTTTGTACTTTGTATGCAAAAACAAACCCTACCGGTGTATCGGCCGGACCAACCGATTGCGATTGGAATATGCGTATTTGCGATGTATGGCCCGATGGACGTGTTTACTACGTGCAGGAAGGTATAGTAGGTGCACGTGGCCGTAACTGGGCACGCGCTCTGGTTGACCAAATGGGTACACCGGGAGCCGCTACCTACGCTAACGGTATAGAAGACCCGGGCGATAAGGACATACCATACAGCAATATCAATATTGGCGAAATTTATGAGTACGTATTTAAAATGATGCCTATTGGGTACACCTTTGCAAAAGGCCACAAAATACGCGTGCTTATCAGCTCATCTAACTACACCCGCTACCAGGCTAACCCGCAATTGCCTTTAGAAGATGGTGAGTTTTTCCGCCGCAAACCGGGCGATGGTCAGTTCTATATGTACCAGGGCCAGCCAATGTTCCCGCGTGTAGCGGTACAACGTGTGCACTTCTCGCCGGAGCACCCTACCAGCATTAACTTCCCGGTTTACAACAGCGATTACCAATACACCGCAGTTAACCCGGTTAAAGTGGATTCTAAATTCGATATTTCGGTTTTCCCTAACCCGGCATCTGACAAAATTCAAATTTTTGCCAACCAGGAAGGTAACCACGAGTTGATTATCACAGATATAACAGGCCGCACGGTTACTACCGCTAAGTTCGATGACAACATCATTATAAATACCGGCAGTTATGGCAAGGGAATTTACTTTGCTACGGTAACCGACCTTAACAGCAAAGTTGGAAAAGTGACTAAAAAGTTCACTATTCAGTAGTTTTTGGTTAAAAACAGCTTAAAATGCCTCCCAATTGGGGGGCATTTTCTTTATATATTCGCCCCAACAAACAACATGGTATGCTGAACATAGTATTATTTGGCCCCCCCGGAAGCGGAAAAGGAACACAGGCGGCAAAGCTTGTGGCAAAATATAACCTGGTGCATTTATCAACCGGTGACATTTTCCGGGCGAATATTAAAGGCGAAACAGAATTGGGCAAACTGGCTAAAAGCTATATGGATAAGGGCCAACTGGTACCGGATGAAGTAACTATTAATATGCTGCAGGCCGAGGCCTCTAAGTATCCCGATGCTAACGGTTTTATTTTTGATGGTTTTCCGCGCACTACTTTCCAGGCCGAGGCATTGGATAAATACATGGCATCGCGCAATACGGCTATAACCCTTATGCTTTCGTTAGATGTGAATGAAGAGGAGCTGAAAAGACGATTGCTGGAACGCGGAAAAGAATCGGGAAGGCCCGACGACCAAAACCCCGATGTTATTCAAAAACGAATTGACGTTTATAATAAAGAAACAGCGCCTGCTAAGGAGTTTTATACCGCACAAAATAAATTTTGCGGGGTAAACGGTGTAGGTGCCATTGATGATATTTTTAACTCGCTTTGCGGGCAGATAGACGCAGTAAATTCCGAAATTGGAATAAAGGCATAGGTAGACTAGCCGGAAACAGATAAGCAATAAAGCAGGGTGAATTAGCACAAGCTAATTTGTCTGGCATAATGCATTCAACAATAAAAAAAGTGGCTTCAGAAAACTTTATTGATTATGTAAAAGTGCTTTGCCGTAGTGGCAAAGGTGGTGCAGGTTCTGTAAGCTTTCACCGCGAAAAGTTTGTAGAAAAAGGCGGCCCCGATGGTGGCGATGGCGGCCGCGGCGGGCATATTATTTTGCGTGGCAATGCGCAGCTATGGACCTTGTTGCACCTTAAGTATCAAAAGCACTTGTATGCTGAAGATGGTGCACGCGGAATGGGAGCATTGTGTACCGGTAAAGACGGAAAGGATAAAATTATAGAGGTACCTATAGGTACCGTAGCACGCGATTTTGAAACCGGTGACCAGGTGGCCGAAATAACAAAAGACGGCGAGGAAGTGATTTTGCTACCTGGCGGAAAAGGGGGCAAGGGCAATGCCTTCTTTAAAACTTCTACCAACCAAACACCTTTGCATGCCCAACCGGGTATACCAAATAAAGAGGCCTGGATAATTATTGAATTGAAATTGTTGGCCGATGTAGGTTTAGTGGGCTTTCCGAATGCCGGAAAGAGTACTTTAGTTTCGGTAGTAAGTAATGCAAAACCCGAAATTGCCGATTACCCGTTTACTACACTCGTACCTAACCTGGGTATGGTAAGCTACCGTGGCGGCCGCAGTTTTGTTATGGCCGATATACCCGGTATTATAGAAGGTGCCAGCGAAGGAAAAGGTTTAGGAGTGCGGTTTTTGCGGCATATAGAACGCAACTCTATACTGCTGTTTATGGTACCGGTAGATAGTAACGACATAGTAGGTGAGTATAAAATTTTGCTGAACGAGCTTGGCAAGTTTAACCCCGAGCTGGTTATTAAAGACCGCATACTGGCCATTACCAAATGCGACCTGGTAGACGAAGAACTGCGCAAAATGGTAGAAAAGGACATGAAGAAAAGCCTGAAAGAGGCCGGCGAAAACGTAGAAACAATTTTTATTTCGGCGGCTACAAACTACAATATAGATAAGCTGAAAGACGTGATAATGAATAAGCTGGGCTAGGGCTGCTTGCCTCGCCGTAGGCGGGTTATTTTCTCCTCCTTCGCCCTAACACGGCGGTTTTTAAGCTGCAAGTCCCGAGCATCGCCTCGGGGGAGGAGTGATCGAGCGAAGTGAGACCGAGGTGGTCTGAGTCTCCTAAATTGCCCCTTAATCTATACTAGCTATAACCTTCAACTCAATCGCAATACTCGAAGGTAAAGCATTCACCTCTACCGTAGTACGGCAGGGTTGGTTATCTTTAAAATACTCGGCGTAAATGCGGTTATAGGTAGCAAAATCACGTTTCATGTTTACCAAAAATACGGTTACATCCACAATCTTATCCCAGCTACTGCCGGCATCATCCAGTGCAATTTTTACATTCTTAAAAACAGAGTGCACCTGCGCTTCAAAATCAAACTCTAAGTAATTGCCGTGCTTATCCAGTTTTAAGCCGGGTATAGTATCGGTATTAGCCTCGCGCGAGCCCATGCCGCTTACAAATAAAAGGTTGCCCACTTTGCGGGTGGCAGGGTATAGCCCCATAGGGGTTGGCAGTTTGTCCATAGTGCAAGGTTAATCAGTTATTCAGAAATCGGGAAATCAGTTAATGCAAATACAAAAAGTAGATAAAATGATTATTGCTTGTCGGGATTATCCTTTTGCTTTTTCAACCAATCAATATAACCATTTAACATGCTTATACTGGTTTTATGAATAGCAAATAGTCTCTGCAGTTCGTCTTCTTCAATATATCCTTCATCTAGTGCACTATATAAGTGATCCTTTACCTCCTCTAACGAACCGCGCGCTTGTCGGCAAAACTGAATATTCTCTCCATAATGATAACGGCCATAGCCTTCGGCAATATTAGCAGTAACAGAACGGGAAGCACGGCTTAACTGGCTGGTTAGACTATATAATTCATGCTTAGGAAAAGTTTTAACGAGCTTCAAAATTTCAATCTTAAAACTCCGGCATTGTTGCCAAACCTTTAACTCCTCAAACCCAGATGCCATGACTTTTTTGTATTTTATATTACTGATTTTCTTGTACTGGTATTCTTTGTATTTCTGATTTCCTGTATTTCAGCTTTTCTGATTTCTGTATTTGTATTACTGATTTCCCGCTTTCCAGTCTCCCTGATTGCGGCCTTTTGTATTAACCGATTTCCAGATTCCCTGTATTCCCGATTAACTCCTTATGAACACGTTTTTCGCTTCAGTAAAAAACCGCATCGCTTCCCAGCCACCTTCGCGGCCAACGCCACTTGCTTTTACACCGCCAAAGGGTGTGCGAAGGTCACGCACCAGCCAGCAGTTAATCCAAACTATACCGGCCTCTACTTTTTCGGCTACACGGTGGGCACGTTTTAAATCGTTAGTCCATATAGTAGCCGAAAGGCCATACTTAACGCTGTTAGCCATCATCAAAACCTCTTCTTCGGTTTCAAATGGAGTGAGCGTTACTACCGGTCCGAATATTTCTTCCTGGTTGGTGCGGCAGTTATAATCTAATCCTTCAATTACCGTAGGCTCTAAAAAATAACCATTGGCACAGCGGCCTTTGGGTTTTACTTCGTTGCCACCGCATAAAATGGTTCCGCCTTCTTCTTGTGCTAAGGCTATATACGAAAGCACTTTCTGCTTATGCTGCAGCGAAACTATGGCCCCCATGTTCGAAGCCTCTTCATTAGGGTCGCCAACCTTTAAGGCCTTTACTCTTTCAACAAAAGCAGCTTTAAACTTTTCGTAAATCGCTTTCTCTATAAATATGCGCGAGCCGCATAAACAAATTTCGCCCTGGTTGCTAAACGATGCCGTTACCACCTGCTTAACCGTTTCGTCAAAATCACAATCGGCAAATATCAGGGTTGGGTTTTTGCCTCCCAGCTCCAGCGATAGCTTTTTAAACATAGGGGCTGCCGTGGCTGCAATGCGCTTGCCGGTTTCGGTGCCACCGGTAAACGAGATGGCCTTAATACCTTCGTGCAATTATCGCCTGCCCCACTTTGTTACCCAGGCCATGCACTATATTTAAAACGCCCTAGGCAAACCAGCTGCTATGCAAACCTCGCTAAGCAAGTAGGCGGTGTAGAATGTTATTTCACTGGGCTTAGCTACCACACAATTACCGGTGGCCAGTGCGATTTACATTTTCCGCTAAACAAATACAGCGGCAAATTCCACGGCGAAATACAACCCACTACACCTATAGGCGAACGTAGGTATAGTTAATGCCAACGCCCGGCATTTGGTGGCTTTCGCTGGCAAAGTGTTGCAAAGCCGAAGCATAAAAACGGAAGTTAGAAACAGCCCGGGGTATATCTACCGCCCTTGCCAGTTTTTGCGGCTTGCCATTATCCTTACTTTCTGCCGCAACAAATTCATCCATGCGCTGCTCAATACCATCGGCTATTTTAAGCAGCGTCATCATCCTGCTTTCAAGCGGCGTATTAGCCCAGCCTTCAAAAAGCGTTTTTTGCAGCTGCGTGAGCCAATTGCACATCGCTCTCATCGCTATCGGGGCAAAGGGAGTAAAC
>JBGAUW010000039.1:0-30957 GCA_044228435.1 Chitinophagales bacterium
TCGGTTACAATGGGTTCTTCCTCTGCAATGGTTTCAATCAGTTTGGCCTCTACCGCCGGGCGGGTATGGTGTATGTTTTTTACAATGGCCGAGTAATACCTGTTTTTGCCAAACTGCACTATTACGCGCTGCCCTACCTTAACAAACGGCACCAAATCAATAGGCACGGCGTAAGTGTAAGCTTGCGGCAAAGCAAGGGGTAGAATAACGTCAATGTAGGTAACCAGGGAACTCACTGCGCGTAAATATAGAATGAAGAATGGATTAGGGGGCGAATAGGCTTTAAGTTAAGACCACCTCGGTCTCACTTCGTTCGACCACTCCTCCTTAAAATACCGCCGCTCCCGATGAAAAAATCGGGATGAAACAGGTAGCGGCGAAGGAGGAGAATTAACAGCCATTTTCTGCCTACTTTTCTGCCTACCTTGTTTTTGCTTTAAATAATGGTTTATCAATAGGTTACAAAGAAATTCGGTTTCAAAAAAATTACGCATAACTGCCGCTCATTTTGTTTAGCTCTTTAATGCAATAAAGGCGCTGGTAGCAGTTGGGTGGAATGGGTAATTCAAACACTTTGCCGTCCACAGCCATATATTTAGGGATGGTGGTTTGTCCGCGGGCTATACGGCTAAGTAAAACCCGGCACTCGGCCTCATCCATAGTTTCGTATAAGCGGTTGGCCTTTCGGGTAACTTTCTTTTTTTGTTTTTTTAAATCGGTGGCCTCAGGTTTTCTCTGGCTGGCAGCTTTTGGTGCAGAAGCATTATTGTTAGTGGCTGGCCCGGCTTGCTGCTTTGCATCTTGCATTATGGCAAGGAATATTATTACACCCGGTTGCTGTAATAAGCGATGGGCGTTCTTTTTACAGGTATCGTTGTTGGGATTTTTGTAGGCTTTGCGATAGGCACCGGCACCGGTTTCGCCACCGGCTACGAGGCGGCAGAATTTTTTGCGTTTTGGGTTGATGGGTTTCATAAGTTGAAATTATTAATTCATACAAAAGTATGAAAAAATGATTAAATGGCCAAACAGGCGCGATTAATGGGATTTGAGGGTGGGCAGGATTAATACGGATATGAGGCATAGGTGAAAGGTGCCTCGCTGTGGCGGGATGAAACAAAAAGTGAAATAGAATAATGCCAATTAAGAGCGCACTTTTTAGGCAAGAAGTGTTTTGCGCCGCATCTTGAGACGGATGTGCCTAATGAAATAATTACCGATACGAATTCTATTCCCCTTTTCAGGACCAGGGAACTCATCGTCCGGTTTAACCCTGGTTATGTGAATATGGATTTTGTGAATGATCGTGAAATTCAATATGGACATTTAAGCGATGTACTTCCCGATTCTATTATAGACTCTCTTTCCGCGAAAGTTGGGTTTTATATGGATAACCTGCGCGTTGCAAAAATCTTCACCCAACTAACAGAAGCGGATTCATTGAGTATTACAAGAAGTGGAGACACTATCCTCGCTCCTAAATTCTGGGCGACCATGATGCTTTATTTTTCACCTGAAACTGATAATATTATAGAAAGAATTCAGGACAGTTTAAACACGCTGCCGATGTATGTTTTCAATGCAGGGAAAAATGTGTTGTTTCAATTAGCATATACTCCCAATGACCAATATTACGCTTCCAATCAAAGCGGATTGTGCGGTACAACAAATGCTGGCCAAGGAGTGAATGCTTGCAGTGCCTGGGATTTAAATTCGGGCGACCCGCGTTTCTCAGTCGGTGTATATGATACTGGCATTAAATGGGATCATCCAGATTTTATGCTTAACGGTGTTTCTAAGGCAACTAAAGGCTTCGATTTTTTTAATAATTCACAGATAGCCAGTGCCAACAATGATTTATCCAGCCACGGAACGAATATGGCTGGTGTTATTGGTGCGATTTCTAATAATTCGATAGGTGTTGCAGGCGTTGCAGGTGGTAATGCCCAACAAAATAATCCCGGGCCATATTTATACAATATGCGCATTCAAGATCAATCCACTGCAGGAATTCAGATGCAAACCTTGTATAACGCTTTGGTTATGGGCTCTTATAACACTCCGAACCAAACAATAGGGTACGGTTTATGGGTAAATAATATGAGTTTTTCTCTTGCTATCCCTTCTGTTCCAGATTTACGCATGCTTACAGATGCAATCAGATGGGATTATCGCAACGGAACAGTAAACGTTGCGGCTTCTGGCAACACACCGGGTTTTGCAGTTAATTATCCGGCTTCTCTTCAGTTACAAAAAAATATGATTTTGGATGTTGCCGGTAGTGGCCTTGTGGGGGGCGGTAATGCTTCATTTAGCTATAATAATTTTGTTGATGTTACCGCGCCATCAATTGACGACCAAATTTATACGACAGATATCAGTTCAATTAATGGAAGTGATTACGAAAAATATGGAGGAACCAGTTTTTCTGCAGCGTTCGTATCAGGGGCAGCTGTTTTACTTCAAAGTGCTATCAATCCTCATTCCACTTGTAATCGTCATGACGATATTGAAAATCTATTGAAAATATATGCCAAACAAGATGGTGGGGGAATGTACGGAAACGGTTTAATTGATATTGGAAATGCCATGGATCACGTACGCTATCCAGCATACAAACTCCAAAGGGAGTATTCGATTGCTGACGCTTTTGATATAGCTAGCGTAACTGCTAATCAAACAATCGTTTTAGGAGATAATTATGAGAGAACGCCTCAAAATGTTATGTTGCCAAAAGCTACCTATAAAGGCAATATTTATAAGGTTAAAACAAAAATATATTACGCTTTAAGTGATCCCACTAATGAGCACATAATAAATTTCTGGCCGGATAACAGCCTAAGCGATTTCCGTCCGGAACTCACGACAGGAGGCACTCTTATTCCCGAAGTCGATATTAAATTGAGTAATGTAACCAGCACTTCAGCAGATGTTGAAGGATATGTTTATGAAATAACCGGTGATGCTAACGGCAATCCTATTCCTCAGGGTTATGTTTGGATTCCAATGGATATAAATGTAAAAACTGGTAAGTTTGTAATTACATTGCACACCTACAACAATACCTTAAATGCGATAAGCACTCTGTCAGATGAAAACAATGGTTTAAGCCTTTTCCCAAATCCTTCGAATAATACCACAACGCTGGAGTTTAATTCAATTGAACAAACATCTGCCGATGTGAGCATAAGTGATATGCAGGGAAGGGCCATTTATACAGCACACGAAAATTTTAATGCAGGTCAAAACCGTATTAATCTTAACTTGCATAACTATTCGCCGGGAATTTATATGGTGACTATCCACAATAACGAACTGAACATTACCCGCAAAATGATAATAAACTAACTATGCTGAAAGTATATGTAATTTTTTTAGCGCTACTGTTTTCTGCCTCTCAAAGTTGCAGCAAAAAGGAACTGGGTAAAACCCAGTCCTTTTTTGTTTTTCTGAATGATACTGTCCCCTGTTATGACCCGCTGATTGATACTACTACATTACCCCCTGGCTGGGTCCATACTATCCCTTCCAGCTTTCATGTAGATGCGCCCTTTAATGCTTCTTTTCCTGTTTTCAACCCTTCCAATCCAAATAAATTAGCATTTGTAAAAAATGTAAAAGACAGCTTACGCTTATCACAGCTGATTATTCTTGATCTAGTAACGGGAACCACCCAAAACATTTATACCTGTCCCACGACCATTTTTGCTATGCGGTGGAACAATGATGGCAGCATCGTATTTTCACGTAGCGACAATCACCAGGTTTATTCAATAAGCGATAATGGAAGCGGGCTGAAACAAATTACCAGCAACAAATACTATAATAATAATCCAATATGGTATAATAACAATACAGAGATAATTGTTGCAGAGGAGTTCAAAAGACTATTGCGATACAGTAGCGAGGGACAGTTTATTGACACGATTTCACTGCACGGAATATGTTGTTATCAATCGCAGGATTGCATTGATAATGGTGATATATTCATTGCGCATATTCCATATCATAACGATCAGTTTGCAATACTGCATAAAGATGGATCAATAAACTACCATAACTTTGCGCTTCCTTTGGAACCAAATGCACAGTACGATGGATTTATTATCTACGGGCAATATAATCCCTCAAATGTTAACGAAATTTTCTTCGTTACTAATTACGGCCTGTATAAAATTGATTTGCAAACTAATATTACTACGGCCATTAAAGCAAGTTGTAGAAGTAAGTTAATTGGTCCTTTTACAATTTCGACAGATGGCCAAACAATTATAGCGTCTGTAAATATACGTCAGCGATATGCCAATGGGAACGTAGGAGCTCATGATATGCTTTATAAATACAAGATTGATGGCAGCGAAGAAAAAATTGTAAATATCAGGTAAGAAATTCAGCTTATCATCAAGGCTTTGGGTCTAAAATAGCATTGCGCTTTTTTCGCCCTTACTCCTTTGTGCTTAGCTCATTTACCCTATCTGGTACTTCTCAAACATTTTTGCTAATGTTTCCGTCTGTTCTTCATTTAAACCTGAATAAATTTATTTGCTTCCTGCCATCAGGAGCAATGGAGAAAACTCCGTTATTTCTTATTAACCGTGCCCTAATCGAATGATTGGCTTCATTTACCAGTTCATCAATTATTTGCTTATATTTCTGTGGCGTTTTTTTTCTTCTATACTCAAAGCGTTTATATTCTCACTCAATCACCGGGTGCCTCTTAAACTCTTTGGTTTCGTCGAAGAGTTTGCGGTAGGTGATGTGGCGTTTGGCGAGTTTGCTGCCGAGGATTTCGCAGGTTTTTATCATGCGGGTGTTAAAGTCGCCTATCCAAACCAGTTCAATTTCGTCCCAACGTTTTTTGCTGCGCACTACTTCATCGGCTGCCATTACTATGGCGCCTTCAATGCCTTTCTTTTGGTGTTCGGGTACTACGCCAAACACAATTCCAAATACCTTACGGTTGCTGGTGTCGAATGTTTTAAGCCACAAAAATTTAAGCTTGCCCCAAAGGTTTAAGTTGCCGTTTAGGTGTTTAAACCAGCCGTTTAATTCGGGCAGCATGATAAACATGGCTACCGGTTCTTCTTTATAGTAAGCAAACCATACCAGGTAATCAATCATTACCGGTTTAAAGCTTTGTATCAGCTTATCAGCCTGCTCCTCGCTCATCTCTTTAAAGTTGGGCAAAAACTTCCAGGTCTTGTTGTAAACGGTTCTAAAATCGCCGGCATATTTTTTCAGTCGACTGGTTTCGATGTGCCGGAAGGTATAATCGCTGTTTTTGCGCACGCGGTCCATAATGGTTTTAAACCGCTCGGGGCGCTGGTCGTTTACATGGATGGCGTAGCTGTATTGCTGAAAGTAATCTTTGAACCCATAGGCCTCTAACAGGTTTTTGTAATAAGGCGGGTTGTAATTCATTTGGTAAGTAGGCGGGTCAAAGCCCTCTACCAACAAACCCCACCAGGCGTTGCGCTCGCCAAAGTTAACCGGGCCATCCATGGCCTTCATGCCGCGTTGCTGCAGCCAATGCTTAGCGGTTTCGAAAAGCAGGTTGGCGGCAGTTTGGTCGTTTATGCACTCAAAAAAGCCGCAGCCTCCGGTAGGTTGTTCTTCGGTATTGGCCGTGCGGTGGTTTATAAAGGCGGCAATGCGGCCAATTACCTTTTCGCCGTCCTGCAATATCCAACGGGTGCATTCGCCATGGTCGAAATACTCGTTTTTAGCGGGGTCGAAAACCTTTTGTATATCCTGTTTAAGGGGGGCAATAAAGTTCTTATCGTTTTTATAGATAGAGAAGGGAAGCTGAAGAAATTTTTCTTCTGTCACATTATCGGCTACCTCGGTAATTTTCAGCATACTATAATGTGAAGATAGGCTGGGTATTGTGTTTTCAAAATTTTAACGGGGTATAAATACAACCCATCCTAAATCCTTCCCTAAAGGGAAGGACTTAACAGCCAACAGCCGGAGTAGGAGCGTATTTTACGCGGGGTAAAAGTAATTAAGCGTAAGTAGCCAACAGCCACCTCACCCCAACCCTCTCCTTTAGGAGAGGGCGAAACAGCCAACAGCCGCCTATCCTAAATCTTTTCCTAAAGGAAAGGACTTTAACAGCCAACAGCCGGCTCAGTCTTTCCGTAAGCTAAAGCAGACGGCAATGAAGAGTAGCCCAGGAATAAAAGGCATTTTTTAGAGAAGTATACACCCCAAGACCAAAATGTATAACAAATACCAAAACGCAGTTAAAATCCATACTTTTTGGATAATATTGCACCTGCTTTGCTGATTTTGAAACATTTAATTGAAAAGAAATGACAGAAGTAAAAGTTCCCGCCCTTGCTGAATCAATTACCGAGGTAACCCTTTCGCGTTGGTTGGTAAAAGATGGCGACTATGTAAATTTAGATCAACCCATTTGCGAGTTCGAGACCGATAAGGCTTCGCAAGAGCTGCCTTCGCCTGCTGCAGGTGTAATTAAGCTGGTAGCTAAGGATGGCGACGATTTAAAAATTGGCGCTCTTATTTGCAATATAGATGAGGCCGCTGCTAAACCAGCCGGTGCCGAAAAAACCGAAGCGCCTAAAGCAGAAACTAAAACTGCCGAGGTAAAGAAAGAGGAGCCTAAAAAAGAAGAAGCGAAAAAGGAAGAGCCTAAGAAAGAAGAAAAGCAAACGTATGCTACGGGCACACCATCGCCGGCTGCCAAAAAAATATTGGATGAAGGCGCTGTAAAAAATACCGATGTAAAAGGCACTGGTGTAAAGGGCCGTATAACTAAGGAAGATGCTATAAACGCGGTGCGCAGCAAAGCAAACATGCCGCAGAAGGAAGCGTTTAGCCGCAACGAGCGCCGCGAAAAAATGAGCCGCCTGCGCAAAACAATCAGCGAGCGTTTGGTGTACTCTAAAAACTCTACCGCCATGCTTACCACTTTTAACGAGGTGGACATGACCGCTATAAATAAGATACGCGAAAAATACGGCGATACCTTTAAGAAGAAGAATGAAGTGGGCCTGGGTATGATGAGCTTTTTTAGCAAGGCCGTTTGTTTGGCCCTGGAAAAATTCCCATCGGTAAATGCATCGATAGAAGAAAGCGAAATTGTATACCACGATTACTGCGATATATCAATAGCCGTTAGTACCCCTAAAGGTTTGGTAGTACCGGTTATCCGCAATGCAGAATCGTTATCGCTGGCCGGTATTGAAAAGAAAGTAAAGGAGTTGGCTATAAAAGGCCGTGATGGTTTGTTGACGATGGAAGAAATGACCGGTGGCACATTTACTATCAGCAATGGTGGTGTGTTTGGTTCGTTAATGAGCACCCCTATCATCAACCCTCCGCAAACGGCTATATTGGGTATGCATAAAATACAAGACCGCCCGATGGCTATTGATGGACAAGTAGTTATACGCCCGATGATGTATGTGGCGCTTAGCTACGACCACCGCGTGATAGATGGGAAAGAGTCGGTTAGCTTTTTGGTAGCGGTTAAGGACTTTTTAGAGAACCCGCACAAGATGCTGTTGGGCGCTGATCCGGTTGATTTGTTGTTAGAGATATAAAACTCCTCTAAATCTCCCCTTCCCGCATAAGGCGGGATGAAACAAAAGGGGAGACTTTAAAGGCAAAATACAGAATACAAAAAGATAGTTTATGAGTACATATAATGTTGTAGTGATTGGTTCGGGGCCCGGAGGGTATATTGCTGCTATACGTGCTGCACAGCTGGGTATGAAGGTGGCTATTATTGAAAAGTATGATGTGCTGGGTGGTACCTGCACCAACGTGGGTTGTATACCAAGCAAGGCATTGCTTGATTCGTCGGAGCATTACCACAATGCAGAGCATGCCTTTGCCGACCATGGTATAGCTACAAAAGGCTTAAGCTTTGATTTTTCGAAAATGATTAGCCGCAAGGATGGAGTAGTAAAGGCGAACAACGATGGTATTGCCTTTTTGATGAAGAAGAATAAGATTGATACCTTTTACGGAACCGGTTCGTTTGTAACAAAAAATAAAATTGCTGTTACCAATGCTAAAGGCGAAGTAACAGAGTTAGAGACAGAGAAGGCTATTATAGCTACCGGCAGCAAGCCAACTAAACTGCCGTTTTTAACTATCGATAAAAAGAGAGTAATAACTTCTACCGAGGCGCTAACCCTTAAAGATGTGCCTAAGCATTTAGTAATTATTGGTGGTGGTATAATTGGTGTAGAACTTGGTTCGGTGTATCTGCGTTTGGGTTCTAAGGTTACTGTTATTGAGTTTCTGGATAAGATTATACCGAGCATGGATGATGATTTGGGCAAAGAGTTGCTACGCGTGTTGCGCAAGCAGGGCATGGAGTTTATGCTTAGCACCAAAGTAACCGGTGCTACCGTTAAAGCCAAAGAGGTAACCGTAACGGCTGAAAATAAAGCAGGAGAGAAGGTAGAAGTGAAAGGCGACTATTGTTTAGTGGCAGTGGGCCGTGTGCCATTTACCGAAGGCCTTGGTTTGGAAAATGCCGGACTGAAAGTTGACGAGCGCGGAAGAATAGCCGTAAACGATAATTTAGAAACCAGCGTGCCGGGCATATATGCCATTGGCGATGTGGTGCGTGGCGCTATGCTTGCCCACAAAGCAGAAGAAGAAGGCGCTTATGTAGCCGAAGTAATTGCCGGGCAGCATCCGCATATTAATTATAACCTTATACCGGGTGTGGCTTATACCTGGCCGGAGGCTGCCAGTGTAGGCGCTACAGAACAAGAATTGAAACAAAAAGGAGTGGCCTATAAGGCTGGTAAATTTCCTTTCCGCGCATTGGGACGTGCACGTGCCAGCGGCGATTTAGATGGCTTTGTAAAAGTATTAGCCGCGAAAGAAACCGACGAAATTTTAGGCGTGCATATTATAGGTGCCCGCGCGGCCGATTTAATTATTGAAGGCGTAGTGGCGATGGAATACCGCGCCAGCGCCGAAGATATCAGCCGCATGAGCCACCCGCACCCAACTTATACCGAGGCGTTTAAAGAAGCTTGTTTGGTAGCTACGGACAATAGGGCGTTGAATATGTAAAAAGATTGAGCAAGGCAGATTTAAAATCTGCCTTTTTTTATTTCTCAATACAATGGCGTATACACTTATATATATCGGCTATTGGCATAGCAGACATTTTCCAGACTACCCGGACCCAGCATGGTTTGTTGATGAGAACTGGGATCTAAATGAACGCGATAGGGTGATAGCGCACTTGCAGGCAGCAGCATACATGCCTTATGCTTGTGGCGGCAATAGTTGGTGTAGATTCCGTTGTGGTGAAACTTCAATGGGAAATTGTGAGTTAACGGATGGTATTTATGTATGGCCGGAAGGGTTTTTACATTACGTGCAGGTACACCATGTGAAGCCGCCGCAGCAATTTATTAACCATGTATTAAACTATAGCCCTTTTCACTATATTAAGGATGATTATAGTTCAGATGCAAGTTGGTGGAAACAACAGAAAGGATACAATCACATGACATCAACAGCTAAGCATCCTACCGATTTTGGTATTTTAGAAATAGCACCTGAAACAATTAAATTACTTCA
This sequence comes from Chitinophagales bacterium, assembly GCA_044228435.1. Classification (GTDB taxonomy): domain Bacteria; phylum Bacteroidota; class Bacteroidia; order Chitinophagales; family LD1; genus Bog-950. The sequence goes on from JBGAUW010000039.1 coordinate 9,580, forward strand.
TAAGCGGAAAATTGAAAATGTGCTGTGGGATTTTCTTTATCCGGTATTAGGTTACAAAAAGGCAAAAGCAGCTATAGCAGAAGTGATTGCAGGTAAAACTGTTTCCCTTACCGGTGATTTTCCTCCTTTTGAATCCTTAAGAACTGATTGTGTAGCGCTTGGCGTAAAAGTTAATTTTAAGTAGCCTGAATAAGCGTTACCAAAAAATAAAATTCCTTTTATATTTCCATCCGAAGCAGAAACGCTTCGGATTTTTTATTAAAGCAAAAGCATGAGCACAACCAAAGTAACCGAAGAGAATTTTCTGACCCGTTTTATTGTTCCCATATTTCTTGTTTTTGTAACCCCGTTTTTTGCCATGCTGGTAGTGCATACCAATGTGGAACTGGACGGGTCGTTTTTGGCCCTGTGGGATGAGATAAAGACCAAAGGTTTTATAACCGTAATTAATGAGGTGTGGTTTTCGCGCTTTTTTGGAACAGTAGCCGCCTGGAAGATTATTGGCGTGTTTGCTGCCCTGCAATTATTGCTGATGCGCGTGTTGCCAGGTAAAAAGTTTACCGGGACTATAACCCCTATGGGCAACCTGCCCGAGTATAAAGACAATGGCCTGTTATCGTACGTTATCACTTTCGCTTTATTCTTTATCTGCACACTTGGGCTTGATTTGTTTCCGGCCAGCATAGTTTACGACCACCTGATAGACATATTAGGTGCGCTAAACTTTACGGCACTGGCGTTTTGCGTGTTTCTGTATTTTAAAGGTCGCTTCTTTCCAAGCAGCAGCGACAACAGCCACACCGGTAATTTTATTTTCGATTATTACTGGGGCACCGAATTATACCCGCGCATTTTGGGTTGGGACGTAAAGATGTTTACCAATTGCCGCTTTGGTATGACCGGCTGGGCTATTGCCGTAACCAGCTATGCCTTTGCACAAAAAAGTATTTACGGTACGGCTGATTGGTCGATTATTATTTCGGCAGCGCTGATAGTGATATACCTGTTTAAGTTTTTTATATGGGAGAGCGGCTACATGCGCAGCATGGATATTATAGTTGACCGCGCTGGCTTTTACATTTGCTGGGGTTGCCTGGTATGGGTGCCGGCCATTTATACCTCACCGGTTATGTTTATGGTTAAGCACCCGATAGGTCTGCCGCTGTGGCTAGCAGGCTTAATATTTGCTGCGGGCCTTGCCAGCATTTTTGTAAACTACTGGGCCGATTGGCAACGCCAGGCAGTGCGCTCTACTAACGGTCAGACCAAAATATGGGGCAACGACCCTGTATTGATTAAAGCAACTTATACTACCGAAACCGGAGAGAAGAAGAACAACCTGTTGCTGGCTTCGGGCTTTTGGGGTATTAGTAGCCACTTCCACTATATACCTGAGATTATGGCGGCGTTCTTTTGGAGCTGTGCCACCGGCTTTAGTTTTTTAATGCCTTTCTTCTATGTTATCTTCCTAACGGTATTGCTAACGCACAGGGCCTTCCGCGATGAAGCTAAGTGCAGCAAAAAATACGGCGAGTATTGGTTGCAGTACCGCAAAATGGTTCCTTATAAAATTATACCAGGTATAGTTTAATGGAATAGTATATCAATTTGAATTTTGATTCTCTAAAAACAAAATGTCATGGTGAGCGTAGTCGAACCATATTCTCTTAGAAATCCTTCGACTCCGCTCAGGATGACATCGCTTTTTTATTTTAAATTCAAACCGATATACTATTAATAAAACATGAAAAAGCTACTAATTACCGGCGCCGGCGGATTTTTGGGTTACCACCTGATAAGAGCTGCTGCCGGTAAATGGGATGTTTATGGAGTGTCGCGGACTACGAATTATAATCCTGCCAATGCACTTGCCTTTAGCTGCGATATAACCAACTACATTGAGCTTGGCAATTTTATAGAAGATTTAGAACCCGATGCCATTATACATGCAGCAGCTATTGCCGATGCTAACTTTTGCGAGCAAAATAAAGAGCAGAGCTATGCCGTGAATGTAGAAGCCAGTAAAAACGTAGCCGGAATTTGTGCCGACTATAACATACCCATGGTGTTTACCAGCACAGATTTGGTGTTTGATGGTAAGAAGGGAATGTATACTGAGGGGGATGAGAAGAATCCGTTGAATACTTACGGCGAACAAAAGTCGATAGCGGAAGAGGAGATACTTAAAATATACCCTGCTGCAACGGTGGCACGTTTACCTATGATGTTTGGCTACTCAGAAGCTAGTGCTGCTAACTACCTACAAAAGTTTTTAAAGCAGTTAAAGAATAACGAGGCTGCTTCTTTATTTTATGATGAGTATAGAAGTGTTTGCGGTGCGCGTAATATTGCCGAAGGGATTTTACAATTGATGGGTGAGCCTGGTGTAATTCATATAGCGGGAAAGGAAAAACTATCGCGCTACGAATTTGGTTTGCTGGCCGCTAAAGCATTTGGACTGGATGAATCACTACTAGATAAATGCTCTCAAAAAGATGTGCCCATGGCGGCACCCAGGCCCGCTGATGTTTCGCTGGATATTAGGAAGGCATTAGGCCTTGGTTATTCGCCTTTGAGTGTGGCTGATGAATTGCGATTAGTTGCAGCTTCTAAATCATGGTAGTTTGAAAAACCTGCTAACTCCTTTCTTTCTTCTTTTTTCATTGGGCCTTTTTGGGCAGAACGAACCGATTTTAAAACCGGCAAGGGTAGCATTCTATAATGTAGAAAACCTTTTTGATACGGTTAATGACCCTTTGACTAATGACGAAGAGTTTTTTCCAACTGCGCGCAATAACTGGAATACAGAAAAGTATGAGTTAAAGCTGAACCATTTGGCAAAAGTGTTAGCGGCTTTGTTTGATTCTATACAGCCTTTGGTGATTGGCCTGGGGGAAGTAGAGAATAAAAAAGTGCTTACTGACTTAATAGCACAGCCTGCACTTAAAAAGTTCGACCTTGGTATCATCCATCATGATAGCCCCGATGAGCGGGGTATTGATGTTGCGTTTTTGTATAACAAAGATATTGTAGAAAGCACCTTCGATGCTGTATTGAAAGTAGAACTACCGGACGATAAAACCCGCGATATAGTTTACTTTAAAACTTACCTGACTGAGGAGCATCCTGTTTGGTTTTTTGTAAACCACTGGCCCAGCCGAAGGGAAAGTGAAAATGCGGGTAAACGTATGGTGGTCAGTAATCTTGTTAAAGCCAAAATTGAAAACATAATGCAGGGCGAGCCAACAGCCCGGATTATTTTAATGGGTGACTTTAATGATAACCCGGTGGATAGTAGTATCCAACAGTTGATTGCGAAAAATGCGAAAGGGGTGGCTTTGCCTTTAACTGATTTGATGACCCCTATTTATGACGGCAAAAACTTTACGGTAAAGTTTAAAGAGGCGAATGATATGTTCGACCAGTTTATAGTTAGTAAAAATATGCTGGATAAAAGCAGCCCATACTCTATACGGGCCGGCGCTGCACATATTTTTAAACCTGAATGGCTGTTATACAACCATGCTAAATATGGCCTAATACCTAACCGCACGTATGCGAGCGGCAAATGGGTTGGTGGCTACAGCGACCACCTGCCTGTTTATTTTGATGTGGTTTTTAAGTAAGGGTTTGCGCGGAGACAATACAGGAGAATACCAAAGGCCTCTTAATTGCCATACAGCAAAAACCGTAGGTAAAGTATATGCCGCCCCTTCGGGTTTTTAGAGTAATCGAGCACTACGGACCCGTATTTATCGTTGCTAAACTCTAAATCAGAAAGTGTTTTCGATTCCTTATTGATAATGCAGGAGGCTTTCCAGCCATCGCTGGCCGGAAAACTTTGCAATAGTTTTTTCTCGTATTCGCGGTAAGTGGTTTTAAACGAAACATCGTACGCATCGCTTTCCTGTATTACCGAAACATAATCTAAGGGTGAGGTAATAAACGGAAAGCTATACAGCATGCTGTATTTTTCGCCGGGTATTTTAAGTTTTGATGTGTAGGTAAACTTATAATGCCAAAAGTTGCCACCCGCTCGTTCACCTCCTTTTACAGTAGCAAAGTAAGATTCGCGGTAGGCCTTAAATACATTCAAAAGGGCTGTTTTAAATGTGGTAGTTCCTCCATCTGGAATAGTAGCCGTAACCGGTGGTGGCGTATAAAAAGTTTGTTTTTCGAGTTGGCGGCGCTGTGCATCCAGTTTGGCGGTGGCAGTAGGTTCGGGTTTTACTTCCTTAGCAGGTGCTATTACAGGGCGTGAACCGTAATAGAATTTTATGAAAATAATTTTACCCTTATTTAAATCGGTGTAGGCAGCCTCTATAGTTATATTCTGGCGGTAAAATTTAATTGCATTACGGCCCAATACTTTTTGACCCTCCCCAAGCTTAACGCGCAGGGCTGCAGTGTCATCAGTTAGTGCTATGCCATAGGGAAGGGGAGAGGTACACTTTGAAAACTTTACACCGTTCAATTGAAAGTTTTCGCCGGCTATCAATACGCTTTCTATTCGGCCGTAAGCGCTATTTACCACGAACTTAATTCCACCAAAATTGTTTTCGTAGTTTTTATCCAACAACCAAAAGTCTTTAATGGGTTTAAACTCTTTGGTAGTGGGGTTAAGACCTAAGGCAGCTAACATATTTTCACCGGTATAATCAACCGGTTTAAACGATGTAAGGGCCAGCATAATGATTGCAACCACCGGTTGCCAAAATTTCAGTTTGCGCATGTTGTTCACCAGTCGAAGATATTTTTTTAACCGGTTAAAAAACAGATAGTTTGGGGGTAATGGTGGGTATTTACTCAGATGGTGTTACCGGTTGTTTGTTTTAATGTTCAGTTGCCAGATAATTAGCAAACTGCTTACTGGTTGTCTTTGCGCCGTTCTTTTTTAGCTTCTTTATCCAGCTGCGCTTTAGGGTCGTTGCTTTTGATATTGCCCATGTTAAGGTTTTGGGCCAGGGTAATTTTATCTATGCCATGTTTGTTTTTTAGTTCATCTATGGCTTTATAAAGCAACACATCCTTTTCACGGTCTTCAAACATATCTATTTGCTGTGCGGTTTCGCTAAGGTTTAAAAACTTAATACCCAGCAGGCGCACTTTCCGGCTACGATCGTAAAACTCGTTAAACAGGTGTATGGCTTTTTCGGTCAGCATTTTACTATTGCCGGTAGGCGGTATAGCCAATTGTTTAGTGTGGGTTTCGAAATTGCTGTAGCGTACCCTAATACCTACGCAGCCCGTCATTTTTTTATCGCCGCGCAATTCAAACGCTAATTGCTCGGCCAGCGATATGATAACCTTATGCAAAAAGGCTATATCGTCGGTATCGGCATTAAACGTTCTTTCGCTGCTCATGCTTTTTGCATCGTGGTAGGGATGCAAAGTGGTAGTTGCCCGGCCATGCGCACGCTCCCATAAATCTACACCGCCCTTACCCATCATGTGGTAAAGGGCTTCGCGGCTAAACTGCCGCAGGTCGTAAATGGTTTTAATGCCCTTTTCGTTTAATGCCTTCTCGGTTTTTTCGCCGCAAAAAGGAATTTTACCTACCGGTAAAGGGTCTAAAAATGCCTGCTCGGTACCGGCGGCTATTTCGTATTGCCCATTGGGCTTAGCTTCGTTGGTGGCCATCTTAGCCATCATTTTATTGCTGGCAAGACCCCAGCTAATAGGCAGATTGGTTTCTTTAATTATAGTTTGGCGCAGCTCGCTGGCCCACTTATAAGTGCCAAAGTATTTATCCATACCCGTAAGGTCCAGGTAAAACTCATCTATACTGGCTTTTTCAAACAAGGGGGCCCTATCGGCAATAATCTCAGTTACCTGGCGCGAAAACTCGCCATAATCGTGGTGGCGGCCGTTTAAAAAAATGGCGTGCGGACAAAGCTGCTTGGCTTTTACGGTGGGCATAGCGCTGTGTACGCCAAATTGCCGCGCCTCGTAACTGCACGATGATACGACTCCGCGGGTGCTGCTGCCGCCAACGATTACCGGCTTGCCGTTCAGGCTGGGGTCGAACAGTCGCTCTACCGAAACGAAGAACGAATCTAAATCCATGTGTAAAATGCGCGTATCCATAGTAGGTTCAGCAAAACTAAGAGTTTTTGAATGGCTTAAAATCTAAGTATTGTAGTTTACTAATGCAAATACTAAATATTTTTGCTACATTTGTTTACAAAATCTTAGAATATGGACTTTATAGCCACCAACATGAAGTTTTTGCGCAAAGCAAAAAACTGGACTCAAAATGATTTGGCCGAAGAGTTAAATATTAAGCGTTCGCTGATTGGGGCTTATGAAGAAAGCCGTGCCCGGCCTACCTACGAGGTGTTATACGACCTTTCGAAACTTTTTAAGTATTCGATTGATGAGTTAATTACCAAAGACCTAAGGCAAATGGAAAAGGTGCCTCTTTTTACCGAAGAGCAGCTTGGGCCCGATGTTACCGGCAAAAACCTGCGGGTATTGGCTATAACCGTGGATGAAGAACAGAAAGAAAATATTGAAATGATACCTGTAAAGGCGGCTGCGGGGTATTTAAACGGCTACGCCGACCCTACCTTTATAAAAGAGCTGAACAAATTCCGCCTGCCCTTTTTACCCGTGGGCACTTACCGGGCTTTTGAAATTAAGGGCGATTCGATGCTGCCCGTGTTACCCGGCTCGGTAATAGTAGGCGAATACGTAGATAACTGGAAGCATATAAAAGACGGTCACACTTATATCATCCTTAGCAAACACGATGGTATCGTATTTAAGCGTGTGTTTAACCAGGTAGAGGAAAACGGCACGCTTATACTGCGCAGCGATAATACCAGCTACCCGGCTTATGCCATTAAGGTAGATGAAGTGCTGGAGGTTTGGAAAGCAGCGGTTAACATAAGCTACATGAACAAAGGCGACATGAGCTACCAAAACATACTGCAGCTAATGCAGGAGTTAAAGAAGGATGTTGAAGATTTGAAGGCAAATTGATGATTCCTGTTAAGTGTTCATAACAAAATCCCCTGTTCCGATTTTCCGGAACAGGGGATTTTACTTTTTACTAGTATAATGTGTTCTGCTGTTTACCAACTTATAACTACCCGGCCCGGTCCGCCCGCTTCGCCGCTGGTTGGTGTGTTAGTGCTTCCGCTTTTGCCACCAGTAGCGGCACCGTTACCGTAATTGGCAAATGTATTTCCCGGAGGGTTGGTCGTTCCGGTTGAACCAATAACACCGCTTCCCCCATTACCTCCAAAATAGTTATACTCAATAGTGAGATTGGGATTGGTTATATACCAGCTTCCGCCACCACCACCTCCTCCTTCGTAACGGCTGCCCGAACCGCCGCCGCCACCACCGCCAGTATAGCCACCGCCACCGCCGCCTCCCGAAGATACAGTACCTGCGCCTCCAGCTCCCCCCTGCAAAGCTGTACCGGCCATTCCCGAAACAACTGCTACCCCACCGGCACCTCCGGCATTGCCGGAATTTCCACCTGAAAAGCCAGTGCCTCTGTCACCACCGCCACCACCACCACCGGCATCGGAAACAGTAAGCGGGTGTTGGCTGGTGCCCCCATTACGTTGGCTGTTACCACCACCACCACCACCACCTGCAATAACCAGCGCGTTAGCCTGAGAAATGGTAGCACTGCTGAATATACCGCTATAACCCCCGCCAGCACCGGTAACTGAACCGGAAGATGCCCCTCCGCCGCCATAAGTGCTTCCACCGCCCGGGGCACCTCCATTGCCCGCTACTATATATAGAAGGGTGCCTTGTGTAACCTTTAATACACCACTTACATACGAACCGGTACCACCACTGCCGTATTTTCCACCACCGCCACCGGCACCCCAAACCTGTACGTAAATGTTTTGAACACAACCGGGCACGCCAAAGGTTTGCACCGTACCTGTGTTGTTAAACACCACGGTATTACCGTTTACTGCTGTTTGTGATTGCGTGTTGGAATAGGCGCTAATATTACCGCATGAATTTACAGCCTTTAACCTTACATAATAAGTAATGCAACCCGATAAACCGGTAATGTTATAGCTGGTAACATTGCCAATGTTTAAATTTATAGCATAACCATATGAGCCTGCCGAAAAATCGCTGCGGTCAGAAAAATCCAATAGATAGTTTACCGCATCAGGTACGGCGTTCCAGGTAACCACCATAGAGCTATTGGTGGTGGTAGTAATAGGTTTTAATACCGGTGCGGCTACGGAACCTGCTCCAAAACTTATGCTGGTAGAAATAGTGTTGCCGGTGCCGCAGGAATTAACTGCAGCCACACTTAATGTATAAGATGCTGCAGCGCCGCCAAATGTAATTTGCACGGTAGAACCATTGCCCGTTGGATTGATAACGGCAGATGGATTGCCTGAGACAGTCCAAACATAGCTGGAGGCGCCAGCTACCGGTGAAACCGTGTAGGTTGCAGGCGCGGTGCGGCACACATTGGTTGCCGGCCCTGTAATTGCGGCCGGTGTGCCGGGTGCTGCCGAGCAGCCGCAGGCGATGGCCTGCCAGCTTCCGCCAACATAAAACTCTAAACAGTTGGTAGTTGTATTAAACAGAGTTAGCCCATTGGCCGGCGATGAAATAGCATTACGCTCGGCAGTGGTAAGCCGCGGGTATAAAACACCTTTGTTGGATGAGGATATATCCAATGCCGCGCTGGGGCTCGGGTCATCGGTATTAATGCCCACATTATCAGGTAAAATTGTAATAACGCTGGTAATAGAATCAGCAACACCACCGGGTGCTGTAGCGCCAAGCGTTACTCCTGAATATCCCCCAATTGCTATCCGGTCGTTATGGCTGTCCCACTTAATCAAATCAAACTTGTCAATTGGGTCCGCACGCAGGTAAATGTTGTGTCCATCCATGTGCAGGTTACCCTCTACCTGTAGTTTATTAATAGGGTTAGTGGTGCCAATACCGGTGTTGCCATTGTTAGAAACTACCAGAACCGGTGTAACTGAATCACCGGGCGTGCCATCGGTGTAACCCAGTTCGGTACCTCCATAACCGGCTATTCCCATGCGGTCGCGGCTGCGCTGCCACTTTACCACATCATATTTATCGGTAGCTGTTGCCCTGAAAAATATGGAGTTGCCATTCATGTGCATGTTGCCGCCAAGCTGCAGTTTGTTAACCGGTGCAGAGGCACCAATGCCCATGTTACCGTTTTTCAAAATCGTAACTGCATCAGTGCGGGTATTATTATCTGCGCCGTTGCCTATGCTAAACAGCTTATCAGTAAGCACCCAGCTTGTTGCATTACCCGGCGCTGATGCATCATTATAGCGGCCTAAAACGGTTTCATAAGCAGCGCTGGCTATTGTATAATCTCCAATAGCAACCGATGAAATGCCGTAAGCCTGGTTGTTGCTGCCTAGTGTAACAGCGGTTCGCCCGAATGAGCGGTTGAATTCTCCTATTGCAGTCGAATAATCGCCCGAGGCAAGTGCTTCCCGACCCGCTCCAAAAGAGTAGTGACCCATTTGGCTTTCGTAAATCTCGCCAAAACTGTTTTGAAACCTGCCTGCCCGGAAAGCTGCAAGGCGTGCCGAGAAAAACATCGTAGGTGCGCCTGACGGTATATTCTGCGTGGCGCCATTATCGATCTGCCCGGTAACCATTAGTCCATCCGTGCCACTAATAAGTACTGCTCCTGCATCGGCACTAATGGTGCGGCCTGCCCCTGCGCCACCAAAATCATAAGCCTGATCCAGTGTGCCAATATTATTATTGTTGTTAGCTGTTAGAGAAAGCCATGTGCCGTTTACGCGACCCTCGAAATCGGTACCGGTATAGCGGATGGTGCCGTTGTTACTATTGGAGGTGTTGCCCAACTTAATGGCGCCAACCACATCTAGTTTTTCAAGTGGATTTACGTTGCCTATGCCTACGTAGCCATCGGCATGCTGAATGGTAAAGCGTTGCGTAAACGACAAATCATCGCGACTAGCTATATAAAGTTTACGGCTTTCGCCGGAACCTCTGGCGCTTACCTGCCAGCCATATTCAATACCCGATTCGGTATGGCTAAGGTCTATTTCCGATGGTGTATCGTTTTTCGATTGTATTTTTAATGTGGCGCGTGATGGGTTTCGCCAGCCGGTGGGTGTTATGCGTATAATGCCATCGGTTGTTTCAAAGCGGCCTTCGCCAGCCACATGCAAATTGGCAGCGGGGCTGGTAGTGCCAATACCCACATTACCACCATTGTTGTAAATGTTGCTGCTGTTAACTATCCATTGGGTTCCGTTCCAGTAAGGCGTGTTGCCGGCTGTTGCGCCGTTAGGTAACAAACCTGTTGCACCGGTAGCACCCTGTTGCCCCTGTGGAGCCTCAAACTCAACCCAGTGCGCCGGGTCGGCGTTAGGCGTAGTGGTTGATGTAAACGAGCTGCCCTGCACAATCCACATAGAGTTTACAGAAGGGTTTGCAGCAGATGGAGCAAAAACATAATCGCCGGTGTTGTAGGTAACACCAATAGTCCAGTTACCCATATTATTCAACCCTGTTCCGGCTGGTCCGGTTGCACCGGTGGCTCCGTTTATTCCATCAGCACCGGTTGCCCCTGTTGCACCTGTGTTTCCATTTAAACCGTTGTTTCCGTCAGCGCCTGTTGGGCCTGTTTCGCCATTTAACCCGTTGCTGCCATTGGCGCCGGCAGGGCCTGTAGGCCCGGGGTTACCTTGTGGTCCGGGTATACCGGCAGGGCCTTGTGTGCCGTCAACTCCATCACGGCCGTTTATACCATTTGCGCCGGTTGCCCCTGTTGCGCCGGTAACACCATCAATCCCATTTAAACCGTTGGCCCCGGTAGCGCCTGTGTTTCCATTTAAGCCGTTGATGCCGTCTTGCCCGTTAGCACCGGTTGGTCCCGTTGGGCCGGTATTGCCATCTAAACCATTTAGCCCGTTAGCGCCGGTTGGTCCGGTAGCGCCTGTATTGCCATTTAATCCGTTGGTGCCGTCTTGGCCATTAGCCCCGGTGGGCCCTGTTGGGCCGGTGTTACCATCTAAACCATTTAGTCCGTTAGCGCCCGTTGGTCCGGTCGGGCCTGTATTGCCATTTAATCCATTGGTGCCGTCTTGGCCGTTAGCTCCGTTAGGCCCTGTTGGGCCTGTATTGCCATCCAAACCATTTAGTCCGTTAGCGCCGGTTGGTCCGGTCGGGCCTGTATTGCCATCCAAACCATTTAGTCCGTTAGCGCCCGTTGGTCCGGTAGCGCCAGTATTGCCATTTAATCCGTTGGTGCCGTCTTGGCCATTAGCACCGGTGGGTCCTGTTGGTCCGGTATTGCCATTCAAACCATTTAGCCCGTTAGCGCCCGTTGGTCCGGTAGAACCTGTGTTTCCATTTAATCCATTGGTGCCGTCTTGCCCGTTAGCACCTGTAGGTCCTGTCGGGCCTGTATTGCCATTTAATCCGTTTATACCGTCTTGGCCGTTAGCCCCGGTTGGCCCTGTTGGGCCGGTGTTACCATCCAAACCATTTAGTCCGTTCGCGCCCGTTGGTCCGGTCGGGCCTGTATTGCCATTTAATCCGTTTATACCGTCTTGGCCGTTAGCCCCGGTTGGCCCTGTTGGGCCGGTGTTACCATCCAAACCATTTAGTCCGTTAGCGCCCGTTGGTCCGGTAGCACCTGTATTGCCATTTAATCCGTTGGTTCCGTCTTGCCCGTTAGCCCCTGTGGGCCCTGTTGGGCCGGTGTTACCATCTAAACCATTTAGTCCGTTAATGCCCGTTGGTCCGGTCGGGCCTGTATTGCCATTTAATCCGTTGGTGCCGTCTTGCCCATTAGCACCGGTTGGCCCTGTTGGGCCGGTATTACCATCCAAACCATTTAGTCCGTTAGCACCTGTTGGCCCTGTAGCGCCAGTGTTGCCATTTAAGCCGTTGATGCCGTCTTGTCCGTTAGCGCCCGTTGGTCCGGTTGGGCCTGTATTGCCATTTAATCCATTGGTGCCGTCTTGGCCGTTAGCCCCTGTGGGCCCTACTGGGCCGGTGTTACCATCTAAACCATTTAGTCCGTTAGCGCCCGTTGGTCCGGTAGCACCTGTATCGCCATTTAATCCGTTGGTGCCGTCTTGCCCATTAGCACCTGTTGGCCCTGTAGCGCCAGTATTGCCATTTAAGCCGTTGATGCCGTCTTGTCCGTTAGCGCCCGGTGGTCCGGTTGGGCCTGTATTGCCATTTAATCCGTTGGTGCCGTCTTGCCCATTAGCACCGGTTGGCCCTGTTGGGCCGGTATTACCATCCAAACCATTTAGTCCGTTAGCACCTGTTGGCCCTGTAGCGCCAGTATTGCCATTTAAGCCGTTGATGCCGTCTTGTCCGTTAGTCCCGGTAGGCCCTGTTGGGCCGGTTGCACCGTTTGCCGCATTGCCTGCAAACAAGGCATAGGGCACACTCATTAATTGCGATGTTCCCATGTCGGTATAATTACTTCCTCCATTTACGTCGATTTGTACCTGCAGGTACTTAGACCCATTTGCCCAGTTTACAGTAGCCAGGTTTCCGGTGCTGCCTATAACGTATGTAATCAATCCGAACTGATTGGTGGTTAGCGAAACCGATTCCTGAAAAACCACTAAGCCCTGGGGAGAGCCATCGTGTATTTGAAAGCGTGCAGATATTACAGAACCTGCTGCCAGTGGTTGGCCCTGCGTGTTGCGCACTATGGCCTGGTAGTTTATACCTTGTGGCGCCTGCGCATAGGTTATGCCTGCAAGCGACAATAATAAATTGGCAAACAACAAATAACGGATGATTAAAAGGGATGCATTTTTCATGCTAATTTCATTTATTTGTTGGCAAATGTATTTGGCCGGTAACTGCTGCTGTGCGAAAAAAAAGGAGCATTATTAGCAGCCCGATTGTGAAGTGCCTGTATAATAAACCGATGTATGCCCAAGCAGGATAACTTACTGCAAATCATAAAATCGCTGGATACCAACCAGCGCCGGTACTTTAAACTGTTTAGTAATTTGCAAGCCGGCGAAAAAAAGTATGTGCAGCTTTTTGAGTTGCTCGAAACCCGGAAGGAGTATAATACGGCTGAACTGAGCACCCTATTAGGTGTAACAAAGCCTCAACTGGCGGTAATGAAAAACTACCTTACCAATGCCTTATTGAAATGTATACGTATTTACAAGGAAGATAGCGACCCCGAAATGCGATTGCTGGCAGTAGCCAACAACGCTGTGGAACTGGAGCAACTGGGCCTGCAAGAATTTGCTGTTCAAATGTTGGATAAGGCAATTGCCGAAGCCTGGAAGGATGAGCGTTTGGAATTACTGCCCAAATTATTGGGAGAAAAGCAGCGAAGTTTATACTCGGCCCATAATTTTATAATGGCTGCAGAGATTAGCCGGGAATGTGAAAAAGCAGCACAACTGTGTAGTGAGTACATGCATTTACGGGCGGTGCAGGCAGAAATATGCCAGGCGTGGTTAAACCAGATGCCAACTAAAAAGTACGATGGTATTGTGGCTCAGCTTGAGAAAAACACGATTAAGGGCACATTTAGAGCAACTTTAGAGGCGTATTTTATAATGATGTTCTATTACCATGCGCTAAAACCCGATGCGGGCAAGTTGGCAAAAATAGCACGGCAAGGTATCCGGCATTATGAATCGGAGCCCCATATGCTGAATTTATTTTACGGGAACTACCTGACCATGCACGACCGCTTGGCTGTGGCGGAGTATCTGGCTGGTAATTATGATAAATGTAGTGAAGTAAACGAGCGCGCTTTGTTGCTGGCCAATAGTGCGCCGAAACATGTACTACCAGGTTTTTTAAAGCAATTTGTAGAACACCGGTACATGAAAAGAATAGAGATATTGCTGGCTACCCAAAGTTATGATAAAGCGCTTAAACTTATTGAAGAGCTTTATGTGCGAATAGAGCAGTTTTCGCTTGATCTGAAAACCTTTGTGCTGTATTACTACGCAGTGGCGCTTATAAATCTTAACCGCGCTACAGAGGCCAACGATAAGCTGGCAGAAATACTTCCTTTACCAGATGGCTACCTTGTTGCGGTGCATGCCCGGGTTAGATTGGCTCTGGTGCTGGTTCAGCTCGATTTGGAAAATTATGCAGTGGTGCCTTATATTATAAGGACTGCTAAGGCGTGGTTGCGGCGGAAACAAATAGACAATCCTGAAATTGATTTGTTTTTTAAACTTACTTACTCAATTGCAAAGGCCCCCCCTTATACGCGGGAAAGCCGTTGGCTGGAATTCCAAAAGGCACTGGAAAACGGCAAAATGCCTGATTTAAAATCAGATTCTCATCTAAGTGCCTGGCTTGAAAGAAATTTAGCCCGTAATGTAAGTAAGCGCAGCTCTAAAATCGAAACCTAATTGGGTGGTTTGTAAATGTTTCAATTAAAATTGATGCGTTGCCGGGCAATGTTACCTGCCGGATTGTACGAGCCGTGGGTTACTTCGAAGCAAATCATCTTCCAACTTCTTCAATAGTTCATTAACTAAAAGAGCCTCCTTATTCCGGATATATATCGTAGCGCGGATATTGCTGGCAGGGTGCGTTAAGGCATTTATTAAAACCAACGGCTAGTTCAACCACGTCATCGAAGTATAGCGACGCTTTATTAAAGTGTTGGGCGTTAGCGACCAAAGCAGCTGTGACAAAAGAAGTGTGTTTTAGAAGAAGAGGAGATATTGAGGGTAAAATAAGATTTGCTGAGCGACTTCTAATTTATGCCAAAAATGATACATGTTTTGTTTGCCAATGTTATTCGGAATTACTTGTATTGCAACATTCTTAAACCCAAACCCCTTTAAAATGAAAAAGACAGTAATTTATTTGGCTATTGCAGCCGTTGTTTTCACCTTTTCTAGTTGCACTAAAGAGCAAACTGCACTTAACCAATTGCACGGCACCTGGAAACTAACCTCTAGTTTGGATCAATTCGGCAATCCTCCAATAGCGGTTGCAGGCATTAGCTCAGAAACCCTGGTTACCTTTTTTCTTTGCGACGATAAAGACCAGGAAGATTGTGAAGGCACTATAAAAACAACTACTACCAATTCTAACGTTGTTCCTGCCGATGTAGATATAAATTCATCGCGCTTTGATTACTCAGTATTTGAAAAGAAGCAATTAATTTGGGGAGGTAATGTGTACGAAATTGAAAAGCTAACTAAAAAAGACCTGGTATTTCACCCTGTTAGTCAGCCTTTGGCTACTAAAACTTACGAGAAAGAGTAAGCCGGCTCTTATAAGCTTGTTTAAAAACCCGCTCTACTACAATAGAGCGGGTTTTTTGTTTGCCTGTATTAAGGTATGCTGTATTTTGCTTAGGGGCTGCTTTTTTGTTTAGCTACTATTATGGAATGATGCTGTATACTGTGTATTAACTGCTATAAGGATACTTTGATAAAGCCAATTAAGTATTACCGGTGTGCTTTTGGCTATAGTATTACAACTACTATGGTTATTAAAGTAATTTTTTTTGCAGCCCAAACCCTTGCTGGCAGCGGGTTTCAGCAAACTGCTATAAAAATAGTTGCGCTAGTATTTGGAGAATTGAAAACCCGCTTTATATTTGCACTCCCCAAGCGAAAAGAAACAACGTTCTTTCACAATCGCAGAAGGGATTTAAGACAAGAAACAAAGCTTCCGACTCGTTCGGAACCATCGTAACAAAAAAGGAACCATTAAAGGGTAACAAAAGAGCCATACAAAACGTATAGCCACCTGTTCCGAAAAAAATCGCTGCGACAGCGATTTAGTAAGCAAACAATAACGGCACAACAACCTGATGCCTTCTGAAAAGAAGCAGTAGGAATTTTCGCCCCTTTTCGGAAAAAAGCTGAAAAGGAAATTGAAAAAAAACTTTGAGAAAAGTTTGGTGAAAATAAAATGAAACGTATATTTGCGCCCCGTTTGAAAGCGGAGGGAAATAAGCAAGGTAAACGAAGATAACTGGTTCTGTAAGAAACAGTTAGAAAGAAACACCAGCTTTCAAGTTCTGAAAAGAAATTGAAAAAAAAACTTTGAGAAAAGTTTGGTGAAACAAAAACAACACGTATATTTGCGCCCCGTTTGAAAAACATCGTTCTTAAACAAACAGATTGAAGCTCTTAGCGGAGTAAAAATCACAAGCTTTCTTTAGCCGGTTAGTTGAAAGACAAACCGGTAAACAGAAACAAAGTTCTTTGAAATATTGGATAGAAACATAGACGAGTTCTGAACTTAGATTCAGAACAAAATCCCGAAGTAATTCGGGGAAACCAAAACAGGTTAACATAGCTTATCATATTTATTATTAATTTTCTTTTCTTTTTGAAATACAAATGAAAAGGGATTAAACTCTTTTACAATGGAGAGTTTGATCCTGGCTCAGGATGAACGCTAGCGGGAGGCCTAATACATGCAAGTCGAACGGTAACAGGGTAGCAATACCGCTGACGAGTGGCGCACGGGTGCGTAACACGTACACAATCTGCCTTATACTGGAGCATACCCCCAAGAAATTGGGACTAATTCTCCATAATATATTTGAATGGCATCATTTGAATATTAAAACTCCGGTGGTATAAGATGAGTGTGCGTCCGATTAGGTAGTTGGTGAGGTAACGGCTCACCAAGCCAACGATCGGTAGCTGGTCTGAGAGGACGATCAGCCACACGGGCACTGAGACACGGGCCCGACTCCTACGGGAGGCAGCAGTAGGGAATATTGGACAATGGGCGCAAGCCTGATCCAGCCATCCCGCGTGAAGGATTAAGGCCCTCTGGGTTGTAAACTTCTTTTCTCTGGGAATAAAAAGTGGAATTCTTTCCGCCTTGAAGGTACCAGAGGAATAAGCACCGGCTAACTCCGTGCCAGCAGCCGCGGTAATACGGAGGGTGCAAGCGTTATCCGGATTCACTGGGTTTAAAGGGAGCGTAGGTGGCTTTGTAAGTCAGTGGTGAAATGCCGCAGCTCAACTGCGGAACTGCCATTGATACTGCTTAGCTTGAATCACGTCGAGGTGGATGGAATAATACATGTAGCGGTGAAATGCTTAGATATGTATTAGAACACCGATTGCGAAGGCAGTTCACTAGGCGTGTATTGACACTGAGGCTCGAAAGCGTGGGGATCAAACAGGATTAGATACCCTGGTAGTCCACGCCCTAAACGATGTAAACTCGACATTAGCGATATACTGTTAGTGTCCAAGCGAAAGCGTTAAGTTTACCACCTGGGAAGTACGACCGCAAGGTTGAAACTCAAAGGAATTGGCGGGGGTCCGCACAAGCGGTGGAGCATGTGGTTTAATTCGATGATACGCGAGGAACCTTACCTGGGCTAGAATGTAGTTTGACCGATCCTGAAAGGGGTTTTTGTAGCAATACACAGATTACAAGGTGCTGCATGGTTGTCGTCAGCTCGTGCCGTGAGGTGTTGGGTTAAGTCCCGCAACGAGCGCAACCCCTATCTTTAGTTGCCAGCGAGTAATGTCGGGGACTCTAAAGAGACTGCCTGTGTAAACAGAGAGGAAGGAGGGGATGACGTCAAATCATCATGGCCTTTATGCCCAGGGCTACACACGTGCTACAATGGTAAGGACAGCGGGCAGCCAACTGGCAACAGTGAGCGAATCCCTAAAACCTTATCTCAGTTCGGATTGAGGTCTGCAACCCGACCTCATGAAGCTGGAATCGCTAGTAATCGCAGATCAGCAACGCTGCGGTGAATACGTTCCCGGACCTTGCACACACCGCCCGTCAAGCCATGGAAGTTGGGTGTACCTTAAGACGATAACCGTAAGGAGTTGTCCAAGGTAAAACCAGTAACTGGGGCTAAGTCGTAACAAGGTAGCCGTATCGGAAGGTGCGGCTGGAACACCTCCTTTTTAGAGCATTTACTGTTTTGAACTATGTTTCTTCCACTATTTCTTTGATATTATCAATGTTCTTTTACAACACTGTCTGCTATAGTCTCGTAGCTCAGTTGGTTAGAGCGCTACACTGATAATGTAGAGGTCGGCAGTTCAACTCTGCCCGGGACTACATTATCTGTGAAAACCAGAATGGGGGATTAGCTCATTTGGCTAGAGCGCCTGCCTTGCAAGCAGGAGGTAATCGGTTCGACTCCGATATCCTCCACTATAAAAACCACCAGGCTACGGCCTAGCGGTAAACAGACAGTATGAACATGAATCAATTTGGAATAAACCCCTGATGATTCGCAATTCTGAAAGCACACTTAGTAGGATTATCTTCCGAAGGGTTAAAGGCCAACAGACAAAGTTCTTTGACATATTGGTTAATTAATAAAATTAAAATTTCAAAACATTAAATTTTTGAAAGTTACTAAGAGCATACGGTGGATGCCTTGGGTTTGAGAGGCGACGAAAGACGTGATAAGCTGCGATAAGCTTCGGGGAGCGGCACATACGCATTGATCCGGAGATTTCTGAATGGGGCAACCCAACTTGTTGAAGACAAGTTATACTAGCAATAGTAAGCGAACGGGGAGAACTGAAACATCTAAGTACCCCCAGGAAGAGAAAACAATTAAGTGATTTCCCGAGTAGTGGCGAGCGAAACGGAAACAGCCTAAACCAAAGAGGCTTGCCTCTTTGGGGTTGCAGGGCTGCAATATTGACTTAAGATTACCATTAGAAGCATCTGGAAAGTTGCACCATAGAGGGTGATAGTCCCGTAAAAGCAGTAATCTTATACATAGCAGTACCCTAAGTACCGCGAGGTCGGAGACGCCTTGTGGGAATCTGCCAGCACCATCTGGTAAGGCTAAATACTCCTCAAACACCGATAGCGCACTAGTACTGTGAAGGAAAGGTGAAAAGAACCCCGAACAGGGGAGTGAAATAGAACCTGAAACCGTATGCTTACAAGCGGTCAGAGCCCTTTAGTGGGGTGATGACGTGCCTTTTGCATAATGATCCTACGAGTTGCTCGTCACTAGCAAGGTTAAGATTTTAAGAATCGGATCCGTAGCGAAAGCAAGTCTGAATAGGGCGATAGTTAGTGGCGGCAGACGCGAAACCTTGTGATCTACCCATGAGCAGGATGAAGTGACGGTAACACGTCATGGAGGTCCGAACTGATAAGCGTTGAAAAGCTTCCGGATGACTTGTGGGTAGGGGTGAAAGGCTAATCAAACTGGGAGATAGCTCGTACTCCCCGAAATGCTTTTAGGAGCAGCGTTGGATTTATTTATATAGAGGTAGAGCTACCGATTGGGCTAGGGGGCTTCACCGCCTACCAAACCCTGACGAACTCCGAATGCTATATAATTTACCCAGCAGTGAGGCAGTGGGTGATAAGGTCCATTGCCGAGAGGGAAACAACCCAGACCATCGTCTAAGGTCCCAAAATCTATGTTAAGTCACACAAACGATGTCCGATTGCTATAACAGCTAGGATGTTTGCTTGGAAGCAGCAATCATTTAAAGAGTGCGTAACAGCTCACTAGTCGAGTGATCGGGCGCGGAAGAATAACCGGGTGTTAAACATGGTACCGAAGACATGGATTGTAGTAATACACTGGTAGGGGAGCATTCCAGCGGCTGCGAAGGTGTACCGTAAGGTATGCTGGAGCTTCTGGAAAAGAAAATGTAGGAATAAGTAACGATAAAATATGTGAAAAACATATTCGCCATAAGTCTAAGGGTTCCTGATCAATGTTAATCAGATCAGGGTTAGTCGGATCCTAAGGACCAGCCGAAAGGCGACCTCCGATGGAAAAACTGTTAATATTCAGTTACTTGCTTAAGTTTCGACGGGGTGACGGAGTAGTGAAAGTGCCGCGAACTGACGGAATAGTTCGTTAAAGTGCGTAGGTATATCGATTGCAGGAAAATCCGCAGTTGATGCTGAAACATGACAGTACACAGAACCTTCGGGGGACGTGATAGTGCACCTAATCAGACTTCCGAGAAAAACCTCTAAGGCTAGGCTTAAGCAATCCGTACCGGAAATCGACACAGATAGACGAGGAGAGCATCCTAAGGCGCTCGGGTGAGCCGCGGTTAAGGAATTCGGCAAAATTGTTCTGTAACTTCGGGATAAAGAACCCCTACTTCGGTAGGGCGCAGTGAAATGGCCCAGGCGACTGTTTAACAAAAACACAGGACTCTGCTAAATCGAAAGATGAAGTATAGGGTCTGACTCCTGCCCGGTGCTGGAAGGTTAAGGAAGGTGGTCAGCGTAAGCGAAGCTACCGACTGAAGCCCCAGTAAACGGCGGCCGTAACTATAACGGTCCTAAGGTAGCGAAATTCCTTGTCGGGTAAGTTCCGACCTGCACGAATGGAGTAACGATCTGGGCACTGTCTCAACCGCGAGCCCGGTGAAATTGAAGTATCGGTGAAGATGCCGATTACCCGCAATGGGACGGAAAGACCCCATGCACCTTCACTACAACTTAACACTGAATTTGATTAAATGATGTGTAGGATAGGTGGGAGACTTTGAAGCGGTGGCGCCAGCCATCGTGGAGTCAACCTTGAAATACCACCCTTCCTTTGATTAGATTCTAACTCCCGATAAAGAGGACAATGTTTGGTGGGTAGTTTGACTGGGGTGGTCGCCTCCCAAAATGTAACGGAGGCTTCCAAAGGTACGTTCAACACGCTTAGTAACCGTGTGTAGAGTGCATTGGCACAAACGTGCTTGACTGTAAGACAAACAAGTCGAGCAGGGACGAAAGTCGGGCAAAGTGATCCGGTGGTTCCATATGGAAGGGCCATCGCTCATAGGATAAAAGGTACGCTGGGGATAACAGGCTGATCTCCCCCAAGAGCTCACATCGACGGGGAGGTTTGGCACCTCGATGTCGGCTCGTCACATCCTGGGGCTGGAGAAGGTCCCAAGGGTTGAGCTGTTCGCTCATTAAAGTGGCACGCGAGCTGGGTTCAGAACGTCGCAAGACAGTTCGGTCCCTATCTACGAGAGGACCGTGTCGGACGAACCACTGGTGTATCTGTTGTGGCGCCAGCTGCATTGCAGAGTAGCTATGTTCGGAATGGATAAGCACTGAAAGCATCTAAGTGCGAAGCCAACTCCAAGATGAGATTTCTTTTAAGGGTCGTAGAAGATTACTACGTTGATAGGTCGCAGGTGTAAAGGTGGTGACATCAAAGCCGAGCGATACTAATTGCCCGTTTACTTTCTATTTTTTTTAAAACCGAAATTTTAATTTTATTAATCCAATATGTTAAATTTATTGTCCTTTTCTATGGACTAACCTTAAGGGTGGCTATAGCGAGGGGGTTCACCTCTTCCCATTCCGAACAGAGAAGTTAAGCCCCTCCACGCTGATGGTACTGGATTAAACCTCCGGGAGAGTAGGTAGTCGCCTCCTTATTTTTTAAAA
>JBGAUW010000013.1:0-140140 GCA_044228435.1 Chitinophagales bacterium
ATGTGAGCGCAGGTATACAGCTTAAATTTAGCAAGAAAGAGAAGGTGCAAATTATGACGGGAACGGCAGCTGTTAACGTAACCTACTACCTTAATAAATTCCTTATCCCTTTCCGGGCTAAAGTATTTTCGCGTAATACCAATCCACGTACACGCATTAACCTTGGTTACAACTTCGAGCACCGCTTCGACTTTGATACGCTGGGCAGGGTAGCCTTCTTATACCAATTGCACCAGTTTAACTTTGCCTTTGGTTATGAATGGGCTGAAAACCGGAACAAGACGCATTTGTTTAACCCTATTACCATCAGCTTTTACCTGTTGCCCAGAACCGGTAGCGAGTTTTTCCGCCGCTTAAATATAAACCCAATACTTAAAAGCAGTTTTGAGGAGCAGGTTATTATTGGCCCAAACTATACGTTTACATTTAAGAACCAGCGAACGGCGCTTGATAAGTATTATCTGTATTTCCGTACCAATATAGAAACGGCGGGTAATGTGCTTTATGCGGGTTATAAACTGGCCAACCTTAAAAGCGATAACCAGATATTTTTAATTGCCAAAAGGCCCTTTTCGCAATATTTCCGTATTGATGGCGACCTGCGTAACTATTTGCGGATGACTGTGCATAGCATGTTTGCGGTGCGTACTTATGCAGGTATAGGAGTGCCATATGGCAACAGTAAAGCCCTGCCATTTATAAAACAATTTTTTGTGGGTGGCCCTAATAGTTTGCGTGGCTTTTTAATACGCGAAATTGGCCCCGGCGGCTATAGCGACCCATCGGCTTATGATGCTGAGACCGGAGCTAAAACCAACAACGGTTTCTTTAACCAAACCGGCGATATAAAACTGGAGTTGAACGCAGAGATAAGGTTTGATATTTACAAATGGATTAAGGGAGCCGTATTTGCAGATGCAGGTAATGTGTGGCTAATGCGAAAAGACACCCGTTTAAACGGCGAGTTTAATTTTAAACGGTTTTGGAGTGAGTTTGCTGTGGATGCCGGGGCCGGTATACGGTTAGATTTTAGTTTCTTCCAATTGCGCTTTGATTATGGTTTCCCGCTACGCGATCCACGGAGGGTTGCAGGAGAACGCTGGCAGTTTAAAAACGGACAGGCCTTTAAAACCGGGCAGTTTCAGCTGGCAATTGGTTACCCATTCTAATTCCACTCTAATCCCGTTCTAATCTCATTCTAATACACACTATCATTTATACAGGTTGTGAATGAGGAACAACTTTTGCAATCATCAGCTGATGGAAACAATTGAAAACATATTCGGCATAGGCGAGCATCTGTCATACTACCAGATGAGTGCGCGGGCATTTGTAATATTCTTTATAACGCTGTTCCTTATTCGGCTTGCCGGCATGCGAACAATTGGTAAAAAAAGCGCATTCGACACCGCCCTAACTATTATGCTGGGTGCCTTGTTAAGCCGTGTAATTGTAGGTGCATCGGAGTTTATGCCCACCGTGTGCGCGGGAACAGTAATTGCTCTTATACACCGATTATTAGCCTGGATTTCGATGGGAAGCGAAACAATAGAAAAGATAATAAAAGGAGAACAGCGCACTTTGTATCAACATGGCCAGATACAATGGAAAAATATGAGGCGGGCCTGCGTTAGCGAAAACGATTTAATGGAAAGCGTAAGGCTAAAAGCAAATGTAAAATCACTAAATGAAATTGAGGAAGCCCATATAGAAAGCAATGGCGAAATAAGCGTAGTGCTTAAGCACTAAAACCTATTGGGGTTTCCAATCGCTTAAATGCGGCAGGTTGCGCAGCAACAATATCAGAAGCATTCATAGCTGTTGCTCCAAACTCATTGCGGGCTAAATCGCCAGCCAGGCCATGCACATAAACACCGAGTAAGGCTGCGTGAAGTGGAGTATACTTTTGAGCCAGCAACGAAGTAATAATACCCGTTAACACATCGCCGCTGCCACCCTTGGCCATACCGGCATTGCCGGTGCTATTGAAATACAAATCGCCGGAAGCAGAAGAGACAGAAGTATTGGCTCCTTTTAAAACTACCACCACCTTATGCTTTTTCGAAAATGCCAGTTGCCTTTTAAACTTCTCTAAATCATCTTTCCAATCGCCCACCAACCGCTTAAACTCTCCGGGGTGTGGGGTAAGGATAGAATTAGCGGGCAATAATTTTAAAAGCGCTTTGTGCTCCGAAAGTATATTCAAAGCATCGGCATCTATAACCATTGGCGCTTTACCCGCCTTAAGTAAGTTTTGAAAAAAAGCGACTACTTCTTTACCAGTACCAATGCCGGGGCCTACACCAATAGCACTAAATTTATCCAGTGTCGGCATTTCGTCAAACTCATTTTCGCCGCTGGTAACCACCATAGCTTCAGGGTTGCTTAGCTGCATAATTTGGTAACCGCATTGGGGAATTACAGAGGTAACCAATCCTGCGCCACTTCTAAGTGCTGCTTTTACCGAAAGAACCGCTGCCCCGATTTTACCATAGCTGCCTGCTATAATAAGTGCATGCCCGTAAGTGCCTTTATGCGAAAATTTACTGCGGGGTTTTAATATGCCCTCTATAAAATTTTTGTCGATAAAATAATTAGCTGAATCCATTTCATCAGCATAAACTTTACTCAATCCAATATCCAATACCTTAAACTCCGCAACATACTTACCATTGGCAGGCAATAAAAAGCTGAACTTAGGTGCGTGAAAGGTTAATGTAAGTGTCGACTTAATTACAGTATCGTTAGGATCATTCAATTTATCGCAAAACAAACCAGAAGGCACATCGACAGAGATTACTTTTGCCTTTGATTTATTGATAGCCGAAATAACCTCCGCGGCTATTCCTTCTACCCTCCTGTTTAATCCACTACCAAACAGGGCATCAATTATTACAGTGCCGGCTTTTAGCCTGGGTACTTGTTTGTTGTTGCTAATGTAAGTGATGGGTAAAGATTCTTTCAACCTCGCTTCATTTATTTCAAAATCGGGAGACTTTTTTTTGCTGTGCATTACAACATAGACGAAGACGTTGGTATAGCCAAGGGCAAGCAATTGTCGCGCTACTGCAAGGCCATCGCCGCCATTATTGCCCAGGCCGCAGAAGATAGAAACAGAAGCATCCGTATTTGTAAATCCGGTAAACTCTTTAGTAAACTTTGCTGCGGCGCGTTCCATTAAATAGATGGAAGCAATACGCTCTTTGGCAATAGTATATTGGTCGAGCTGCCTGATTTGCTGGGCTGATAGAATTTTCACACCTCAAAAATACGAAGCCATATTAATAAACAGGCAAGAAATATGGGTTAACTAACCAGAAAGAACTTAAACGATTTATCGAAGGGATTTAGCTGTGCCACAACCTCATCAATAAATGTGGAGTTGTAATACGGGATAAAGTTCTCCCGTCGCTCCTGCAGGTTATTTTCAGGGAACAGTAAAGCATGCACACTTCTAAGTTGGGTTACAGTGGTTTCCTGCTTACGCTTTTCCGCTTTCAGTATTTTACTTTCCAGGTTTTCCAGCGACGTTAATGCTTTCTGCTTTTCGGCAGCGGCATTTTGTTTAAGCGTTACATCTACTTTTTCTGCTTTGCTTACTATCGCTTCAAACAAAGCTTCCAGTTCGCTTTTCTCGTTTGAGAGATTAGAGTCATCACTCAAACCTTGTTGCACATAGCGGTTAATGAGTTGCTCTATATCTTCAAAGAATGCGCATTACCAGCATGGGGAAATTTACTTTGTGGTAATCAAACAAAGGCTTTAGCTCTAACCAATAACTCAACTCACCGGCACCACCTATAAAGGCAAGATTAGGTAACACAACCTCCTGGTATAGCGGACGGAAAATTACATTGGGACTAAAGCGCTCGGGGTGCACGTCTATTTCGGCGATAATCTGCTCGCGCGAAAAAGATAAAGTTTGATTATTTATCTGAAAGACCTGCGTTTCGGAATTGTATATAATACGTTCGCGATAGCCCTCGCCGAGGTAAAAGAAATTGATTTCGCGTGGTTTGGCCTGTGCCTTGTAGTTAGACTCTAAGAACCCGATATTCTCCTTTAGCACCTGCTGAGCACGAGTGTTCAGAGCTTCATCTTTGATTACGTCTTTCAATAACCCCTTTAATCGGGCATTATCCTGATCGAGCACTACAAGTCCGTGCGTTTTAAATATCTCATTTACAAAATACTGGGTAAAACGTCCAAAGGTGGGGTATTTAGCTAACCCTTCTTCCAGTGCCGCTACTAATTCGGGATTAGCTCCGGTGGCTTTCAATTCCTCCACAGCAGTCTGCATACCCGAGGTTTGCCACCTGCCCGCTGCACCTGTGCCCGGATTTTGCCACTCAATCTTTTTACCGTTAATGTATGTATGGTTCAATTCCTCCACATCATGGTCTTCGCTACCCAGCCAAAACACCGGAACAAAATTATAGCCGGCATATTGTTGCTTAAGCTGATTGCAAACGTTTATAGCGCAGGCTATTTTATAAATATTATACAGGGGGCCCATAAAAAGACAGGGCTGATGAGCCGCTACTACCGTAAAAGTATTTCCTGATAATAATGATTGAATATTACTGCTTACAAATTCTGAAGTTGGTATTGTTGCGTATTGCGATTGCAAAACCTCCACCAATATGGGGCGATTGGTTTTATCTTTCCCCTTATCGGCAATTGCATCTTTGAACGCAGAAATATTGAAAGGATATTTTGTAAGGGAACTTATAGAGGGGTTGTGTAGTATATAGTCGCTAACAAGTGCTGGAAGAATTCCGGTTTTAGTTAGTTCAGTTTGCTGAAGCAGTGAAATCATTACCAAATATATTAAACAAGTTCGCCGTATAAATCAAACTCTTCGGCGCGGGTAATTTTTACCCTTGCAAAATCGCCAACACGCACATAGCTGTTAGCCGCTTCTACCAATACTTCGTTATCTACCTCGGGTGAGTCGAACTCGGTGCGGCCAATAAAATAACCGCCTTCTTTTCTATCAAACAACACTTTATACTCTTTACCTACGCGCTGCTGGTTTAGCTCAAACGAAATATTTTCCTGTATGCCCATTAATTCGGCAGCACGCTGCTCTTTTATTTCCTGTGGTATGGTGTCCTCTAAATTATGAGCGCGAGTGCTTTCTTCATCCGAGTAGGTAAACACACCCAAACGGTCAAAGCGCATGTCTTCAATAAAAGTCTTTAGTTCATCAAACTCCTGTTCTGTTTCATTCGGGTAACCTACCAGCATAGTGGTGCGAATAGCAATGCCTGGTATACGTTCTCGTATTTTATTTATTAAATCCCTGGTTTCGGCATTGGTAATATTGCGTCGCATGCTGGTAAGCACATTGTCGGCCGCGTGTTGCAAAGGCATATCCAGGTAGTGACAAACCTTTTCATTTTCCGCTATTGCATCAATAATCTCCATGGGAAACTGCGCGGGGTAAGCATAGTGTAAACGTATCCATTCAATACCATCTACTTTGCTTAGCTCTGCAAGCAACTCGGGTAATCTTCTCTTTTTATAAATATCTAATCCATAAAAAGTAAGTTCCTGCGCAATCAATATCAATTCTTTTACACCCTGCGCAGCTAATGCTTTAGCTTCTTTAACTAATTCTTCTACCGGGCGCGACACATGTTTACCACGCATTAAAGGAATAGCACAAAAAGAACAGGTGCGGTTGCAGCCCTCCGAAATTTTCATGTATGCATAATGGTTGGGCGTTGTAAGTAAACGCTCGCCCACTAATTCGTGCTGGTAATCTACTTTCAAAGTTTTAAGCAACCTTGGAAGTTCCAGCGTACCAAAAAAGGCATCTACTTCAGGTATTTCTGTTTCCAGATTATCCTTATAGCGTTGCGAAAGGCAACCGGTAACGTATAGTTTCTCAATCTTGCCCTTGCTTTTGGCATCGGCATATTCTAATATGGTATTAACCGATTCTTCTTTGGCTTTATCGATAAACCCGCAGGTATTTACAATTACAATATTGCGCCCCTTGTTCCATTTATCGTGCTTAACATCGTAGCCGCCGTGTTGCAGCTGACTCATCATCACCTCGCTATCCACCAGGTTTTTAGAGCAACCCAATGTTATAACCGAAACCTTGTCTTTCTTAATTGCCTTTGTCTTCATAGCTTCGCTTCGATTTCACCGATAATACAGTTGATTACACAGATAAAACCTATTCCATTTTTGTTTTATTTGAAACTCTTTTAATTATACAGCTACCATTACCAAAATTAACCAATAATGCACGGGTAAGTTTTGTTACTTTTAAATAAGATATAGCCTTATTAGTAAAAAGTTTTGGCATACTGCCCTCAACTGCTTTCAACTCCAAAATCAACTCTTTTTCTACTATCAAATCACATCTAAAATCCCCCACTTTCTTACCATCAAAATATACTATAAACTGCTTTTCACTTTCAAATGCAATGTTGTTCTTTTCTAAAAGGATAATTAAAGCGTTATGATAAACCCTCTCCGGAAAACCAGGACCAAGTGAATTATGAACTTCAAAACAAAGCCCGATAATTCTCTTAGTCAATAAATCATCAATGTCCTCTCCCATCGCCTTTTTTATCCCTGCACTATCTGCATTGTATTTATCTGTGTAATCGAACGCGAAGCGTTAAGCGCCCCTAAATAAAGTGTCTACAAACAACTTTTTGTTGAACACTTGCAGTTTATCAATTGCCTCACCCACTCCAATGTATTTAACCGGTATTTGGAACTGGTCGGATATACCCAATACCACGCCGCCTTTAGCCGTGCCATCCAGCTTAGTAATAGCCAATGCAGTTACCTGCGTTGCGGCTGTAAACTGCTTGGCCTGCTCAATAGCATTTTGCCCTGTAGAGCCATCTAACACCAACAAAACCTCATGTGGTGCATCGGGAATAACCTTTTGCATTACTTTACGGATTTTGCTTAACTCGTTCATCAGGTCAATACGATTGTGCAAACGTCCAGCAGTATCAATAATTACCACATCGGCACCTATAGCTACGCCGCGCTCAATGGCCTGATAGGCAACCGAAGCCGGATCGGCATTGTGTTGCCCTCTAACCATTTCTACATCGCTGCGCTTAGCCCAAACCTCTAACTGGTCTACAGCAGCAGCCCTAAAGGTATCGGCAGCACCCAGCAATATCTTTTTGCCGTTGTTTTTAAACTGATGGGCTAACTTACCTATAGTAGTAGTTTTACCGGCACCGTTAACGCCTACTACCATTATTACAAATGGCTTTTTATCGGCGGGGGTATCAAAACTATCGGCATCTATATTTTTGTTTTCGGCCAGTATGCCTTCAATCTCCTGCTTAATCAATTGATTCAGCTCGCCGGTAGTAACAAACTTATCGCGGGCGGCGCGCTCTTCAATGCGCTTAATAATTTTGATGGTGGTTTGCAGACCTACATCAGAAGATATTAATGCTTCTTCTAACCTGTCCAACACCTCTTCATCTACCTTGGTTTTACCGGCAACGGCGCGGGTTATTTTAGAGAAGAAACCCTCTTTGGTTTTCTCTAACCCTTTGTCCAGGTCTTCTTTCTTTTCCTTTGTAAAAAAACTGAATAGTCCCATACTACTTTGAATTTCCGTAGCCATTCATACAGAAATGGCTACGATATTTAAAACTAAAAAAGCATCTCTCTGTTGAAAGATGCTTTATATAATAATGTTTGAACCGAATTAAACTTCTTTACCAGCTAAAAAATCCTGCACCTTATCTTTGTGCACAATCTTTTCTAAGAAAGAATAGTTATTGGTTTTGCTTTTTACTGCCTTGATTACTTTAACGTAATCTTTCGAACCTACTACGGTTGCACGGTCAGTTCTCGCGTTCTTCGAAATTTTTGCCATTGCTCAATTATTTAATTTCTTTATGTAATGTTACTTTCTTCATGTTAGGGTTGTACTTTCTCAACTCTAATCTTTCGGTGGTTACCTTACGGTTTTTGTAGGTCATATAACGGCTGGTGCCTGGTATACCTGCAGCTTGCTGCTCGGTGCACTCCAATATTACCTGTATGCGGTTACCTTTACTTTTCTTTGCCATTGCTTTGCTATTTTCAGCTTTTTATTAATTCAATTTAATGTCACCTTTCTTGCTCAATTCTTTAAGGTAAACATAAATACCTTTTTTATTGATAGTACGAAGAGCAGAAACTGATACTTTCAATTCAACCCATTCGTCTAATTCCTGAATAAAGAATTTTTTCTTTTTCAGGTTAGGTAAAAACTTGCGTTTGGTTTTGGCGTTAGAGTGCGACACCGAGTTGCCAGACATTGGGCGTTTACCTGTTAATTCACATACTTTGCTCATAGCTTTATTTTTAAGGAGCGCAAATATGCAAGAATTTTTATAAAAAACCAAAACAACTATTTGCCGGGGCGAAAATAAGTGGATAACTGAAAAATAATTAACCTAATCAGGAAAAATCCGGCTACCCTCCTATTTTCGAACTATGAGCGAAAAAAGCACCGATGTACAGATTGAAGCAGGCTGGAAAGAGGCCTTAAAGGAAGAGTTTCAGAAACCTTATTTCCCTCAAATAAAGCAGTTTATAATGGCCGAAAAGGCCCGTGGAAAAACAGTTTATCCTCCGGGGCCATTGATTTTCAATGCTTTTAGCCTAACACCATTTGATGAACTGAAAGTAGTTATACTGGGGCAGGACCCCTACCATGGGGCAGGGCAGGCGCATGGGCTTTGTTTTTCGGTTCAAACAGGTGTTAAGCCCCCGCCTTCGCTTGTGAATATATTTAAGGAGTTAAATACTGATTTAGGAATAAAGCCCCCTAACCATGGCAACCTGGAAAAATGGGCCCGACAGGGTGTTTTACTGCTAAATGCCTCTTTAACGGTAAACGCCGGCGAGGCTAATTCGCATGCCAAATGCGGCTGGCAAACCTTTACCGATGCAGTGATAAAAACCATATCGGATAAAAAAGTGGGCATTGTGTTTTTACTATGGGGAAACTTTGCAAAAGCAAAGAAGGCTTTAATTGATACCAACAAGCATTTCGTGCTAGAGGCAGCACACCCTTCCCCCCTATCAGGAGGAGCTTATTTTGGCAGCAAGCACTTCTCTAAAACCAATACGATACTTGTAAAGGAAGGGAAAGCGCCTATTGACTGGAGTTTATAAAAGATAACCAATTTCTGGGGTCAGTGCTATTTTGCTGCGCATAAAGCTGCCAGTACCCCTTCCGGCGACTTTACCATTCAAATCATAAAGGATTGAATCGGCTATAAACAGGTTGGCAGATTTAAATTTTAGCTCTCCTACCGCTTTTGCGATGCCCGCAGTTACAGGGCGTAACATTTGAATATTAAAGGATACCGTATAAACAAATACATCTTTAACAATGGAATTGACAGCGAAAAAGGCTGCATCGTCCAACAGTTTAAAATAAACTGAACCGTGCAAGGAGTTGGCCGCGTGGAAGAATTTGCTTTCAATATTTAAGGTAAGCTCTGCCTTCTCATGAGCAACAACTAATTGTATTCCGTTGTATAATTCGCGATTAATAGGTGCCGAATGCAAATACATTCGCTCTAATTTGCGGTAATGCAACTCATCTTCCATAGCAACGGTATTAATTGGTTTAGTTCTTAAACTTACCTGTCTTATCCTCGATTAATACATCTCCACTACCATTAACATGCAGCTTCTTATACACTAAAAATTGAGTTCCCGCTTGGCTGTAACAGAAGTCTTCTATTTTTCGGATTAGTTGTTGCACGGGTTCGTATTCGCCCTCTATGGTAGTTTCGAAAGCACCCACCGTATACTTTAAACCCGATTGCTGTATAAGCGCTATTGCCTCATCGACTACCGCAAAAGCCTTTGTAATTTCGGTAAGCGGAACAACCTGTATAGAAGCGTTAATTATCATGGGCAATTATCTACTTGGTTAAAACGTTCACATCGCGCGGGGCTGATTGATCATCGGTAGTAAAGTATTCAAATACCATCTTGTTTTTGGTAGCTGTAACTTTAATAGCCCCAAAGTGGTTGTTATCGCAAATGTTAACTGTAAAACGGCTTGGGTCTAATGGGTTAGCCTCACACTTATAAAGGTTCTCGTTTCCGCTGTTGCCAATAATTAAATACAAAGGTTTGTTAGGCGCTTTGTTATCGGTTACACGCACATAAAAATGCTCGTGCCCGGTTAACACCGCATCGGCACCCCATTCGGCATAAGGTAATTGTGTGCCGGTAGCGCTGCCATGCGGGCCCGGTGAGTATGGCGGATGGTGCATGTAAACTAATTTAAAGGGCTTTTTGCTTTGCGCTAACTTATCTTTAAGCCAGTTGCGCGTTTGCTGCTTAATAATTCCGCCTGCACCGCCATCCAGCGAGTAAAACTGAACCGGCCCCCAGCTAAAATCGTAATTGCGCTCATCGCCGGGCAAGGTAAAATATTGAGTATATGGCTTCAGCTTGGGTAAGGCGTAATTATCGTGGTTGCCCGGTGATGGGAAGAAACGGTTTACTTTTTCCTGAGCTGCTTTACCGTTGCAAATACGGTCGGCCGGAGCATCGGGGTTATAAATAAAATCGCCATAATGCTTGCCTACGTTATTGGCAATTGTGCTGGCGCTGCCCAAAGGGTAATTGTTATCGCCAACGGTAACTACAAATTCCGGGTTCCAGCCTTTTACCATAGCGGCAACTTTTGCCTCGCCGGGGCTATCTTCTCCAAAATCGCCTATGATGGCAAACACTACAGAATCCTGCTCGTGGTTTACCGGCGGAACAGTAGCTGATATAGGAAGTTTAGCGCAAGATGGAGCAAGTAGTAAGGTAGCCGCCACTGCAAGCGGCGCAATAAAGCGTTGGAGCATATTTCGAATTTTGTGACAGCGAAAATAAAAAAGTAAAAAGAGCGAAAAGGCTATTTACACTAATTAGCTTTTTTCCGGCCACGAACTTTCCAGGTATGCACCAATATGTATGTAACCACCCAAACCACTACTGCCACCATTGCGGCCAGGGTAAAGCTGCCTACTACATATTGCAACAGGTTTTTGCCTACCATTTCGGCCTTAAAGTTGTCTGAAAAATTCAGGCTCATGTTATTGCCGCCAAACCATATGCGGCCGGCCTGGTAGCTCCCAAATACAATAAACGGAATCATGGGCGGTATACTAATGTTAGACGCCAGTATGGCCAATGCCTTGTTTAACTTAAACACCCATGCAAAAAATATTACAAACCATATTTGAAAGCCCCAAAATGGTGTAATACCCCAAAACACTCCAGTAGCCATAGACCAGGCCTTTACCGATGGTGTTTCGTGCGAGCGGATAAGATAATCTTCCAGCAATGTTCTCCAATCGTTTTTAAGTATATGGCGAACCAAGTCGCGGGGCTTAATCCAAGCGAAGGTCCAAAACACTAATACCGTATTTAAAACGCTTATGCGCGAAAAATCTTTAAAGGGACGGAAATGCGAAATACGCTCCTCCGCTGGTGGATAGTAAACCTTTACCGGCACGGCCAATACATCTAACCCGCTCCATGCACCGCGAACAATTACTTCTATTTCAAATTCATATTTGCGTGTAAAAAAGGTAAGGTTTTCTAAAGCTTTTATTGGATAAAGGCGATAACCGGATTGGGTGTCGGGCACCGCTATTCCGGTTTCGAGCGTAAACCAAAAGTTACTGAACTTATTTCCAAAACTGCTTTTACCCGGCACTGAGCTTTGATTCATGTTGCGAGCGCCTATTACAATAGCGTGCCTGTTTTTCTCCAGAGCATCCAGCATAGTGGGCAGGTCTTCAGCAAAGTGCTGCCCATCAGAATCTATCGTAATGGCGTAATCATATCCCTGCTTCCGCGCAAAATCGAACCCTTGCCTTAAGGCCCAGCCTTTACCTACATTTTTAGGGTAAGTATGTAGTTTTATTTGCGGAAACCCTGAAAGGATTTGCAGGGTATTATCAGTAGAACCATCGTTTACCACACAAACATCATCACTATAACCAAGCACACCTTCCAACACCGTAGCGATAGTTGTGCTGTTATTATAGGTGGGCACCAGCACACAGCAGCGCAACGCTTTAAACTTTTGTTTATAGGCGCTTTTATCCATTCACTAATTCGCCTTTAAACCTAAAAAACACTTCCGCGGGGCTGGAATAAATAGCGCTTACCCAAAAGTTATTGCCCTCTTCTTTTTCTATTTTTATCTGCAAATCCAGCTGTTTTTCTTTAACCGGGTTAAGCAGCGCTAAAAACTTAATGTGGTGTGCCAGTTTTATCTCAACAACTTTGCCTAATAAATGGCTAAGCGTTTCGGTAAGCATTTGGGTTTGGCAAACACCAGGCACCACCGGCAAATCGGGAAAATGGCCTTTAAAAATACTATGTGCAGGGTTAAATTCGACCTTTACATTAAAGGTCTGCCCATCCCTTCCCGATTCAAGAATATTATAAAAACTACCCAGCAGCATATTGTCTATTTAAGTTTCAAGTGGCGCGCAAAATATACATACGCTCAAAGTTATACAACTAATAGTACCCTTATTTAATCATAAACAGCGATTCATCCAATTGCCCGTTAATGTTTTTATTGGCAAAAGTGAGGATTGTATTGTCGCCGGAGGCCTCGTTCATTTCAATACGGAGGGCCGTAAAATCTTTCTTATCCAACACCAGCACTATGCTGCTTAAAAAATTACGCATCATTTTACTTACAGGCTTAAGCTGCACCTTTACCTGTGCGGCATTTTCTAAAAAGCTAACCGTAAAATCTTTGCTGGTAAACAAACTACCATTAATAGAACCTACTATAATGTTGTTTAATTGCTGAAAGGCTTTACTTCGGTGCATATCCATTTGCGAGGTTTTCTTCTCGTCCTGCATCAACATTTTACCGGCGTTCATTACAATCAGGTTTTTGGCCGGTTGCTGATAATCGAGGCGAACTTTATCATCGCGCTTAAAGTAAAACTTACCTTTGCTAACCGACTTATCGGCCAACATGCTCATGTTTTTCTCCTGGGTAAAATCGCACTGTATTGAACTTATTTTTCGGGTAGCCTCCGTCATTTTAGCCTGCAAGGCCACAGCATTGTCTGCCGGGGTAAATGCCTGAGTTTGCCCAAAGACCATACCTAAAGCAAAACAGGATATAATAACAGCTAAGTATTTAATTTTCATTGTTTTATTAATAATAAGCTTTAACTCCGAGCAATTCCTCCAGCCCCACTATTTCGAAGCCACGCTTATGCGCTTCTTTTATAAAGTCAGTAAGTATGCCAATTGTGAATTTACCCCAGTCGTGAAACAGGATAATGTCTCCATTCCTCAAATTTTTAAGAGATTTTCTCAAAAGCAGCCCTGCATCGGTAGCGTTTGTATCGTATGTGCGAATGCTCCAGCCAATGCTTTGATAGCCCCCAGCCTTAGTAGCTTTGGCTACCATGGGGTTAGTAACACCATAAGGTGGGCGAAACAATCTCGGTTTTTTACCAACCGCACGCATAATGGTTTCGTCGCATTGCTGCAAATCGCTCAAAATAAAATCGGCCTTGTTTAGCGAGAACCAGTAAGTGTGAGAAAAACTATGATTGCCAATGGTGTGGCCTTCATCTATCATTCTTTTAACAAGCTCCTCATTACCATTAATGTTTTTGCCTATCAAAAAAAATGTGACAGGCACCTGTTCTTTCTTCAATAAATCTAAAAGCTGCGGAGTAAACCCGCTCATGGGGCCATCGTCGAAAGTAAGCGCTATAGTCTTTTTCGTTCTATCGCCATGCCAAAGCGAGTTTATAAAAAATCGGGCATGTATAAAGTATGACCCATAAAAAACAATTAGCAGGTATGCCAATATAATGGCAAAATAGACCCAAACAGGCAAGCCATATTGCCATTGCACCGCTGCCGCGCAGGCAATAGCCACAATAAAAAGTATACGGGCAGTGGTAGCGTTTAACATGCTTTAAACAGCATAAGCGAATGGTTTGCCTTATGCGAGTTGTAAAGTAATATATTTTGCGGTTTGCGGTTGCAGTTTTCTAAAATTGTAGATTCGGGTATTTGCTGTGTTTTCAATATTTTACTTATCAGCCAAAATGCAAAGGCAGATGAGGTCATGTATTCTCCGCACAAATGTTTATAGGCAAGCAATGTTTGTGCGGTAAACAGGTTTGTATTTAGCTCAACTGCTGTTTCATCGTTTTTAGCATCTCCGTTAATGCCGGTAACTACCACATCTATTTCGCTTAGCTGAATGCCTTCGCCAGCTAAAAAATCAAGAATTTGCTTTTTAATCTCCGCCGCATTTTCGGGATCGAAAAATGTTTTAGCGCCAATAAGGCTGCCATACGTGTTAGCCGTTTTTTGTTTAGCCATCACAAAAAAGGCTCCACCCTCTCCGGCAATTATACCGTTACCTTTTTTGCCATACACATCCAGGCTACTACAAGGTTCCGGCCTTAGCTCGCCCACCTTTTTCATGGCGGCGTATTTATAGTCGCTTACCTCGTCGTAGGCGCCAATAAGGATATTATCAATGCCCTCTGCAGCCAATAGGCGGGCGTCCATTAAAGCACTTTCAAAGGAGAACCCTTTATGCGAAAAAGTATTGTTATGACCATAACAACTGCAAAGCAAAGCTATGTTGCTACTTACCGTATTGTGCGTGGATTGTATGAAGGCGGTTGGGCTTACAATGGTTTCTTCTACCTCAATTAAGCTACGCAAAAACTTTTGCGAAATCTCGGGCAACCCTAACCCGGTGCCGGTAGTAATCGCCTCCGGTGTGGTAATGCCAGCATCCTTTAAGGCTATTAAGCCTGCCGCTGTTCCGTATTTCATTAACCGGCCCATGCGCCTTACCGAACCCGAATCGAAGAACTTTGTATAATCAGGGTCTATACAGGCCATCCGGTTAGCAGTATATTCTTTAACCTCCGGCAAAAACTCGGAATTATCAAAGGTGCGTTGCGGCGAAATACAACCCACACCATTGATGTATAGTACCCCTAAATTATTATTTGCTTCAGTCATTATACTTTGAAATTATTACCGAAGAGCAGTTTCCGCCAAAGCCAAACGAGTTGCTCATTACATTATTTACCTCTACATTTTCTTTAAGTTCGGTTACCGGCGCAAATCTGTGTTCTTTAATTTGCGTTTTAAACCGAAGGTTGGGGAACACAATACCATTCTCTATTGCCAACATGGAATAAACGGCCTCTATACCCGCGCAGGCACCTAAGGTATGGCCTGTGTAAGGCTTGGTAGAACTTACCATAGGCACTTTATCAAAAATACGTTGTATAGCGTTGCCTTCCGATAAATCGTTATTAGAAGTACCGGTACCATGCAGGTTGATGTAATCAATGTCAGCTGGTTTCAGTCCGCTCATTTCAAGTGCACCGGTCATGGCTAAAAAATTACCCTTTCCTTCGGGCGAGGAGGCTGTTTGATGGAAGGCATCGTTTGCATTGGCGTAGCCGCTAACTACAATACCCGGTTTTTGAGCCAGCGTTGCTGCCACACGCTCCGAAACCAACACTACATAACCGGCACCTTCGCCCAGGTTAAGGCCCATGCGATTTTCATCGTACGGGGTGCATGGTTTACTATCTAAAATCATTAGTGAGTTGAAGCCATTTAAGGTAAATCGGCTCATAGAGTCTGTTCCACCGGCTATTACTATATCCAGCAAACCGTTTTTTATCATCCGCGAACCATAAGCAATTGAATTAGCTGATGATGAGCAGGCGGTGCTTATAGTTGTAATATGGTCTTTAATCCCAAGTTCTCTGGCAACAATTTCGGTAATAAAACCACTATCATAGTTTATTTCCTCAAGCAAAGCATCAGCCTGGTCATCTTTTAAATACTCTTTGTAAATAGTTTCGGTTTTATCCATGGCACCAACTGTATTGGCCGAAATAAAACCCGTACGCCATTTTGTAATATCGCTAATGTTAGCGCTTTGCAAGGCTTCGCGGGCAGCTATCATGCTCAACAGGGCAGTACGCGAAACACCGGCATCTAACCCAGCCAGTTTTGCCAGCTCTTCATTTGTAAGTTTTACTTCGGCTGCCGGCAATGTTTCAGCATATCGGGTAGGTAGTATGGTTATTCTGGCTACACCACTATTGCCACAGCGCAAAGATGCCAGGTTTTCTGCCACATTGTTGCCAATAGCCGAAATTACCCCCTTGCCTGCAATAAATACTTTGGTTGATTTCACCCTCTTAAAATAGATAAACTACGCTATTACTTAGCCTTGTGTTCGGTTATATAATCGGCTATTGATTTAACCGATTTAAAAACCTGTGGCCCATCTTGCGGATTGGCCAGCTTAATACCATATTTTTGTTGAAGTAATACAATAAGTTCCAGCGCATCAATCGAGTCTAAGCCCAATCCTTCTACAAACAAAGGCTGGTCATCTCCAATATCTTCAGGCTTTAGGTGCTGAAGGTTCAACTGCTCAATAATCTGCGATTTAAGTGTGGCTATCAGTTCGCTCATCTTCTGTTGTGTTTACGTGTTAACGTATTTATGTGTTAGTTTCAAATAAACGCTTTACATTTTCGAAATCGTGCAATACTCCGCCGTTCTCTTTCTGCTCTGCTAAATAAAAAAATGCCTCCGCTTTGCCATTGTAGTAATCTGCCCAACCCGAAACCGTAGCCTTCGCGTTACCGGTATCCATTAGCGAATTAACATAACTTGTTTGAAAAGCGCAGTCAAATATATCAAAAACGAAACACGCCGCCTCTCCCTTTATGCGGTGCCTAATGCATAATTCGCCAATCAATACGTTGGGTAAGGTATAAACAAACAGTGCGGGGCTTGGGGCGGTGGCAATACTGGCATTATACTTAATATCCGTATCGAGGCTGGAATTGGCGTTTGAAACAATTATTCCAACTTCCTCTGCGGTGTATTCGGCTGAAATATTTCGCCCATTAAGCAGAAGCTCTGCTGCAATAAAACCTGTTTTGCACAGGTTATCCATTTTGAAAAACTTAGGATAGTTAATTTTAAAATGATGATAGGCAGCTACTAAAAAATCAGTGGCTGATAAATCCCTGCTTTCAAAAACTGTCTCTCCGTTAATTTTTATTGAATTGTTGGCCAGTAAAACAGATGCAGAAACGAAATTATTAAGCCCCATTTTCGTGCACCTC
Source organism: Chitinophagales bacterium (assembly GCA_044228435.1). Lineage (GTDB taxonomy): Bacteria > Bacteroidota > Bacteroidia > Chitinophagales > LD1 > Bog-950. Next base: position 17,190 of record JBGAUW010000013.1, read on the forward strand.
GTTTTCCTCTAAATCTTTCAGCTTTTTGCCTACGGTAATAAGCCGCACCATTCGTTTAAGATAAGTTGCATGGTTTTTTACATACGGGTTTTCTAAATCCCATACGTAACCGGCCAATACTGAGCATATTTGACGGATTACCTCTTCGTTGCGAACGTCGGCAAAGAAGATCTTTTGCAGGCTGCCATCGTACCAGGCCATTACGTAGCTACGGAAGGTATCTACCCCCTGCATCATTACATCGGTATATTCTTTTTGCCAATCAACTTTTTCGCCGTTAAGCTGACGCACCACCAGGTTACTCGCTATTTGTGATGATACGGTTGCGAGTGTAACACCCGAAGAAAATACGGGATCTAAAAACTCGGTAACGTTACCCGTAAGCACAAACCCATCGCCCCAAAAGCGATCGGTACTTACCGACCATGCCTGCAGCTGACGCGGTTCAAACAAAAATTCACAATCTTTAAAGCGTTCGGCTATGCTCCACTCGCTGGCAATAATATCGCGCAATTGTTTTTCGGGGCTGCCGGTAAATGGCTCAAAAAAGCCGGGCTCGCTTACAAACCCGCACGATGTAATACCATTACTAAACGGAATACACCAGGCCCAAACACCGGGCTTATGGTCCACAATTAGAATACGGTTAGGCTCTACATAATCATTTCGGCGAACATCGCGAATATGCGTAAAAACCGTTTTACGCGGCGGTAAATTGCTTGGCCTATCCAGGTTAAATAAACGAGGAATAACACGGCCATACCCCGAACCATCTACAATAAAGCGGGCTTCTATTTGCTTTTCGCTGCCATCTTTAGCTGAAACAGTGGTAGTTGAATTCGTTCCGTCAAACTTTATGGCAGTTACCGTAGTTTCAAATTCCACATCAACACCCATGCGCTGCACCTCGGTAGCCAGCACATTATCAAAATGGGCGCGTGGCACTTGCCAGGTCCAGCTCCAGCCTTTAGTAAACTGGTCGCTAAAATTAAAATCCATAATACCATCGGTACCAGTGGTAAATTTGGCACCAAATTTAACCTGGTAACCCTGCTCCTTAAGCACCGGTAAAAAGCCCGCTTCCTCAAGCGCATCCATACACTTTGGCAACAGGCTTTCGCCAATTACAAAACGCGGAAATTTTTCGCGCTCAACTATTTTAACCTTGTAGCCGGCCTTGTTAATAATAGATGCGGCTACTGTTCCCGAAGGGCCCGCACCAATTACCAATACGTCAACTTTTTCTGTGGTCATAACTCAAAAATGTTTAATTTTTCGAATATACAATAGCAGCGTTACACCCACCAAATCCTGAGGCGGTTTTTAACGCATGATTTTTATTACTGTTAGCTAAATAAGTGGACACATTCACAGACTCCGAAACGCCCGGCACCTCAAAATTTTTACTTGGCAATACTATTCCCTGTAGCAGGGAATGGTAGCTGATTATTGACTCCAACACCCCCGCCGCACCCAAAGTATGTCCAAAATTACCTTTAAGGCTGTGCAAAGGCACTGCTTGTAAATGCGCATGATTAAAAGCTTTAGCTTCCATCTCATCGTTATAGATGGTAGCCGTACCATGCGCCGATATAAACGATAAGTCCTGAGTGCTAATTCCACTTTCATCAAGGGCGTGGTTTACCGCATAGGCCAGTTCTAAACCTGTGCGCGAGGGGCCAGATATGTGGTTAGCATCATTGCTGCTGGCGCCACCGTTAACCATTATTCCATTAGAAAGGTTTTTATCGGTAGTTAGTATAATGGTAGCGGCACATTCGCCAAGGTTAATACCATCGCGTGTTTTGTCGAAAGGCTTGCACGGGTTGGCACTCATAGCATTTAGCGACTGAAACCCGCTAATAACGAACCGCGAGAGCACATCGGCCCCGGTTACCACCGCGTGTTTGTATTGGCCCGACTGTAACAGCCTTTTAGCTATTAGCACAGAGAGAACTCCCGAAATGCAGGCATTGGAAACTACCAATGGCTTATTTGAAGCATTAAAGTTGGCCGAAATTGCCTGGGCTGTGTTAAACAGCGACACCCTTTGGTGCACCGTTTCGTCTACTTGCCCATCTTCAATTAATCCTATGTTGCCTTTGGTGGAAGAAAGTATAAAAATTGTATCGGGGGAAGACAGGGAAACAGCGCTATTTGCGAGCGCCGAAGTTATACTGTTAATGCATAACTGCTCAAAGCGGGTATAAGCCCCGTTATTATTATCACCAAAACCTTCAAACATAGCGGCGTAAAACGCATCTGCGGCCAGCGTTTTATCTTCTATTCTACGCACCGCCGACAAGCCTGTCTTCACCTTCTCCAAATTCTCTGCTGTGGACTTGGCAAGGGGCGAAAAAATATTATCGGCTGCTATGTAAACCGGTTTCATTTTAAAGGCCGTTTTTAATTTTCCAGTCTGAATAAATAGAGGGCACCACCAGCGATAGTTCCATATTACTACTGCTTACAAACACCTGTGTTGTAGTTCCCTTACAAATCAAATCGTTGTTACTTTGATTGCGAATAACATAATCGAAAATAATTTTGGCTGCCGGGGTATACCGCATGGTGGTTTCTACCAAAGCGATATCGCGGTATTTAAGGGTTTTCTTAAAATCGGCAGATAGGTGAACGATAGGGGTAGCAAACCCGTTTTCGTACATGTATAAATAATCGAGGCCGTATTTTTTACTAAAGGCTTCGCGGCCCTCCTGAAAATAATTTACGTAGTTGCCATGCCAAACAATACCCAAAGGGTCGCACTCATTAAAGCGCACCTCCACTTTAGCTACAGCCGATAATGAACTGGCGTGTTTAGAACTCATGAAAGTTGTGGTTTGGGTTTTGGTTCCGGTTCTACAAATATTTTCATTTTGCCCGTTGCTATCTCGGCCCCGTTTAGCTTTACACTACCCGATATGATGCTTACATCAAATACCTGGTTGGTAATGGTAATTTCGGTGGTAACCTCATCTCCCGCTTTAGGCAATTGGGTAAACACAAAATCGCGCACATCGCCAATAAATCCAATCGGTATTTTTTTTCCTTGCAGGGCGCATTCATATCCCATTTTAGCAGCGGCGGTTTGGGCTATATTCTCCATAAGACCACCTGCAGTTAATTTACCATTGTGGCACATTACATGGTCTGCATCAATTACAAATGAAGTTTTGCAATGCAACTCGCTCACCTCTAACAAAGAACTAATAAGCACAAAAGGAGGCTTTTGCGGAATCAGTTCAATCAATTCTTCTCCCGAAATAGTTAACATCTGCTTTATATTGGTGATTGAATACTGATCGTTTCTTAAAACTGCTTTAAACATAATGGCACTGCTATAATCATGCCTTCTTCCAAAAATCGTAATAATTAAACCACTGATCGGGGTTGGCCAATACCATACCTTCTAAATCACGCACATAATCTTCCATTATCATATCAACAGTGGTTGCACTGGTAACGGTGCGGTGCGGACGGCAGTAAAAGTTATAATGGGTTGCCCCCTTTTTAACACCATATACAAACGAATAATTAGCCCTGAAAGTTTTAATAATTTGAAAAATGCCCATAGGAAAACGCGCCTCATCGCCTAAAAACTTAAAACTTCGGGTTTTACCATCGCTTAAAAATCTATCGGCAGTAGTGGCAATTATTTCATTTCGCTCCAGGGCTTCTCCAATGGCATAAATATGCGAAAGGTCGTCTTTAATAGGAATCAGTTTAAACTTTCTGCCGCCGGTAACCTGCTCCATGTAATTTTTAATCTGCTCGTGTTCGCGGTCGTATATTAAAATGTTAATAGTATCGCCATAGCCCATCAGGTAATGGCCAGCAATTTCCCAGTTGCCAAGGTGAGCTCCCAGCAAAATGCCCCCTTTTTTATCGGCTACAATGGCACGCATATTTTCGGCACCGAAAGACTCGGAGGTAAACTTACTACCCATACCGGCCATTATAGTTGTCTTATCTATTAGCATTTGCCCCAGGCGGTAATAACTGGTATAAATTTTAAACAACGATTTTAGTTTGCTATAGCCAATACGCTGATTAAAATACCTGAAAATATGCCCCGAGGTTTCGGGCGAAAAAAAGAAGTAGTAAAGCACTACAAGGTATAAAAAAGCATAGGCAGGGTAAACGCCTAAATTTTTAATAATGCCTACAAAAAAACGGTAACCAAAGGTAGTTCCCCGCGATTTTCCTTTCCACTCTGCCATTTAAATTAGGCCCTGGCCGATTTGCTGATAACATAATCGTACAGGTGCTGAAAGGTGCTTATGCTGGTAAAATCTTCCTGTTTAACTTTAATACCAAAGTTACCTTCTATTAATACTACCAGGTCTACATAATCCAAAGAGTCGAGATCTAACGTTTCCTTTAGCGACGCATCGGGTGAAATGGTAGAACCTTCTACTTCAAATTCCTCAATCAGGAATTCGTTGATTTTTGATATAATTTCTTCATTGTTCATAGCCACATACTTAATTGGGTTGAGTTAATTCCATTTTTTGACTATTAATGTAGAATTCGTTCCACCAAAGCCGAATGAATTAGACAAAAATACATCAATATTTTTCTCTTTGGTCACCTTTGCAATATTCAGCTTTGCCGAATACTCATCGGGGTTCTCAAAGTTAATGTTAGGTGCCACAAAGCTGTTTTGCATCATTAGCATACTATATACAATTTCGCTGGCGCCGGCCATCCAGCATTCGTGCCCTGTCATTGATTTGGTAGAGCTTACCAATGGCTTGTAGGCGCCAAAAACTGCGTTTATTGCCTGTGCCTCGCTTGCATCGCCCTGCGGGGTTGAGGTAGCGTGAGCATTGATATAATCAATTTCATCCGGTTTAATGTTCGCATCCTTCAGGCTCATCATTAACGACCGAACCGGACCATCTACAGTAGGATTGGATATATGGCCGCCGTTAGAAGAGAATCCGTAACCTATAATTTCTGCTAATATTTTAGCCCCACGCTTTTGGGCGCTTTCTAAAGATTCTATAACAATAGTTGCTGCCCCACCGCTTGGAATTAACCCGTCTCTATCACGATCGAAAGGGCGCGATGCTTTAGTAGGTTCACCCTCGCGGGTAGAAAAAGCTGCCAGTGCATCAAAGGTGCCCATGCTATAAATGTTCAGTTCCTGCGCACCGCCGCATACTACACGATCCTGGTAGCCGTGTTTTATTAAAAAATAGCCAAGGCCTAACGAGTGCGAACCGCTGGCGCAGGCTGCGCTAACAGTAAAGTTTATACCCTTAAATTTAAAAATGGTAGCCAGGTTCATGTTTACCGTGCTGTTCATAGTTTGAAAAACAGCACCGCTGCCGGCAAACTGCGTATTCTTCTTTTCGCGCATTATATCGGTACTTTCTACTACGGCCTGGGCCGTGCTATCGTTACCGTAGATAATACCCGTTTCGTGATGATCTAAAAACTCCTGATTTATACCTGCCTGCTCCAACGCCTGCAAAGTTGCCATATATGCATACTCTCCGGGCTCAGATAACATAATGCGCGAACGCCTGTCTAACAAGCCTTTTAATTGGGGCGTTTGGCAAACGCCGGTAAGCCCCGAGCGGTAGCCAAACTCCTTACGGGCGGGATCTAAAACTATACCTGACTTACCTGTATAAAGAGAATCGCGAACCTCTTCAAGGTTTTTACCAATACACGACCAAATTCCAAGACCAGTAATAACTACACGATTCATATGCCAAAGATACTTTAAGAGTTAACCGGTTACAACATTATAGTAAGGAAAAGCCCGAAACGGGCGAAAAAGCAGCCACCAATTCCACAAACAACGTAGCCACGAATTGCACGAATTAGCACAAAAAAAACTGAAATCAATTCATCTATTGTTTTTTTGCCTTTAATCATGTTTTAATTCGTGTAATTTGTGGCTATTAACTAAAAATCGTACTCCGAAAACTTCTCGGTAAACTCATCGCTTTTAAAAGCCGGGTTAACCACTAAATTAAAGAAAGAGTAGCGCTCAAAAATCCCTTTATCGTCGCTAACCTCCTGAAAAATAGGGAAGTTGTTTTCTTTATCGATATACATTACCGTTTTTTTAGAGTAAGAGGTAGGGATTTTTACCGTTTTTCCACCCAAATCTTCCTCGAAGTTTTTAACGCCACTCGATTCTACCATCGAATATTCCGGCACCAAAAACTTGATAGCTATTTTATACATGTTCTCGCCTTTTTGAGCGGTATATGTTGTGTAAGTATAGGTAGGATCTTCTATTACCAGCTTGTAACAGCTACGGCCGTTCCAGGTTACATCACCTACATATTTAAACACCTCATCAAATTTACCTGCTGCATCGGCTTTTTTAATACCCTGTTCAACTATTTTACCCACTATACTAAAGCCTGATGACAGGATGGTGTGGTGCTGGTCTTTTGTAAGCAAATTGCTAAACGGATTCAATTTTAAGGTAGGTAAAAACTTGCCGGGGTTAACCAGGGCTTTACCTTCTCTTTCGCCTTCGGCGTAAAGCATTTCGGTGCCCTTATTCGGGTCCTCTATCATTTTAAGGTAAAGCTTTTTAGGGGCAATATTTATTTTAGTCAATATCATACCGCCACGCAATCCTTTTATTCCTGTTATTCTTTCTTCGCTCTTCATAGTATACATAGAGCCTTTATGGGCAGCTATGGCGCTTAGCATTTTATTAACTATGGTACGGGTTTGGCTTTCGGGCCTGTGGGTTAGCGACAAACTTAAAACGGCAATTACTGCAACTGCCAGCGAAAGGATAAGGCTTTTTTTCATTTGAGTTTTTTGCGGAATGGATTTATAAAAATGATGCCAATAATTTAAATAGCTATACCTAACTTGTTGTAAATAAAACTCATAATCCAGGCAGGGCCAATTAGAAGAAACTGTAAATCTTTCAAAAAAGATGGCTTTTTACCTTCAATATGGTGGCCGTAGAACTGAGCAATCCAGGCCAGCACAAATATTACAATACTTACTAACCACACAGGCAAACCGGCCATTTCCAGCCCATAACAAGCCGCTATACAAGCTACCGAAAACAGCAACATGCCTATAGCTAACGAAAAAGATAACCTGAAGTAATAGCCAATAGCCAACACCAGTAAAATCATAGCCAGGTTTAAATTTAGCGTTTCAGTAATTTTAACAGGAAACTGAACGCTGTATAGCAAGCCAACAATGCTAAAAAATATAAGCGGCACACAAATCCAGTGGATTAGCTTGTTAGTGCTGTTTTGATGACTAACGCCGTATTCGGCAAGTAAGGCTTGTATTTTACTCATATTAGGTTTTTTAAGGGCGCAAAAATAAATTTTACGGGCACATAATCCAATCAGAAAATACCAGGGCGGAATAAAGGCAAAATCGAAGCTTTTTAGCAATTTGTAATTGCAAAGAAAAGATTTGTATATCAATTTTATGCATTAATGGCTATACATTCAGTATGCAGCAAAACGCTTTATAGCTTTGTTTAAACTAAAAATGCCACATCCCAAGACGTGGCATTTTATTATAACATAGTATTGCATTTACTTACACTCTGTTTGTATCACAAACAGCTCCAGCCGCGAAATAAGTGGGTTTTCGAGTATCCAAACGCCGTTGTCTTCTACCAGGGCGCCGTTCTTTTTATATAGCTTATCCTCTTCCATTTTAAGCACTAATAGTTCATGTTTAGTTACTCCACTATCGGTAAAAGCATAAATAAGCTCTATAAACTTCCCTTCTCTTAAACCCTCAACCGTTCCGTGTATAGGTTCGCGGTGGGTATAGTTGTAGTCCAGTTGCCCAAAAATGCTGTCGTTATCCTCTAACACAAACTTAAGTTTCACGTTTTCATTGCCCTCTTTGCCCAGTTCCATTTCAAAGCAATATTGCTTGGGTCCGGTATAAGGTGCCGGCGGAGGAGGGATATCAATGGTCATCTCCCTGTCTTTAGGAAACTCTTTTTCAGGTATAATAGCGTATTTACCTCTTGGCAAAACCCTTTTAGGCACATCATCGCAAGCGCCCATTAAAACAACCACTAAAGCCAAACACAAAATATTCTTCACCATTTCTTACTCAAAAATATAAAACAAGTATAAATACTAAATCCGAAATGCTAAATTCTAAATACGAACAACTAAACCCGGAATACCCAAACCGCATCCTTTGTATCGTTTCGAATTTATTATTTCATTTTTCGAATTTACTTTACAAGATATCTATCAGCGATAACACCCTGGTGGTGTACCGTATGCCCAATTATTATATAGCCCAATGCCCTAACCGAAATTTCTTTGCCGTTTGCAAAACCAACGCGCAATGCAGTTTCTGCCGAAAAACTTTTAAATAACGTTAGCGAGGCCGCTCTTACACTCTCCCATTCCTGTATTACATCGGTTAAACTACGATTGTGGGCAAAACTTTCGGGCACGTAGGTATTCTCATCAAAGCCAGCCAAATCTGTTTTATCGTTGCGCGCAAAGCGAAGGGCACGGTAAGCAAAAATCCGCTCAGCATCGGTAAGGTGAATTATAACCTCTTTTACTGTCCATTTGCCTTCGGCATATTTATAGTTTCCCTTTTCGGCTGGCAGGCTTTTAGTGAAGCTTACAAAACCAGCCTGGTTTTCTATAAGGGCTTCTATTAAATCACTGCTTGTAACCTTGCTAATATAAGTATGGTAATAAGGAGCATATTCGGCGGCAGAAGGTGGTGCTATTAGCATGGAAAATATATTTAAAGGCGCAATTAAAAACTTCGATAACTTAATAACTTCGCGGGCTAATTTAATAATATGTCGTCACTCATTCTCACTATAGATCTCGGCACATCGGGCCCTAAGGTGGCATTATTTGATAAGAAGGGTAAATGCGTAGGTTACGAATTTGAAGAAGTGCCCTTATTGCTTTACGAAGGTGGCGGAGCCGAACAAAGCCCTGCCGACTGGACCAATACCATAAAAAATTGCTACAAAAAATTAATAGCGGCCACACAAACCGATACCAAACAAATTGTAGCCATTAACTGCACGGCGCAATGGAGCGGAACGGTGTGCGTAGACAAAGAAGGCAAAGCCCTAATGGACTCTGTAATATGGATGGATACCCGTGGCGCTGAGTTTGTAAAAAAATTGACCCACGGCCCCATACGGGTAGAGGGATATGGGGTAGGCAAAATTTTGCAATGGATACGCCTTACAGGTGGCGGCCCTACTAAATCGGGTAAAGATTCGATAGCCCACATACTTTATATTAAAAACAAGCTACCACAAATTTACGAACGCACCTATAAGTTTTTAGAACCCAAAGATTACCTGAACTTGTGGCTTACGGGCAGGTTTGCGGCCTCGTTTGATTCGGTATTGCTTTACTGGCTAACCGATAACCGCGATATAAACAACATAACCTACCACGATGGCTTAATATCGCTTACGGGGGTAGATAAAGGGAAGCTACCTGAACTTGTAGCAACCAATACCGTACTGGCAACAGTAACCAAACAAATTGCTGAAGAGTTTAACCTAAACCCGGATGTAAAAGTAATATCGGGCACGCCCGATGTGCAAAGTGCTGCGGTGGGTTCTGGTGCGGTAAAAGATTACGAGGGCCATTTTTATGTAGGCACCTCTTCGTGGTTAGTTTGCCATGTGCCGTTTAAAAAGACCGATATGTTCCATAACATGGGAACTATACCTTCGGCCTTGCCAGGCAGATATTTAATTGCCAATGAGCAAGAAAGCGCTGGCAACTGTTTGAACTTTTTAAAGAATAATATCCTTTATCACCTGGATGAGTTGAATACAAACCCGGCACCTAAAGACTTTTACAAACTGGTAGACATCATTGCAGATAAAGTGCCTGCCGGCAGCGATGGGCTTTACTTTTTACCCTGGCTTTATGGCGAACGCACACCGGTAGATGACCACCATGTACGTGGCGGGTTTTATAATATGAGCCTAAACCACAACCGTGCCCACATGATGCGCGCAGTATTGGAGGGCGTAGGCCTTAATGCCAAATGGCTGTTGATGTATGTAGAGAAAATGACGGCTAAGAATTTCGATGCTATCAACTTTATAGGTGGCGGCGCCAACAGCGCCGTTTGGAGCCAAATGATAGCCGACATATTTAATCGCCCTATACGACAGATGAAGGACCCTTTAATGAGTAATAGCAGAGGCACCGCCATATTAGCATTAATGGCTTTAAATATGATTAGCCTGGATGATGTATCGAAAACGGTAGAGGTGAAAAATACATTTACACCCAACAACGCTAACCGCGCTGTTTACGATGAAATGTTTGGGCGATTTGTGGAAATCTACACTAAGAACAAGCCCATTTTCTTAAAATTGAATAAGTAAGTTGAACATTAAGGAAGAAGTTGTGTTATAGAGATCATTGACGATTGAAAATATATAAAAAAGCAGCCCTATGAACATTGAAGAAATTTCTACCAAACTAAAATGGCTTCCCCCACCGGTAACACGTTTTATTGAAAAGCGGGTTAAGAAGATACCGGCTGTGCAAAAAATGATTGCCACCGAGAACGATAAGGCCATGGCTGTATTAGAACACTCCCTGCGCCCTTACTCAGGCAAACTGGATAAACACTTTTCGCTGCCCGGCACCGGTATTAGCCGTGAGCAGATTTTGAGTGAGATACAGCAAATGCACGATGCCGAAGAGGCCCGCTGGAAAGATGGCTTTGTAAGCGGTGGTATTTACCACGGCGACCAGCAGCACATCGACTTTTTAAATAAAGTATATGCGCTTCAGTCGCAAAGTAACCCGCTCCACTCCGATTTATTCCCTTCGGCTACCAAGTTTGAAGCAGAGATAGTATCGATGGTTGGCCATATACACGGCAAAGGAACTACAGCCGACAATACAGCTGTATGCGGCACCGTTACCAGCGGTGGCACAGAAAGTATTTTGCTGGCCATGAAAACTTACCGCGACCGTGCCCGTGAGGAGAAGGGCATAACCGAACCGGAAATGATTGTGCCCCTAAGTGCACATGCTGCTTTCGATAAGGCATCGCAATACTTTAATATTAAGCAGGTAAAAATTCCGGTTACCGGAGATTTTGTAGCCGATATTAAAGCTTTAAAAAGCGCTATAAATAATAACACGGTTGTTATAGTTGGTTCTGCCCCTTGCTTTCCGCATGGCACTATCGACCCTATAAAAGAGATGAGCGACATTGCTCTTAAAAATGGCATTGGTTTCCATACCGATTTTTGCCTGGGTGGTTTTGTAGTTCCGTTTGCCGAAAAGCTTGGATACAAAGTGCCCGTATGCGATTTTCGCTTACCCGGTGTAACCAGTATGAGTGTGGATACACATAAGTATGGCTATGCCGCTAAAGGCACCTCGCTTGTGCTTTACCGCAATGAAGAATTAAGACACTATCAGTTTTATACCCTTACCGATTGGCCCGGTGGACTTTACTTCTCTCCCACCCTTGCCGGTTCGCGCCCTGGTGCACTAAGTGCGGCCTGCTGGGCAGCTATGCTAAACATGGGCGAAGATGGTTACCTGAAGGCAACCAAAGCCATTGTAGAAACATCGGAAAAAATAAAGCAAGGAGTTAAATCAATACCCGAACTGCAAATATTAGGCGACCCGCTTTGGATACTTGCCTTTGGCAGCACCTCGCTTAATGTGTATGAGGTGCTCGACCAGATGGGTAAAAAGAACTGGAACCTGAACGGGCTGCACAAGCCTGCCTGTTTCCACATAGCCCTTACCTTAAGGCATACCCAACCGGGAGTGGCTGAAAGATTTATAGCAGATTTAAAAGAATCGGTAGCGTTTGTAAAAGCCAACCCGGGCAATAAAGGCGGCATGGCACCGGTATACGGTATGGCCGCATCACTACCGTTCCGTGGTATGGTAAGCGATATATTGAAGAAGTATTTGGATGTGGTGTATAAGGTATAGACCCCTCCCCTTTGTCCTTCGGACATTTCCCCTCTCCTAAAGGAGAGAGGAAACCTATTCGCCTGAAGGTAGCGCAGCGGGAACTGTATTTTAACTCGTCCTCGTCTGACGCAAGGCTTGAGATGGGCCGACGAGGATGCTTAGGGATTAGCATTTGTAATGCGTTTGGGTCTGCCAGCGCAAAACGATATGACCAACCATTAAACCACCATGCAAACCAACAACCGCATACAAATCATTCGTGGCGATATAACCAAGGTTGCGGCCGATGCTATTGTAAATGCCGCTAATACATCCCTATTAGGTGGCGGTGGAGTAGACGGCGCCATACACCGTGCCGGTGGACCGGCTATATTAGAAGCATGTCGCACCATAGTAGCCCGCCAGGGCGGTTGCAAAACCGGTGAGGCCGTAATAACTACTGCCGGTAACCTGCCCGCCAAATTTGTAATACATACAGTTGGCCCCGTTTGGAACGGCGGCACTAAAAACGAAGCACAAAAACTACAGAACTGCTACAACAACAGCTTGCAATTAGCCGCCGATAACAATTGCAAGACCATCGCCTTTCCGGGCATCAGCACCGGCATCTATAAGTTCCCAAAAGACTTAGCCGCCCAAATTGCCGTTAGCACCATTAAAACCTTTTTAGCCAATAACCACCTACCCGGGAAAGTTATACTGGTTTGTTTTGATGAGGAGAGTAAGTTACATCTTAATAGGGAACTAAACCCACTGGAATAAGCAATCTTGTAATTGCAATTTAAAACCTCAACGCCGGGCCAGCACCGCGCCATACACGGCCGGTTTGACTTATTTTAAAGCTAAGGCAAATTTCGTGGGTGCCGCCTAAATCTTTGCGGTATTTGCTAAGGTTAAAATCAGAGGCATACGATACAAAGAATAAATCTTTAACGCTAAAGCCGGCTTCGGCTATAGCATAGTTAAGGCTGCGGTAGTTGGCGCCCACATAAAAAATCTTGTAAATCATAAACCGCAAACCCACATCACCCTGGGGTGGTGCGCCTTTAACCCAACGGAAAGAGGCCACAGGGTCTAAACTAAAATTACCCCGCGCCCATTCAATTTTTCCACCAAGCAAAATGTTCAGGTGTTGCATTTTCTTAATCATGGCCGTGCCATCATTACCGCGGTAGTTAATGTTAAGCCCCATTATTTGCGGCACCGATACACCGGCGTAAAAGTTATTTCTCCATTTATAATAGATACCAAAAGAGGCATCGGGAAATATTTTAGAACCGGTAGAGGTATACAAGCGTGGGTCGCCGGGGTTATCCAGTAGTAACTTATCGGCCTGCAGGCGATATTGCACTACGCTTATAGAGGCTCCAATACTTAATATATGGTCGCTCTTTCCGTTCGATGCCCTTGCAGAATACTTTTTAAATAGTGGGATATTGTAGGCCACAGATATTGTTCCGGCAGTTTTACCGGTAGGGCCCGTTACATCGTGTATTATATAACCACCTATGCCCAGGTTCTTTCCTTTTATCTGTCCATCCATGGCCAGCAGGGCCGTGTAAGGCGATTGTTCAATGCGGGTAAACTGTTTGCGGAAAGTGGCAGTGCCATGTATCCATCCCTGTGTTCCGGCAAGGGCCGGGTTTAGCACAAAGGCATTCTCGCGCAGCAACGAAAACTCCTCTACCTGCTGGGCCATGGCAACACCCAAACCAAGTACTAATAAACCCAATAAGAAGGACAGCTTTTTTAGTTGCATTATTAAACGCTCATTATCTTATTACGGTTAGCGGCCCGTTAAACTCAACCACTTCGCCTTTATATCGTATTTTAATTACGTAGTAGTAAGTTGCACCGGGCAATTGTTCTCCCTTCCAGGTGCCGGTCCAGTCGTTTTGGTAAGGGGCCGCAAAAAATACTTCATCGCCCCAGCGGTTTACAATACGCACTTCATTATCCGGAAAACGCTCTAAATCGCGTATGTGCCAATAGTCGTTATAGCCATCGCCGTTATCGGGGGTAATGGCATTAGGTATAAAAAACTTTACAAAAGGTTTATCGCGCACCATTACCCGCACACTATCAAAAAAGCTGCAACCTATTTCGTCGGTTAGCCTTAAGTTATAGGTGGTGTTGGTATCAGGCCACAGGTAAGGGTCGTTGCAATTAAGGCAGCTAATGTTGTAATCCGGGCTCCAGGTATAGCTATAGCCCAAAAAGCTGTTAAGTTGTATGGTATCGCCGCGCCACAAAATAGTATCTACACCGGCCACTACATAAGGTGCCGCTTTTGGCTGGGTAATAACTACTGAATCGTTTTTAAAGCAAGCCTGCGAATCGGTAATTAAAACGGTGTAAAGCCCGGCAGGCAGGTTGTAAATATTTTGGGTGGTTATTAAAGAATCCCACAAGAAGTTGTAAGGTGGCGTGCCACCACTAACAGTAAGAGTGGCTGAACCATTTTTAGCCCCATAGCAGCTATCGTTTACACTTTCTATACTGCTGGTAATAGCCGTTGGTTCAGTTATTATAAATGTAAGCGTTTGCTCGCAACGGTTGGCTTCACTTAATACAACGGTGTAGGTTCCGGGCCCTAAGTTTTTAATACTGGACGAGGTATCGCCGGTATTCCATAACAACGAGTAGGTGGTATCGGCGTTGGTAACAAACGTATTAATAAAGCCATTGTTATAGCCAAAGCAGGTAACGTTGCTCTGCTCGCCGGTAAAGCGCAAAGGGCTAACCGTAGCCAATGCAAACGGGGCATAGCTGAAATTATTCCAGCTAAACTTACTCATTTTGTAAAATGGAGTGCCCGGTTGTTTTACATCTTTTGTAATAGGCTCCCATTGCGGAACGGTTTGCCAATGCGCAATATCATTCCAGTCGTTGCCATCGGCAGCCGGGTCGTATTGTATAGTTATATCCACGCTGTCGTTTCCGCTTACGTGATATAAGCGGTGATACCATTGTGGGTTAATAACACAAAGGCGGTTAAACTTTATGTTTCTGTCGTAGCCCTCAGTAGTTGGGTCCACATTGGCAAAGCGGGCTTTGTAATGGTTTTGGTTAGCAGCAACCGGTTTAAATTCTATTGGGCGATAGCGGAAAGTGCCAACATTACTGCCTACCGGAAAATTATAGGTTTGCACCTGGTTGGTCCGGCGCAGCAAACCGCCAATGCCCAGCGCACTTACATAACCGGTAGTACGCTGCACGGCGGTAAGGGCGGGGTTAAGCACCCAAACGGTATTGGTATCCATGCTCATTTCGCGGTCGGTTAATTGCAGGGTGCCATCCACATATACATCCAGGTCGCCGTATTTAACGCCCTGGTTCTTTAATATAAGATTGTAAAAGTGAGTAGGGGTAGTGCCTTTAATGCGCTGGTCGGCAGCATATAAGTAAACCCAACCGGTGCCTATCGAATCGAAACAACGGTTGTTTGCACTGTGGTTAAAGTTACCGGTTAAAAAAATCGAATCGCTGTTATTGTAAATTCCATCGCTCTGGTTAAAGCAATCGCCAATTACCGAAAGGTAGGCCCCGTCTTTAATACTAACCAAACCGTTATTGCTCCAAAAAGCTGTTTGGGCAGCTGCCGGTAAGCACAAGGCAATAAAAAGAGTTAGTAAAAGATGCTTCATTATTAACGTGTGCGAATTAAACTAAAAGACGCCACATAAAGGTAGTAAAATACTGTTGCCGATGTTAACAGGGAAACCAGACGACGGAATACCGACTATTGCCAATAGACGATTGACCATTGAAAAGGCCGGAATGACGATTGACCGCTGACCGTTGACAATTGTAATACAACCTACGCTACCTGATATTGGGTTGTAAAGCTGTGCCTTTAAAATTGTTAAGTCAATTGTCAGCCGTCAATCGTCAATAATTTGGGCAGTGTTAGTAATTCGTTCAAAAATCATATTGCAGGGTTTTCAAATTGAAACAGAATTCTGCTTATTTGCGCCCGCTTATGCTTTTAGTAGTCACCCTTTTAACGCCGCTGGTTTTTGCCCTGCTAACCTATTTAAGCGGTAACCGTTTTGCCAAATATGTAGCCCTTGTGGGTGGTATTGCCGCATTTGTAGGGTGCAACCTGCTTAAGCCCGGCTTTATAAACGGCGGCTTTGCTCCTATTACTTATACCCATAGCTGGATAGTAAACCCGCTGGTTAACTTTTCCTTATCGTTAGATGGGTTAAGTTTTATGCTGGTGGCCCTTACCGCTTTTTTAGTGCCGCTAATAATTTTTACCACCTACCGTAAAGAGATTGATAATGCAAAAGCGTTTTATGCTCTTATATTATTAATGGAGTTCGGGTTGTTAGGCGTATTTTTAGCCAGCGACGGCTTTTTGTTCTATATATTCTGGGAGTTAGCTCTTATACCTATCTACTTTATAGCCTTACTATGGGGCGAAAATAAAGACAAGGCTTTCCGCAATCGCGCCATATTTAAGTTTTTTGTTTACACTCTGGCTGGTTCTTTATTTATGCTACTGGCCTTTATCTATTTATACCAGGTAAAGGGCAGCTTTGATATATTTCAACTATACGGCCTAAACCTTAGCGGTAAAGAGCAATCTTTTATCTTCTTAGCCTTTTTTGTTGCTTTTGCTATTAAAATTCCGGTTTTCCCTTTCCACACCTGGCAGCCCGATACTTATAAAGAAGCCCCAACCGCCGGCACCATGCTACTGGCAGGTATAATGCTTAAAATGGGTATTTATGGCTTGTTGCGTTGGCTATTGCCTATTGCACCGCAAGGTGTTTTAATGTGGACCCCGGTTGTTATTGTATTATCTGCCATTGGCGTTATTTATGGTTCTGTTATAGCCATTAAGCAGGACGACCTGAAAAAGCTTTTTGCTTATTCATCATTTGCTCACGTTGGCCTTATAGCCGCGGGTGTGTTTACGCTTACCCGCGAAGGGTTTCAGGGGGCTGCCGTGCAAATGTTTGCACACGGCTTTAATGTGGTAGGTTTATTTTTTGCCGCTGAAATTATTTTGCAGCGTACAGGAACCTTAAGCATTAGCAAACTGGGCGGTATAAGAACGGCTGCGCCAAGATTTGCTGCCTGCTTTATTTTGGTAGTATTAGCCAGCGTTGCCCTACCCGGAACCAACGCCTTTATTGGCGAATTTTTATTGCTTTTTGGTGTATATGAGTATAATACATGGTTGGCTGTGGTAGCAGGCTTAACTATTATTTTAGGCGCAGTTTATATGTTGCGTATGTATCAGTTAGCTATGCTTGGCGAGGTAAACTCGTTAACTGCCGATTTTAAAGATTTAAACTGGCAGGAAACCCTGGTGTTTGTGTTGATAATAATTGGCATTTTTCAGGTAGGTATTTACCCTAAGCAATTAATGACCATGATGCAGCCGAGCCTTGATTTGATTTTAAATTATAGCCTGAGGTAGTTTAAAAAGTGAATAGTAAGTAGTGAATAGTAAGTAGTGAATAGTAAGTAGTGAATAGTAAATAGAGAAGGACAGAAAAAGTAATTAGCAGTTAGATAATAGCGAAATGAAAACCATAGTATACACATCAGGGCTTGGATTAGTTTGCATGTTGGCCGAAATGCTAAACCTGCGCAAATTAATTTTGCCGGTTGCTGTAGCAGGTTTACTGGCTATTTTATGGTTAAATGGTTTAGACTGGAATGTAAACCAGGGCTTTTACCATAACATGATATTTGTAAATAATTTCTCGGTAGCTTTTTCGGGCTTACTTATTTTGCTTGGTGTTTTTATACTTATACTAAGCGGAAGCTTTTATAAAAACGAAGCCTCAAAAATATCAGATTACCTTGCTATTACCATATTTACCATTTGCGGTGCTTTGGCTATGGTATCATTTGGCAATATGGCCATGTTTTTCTTAGGCCTGGAAGTGCTTTCCATTTCACTGTATGTGTTGGCGGGCAGCAAACGGAAAGACATAAAGAGCAACGAGGCGGCCATGAAGTATTTTTTAATGGGCAGCTTTGCTTCGGGCGTTTTGCTATTTGGTATTGCACTGGTTTATGGCGAAACCGGCTCTTTTGACCTATTTAAAATAGGCGAGTATGCCATGAACAATCAACCATCGCTTCTGTATTACATAGGTGGTTTAATGATTTTGATTGCGATGTTGTTTAAGGTTTCGGCTGCACCTTTCCACTTTTGGGCTCCGGATGTTTACGAAGGTTCGCCAACGCTTACCACTGCTACCATGGCTACCATTGCTAAAATTGCGGCTTTTGCAGCCTTTTATCGCTTGTTTAGTGTTGGCTTTATACGTTTGTTTGAATCATCTTCTTTTACCTGGATATTTACTGGAGTTACGGCGTTAACTCTCATAATAGGTAACTTTTCGGCTTTAAATCAGGATTCGTTTAAACGCATGTTGGCTTTTTCGGGTATTTCCCATGCGGGCTACCTTTTATTGGGTATTCTGTCGCTTTACAGCAAAACCGATAATGCGCTATTCTACTACTCTTTAGCCTATGGGGTTTCTTCCATAGCTGCTTTTGCCGTGGCAATTGTAGTATCGGCTAATGTAGGCTCCGAAAAGTTTGAAGCATATAACGGTTTGGGCAAACGTAAACCCCTGCTTGCACTGGCACTAACCATTGCGATGCTCTCTATGGCTGGCATACCTCCTTTTGCGGGCTTTTTTGCCAAGTATTACATTTTTACCGAAGCTATCAAAACCGGTCATTTAGGGTTAGTAGTGTTAGCAGTTATCAACTCTATAGTTGGTGTTTATTACTATTTTAAAGTTATTATGGCCATGTATACTGTAGAGTCGGCCGAAACTACATTTAACATAAAACCAGCTTATAGCTTTATAATTGCGGTTTGCATTATCCTGACCATTCTGGTGGGTGTTTTACCTTCGGCTTTTGCCAATTTGCTGTAGATTTTTAGCATTTGTCTGAAAACTTTTTTAGCAAAATGCCTCATGTATTTTGTATAAAATACATGGCGTAAATCTCACTTTTTTCATCCCCAGTGCAGCGTATCTAAATGTTTGATTGTTAAAGGCAAGAGCATTTAGCCCATCGAACCTTTTCGATGAATTTATTTAGGGCAGGCACGCAACCCGTAACCGGATATTTTCATCAAAAGAAGGAAATCTTATTTTATTGTTTTTATCACGTTAATTTAGTGTAGAAATTCTCGATACAATTTGTAATATTTACAACCGCTCTGTTTAACCCCCACAGATACACGCGAAAAGCATGAAAAAAATTCTACTTCCGGTAGTAATGGTCTTCTCAATTTTATTGTTTGGAACAACCGAAGTTAGGGCCACGCACGCCATGGGTGTGGATATGACATACGAGTGTGTGGCACCAGGACAATACAACATAACCCTACAGGTATACCGCGATTGCAATGGCATTAGTATGCAGGGCTCACATCTTATTTCATTTTCATCGGCACAATGCGGCGTTAACGGCAGCATTACTGTTACACAAGTAGGCCCACCTGAAGATATAACACCGGTTTGCCCTCAGCAATCTAATACCGCTTGTAGTGGTGGTGGTCAGTACGGTGTAGAAAAGTATACTTACACCGGTGTCTTAAATTTACCCCCCGGCTGCGGAAATGATTGGACCCTAAGCTGGAGCTTATGCTGCCGAAATGATGCCATCACAAATCTTAGCTCGCCGGGCAGCGAATCTATTTACATAGATATATGCCTTAATAACACGCTTTCCCCTTGCAATAACTCTCCCTATTTCCTTAACAACCCTATCCCTTTTTACTGTGTAAACCAACCTGTAAATTATAACCACGGAGTTGTTGATATTGACGGAGATTCGTTGGTGTTTCAGCCGGTAGCATCGTTAAGCGATGCCGGGGCTGTGGTAAACTACCAGTCGCCTTATAATGCTAACGGCCCTTTTAACACCAATACCATCAACCCGTACACTGTAGATAGGGTAAATGGCGATATTAACTATACGCCCGATGCTACTCAAATAGCCGTTGCAGCTATACGTATAGATGAATACCGGAATGGTGTTTTAATTGGCTGCGTAGTTCGCGATATGCAGTTTACAATTATTAATTGTAGCAACCAGTTACCTACAGCAACCGGTATTAATGGAAGCAATAATTTCACCCTTTCTATTCCGGCCTGTTCTGATACCTGCTTTACCATAAACTCTAACGACCCCGACGCTGGTGATAACGTTACCATGATCGAAAATAATGGCATACCCGGTGCAACATTTACCACATCGGGTGGGTCACGTCCCACCGGAACATTCTGCTGGGCGCCTACCTCTAACGATGCCGGTGTTAATTTCTTTACTGTAACCGTGCAGGATGACCACTGCCCTATAACCGGGAATAACACTTATTCTTATACCATTAATGTATTACCAAGCAGTGAACCGCCTGTAAGTGCCGGTCCCGATGTAACTTTATGCCCGGGCCAAAGCGCTACCCTTACCGCTACCGTAGTTGGCGCTACCCCCACCAGCTATAACTGGAGCGATGGAACAAATTCATGGAGCACCCCTACCATAACGGTAAACCCACAAAACACTACCATTTATACAGTTACCGCCTATTATGCCAGCGGATGTCAAAAAACGGATGCTGTTTTAGTAACCCGAAACAGAAGGCCTATTGTAAGTATATTTCCGGCAACGGCCACTTTGTGTTCGGGTGGCAGCGTAAACTTGTTGGTGCAAACCAATGCTGTTAACCCTACTTACAACTGGAACCCTACCACTAATTTAAGTTGTACCAATTGTCCCAATCCTGTAGCTTCTCCAACTGCATCTACCAGCTACTGCGTGTGGGTTACCGATGCCAGTGGTTGCCCCGGCGATACAGTATGTTCTAACATAACCACAACGGCCCCGCCCCCGCCGCAAAGCTGTGCAGTTTTATATGCTACCGTTAACGGAACAGGTAACGGAACCAAAGCAAGCCCCGCAAGTTTGCAGGGTGCAATTGCTTTGGCACAGTGCAATAACAGCATTATCAAGTTAGGTACGGGTACTTATACATTAAGCAACCCAATAAGCAACATTACCAGTTATACTACTTTAGAGGGTGGCTTTGACCCTATAACCTGGGTTAAGACAAGCGCCCCTGGTGCAACCACTATTTACCGGAACAATTTAAACCCGGAAGGAGGCCCTAATGCCCCCAGAATTGTGGCCATATACATGAACTCGCAGAGCTATTTTAACTTTCATGATATAACCTTTCAAACGCAGGATTGCCCTCCTACAACGGCGGGTAATGTGGCTATGAGTAATTATATCTTCCACATGACCAGTTGCAGCGATTATCAGTTTGTTCGTTGTAGAATGATTGCAGGCAATGCCGGCAATGGTTTAGCCGGGGTGAATGGCACAAATGGAGTAGCAGGTACCCGCGGTAATGATGGCACTTTAGGCGATGTAGATGATGATGCTGTAAATGCGCCGGGTGGTGCTGGTGGTGCCGGTGGCGGTACCGGAGCCGGCGGCGCTGGTACCGCAGGTACAGGTAATGGTGGTGCCGGTGGTGCCGGAACCGCTTCAGGCAATAGCATTGCCGGTGGTGGCGGAGGTGGTGGTGGAGCCGGAGGGCAGGCAACTGCTGATGGAGGTGATGGTGGAAACGGCGGCGGAGTAAATGGTGGTGCGGGACCGGCGGCAGGTGCAGGTGGCGGCGGCGGTACGGACCCTGGTAGCCCCGGAGCAAACGGCACCGGTATTAACGGAACGCCCGGAACTAACGGTGCTGCAGCTGCTGCGGGCACCTTTGTGGGTGGTTTTTATTTACCCGGTGGTTATGGTGGCGATGGCACCAATGGAACCGGTGGTAGTGGCGGTAGTGGCGGTGGCGGCGGTGGTGGCCAGGATTGTACGTTTTGCTTTTCGCCGGGTACAGGCGATGGTGGCGGTGGTGGTGGTGGCGGTGGTTCCGGCGGTACTTTTGGAACCGGCGGTGGCAGCGGTGGCGCCTCTATTGCAGTTTATGCATTTAACAATGGTAATAATGGCGCGTTTATAAATAGTAATATAGTAGGTGGTAATGCAGGGCTGGCAGGTACCGGTGGAACCGGGGGTACTGGCGGAGTTGGTGGCGCAGGAGGCTTTGGTGCCAATAGTGGTGGAGCTGAAGTGGGCCGTGGTGGTAATGGTGGTGCTGGTGGTAATGGTGGTGCTGGAGGAGATGGAGGCTGGGGTGCGGTAGGATCGGCTTACCTTGTTTATGTAGATGCAGGAACAACCCCAACTACCGATATTGCATTTAATCTTTCTGCACAACCCGTAATTAATGTAGCTGATGTAAGCTGCACCAATCGCGATGTAACATTTACCTCCCCCGCTTCAGGCAGCTGGGATTTTAATGTTGTTTCTAATCCCCAAACGGCAACGGGCAGCAGTGTAATTACACGCTATAGCACCTTTGGTCGCAAAACAATCACCTTTAACGGCGAAGTTTATGAAGGCTTCTATAATATCCCGATTGATGATAACAGCTACATACCTGATATAGCAACTACAGCACAACCTTATGGCGTAGATACTTTTATTATCTGCCAGGGCTCAACAGCTAACTTTAATGCCATTATTCCGGCTGCTGATTTATTTGAATGGGACTTTGGGGGCGCAGTAACACCAAATACCTATTCCGGCGCCAGTTTCCGCGATTTAAATAATCTGCAGTTTAACAATTTAGGCACCTTTAAAATTAAACTTCGCATAAGCACCAGTTGTTGCGGCTATTCGCCATACGATTCCATTTGGATAATTGTAGATCAGACCCCTGCTTTGGGCATTAATGGGCTGTTCAGCTTTTGCCCCGGCGATTCAATTATACTTACTGCTTCCGGCGCTTACGCTAATTACTATACATGGGCTCCGGCTGCCGGGCTTGATACTTCTGTTGGAAACGTGGTGGTTGCTAAACCCACTGTAACCACTTCTTATCTTTTAACCGGCTATAGCGAACATTTCTATTGCGAGTCGGATACCTTAATTACATTAACGAGGGTAGACCCGGCCATACTTACATTTACCACCGTACCGGCTATATGTGGCAATACAGGTTCTGTAACTGCCAATCCAAGCCCTGCCGGAAGCTACTCTTATATTTGGAACGATGCAAATAACCAGGTTACACAAACTGCCTCATCCTTACAGGCAGGTAGTTATGCTGTTACTGTTACGGATTTGGCAAGCAATTGTACGGTAAGCGGAGGTACAGCATTAAGTTCCGGTGGAAGCGTTCAGGCTTACATAGATAGTACGGCAAATATTTCCTGCTTTGGTTTATGCGATGGAAGCGCCAGAGTTAGAGGCATTAGCGGCTCGGGCACTTACAGCTACCTATGGAGTAATAGCGCTACTACAGCCCGTGCGAATAATTTATGTGCCGGCCCTTACTCAGTTACGGTTACAGATGTAGCAAACGGCTGCACAGCCAGCACTACTACTAATTTAAATCAACCTTTTGCCGTAGTGGTTAATATTGTAGATACTGTTGACGCTACCTGCGCCACCTTAAACAACGGCTCTGCCCAGGCCGAAGCAACCGGTGGAACCGGCTTATTTGGCTATTTGTGGAGCGACCCTGCACAGCAGGATTCATTACGCGCTGTAAACCTTTACGCCGGCACTTACACAGTAACAGCAATTGATCAGAACGCCTGCACTGCAACTGCTACAGTTACCATACTTGCGCCACCACCGGTAATTTTAGATACTGTGGAGGTAACAGATAATTTGTGCAATGGCGATGCTAATGGATCGATTACACTTAGCATAAGCGGAGGCACTTATCCATACACTTATAGCTGGGTGCAATTGCCTGCCGAAACCGACAGCATAAGCACCGGCCTGCCGGGCGCCATATACACGATTATAGGGGCCGATGTGTGGGGTTGTAAGGATACTATTTTAGTGCCTGTAATTGAGCCGTTGCTGCTTAGCCCTGCTATTGTAAATACCGATAGTGTGAAATGCTTTGGCGGTAGTGATGGATTAGTTGAACTTGGCGCCAGCGGCGGAACTGCACCTTACCAGTATTCGCTGGATGGTGTAAACTTCCAATCGTCGCCAATATTTAGCGCACTTGCACCTAATACTTATACCGCAACGGTTGTAGATGCACACCAATGCGATACTACCATTCAGTTTACCATTTATGAGCCTTCGCAGCTTAGTGTTGCCCTTGCAGGAGTTACAGATGTAAAGTGTTTTGGCGGAAGTGATGGAACTGCGACTGTTACAATTACCGGCGGTACACCTGCTTATGTTGCAACGCTGGGCTCTCAAACTGTAAGCAGCAGCCCTTACGTATTCTCCGGCCTATCAGTTGGAACTTATACGATAACAGCAACCGATGCTAATACCTGCACAGCTACAGTATCAGCACAAATTAATGAACCAACTCAATTGGTGCTAAGCTTAGTAAATGTTTCACCTACTACCTGCTTTGGGTCTACCGATGGAAGCATAAGCGTAACTGCAGCGGGCGGAACAGTAGTTTACTCCTATTCCCTGGATGGAGGTGCCCCACAAGCAAGTGGCACATTCAATAATCTTGTGGGCGGAACACATATTGCGGCGGTTATCGATGCTAACCTTTGTATAGATACCCTGCAAATAAATGTGCCGGCGCCACCGCAAACCACGTTTTTAGATACTGCTGTTGTAGATGTAAATTGCTTTGGGGGCAGCGATGGCTCTATCGATCTTATTGTTACCGGTACGGGTGGACCATGGACCTACCAGTGGAGCAACAGTGCCTCTACACAGGATATTTCGGGCCTTGCAACAGGCTATTACGAAGTAACAGTACGCGAGGCTAATAACTGCTCTGCCGTTGGTATTGATTCAATTTTTATAGCGCAGCCTACCGATTTAGCTCTTAGCCAGGTAACGCAAAACGTTAGCTGCTTTGGTGGAAACGACGGCTGCATAACCATAACTGTAACCGGGGGTACCCCGGCCTACCAGTACGTATGGAGTAACGGAGGAACAGCAGTCCAAGACTGCGCACTGTCGGCTGCCAGTTACAACGTAACCGTTTATGATGCCCGCCAGTGTGCGGACAGCCTTATAAATATCCTGGTTACCGAACCTACTCTGCTTACACTAAATCCGGTTGTTACTCCCGTTAGCTGCCCGGGCTTTAGCGATGGCACCTTTACCACAAACACAGCCGGCGGAACACCCGGATATACCTATGTATGGAGCCCCTCAGGCCCTAATGCAGATGTTAACAGCAATCTGCCTACCGGCACTTATAACGTTACCGTTACCGATGCTAACAACTGCACTGTTTCGGGAACCGGTGTTATAATTGAATTGCCGGGTATTGCTTTAGATGCCTTTGTGCATAACGTGCTTTGCTACCCGTTGCAGAACGGCTTTATTAATTTATCGGCTGTTACCAACAATCCACCTGCAACATACAGCTGGAATACCGGGGCTACTACCCAGGATATTTATTCGATAGCCGCCGGAGATTATTCTGTAACCATTACCGATGCCAATAACTGCGTAGTTGATACCAGTTTTGTAGTATTAAATGACGATGCATTTAGTGTTACCGCATCGCCGCAAGATACTACTATTGACCTGGGAAGCACCGTAGATATTTTAGTGTTACCGAATGGGGCAAATGGCGGAAATATAGCCAGTGTTATATGGCAGCCATCAAATGCCTTAAGTTGCAGCGATTGTGTGGCACCAACGGCCTCGCCTGTGCAAAGCATTTATTACATAGCTACAGCCACTTCCGATTCCGGTTGCATTGCCAACGACCGGGTAAACATTACCGTAATACCTAAATACGTAGTATTTATACCGAATGTGTTTACGCCCAATCAGGATGGAGCCAACGATTACTTTGAGGTGTTTGGAAACAAAGAAGCCTGGAAACAATTTGAAGTACAAGTATATGACCGTTGGGGCGAAAAGGTTTATGATAGTAACGACATGAACTTTAAATGGGATGGCATATACAAAGGCAAAATACTACAGCCCGCTGTGTTTGTATACGTAGTGCGCATAGTTTATCTCGATAACTTTACCGATAAGATATACAAAGGTAGTGTTACACTGGTGCGCTAAAAGCCAGAAAGGTTAAAGCACAAAAAAAGCCATAGCTCTTTTGCTATGGCTTTTTTTGTGCTTTAGGTTACTTTTTCCGGTAAGCGTACTTATACTATTGAATCGAAAAATGCGTTCAGTTTTAATAGAACAAAGAACAACACATGCGCAACCTCTTTATCAGCTTATTTTTTCTGGCAATACTAATTCTGCCAGGCGGATTAAGGGTCCAAGCCCAGGGAGTTTTGCATCCTTACAAAAAACCTGATGTTAATAATCCGCTTACCATTTTACCCCTGCTATTGCATCCCCCCTCCGATTCTACATTAAACCTATTTGAAAGCAAAGAGTATTTATGGGGCGAAGTGGAGGCCTTATTGTTTGAACTGCATAAGTATAATTTGTCGGGCCATGCTAAAGTTACCGATGGCAGAACTAATTTTGAAGAGGCTGAGAGACCTTTTATGGCATTTGTTTATACCGGGCTTAGTATTTGTAATCTATCAGCCAGTTACCCGGAACTACGCAAACAAGGGAAAGAGCAAACACGTTGGATACTGAATGCCTTACAAACAGAAGCATTAAGCGGATTTATTAGCCCACACTTTGGCCCTCCGTTCACTTCGCAACCTATTAAACAAACCTCTGTTTTTGTGCATGGGCAGATTTTATACCTAGCCATTAATTACCGCAATACTTTTCACTCCACCGATTTTGATACACTAATACATAAACTTGCGCTTTCACTTGCAACAGATTTTGAAAAGAATATAATTCTGCCAAGCTACCGCGACATGTGGTACTTAAGCGATAATATACCAGCACTGGCAGCCTTACAACACTACGATCGGGCATTTGGTAAGAAATTAGCACCGAAACCTATTTCCGCTTTTGTAAACCGCGTAAAAAGTAATTACCTGGATGCACGCAGCGGACTAATTTATTCCTATGTAAATAATCCGGGCCTCAGATTAACGGGGAGTCAACCGGTTGGTGAAGCGGTAATGTATAACGCAATTTTTCTGCCCGAAATTGATTCTGCATTGGCAATCGATCAATGGCAAAAAGCAAGAAAATGCATGTTAAGAACATTGAGTTATTTGCTGGCTACCAACAAGCAGGCGGCTCCGTACAAGGCTCTTATAAAGGGCATTGGAAGTGAGTTTTATGCTTGCCTGGAATACCCGGAAGGCCAAAACATTTCAGACACACAGAACAACCGGGATGGCAGCGATAGCGGACCTGTATTTTTGGGTGCAGGCATGGCGGCAAGCGGTTTTGCTTTGGCAGCCGCCAATAGAATGAAGGAGGAAGATACATACAAAGGGCTTGAAAAATTTGCATTCACCCTGGGCAAACCTACCTGGGTAGAAAACAGGCTTTATTACATAAATATGATAAACCCTGTAGGCCAGGCTGTTATTTTGTTTGGCAAAACCTTAAGGATTAAATAGGAAGCCTATGAGACTTTACATTATACACATGCAAGCAAGCTGCGCTATCTCTCTTTTTACTAAGTTTGCAGCATGGCAGAAGTGGTAGAGAAAAAAACACGCGTTACCAAACCCGATTGGCTTAAGATAAAATTGCCTTCGGGTAAAGAGTTTAGCGAGGTAAAACAGAATGTAGAGCAGCATAAATTGCATACTATTTGCGAAAGTGGCAAATGCCCTAACCAAACTGAATGTTGGGGTGTAGGCACGGCTACCCTTATGATATTGGGAAACACCTGTACCCGCTCGTGTATGTTTTGCAATGTGGCTACCGGCAACCCCGAAGTGGTGGATATTACGGAACCACTGCGGGTAGCAGAATCGGTTAAGCTAATGGGATTGAAGCACGTGGTTATTACATCGGTAGACCGCGACGACTTAACCGACGGAGGCTCTAAAATATGGGCAGCTACTATACGGGCCATCCGCCGGCATAACCCGGGGGTAACTATGGAAACCTTAATACCCGACTTTAAAGGCAATTTAGAGAATATACAACGCGTAATTGATGTAAAGCCGGAAGTAGTATCGCATAACCTGGAGACGGTAAAGCGCCTTACCCGCGAAGTGCGCATACAGGCAAAATACGAACGCAGCCTGCAAGTGTTGATGGCCCTAAAAGATGGCGGTATTGAAAGGACCAAAAGCGGCATTATGCTGGGCCTTGGCGAAACAGAAGAAGAGCTGTTTGAAGCTATGGATGATTTACGCAATGCCAAAGTGGATATACTTACCCTGGGTCAATATTTGCAACCCACGCGTAAACACCTGGAAGTAGCCCGCTACGTTACCCCCGAGGATTTTGCCAGGTATAAAGAAGTAGCTTTAGCCAAAGGGTTTAAATACGTAGAAAGTGGACCCATGGTGCGCAGCAGCTACCACGCCGAAAAGCATGTTATTTAGTAATAACCACATTAAAGACCTGCTGAAAGCAGTTAAGAAAAACCTGCTTGTAGCCATCCATAGAAATTTCTTTGCCTAATTCTTTTTGAAGTGAGGTTACCCCTTTATTTTCTATTCCGCAGGCCATAATTTTATTGAAGTAAGAAAGCGCTGTATTGATATTTATAGCCAAGCCATGCATAGTTACCATGCGGCTTACTTTAGCACCAATGGCGCATATTTTTCTATCGGGTAAGCCGTTTTGTGCCTTTAGCCAGATGCCTGCTGCTCCCTCAATTCTTTCGCCTGACAATGCATAATGCTTTAGGGATTGTATAATTACTTCCTCCAGCAGATTGATGTATTGGTTTACACTTATGCCAAGCGATTCCAGATTGAAGATGGGATAAACCACCAGTTGGCCGGGGCCATGAAAGGTAACATCTCCTCCCCTGCTTACCTGGTAAAACTCGGCCTGCATATCCTGGTCGGTTACTAATATATTTTCGCGCTTACCGCTTTTACCAAGGGTAAAAACCGGCGGGTGTTCGCAAAGTATCAGATTGTTTTGCGTGGGCTCACCGGCAAGTTTGGCTGCAATAGTTTTATCAAACAGCCCTTCCTGTAAGGCCAGCACCTCCATGTAAGGCTTAATGCCAACATCTATTAATGAAATGGAAATCACTTGAAAGGATTATAGGTGGGAACCTTTTTACGTGCCGTTTTGGCCTTACGCTTTTCCGCTTTAACTTTCTCCTTAAAGTCGCGGTTAACTACCAGTCTGTTATAAGCACGAAACATCTCCGCATTTAAAGTTTTTACAGGTGCCGTATAGTTTTCCATATATACTGATACAACGAAGGGGAATGGCCGCTGAAGCTGTTTTAAGTTTTTATCGGAAAAGAAAAGACCGCTGGTTGTAGTGGGTGAGGTGGACGTTTTTAGGGTTATAGAATCCAAAGTGCTTTTCGAGTATCCGCGTCCCGACATATCAACACTTCTTTCCGGCAAAGGGTGCTCATAATCGCTGAATTTAGAAAATGACTCAACGCTGCCATACTCGCAAAAAACAAAATTAGAGTCGCTGAATGCGATAGTAGGATCATGCTCCAGTTTTTCGTTTAGAAAAAGTCCTTTTTTACCTCTTAAAAATGAGTCTGTTTCAGAAGCATAAATAAACAGAACCTTACTAAATAGAAATTGCTCAGTAAAGGCCCAAAAGATTTTTTCATTTTGCTTCTTTCTATCATTCTCTATTCGTTCAGCTATTTCTATTTGTCCGGCTTTACGGTAGGCTTCGGCATTTTTCTGACTCGCCTTTAAACGAATTATAACGGCACCGTTTCTCAAGTCTCTTAAAGTCTGAGAGGCTCTGTCGCGCTCCTTTAGTGTGTCGCCGGGTAATATGGCCAATGCATAATCGCCATTTGGCAATACATACACACTATCGCTTCGCTGCGAAAACACATTAGCTACAACTATTAAAAACAGAATAATAATTACTACTTTTTTCATTTTACTGCTTCATATCCTTTACAATCTCCTTAGGCACAAATTTTCCTATTTTGCCTTTACCCCGTATAATTTCGCGCACTATGGTTGATGATATTGAAGACAGTTCAGGCTTGCTCAATATCAAAATTGTTTCTAACTGAGGAAGCATATCGTGATTGAGGTGGGCGATGGTTTTCTCGTATTCAAAATCTGCCGCGCTGCGTATGCCACGCAATAAATAGTTGGCTTTGCGTTTTTCGCAAAAATTTACGGTAAGCCCCTCATAACTCTCTACTTTAATCTTCTTCTCTCCTTTAAAAACCAACCGTATCCAATCCATCCGTTTTTCTAATGGAAACAAACTTTGCTTTTGCGAGTTACTACCAATGGCAATAATTATTTCGTCAAAAAGCGGCAACCCTCTTTTTACCACATCCACGTGGCCTATAGTAATGGGGTCGAAAGAGCCTGGAAAAACGGCTATTTTTTTCATAAGGTAAAGTTAATGGGTTTTAAGCTGCCAATAGTCACAGGTTTGTAATATTTAAGGCTGTGCCGGAGCAGGTGGATTATTTACAAAAATTGAAAAAATCGTAGTTCCGTAATTGCGGCTTTTTAAAAAATGCGGATGCTTTTCGAAGTTGTGGTTGGGATTATGTTCCATTATAAACCAGCCTTCACCATCTAAAAGTTCATACTGAAAAATTAAATCGGGTATGGTATTAAGGTTAGGCAGCGGGTAGGGCGGCCCTGCAAAAATTACCGTAAACTTTTGATTGGCTGTTTCAATAAAACGGAATACATCCATTTTTAGCACTTTCATGCCAACCATGTTGTGCTGCTGAATGGTTTTTTTTATAAAATCAACACATTTAGGAAACTGCTCTATTGTAGTTATATCTTCACAACCGCGCGAGTGAAACTCGTAGCTAATGCTTCCGGTTCCTCCAAACAGGTCGAGCACTTTAATTTCATCGAAATTAAATACGTTATTAAGCACATTAAACAACCCTTCCTTGGCAAAGTCGGTAGTGGGGCGGGTAGGTATGTTTTTAGGCGGTTCAAAACGGATGCTCTTAAGGCGTCCTCCAATTACTCTCATATATTCAGGTTGTACAGGTTAAAATGAAGATGCTTAGGGAAATTATCGAATGCCTTGGAAAACTGCACACCATCCGATGGCAACAAAAAGTTGATAGTTTTAAAGTAACGATAGCACAGTTCGTAAATTTTGCTTTGCAGATTTACCTCGCCAAGCAAAACAAGTTCTACTTCATCGCGGTCTATTTTCAATTCCTCGCAACACAGCAACAAAAAGTATATAAAATCAGAAGCAGTCTGGTATTCGTAGCGGTTCATCAACTTTAACTTACCATCACCAGTAAAAACTACAATATCAAAAAAGCTTACGCCTACGTTTACAAATAGTTTTTCGCCACCCTGCCCCTTATAAATTTGCTGAAGGCTAAACAACGAACTGCTTAAGTGGGTAAAAGCAACAGCGTTAAAGGCCTTTTTAACCGATTCTGTTAAGCCAGTTGGTTTATCAAAAACAATCTCGGTATCGTCGCGCCTTTGGGTAAGCTGCCCGGTTAGATTCATTAAGAACAATAACTCGGCAGGAACCAGGGTATATTTATCGTTAAACCCAACTACCACCTTATTAAAGGGCAGTTGTAAAACTTCGTCTTTTTCAACAATCTTCTCAAAACGCTGCACCAACTCTTCAGCGCTATTTACATGGTGTAAAATATAGTCGCCAAAAAATATAACCTGCTGGTGTGTTTGCGACAATACAAAATACCTAACCGAAGCTGGCGTAATTGAAAGCCTTAGCTGCAAGGATGTTGGTGGTATACCAGCATCAATTGCTCCAATACTGCTGTAAGAATTTTTAACCTGCACGGGTGCCACTACGCGAAAGTAAAATTGTTGCAGTATTTACACCACAGATTTTTCGATTCACTATTTACTTTGCTATGTTTGGTTAAATGAAAAAGTTAAATGCACGTAACCCAAAATACCGGGAATACACTGAATTAATGATTGGGCGTAACAAGTTTATGCAATGGATGGGCTTTGTAATAACCAAAATAGAACCCGGCTACCTGGAAGGCGAATTGGAGTTTAAAGAGATGCACCACCAGCAGAATGGGTATTTACATGGTGGGGTAACATCTACCATACTGGATATGATACAGGGTTTTGCAAGTTATAGCATGGTTGAAGAAGGGCAAAAAGTATTTACGGCCGAAGCCAAAATATCGTATTACAACCCGGGCATTGCCGATAAATTTTATAGCCGCGGTGGCGTGGTTAAGCCCGGCAAACGCTTCCATTTTTGCGAGGCAGAGATTTTTTATATAAAAGACGGAGAAGAGGTAACTGTGGCCAAAGGAAGCGCAACTATGGCTGTGATTTGATATAACAAATGAAAAAATGATAAATAGAAGAACTAATTAACCTTAGAAGTGCATTATACTTCTAATTTCGGTTATCGGTACTAAAACAAAGCATGGCCCAATTAAAAGCAACTTATAAAGAGATACTTACCATTTCGCTACCGCTGATACTGGGTAACCTTGCCTGGACCAGCAATGGCGTGTTCGATACCATTTTTGTAGGTAATTTGGGCAAAGTTGAACTAGATGCGATAGGATTTGCCAGTATCTTCTACTCGGTGCTTTTTATGGCCGGTTTTAGCTTTACCCGTGGTACCCAAATGCTTATTGCCCGCCGCATGGGCGAACTAAACAAGCACGAGGTTGGAAATATTATAGATACCACCATTATTGCCATGCTGGGCGTAGCCCTTGTGTTTTTTGCGCTTATTAAGGTTTTTACGCACGAAATACTCGGGTTTATGCTAACCAACGAGGATATAATTGCCAAATGCGAGGTGTTTTTGAGCTATCGCATTTGGGGCCTTATACCCAGTTTTGTAAGCTTTGTTTTTATTGCTTTCTATTCGGGTATCGGCCGTACGCCTGTATTGGCGCTTTCGGTGGCTGCAATGACGGGGTTAAACATATTTTTAAACTATGCGCTTGTATACGGTAAGTTTGGCTTGCCGGCCTTTGGTATTGGAGGTTCGGGCCTTGCCACCAGTATATCAGAAACACTTGCTGTATTGGTTTTATTTGGTGGCACCTTCCATAAAAAGCGGATACATGAATTCTTCCTTTTCAGGTTTAAGAAATTTGATGTAGCCCTTATAAAACAAATGAGCAACATAGCCATTCCGCTAATGATGCAATCGTTGGCTGCTGTTGGCGCCTGGTTGTTCTTTTTCGCCCGTATCGAAACCCAGCTTGGTAAAGATGCACTGGCTATTTCATCTATCTTCCGTCAGCTTATTCTATTTTTTACCATACCGGCCTGGTCGCTTGGTTCTACCGCTAATACGCTAATTAGTAATATGGTTGGGCAGAAAGATTTTACGGAGTTTAAGATGGCTATTTGGCGCTTAAGCATAGTTAGTTTTGCATTTGCGCTACTCTCCTGCATTGTTATCTACCTTTTCCCATCGTTCTGTATTGGCATATTTACCAGCAAGCAAGATGCAGCCCTTATACCCATGGCCACCCAGATTTTGCCCGTAATATTTGTAGTTTTTATACTGATGTCGTTTACCAACATCATCTTTAACGGCGTAATAAGCCTTGGCGATATATACATAGCGCTGGGCATACAAATAGTGGTAGTAATAATTTATATAGCCTATTTCCAGTTTATGTTTACACTACCATCGGTAAATACATTTTGGATATGGACGGCCGAATGGGTTTACTGGGTTTCTATTCTGATTTGCTGTATGATATTTTTTAGGTTTAAGCATATTAAAATAGTTTAGTTACTGAACTTTATATCGAACTAAACGGCGCTCGGTATAGCTGGGATTGGATGCGAAGAATGGCAGAGCCTCGCTTATCAAACCAATATTTTCTGCGAACCTGATATTTAGATAACGAGGGTTAGCACTTGTCCCCAAATGATTCGGATAAAGCATAAAGGTTTGCTTTAATGTAGATGTAGTAAAAGTTCCTGCAGGTACTGTAACCACCAAATCTTTATTATCCATTTTAACTACAATCTTCGCAGCCGTATCGGCAGTTGTGGTTGTAAAACGCAAAGCAAATGTATCGGTAAAGTTCTGCGATGAGAAAAGGATTTCACCGCTCGAATTAATGATGTAATGCAAAGAATCGCGCCAATAAGGATTTTGGGGAGTGTTTAAAGGAAAGGATGGCCGGATGCGTTTATAATAAGTATAGCCATTTATTAACGTATCCTTTTCTATATAACAGCTATCAATAATACCACTGGCGGTTTCAACGCCATTGCCATCAATGTCGTATCGCTCATAAATCCAATAATTCCCTACTTTAAGCTGCGAGTAGTTAGGGTAAACGACAGGAGCTTGGGTCTTATCTTTTTTGCAAGCAGAAAAAAGAAGTAATAAGAGAGCTGGCAAGACGAACTGTTTTAGTTGAATCATAGGTTATTTGTTTGAATTGGCTATAAAACGCGCTATCAAAAAAAAATTGTTGGTAACCGTTTTTTTCTTTTCGTGCCGTATATCGAAATTTACAGCAGTAATATTAAGGCCATGGCAGAAGATACCGTTATAAACTACACACACGTAAATATTTACCAGGGCACATCGCTTATTTTAAGCGATGTAAACTTTGAATTGAAACAGGGGGAGTTTGTTTACCTGATAGGTAAGACCGGTGCCGGTAAAAGTAGCTTTATAAAAACCCTATATGGCGAAGTGCCGGTTAAGGAGGGAGAAGCTGCTGTTTGTGATTACAACCTTAAAATCATCAAGAAGAGTGAAGTGCCTTATTTACGCCGTAAACTGGGCATTGTTTTCCAGGATTTTCAATTGCTTAACGACCGTACTGTGCAGGCTAATCTTGATTTTGTATTACGCGCCACCGGTTGGGAAAGCAAGCCCAAACGCGAAGAAAGAATTGCTGAGGTATTAAATGAAGTGGGCCTGGCCCACCTTTCGGGTAAAATGCCTTTTCAAATTTCGGGTGGCGAACAACAGCGGCTGGTAATTGCCCGTGCCCTGCTAAACAACCCACCGCTGCTTATTGCTGATGAGCCTACCGGTAACCTGGACCCGGAAACCTCAGATGATATTATTAAGCTACTGATAAAAATAAACCGCGAACATAATACGGCAGTGCTTATGGCTACGCACAACTATCAACTAATTGACCGTTACCCGGCCAATATTTACAGCTGTGCCAATGGTTCAATTAACCTCGAAAAAGGGATTGTAGTAAAAATCTAAAAGATGGTTATGAAGGTTTGGCTATAACCTACCCAAACATCTCCTTCATTATTTTAAGTGCATTAGCCCTGTTGCTAAAACCTGCCCCTAAAATGCGTTGGCGCTTTTCTATTTCGTGTTGGGTAAAATCCATACCCATCAGGTCGGTAATAATACGTTTGGCGGCTGTAGGGTTATCTTCAATAACGCAAAGCGTTTCTAACCCGGTGTTATTTACCATTTTACCATTAACCAAAACAAAACGTCCGCGGTAAAGTGAGTTAAGCAGTTTAAGTTTGATACCTGTATTTTGAAAAGTAAATAATAAATTAATATGTGCGTCGCGCATTAGCTCCGCCATTTTTTCGAATGGTGGGTTTTCTATCAGCTCAATATTCTTAATGCCTTTTACTTCTTTCTTTAATGCACTGGTTGGATTTTTGCCTGCTATAACAAACTTATAAGGCATACCCTCTGCAATCTTTTTAGCTATAAACATAGCAGCCTGGTTATTTTCGGCCACGCTTAAATTGCCCTGGTAAAGTATAAAATTGCCACGGCCGGGCTGGCTGGTTACATCTTCATTATTAGAAAATGCCGGAACGTAGCTTATGGTTTCGTAACTCTGCCTTAAATACTCATAGTCGCTTTTGCTAATAGCAAAAATTTTACCCGCGTTCTTCAACTCATCTTCAAACTTTTTCAGCTTTTTAGATTCGAGGTTAAAATAGAACTTAATCAGGTAGTTACTTTCGGCTTCCTTCAAACTACGGTAGTAATCCCACTCAACATTGTGCATACGCACAGCCTTAAGTTTGCCGGCTAAGGCGGGATGGTTTAGATAAAAACATGTGTGCAGGCCCTCAAACAACACCGGGTAATCGTCATTAGTTAAACTGGTAAGCAATTCGTCACTTTGGCGCGAACCAACTATATAAGGCACCTTACTATAAATTGCCTGGTAAAACTTTTTTCGCGGATAGTAGTTTACGGTTTCGCAAATCTCTGCCAACTCTTTACTTTCATCACGGCCGTAATTAAAGCAGTGTAAATGGATTTTAATACCCAAATCGTGCAGCGC
This sequence comes from Chitinophagales bacterium, assembly GCA_044228435.1. Lineage (GTDB taxonomy): Bacteria > Bacteroidota > Bacteroidia > Chitinophagales > LD1 > Bog-950. The sequence continues at coordinate 53,430 of JBGAUW010000013.1, forward strand.
CTTAATTTTATAAAATACGTCTATTACCCCCCCATAATCGGGTGGATAGGGAACGTTGAATGAAATTATATGTAAGTGTTTATCGGAGTTGTTCATTGTAAAAAGCCAGCAATTTCTTTTCTTCCTGCTGCCAGTTTAGTTGCAGGCTGCAAACCTCACATTTTTTTTGTAATAGCGAATAAAGTTCAGCATCATTTATAAGACGATCGATAGCTTTTTTTATTTCCTCGCTAGTGCAGTGGTTTACCAACAATGCTACGCCAAATTCATCGTTAATGGCCTTGTATTCGGGGAAGTTAATACACACCTGCGGTAATCGGGCATGTATATAATCGAAAAATTTATTGGATAAGGAATAGTAATAGCTAAGTCCCTTGTTTTCTAACAGATTTACACCTACAGTTGCTTTTGCAGTTAGGGCTACAAGTTCGGCGGGTTTTACAAAGCCTAAAAATTCTACCTTATTACCAAGGTTTAGCCTTATAGCCAGGGCTCTTAATTCATCAGATAAATCGCCCTCACCTGCCAAAATCAATCGGGCATCTATGTTTTCCATGGCTTCTATTAAATGCTCCAACCCACGACCTTCATTTAAGGCTCCCTGGTAAAGTATAGTAGCCCCTGCGGGTTTCGTTCTCTCGGTAACAGGTTTAAACAAGGGCACATTCATAATAACACCAAACTGTTTACCATATTTTTGAGTAAGCAATTTGGCTATTGCCGGCGAAACGGTATAAGCCATATCCACTTTGGGTACAAAGGTTTTTTCTACCCATTCCCAAACGGATTTTACAGCTTTTCTCCGGGTAACTTCGGGCACTTCCGTAAAATACTCATGCGCATCGTAAAAAAGCTTTTTCTGCTTCGCGCTTATTTTAGTGGCAAAGTAGGCCGGCACCAGGGTGTCTAAATCAATAGCACAAACAGCATCAAAGTTTTGTTTTAGCAGGTAGAACAAAAGCCGCAAATTATACTCCAGATAAAAAAACTTGCCTTTATTAAAAAAACAGGTAAGCCGGGTTTGCTTAAAAGGTTCGGTGGCCAGAGCGGCAGAAAATTTTAGGTGCCTGCCCACCAATTCTATCTCATAACCTGCAGCTGATAAGCTGCTGCAAATTTTTTGCATTCGCTGGTCGTAAGTTAAATCGTTGGTTACCGTAAATATTACCTTCTTTTTCAACGCCACTTTATTGTGCCTTCAGCAGTTAGCAATACTTTTCCCCCATCTAAAAAATAATCAATTACCGAATTTACTTCGGCAGGTTTCATATTTAGCCGCTCGGCCAATTGCCGGCTGCTTAACGCCGATTGTTCTAATTCATTTTGCACGGCCTTAGCAATAGCCGAAAAATCCCTGGCACCTAATGCCATTTTTTTTCGGGCAACACAAGTATCGCATATTCCGCAATCTTCGTCCAACCCTTCGCCAAAGTATTTAACCAACAAGCGTGCTCTGCAGGTGCTGTTATTGGTAACGTAACTTCGTACTGATTTTAACCGGGTTTCAAAGTCGCTTCTACGGGCGGCAATAAAGTTGGTATCCAATCTTAAGTCTTGCTTTTTAACCCGGTTTTGCAGTAAATAAATTTGAGGTTTATTTTTGCGTGGCTGGTAAGAAAAAATTCGGAATTTATGTAGTGCACTTAAATGCTTTATAACTTCCTCTACCGAAAGCTTAAGCCTTACTGCCAATGTTTGTTCGTCAATAGAAACAAAATCTTCAAACACGCCTTCCGAAGTTCGAAGAATGAACTTAATTACAGGTTCCAATGCCTTATGGTCTTCCTGAAATTTAAACAGCGTTGCTTTAGGGCTAATACATTTTACCTGCGAAAGTTGAAACTGGTTATCGCTTAAGCCCAAAACCTCTTGCTGCGCCAATATTCTTAACGCGCTCATTAGCTTTACAGGGTTTTGCTTTACCGAATCGGCAAAGGCCCCTAGGTCAAAATCAAAACCTCTATTAGCACCGTCGTTATAAGCTATATTTAAATAGCCGCAAAGCCACTCGTATACATCCTTAATAAATGTTGTTTCCGGAAAGCCCTCTTTAATATTCTTATCTAAATCCAGTAAATCGCTGCTTGCAAACAACTGCACGGCGTAAGCCTTTTGCTCATCGCGGCCAGCTCTGCCAGCCTCCTGGTAATACGCCTCCAGGCTATCTGCAAGGTCCATATGTAGCACCGTTCTCACATCCGGCTTATCAATGCCCATGCCGAAGGCATTGGTACAACAAATAATGCGGGTTTTATTATTTATCCAATCATCCTGCCGCTGCGAGCGCTCGTTAGGTTGAAGGCCTGCATGGTAAAAATCGGCCTTTAATTTATGCCGGTTCAAAATTTTAGCGTAATCCTGTGTGCGTTTGCGGTTGCGAACATACACAACAGCACTGCCCTTAACCTTAGTGAGTATATCCAGCATTTGCTGCTCTTTGTTCTCGGTATTTCTAACCGTAAAACTCAGATTTTTACGCACAAAACTTTGCTGTAAAACAAGCCTCTTTCTAAATAACAGTTTATCCTGTATGTCATCAACCACCTTAGGGGTAGCTGTAGCCGTTAATGCTATTACCGGAACCTTAGTTAGCTTTTCCCTAACATCGGCTATTTTGGTGTACTGCGGACGAAAATCGTACCCCCATTGCGATATACAATGTGCCTCATCTACCGCTAAAAGGCAAATTTTCATTCGCTGCATTCGCTCTCTAAAATCATCGCTTGCCAGCCGCTCCGGCGAGATGTATAAAAACTTGGTTTGGCCAAACACGCAGCTATCTAAAAGTGCTTCGCTAACCCGGTGCGGCAAACCTGAATAAACAGCCACTGCTTTTATACCCTTTAGCTGCAGGTTATAAACCTGATCCTTCATAAGCGCTATAAGCGGAGATATTACCAGGCAAACACCATCTAAAGCCATAGCCGGCACCTGAAAGCAAATAGATTTACCACCCCCTGTAGGTAAAAGCGCAAGGGTATCTTTTCCATCCAATACAGAATGAATAATTTCTTCCTGCAAAGGCCGAAACTTATCAAATCCCCAATACTGCTTTAAAATACCATGAATAGCGTGCACGGAGTAAAAATAGAAATTCAGATTAGAGTTAAATTACCCGTTGGCATGCTGCCCAAGATCGGCCGGCACGTTAAAGTACTTTATCAACTCTTCCATAGCCCTTTGCGGGCCATTTGCCTCTTTGGTGCGCTGGTAGTTACTTTCTAATTTGGCAACATATTGCTTGCTCTCAGTTTCGAGCCACCGCGATAAGTAATAATAGGTATGTATACTAATATCGTTACCATCATACACCGGCTTATTCTTAATTACTTTTTGATAGCGTTTAAATGTATCGGCACATTTATCGTACTTTTTGCTGGAAAAATAGCCAATCATAAGCGCCAGGAAGATACTATCGGTACTACCCGAAAGATTTAACTGCTGATAAGAGGTTAAAAGCGATTCAAGCTCATCTACGCCCCTCTTAATGTTTTCTTTGCCGGATAAAATAAGTAAGGCGCCGTAGAGCATTTGAACACTTACCAGGTCATTTTTATAGTGCTTTTCCCAAATATCCAGCTTCATTAATTCGGCGCATTTTTCCACCAGTTGCTCAATAGTTTTCAAATCTGCCACCGGCAACACCTGCAGGTAATCGCTGCGGTGAATTTGAAAATGGTAGGTAGAAATAAAACGGGTAGCCTGCACCGCAATTGAAAATATTTGCGGCATGTTCAGGTAGTTTTTCCAAAACTTAACTGAATTATAATGCCGCGTTAATTCTTTAAAATACTTTTTACCTTCCGGTGTATCGTTTTTAACCAACGGAGAGTTAAGCAGCAGGAATCCAAAAATGCCCTTAATATCAAAAAGGAATGGGAAAACCACATGGCTGTTATTACTTAGCTCCTTTTCCAGGTTTTGAATGAGTTCCAAATCTTCATCACCATCAAACATGCCGGGGTTGAAGTAATAAACCGAATACAAATAGGCATACTGGCTTAAAATGCGTAACGATGCTTTTTGATGATTGTAGAAAGGGCTGTAGAAGTCCTTTAATTTGGCAAGCATTTCCGGCTGCTTGTTCTCGGCGGCAACATACAAAGTTGTTCTGAGCGAACTTATAATACGGTTAAAGTTACGTTCATTTTCCATGGCTTCTTCAAGCCGTGCATTTAATTTAAAACCGGTAGTAGAATCGCGGGTTAAAAATGCCTGCTGTGCCAAAAAATTCAACACAAAACTAAGTGCTTGAAAATCTTCTATTTCCTCTGCAATATCAACCAGGCACAAGGCACGGAAATCGGCCGTTGCGGTATCAGCGTCATTAACCTGTCGCTGAATAAGCGATACATTATGATGCAGGTAATTGGGGTAATTTTGCCAAAGCAGGTAAGATAATTTGAAAGTATAAGAACTAAGCTGGTTAAAGTTTTGCCTTTGTTTGCTGTTGCCATAAACCATTATGCACAACTCTTCATGTGTGTGAAACTCCGGAAGTTTATGCCGTATAGTTTCAACCAATTTTAAAGGCAAAGCAGCATCTGCCGCCTTAAGGCGCGAACTATACTCCTGGTAATGAAAATCATCCAGCAGGTAAATAAATTTCTGAATGGTTAATAACCCATTTTTTTCTGCCATGTGTTGCTTTACTTTACATTAACCCGACCCAATAACGAAGAAAGATATTTTTTTACAGAAACCATACAATATTTTGCATCGGGCCAGCCAACCGGTTAATTTCCAGACTTGTGAATGATAAATTAAACATCGTATTTACGTAAAAGTTTTAGCACCGTGGCTAAATCTTTAGGTAAAGGGGCTGTAAACGAAATTTGATTACCAGTAGTGGGATGGGTAAGAGTGATACCTGAGGCATGTAAAGTAAGCCTTGCTATGGCCGGTCTTTCCTCTTCGCCGGAAGCTTTATAGTTCCGTTTTATGGACGAGAAGAAAAAAGCCTCTGAGTTGGCATACAGTTCATCCACCAGCAACGGATTACCAATAAAAGCCATATGTACCCTTATCTGGTGGGTGCGTCCGGTTTTTATTTCAATTTTAAGCAAACTGGCACTTTTAAATTCCTCGATAACCTCATATAAACTAAGGGCATCTTTACCCCTTTTATGTATAAGCATGCTACCCGGGCGGGCCATATTTTCGGCAATGGGTTGGTTAACTTCACCACTTTTCTCCCTCATTTTGCCTTTTACAATAGCTGTGTAAACCTTTTTTACCTGGTGGTTTTGAAATTGTAAAGATAAATGCCTGTGCGCCGCCTCATTACGGGCAAAGCAGAGCACACCACTGGTGTTCCGGTCTATGCGATGCACTACCCACAACCGGCCAAATTGCTTTTGCAAAATACTTTGAACAGTTTCAATTTCCGGATGTATCCGATCCGGAATTACCGTAAGCCCAGCCGGTTTATTTGCTACCACTAAATCATCGTCGCTGTAAAGTACTTCTATATCGTTCTTCATTCTATTTGTTGCAGTTGGTAAAATAGTCTACGCCCTGTTTAGTCAGGCTTATAGCCATATTTTCGCCGTTTAAATAACCCGACCCATTAATAACGCCTGTATAAGCGCCTGTGGCATTTTGCGTAAGTATTTCAAACTTGTCATAATCCAGCAAGGTGCCAATAACGGTATAATTCTCATTATTAAAGTTGGTAATAATAATTTGCTGAATGATAGGACCGTTGGTAACGTATAAAGGGTGCTTTACTATAGCCGAACTGCCCGAACTGGTGGAAGCGTTCCAGGTTCGAACAAACTTAGTACGCGATGTTACACTACAATAGGGTCCCTGTAAACCTATGGGGCATAAGGAATCGCATAATTGCCCACTCCATCTTCCTGGGCAGCTACAGGTTCCGCCAGATTGACACTCACCATTATTAAGGCAATTTACATCCTTACAACCACGTTTGCACGCCGATGTTCCAAGAACTATTAGGATAAAAAACAAAAACCAATATCGTAAACCCATTAGCCTGCAAAACTATTAAAACTGTATTCAAAAATTTTACCTTCGGCTGCATTTTTCAAAACCACCCACATTTATGCGCTTTATTTTAATGTTCTTTTTAGCCTTGTTTGTGCCCTTTTTAGGGTTCGCACAACAGCTAACCGGAACAATTAAAGGTAAAGTAGTTGATAAAGACAGCCACCAGCCCCTGGTTGGTGTAAATGTGCTGTTGGTAAACTCTAACCCCATGCGTGGTGCAGTTACGGAGGCCGATGGAAGCTTCAGAATTGAAAAGGTAAACGTTGGCCGTCAATCCCTTCGTTTTTCTTACATGGGTTACGATGAATCGGTAGTTAGTGAGTTGCTGGTTACCTCCGCTAAAGAGCTATCGGTAAACATAGAAATGCAGGAAAAAATCACCAATTTAAAAGATGTTGAAGTGGTGGTAAAAAAGGATAAAGGAAGAGTTAATAACGATTTTGCAACGGTTAGCGGACGTTCTTTTTCGGCAGAAGAGATGAACCGATATGCCGGCACGCAGAATGACCCGGCCCGGATGGCACAAAGCTTTGCAGGGGTTGTAACTGCCGATGACGAGAATAACCAAATAATAGTGCGCGGCAACTCACCCCGCGGATTGCTATGGCGTATGGAGGGAGTTGAAATCCCTAATCCCAATCACTTTGCCGGTAGCGAAGGTTCTACCGGCGGCGGGGTGAGTATTTTATCATCAAATATGCTTACCAACACCGATTTTTTTTCGGGCGCTTTTGCTGCAGAGTATGGTAACGCCCTTTCGGGTGTTTTCGATTTAAACCTGCGCAAAGGCAATAGCGAAAAATGGGAATTTGCGCTTAAAGCAGGGGTTTTAGGCGCCGAAGCTGCTATTGAAGGGCCCTTTAGCAAAAAATATAAGGGCTCCTACTTAATAAATTACCGTTACTCTACGCTTGATTTGTTTGCCCTGATGGGCTTTGATATAGGCGGTAGCGCAACGCCCAAATACCAGGATGTTTGTTTCAATTTTTATTTCCCCAGCAAAAAGGCCGGCAACTTTACATTATTTGGTATAGGGGGGCTAAGTTCATTGGGTAACCAGGCAAAAAGGGATACAAGCAAGTGGGAAGGTATTAGCGATAAAAGCGAGTTTACCCAAAAACAAATGATAGGTGTAATTGGCGCTACACACCTTTTTCCGCTTAAAGACAATAAAACCTATATTAAATCGGTGGTAAGTTATAGCTATACAAATAACGGAGGCACCGACGATACTTTGGATTACGATTTTAATAAGTTTGATGTAGGCGACCAGCGCTTTATTTATAAAACACTCCGTGCCACCAGCCAGCTAAATACCAAGCTAAATTCTAAAAACGTTTTACGGCTTGGCATAACCTATAGTAATATTGGGTTTCAGTTATACAGCGAGCGTTACAGTTACTTAAGCCAAACAGTAGAAACCCAGGTAAACACAACCGGAAACACCTCGATGATACAGGCATACACGCAGTGGAAACACCGGTTTAACCCGCGGTTTCAGGTTAATAGCGGCCTTCACTACCTATTTTCATTTATAAACAATAAGTTTTACATAGAGCCACGCTTTGGAGGAGAATATAATGTTACCGAAAAACAATCGCTCAGTTTAGGGGGGGGGTTGCACAGCCGCATAGACGCAATATCTACTTACGTTTCTTATGCCCAACAAAATGGTACAGGCACCAGCTACCCAAATAAAAACCTCGATTTTTCGAGAGCTTTACACGTGGTAGCAGGCTATAACTTCAACTTTTTTAAAGACTTCAGGCTAAAAACAGAAATCTACTGTCAGTATCTTTTCAACGTTCCAATTGGAATAGACTCGCTAAACCGAACTTTTTCAATCTTAAATTATAACGATGGCTTTGTAAACCTTCCTTTATCAAGCAAAGGCACAGGCTACAACTACGGATTGGAGTTAACTATAGAGAAGTTTTTTTCGAAAAACTATTTCTTCATGTTTACTACCTCCTTGTTCAATTCGAAATATAGAGCTGCCGATGGTAAATGGAGAAACACCACTTATAATGTAGGCTATGTAATTAATGCCCTTGGGGGTAAAGAATTTGTAGTTGGCAAAAAGAAGAACAATATTATAGGTATTAACGCCAAAATTATCTATCGGGGAGGCAACCGCGTAACACCTGTTGATTTAGAAAAATCGAAAGCAGCCAATGAAACTGTTTACCAGGATAGCAAAGCATTTTCGGAAAAACTACCCGACTACTTCCGTATTGATTTTGGTGTAAGTTTCCGCCGCAATAGAAAGAAATACTCATGGATTTGGTCGTTCGATGCCCAAAATATAATTAACCGGAATAATGTAGCTGCCCGTATTTACAATCCGGACACTCAAATGATTGAAACAAAAACCAATTTAGGTATAGTACCGGTAATTAGTTGGAAAGTTGAGTTTGGAATTTAATTTTACGCGTATGAAAAACACTGAAAGAGTAATACAACTTATTATTCTTTTTACCGCTATTTATTTAGCCTTTTTTTATAAAGTTACGTTGATGGCCTACCGTCAATATGACGAAGTAAGATTGGCCACCAGCGCCTATGAAATGACCAAAACCGGCAACCTGATTGTTACTACTTTTGATTACCAGCCGGATATGTGGAACACTAAGCCACCTTTAATGATATGGGCACAGGCTGTTTGCATTAAAATTTGGGGCATTAATGAATTTGCAACCCGCTTCCCATCTACATTATGCGCTACGCTTACGGCGCTTCTGGTTTTTTATTTTGTATTGTATACAACTAAAAATGGATGGGCCGCACTACTTACCTCTGTAGCCTTTTGCACAGCCAAAGGATGTCTGATAGAGCATGCCCTCCGGTCCGGCGATTACGATAGCATGCTGGTGTTTTTTACTACCGGTGCAATACTCTCCCTGTTTTTATATACCGAAGGCATTAATCAGGCAAAGCGAAACCGGTATCTGTTACTCTTTTTTGCAGCCTTAACTCTTGCCGCATTAACCAAAGGCATTGCCGCTATGCTTTACACCCCTGCGCTTTTTATCTATATAGTAGTGCGCAGGCAACTAATAGCTACACTTAGCAATAAATATTTTCATGTAGGATTGGCGGGCTTTCTGATTTTTGCAGTTGGTTATTACTTTTTGCGAGAACATTATAATCCGGGCTATTTAAAGGCAGTATACGAAAATGAATTAGGGGGGCGTTTACTTACTGAATTGGAGTACCATACGGGGCCTTTTAACTTGTATTGGCTTGGTTTAAAATTTGGAAGATTTGGAAACTGGTTTTGGCTTCTTCCAATCGGGCTTATTTTATTGCCATTTCAGTCAAACAAAAAAATGTTCAGAGTATCGGCCTACGCCTATCTTTGCGCGGCCGTTTATCTTTTGGTTATATCATCGGCCAAAACAAAATTGTTTTGGTACGATCTTCCATTGTATCCCTTGCTGGCCATTGCAATAGGTATAACAGTATTTCAGCTAAGCAGCATCATAGCCTCGGTTATACCTTATTTTAAAAAAACAACCGCCCTTATTGCTATTTGCATTTTTGCATCTTCGCAGCCCGTTTATGAAGCGTGGGAACTTATTAATACACCTATCGACAATTTGGAAAAGGACTGGTTTTACGATGCTTCTTATTATTTACGCAATGCTGCCGCAAATAATAAGGATATGACTAATACAGTATATTTCCGTATAGCCAATATGTATTCGCCACATTACAGTATTTATATTTACCGGCTACGCGAGCAGGGAAATAGCATTGCCGAAATAACTTTAGACAGCAACAGCAATTTTGGTATTGGTACTAAAGTTATTGCACATCAGCAGCAAACCAGGGACTTTATTGAATCGCACTATACTTTTACACTAGTAGAAGTGTATTACGGCGTTAAAGTTTATAAAATCACAGGGCAACGGAGCTAAAGACTACTAAACATGACTCAACCTCAAATATCCTTCGTAGCACCGCTGTATAACGAGCAGGAAAGCTTTGCTACACTTATAGCCCGTTTAAACAAGGTAATGGACGATAGCAATTTGAGTATTGAGGTGGTATTGGTAGATGACGGGTCGCACGATAATACAGCCCAGTTAATGCAGGTTACGGCTTTGCAGGACTCACGGTATCATTGTGTTTTCTTATCGCGTAACTTCGGTCATCAACTGGCATTAAGCGCAGGGTTATCTGTAGCCCGCGGAACAGAAGTAGTTATGTGCATTGATGGCGATTTACAGGACCCTCCGGAGTTGTTTAATGAGTTTTACAACCTTTATAAACAAGGGTATGATGTAATATACGCTGTGCGAAAAAACAGGAAAGAAGGATGGTTATTAAAGGCCATGTTCCACTATTACTATCGTATACAAAAAAAAATGAGCAGCATAGATATACCATTAGATAGCGGTGACTTTGGTTTAATTAGCCGCAAAGTGGTAAATATTATGAACCAGTTACCCGAAGAAAGCCGCTACCTTCGTGGATTACGATCGTGGGTTGGGTTTAAACAAATTGGTTATGAATACGACCGGCCAGAGCGTAGCGCCGGTGAAACTAAATACCCAATTACCAAGCGCATTAAAATTGCATTAAACGGTATTTTTAACTTTAGCGAAATACCTATAAAATTTATAACCTCCTTAGGCATAACCTCCATACTAATAGCGTTAAGCTACTTTGTTTATACCTTAGTTAAGAAGTTTGTTTTTCATATTCCGGTTGCAGAAGGCTTTACCGGTTTATTATTTACTATAATTCTTTTTAGTGGTGTGCAACTTGTTTCGGTGGGCATACTTGGAGAATATATAATCCGCATTTTTTTTCAGGTAAAAGAGCGCCCCCTCTACATCATTAATAAGCGAATAGTAAACAAAGAGTTTATTGATAATTGAAAATAGTATGGTGTTACCATTATAACCTTGTGGTCCCCCTACCTTCATTAAATATCAAATCCAAAGCGCACAGGTTAGGTATAAATCCTATCCGTTCCGCAAAAACCTGGTAATATTTAATACCCGAAACTGATTTATCATTTCGCAAATCCACATAACCAAGTGATGCTTTATCATAAGCGGTGGTTAGCTCAAATTGCTTTTTAAGCTTTAATGCAGCTAATACAACATTTAAAAGCCCCAGGTTATATTCAAACAAATTCTCCGTTTCTGTTTCAAAAAATGGCTGAAACTTATGCGCGTAAAATTCAAAAAAAGGAGCACTGCCGTAAGCCGTACAAATAGCCTGCCAGTGCTTTTTTTGCCAGTGCCCGGTATAGGCTATTTTAGTATTTTCATATAGGCGATGATGGTCGCGCCCACCCTGCAAGGGGATAGTAAGGATTTGCTTTCCGTTTGCCCCACCTATTTCGTAGCGGTTACGAAAAGAGGATTTTACAAAATTCTCTTCCCTCTCCAGCATTACGTTTTCATACTTCACAAAATTTTGCAGCCAGTTAATATTCGGTAAACAGGGAAGATAAAGTAGCGCAGAAGTCATGTTGCAAGTATCTTGCTTTTTAGGGTAAAACAATATATTCACCCGCATTAAGTTAGTAATATAAATACACTTCCATTCATGATCAAGATTTTAAAAATTTCGGCGGCGTTTCTGGCAACCCTATTTTTCATTTCGGGCAGTTTTGCAAACCAAACTACCTTACAGCAAGGCTGGCAGGCATTTAATAGTAACAAAGCAAAAGAAGCGCAAGAGTATTTAAAGCAGGCCGCATCTGATGCAGATACCAAAGCCGAGGCTAACCTGGCGCTGGCATTAGTTTATTGGAATGAGGATAAAACAAAAGAATCGTTTACCGCTTTTCAAAATTTCTTTTCCGCCACCGATAATCCATATCCTTATTTATACGCACTGTGGACCTCGCCGGTAATTTTTCAGGGCTACGATAAAAAAAACAGCGAGCAGCTAAAGTTTTTGCGCAAGCTAAATTCAGAATCAAAAACCAATGGAACCATTAGCGCCATGGTGCACTCTATGCTGGGCAAACATTTTGAGGCTATTGGTGATTTTAAAAAGGCCGAGGATGAATTTGCACAAATAGGCGCTATAAATAACTGGCAGGTGTTAGGCAGTTTTGACAATACATCGGGTAGTGGCTTTAATAAGGATTATGGGGTGTTGGCCAATCCGCAGGCCGATGCGGTGTTTAAAAACAAAGTAAATGCAGATGTTATGTGGTTTACGCCATCATTTTCGCGTAGCGACAGATGGTTCGATTTTAACTACTACTTTGTAATTGAAAGTTCGGTTATGTATGCCCAAACTTTCATTAAAAGCGAAACCGATCAGGAGGTTTATTTCCGCAGTGGAAATTCGGGCTCACTTAAAATTTGGGTGAATGATAAACTGGTAACCAATATTGCCGATGAGCGCAACTGCGACCTTGATATTTACATTAACAATGTAAAGTTAAACAAAGGCTATAACCGCATATTAGTTCAAATTGGCGAAAGCGAAACCAATGCTGCCAACTTTATGATTCGTGTAACTGATAAAGATGGTAACGTTATTAAAGGGCTAACAGCGTCACCTGCGCAACAACCCTATTCCAAAGCCGCCGAATACGCAGTAACCTCTCAGGGTCTTTTTGCCGAAGATTTTTTTGAAGCTAAAATTAAGGAGCAACCAACCAACCTGCTCAACTACCTTTTGCTGGCAGATGTTTATATGCGTAATGATAAAGTTTACGAGGCCCGTAAAGCTTTAAAGCAGGCCCGTGAACTGGCCCCTCAAAGCACTTTTGTGGGCACCCGTTTAATTGAAGCATATGCCCGCGATAAAAACGTAACCGACGTAACCAAAGAATACGAAAAAATTAAAACTAACGACCCTGATGGCGCTTACGCCTTAAAAGGTATAATTAGCGAAGCGGCAGAAAAAGAAGATTGGGATGAGCAGGAAAAGTTATTGGATAAGTATGTGTCGCTTTATGGCGAAACTGAATATACCGAGCTGCTTAAGTTAAATATTAGCGCCAAACGAAATAAAATAGATGAGGTTATAACCGGGGTAAAAAAATTATACGAAAAGCACCCGGATAATTTTGAGCTAATGAATCTTACTTACAGTATAGAAAAAAGCACCAGCAAAGATCTGGGAAAAGCCAATGCTATTTTGGAAAGTTTTTTAAAGAACAATTATTCCGATAAAGTATTGGTGGAAATAGCGAATAACTATTTCGATTTAGGTAATAAGAAAAAAGGATACGAATTATATAAACAGCGCATCGAAAACTTTCCTTATTCCATAGGCTACCTTAGCGATCTAAGCGATTTATATTTTGGCGCACAAGATTACAGCAATGCCTTGCTATATGCCGAAAAGGCAAAATCATTAGCCCCCTATATTGGAGGATATTGGAGCCGCCTGGGTAAAATTTACCAGGCCATGAATAACGAAACCGGTGCTAAAGAAGCTTTTAAAAAAGCTATTTACTATACCCCTACCAACTACGAGGCCCGAACACAATTACGCAAACTGGAAAAGAAAAAAGACCTGTTTGAAAATTTTGAAAAAGCCGATGCCTACGACCTGTTTAAAAAAGCACCCAAACAGGAAGAATACCCCGATGAGAACAGCCTTATTTTATTGAATGAAAGCCAAAGGGTGGTTTATCCTGAAGGAGCCACTGAAGAACGCGATGAGATTTTGGTAAAGATTTTAAACCAATCGGGTATTGATAACTGGAAAGAGTATGCTATACCTTTTAACCGTTACCGCCAGCGCCTTATTATTGATAAGGCCGAGGTTTTTAAGAAAGATGGCAATAAAGTGCAGGCCGAAAAAAATAACGGGTACCTGGTATTTACTAACCTTGAAACTGAAGATGCGATACATGTTTCTTATCGCCTGGAAAACTACAACACCGGCAAACTGGCCCAACACTTTTGGGATCAGTTTAATTTCAACTTCGATTACCCATCAAAAATATCGCGCTACTCGCTTCTGCTACCGGCCAGTAAAACATTTAAAAGCGAAGTGCTGAATGCCGATATAAAACCAACGGTGAAAGATATTGAGGATATGAAGCTTTATGTGTGGGAAATGAAGGATCAGCCGGCTCTAAAACCTGAACCTTACATGCCCTCACTTTCTGATGTAGGGGCTATACTGGATATATCTACTATACCTGATTGGAAATATGTAAGCAATTGGTACGCCGATTTATCGACCACCCTTGCTAAACAGGATTTTGAGATAAAAGAAACAGTAGCCGAAATTTTTAAGGATAAAAAAGCGCGCACTGAGTTACAGAAAGCTAAAATGATTTATGAGTTTATTGAGGCCAATGTAAGCTATAGCAACGTGCCATTTATGCATGGACCTATTGTGCCTCAAAAGGCCTCGCGCACGCTTAACACCAAACTGGGCGATTGTAAGGATGTTTCCACCCTGTTTGTGGCGCTTTGCAAAGAAGCTGGTATGAAAGCGAACCTTATTTTGGTAGATACACGCGATAATGGCGATAAGCATTTAAACCTGCCTTCTATCGATTTTAACCACTGCATTGCACAGTTTAAAGCCGATGGCAAAACATACTACCTGGAACTTACCGACCAAAAACTTTCTTTCGGTTCAATACCTGTGGTTGATTTAAATTCAAATATCCTGTTTATACCGCGTGATGGGGATACGGCAGCTACCCAACTTTCTAAATTCAACTCAAAAAACAGGCCGCTTAATTCGATTACACGCGAAACGGATTTAAGATTCGAAAACAACGACATCATCTTTTCGCGCAAAAGCAAAAAAACGGGCATGTTCGCTTCGCAAATGCGCAACGACTATGGCGATGCAGGGAAAGATAAGCAGGAGAAGGCCATTACCCAGGCCATTGCATCCGACTTTACAAACCCTGCCAAGCTAAACTCATTGGTATTTTATGATCTAAAGTCACTAAGCGATACCGTTACTTACGACTATTCATTCACCATTAAAAACGAATTGACCGAAGTAGTAGGCATTAAAATATTCCGTATACCATGGAGTGAGTCGGTTCGTTCCCTTGATTTCCTGTCTTTGGAGACCCGTAAATTCCCTTTTCTTACCTGGAACTATAATGCCAGCGAAGCCAGCAAAGAGGTAATGAATATAGAAATACCCAAGGGCAAAGTATTGGCTGAACAACCCAAATCGGTTAGTTTAACCTGCCCTGCAGCCGACTATTCGCTTACATATAGCACTACCGCCACCGGCAAGCTAAAAGCTGTGCGCGAAATAAAATATAAAAGCGATGTAGTTAACCCAGAGCAGTATGCTCAATTCCGCGAGTTCTTCAATAAAGTAGCCGAAGCAGATTCGAAACAGTTAGGCTTTAAGTAAACCAGGAATTATTCATCGGATGAATGTTTAAATTAAATAGCGAATAACTGCTGGTTGGCACTTGTTGCAGCAAAATTCATCCGATGAATCTACCGGGAGTTAGGGCTTTCGGAATACCACAATACGGTTACTATTAGTGCCAAGGGTATTATTACCTACCCCCCAGATATTAGCGGTTTTTGTAAATACCTGCTCATTAATCAATATAGCATCGCAACTAAAACCGGCTTTAATGCCAAGGGGCACCACAGCCTCCTCTAATCTTATTTTCCCACCACGCACCTCTCCTACTTCAAAAGCCACAACACCGTTTGGTTTGGTAATACGGTAAAGCTCGGCAAACACTAATTGCATTTTTGCACTCCACTCTTCTACCGTTTTGCTCATCGTTATTTGCTGCTCCACCTTTGTAATATCTATATCGTTAAACCAACAGCGCAGCCAGTTATCTGCGGCATACTGTATTACATCCAAAAAAGGCGGCGAGGTAACAGTTAGTGTAACGGTGTTACTTTTTATCTTTTTGGTTTGTGCCGCATCGCTATTTAAATAGGTGGCCTTTACTTGGTTTTTGTATTCTGTCTCCAAATCACGCATCAGGGCTTTCGATTTTTTCCAAATCAATGCTTTTACATCGCGGTATTCAGGCCTTTGCTTTCGTTGCTTATTTACTTTTTTTTGCCGCAGGGCCGACATGGCCTGATTAGGGGGCAATGTGTAAACCGAAAAGAAACCTTTTGAATGGCCGCTTAATCGGTTGGTGGCTACCATCCTTATCCAGCGGTCCACATCATCTTCTAATCCTTTTTTAACCCGCTTTTTAAGGTATTCCCTAAGCGATACGATTTCGGAAAGTGTTGCCTTTTCGTAAAACATCGAAAGGTCTATATCGGCTTTTAATCCCTGCTTAAACTTTATTGATTGTAACCTTTTTTCTACGTCGGCTAACAAGGGCGGGCTTACCCTGGGCCGCGCTAATATAAGGCTTAGGGGGTTTACATCATTGGCTATAACGTTTCGGCCCATAAGGGCCGCCTCTACTACTGTTGTTCCGCGGCCATTAAAGGGGTCGTAAACAAGGTTGCCTGGCTCAGTAAAAATATCGATAAAAAAACGGGGTAACTGGGGCTTAAAACAAGCCCGGTAAGATACCTCGTGAATAGAGTGGGCCTGCCTTTGGCGCGGGGTCCAAAATTCGTTGGCAAAAACAGGAATCTTTTTTCCGCCTGTCATTATTTGCCCGGGCGCCGTGGCAGCACTTTTGCTATTAAAGCGAAACTTAAGTAATAAACGGTGAAACTTTCTTTTATCCATTCTTTTTCAGGGCCCGAACTTCGCTTTTTAAAAACTAAAAGCCAAGGTATTTTGGGGATTATGTACTACCAATTGCTTTATTACTTTTGCCGCTTCTTAATTTTTAAACCTCAATGGCGACAATCAACAAAATAGTTAAATTCGCAGCTAAATTTTTAAACATGGGAAACACCAAAGCTCAAGTAAAAAAGAAGGCAGTAGGTAAAGCAAAACCCGCAAAAGCAAAAGCTAAACCAGCAGCCAAAAAAGTGTCGAAACCGGTTGCTAAAAAACCCGCACCTAAAGCTAAAAAGGTGGTAAAACCTGTAAAAAAAGCCAAGGTGGTTGCAGCTAAGGTTGCGCCAAAAGCAAAGGCTAAAAAGGAAGTAAAAAAAGTAGCTAAAAAGGTGGCCCCTAAAGCAAAACCGGTAGTGGCAAAAGCTAAGCCTGTTGATGTTAAACCTGCAGTAGTTGCCAAAGCCCCCAAAAAAGAAAACGTTCAGCTAAGTATTCCGCCTAAAGAGACTAAAAAAGTTAAGAAGGAAGATTTGAAACGAATTGTAAAAGATGACGTAAAACCATTTGTAAAACAACTTTATAAACCTCAACCAAAGCCCGCACCCGAGGAACCGGCAAAAGCGGCAACAAAGAAAAAACCTATGGAAGATTTGAACCTGCGCTACAGTGATAAAGAATTAAAAGAATTCAAAGACCTTATTGACAACAAATTAGTTTCGGCACGCGAAGAATTGAAGAACCTTAAAGAGGCATTGGAAAACCATACCGATAGCCAGGCAGGTAACAAAGCATGGAACATGGAAGAAGGAACAGATACTACCGAAATGGAGTATCTGATGAACCAAATTTCGCGCCAACACCAATACATCCGTAACCTGGAATTAGCTTTAGTACGTATTGAAAATAAAACGTATGGTATTTGCAGGGTATCGGGTAAACTGATACCGAAAGAAAGATTACGCATAGTTCCGCATGCTACACTTAGCCTTGAAGCAAAAGTAGCCCGCAAGCCCGAAGAAGAATCTAATCCTTCGGCCGCTAACAACGCTGCCCCACCTTCTGACTTTGCCGAGGGTTTTGAAGACTAAGACCAACTCGCTTTTAAGTTAAATACAAACAGCCCTTTTATTAGGGCTGTTTGCATTTAGCCGGCAGTTGATTGTTATCATACTATAATATCCTGGCGGGCAGTAGCTTTGTTGCTAAACAAGCTATGAACATTTACATCTTACTGGCCCATCCGGATTCGGATAGCTACAATGGAAAAATTGCCGATATTTATCAGCAGGCAGCCATTGCAGCAGGCCACGGCGTACAACGGCAAAACCTGGGCGATATGAAATTCGACCCTATACTATGGAAGGGTTATAAAACCAGGCAAGAGTTAGAGCCGGACCTTTTAACAGCCCAGCAACATATTTTGTGGTGCCAACATTGGGTAATAATATATCCAATATGGTGGGGTTCGGTGCCTGCTTTGCTTAAGGGCTTTTTAGACCGGACGCTGTATAGCGGCTTCGCTTACAAATATCATGATAAAGATCCGCTTTGGGACAAGTTGCTGAAAGGAAGAAGCGCCCAACTAATTACAACATGCGATGCCCCCTGGTGGTGGATTTGGATAATGTATAGAAACAGCGATACCAATATGCTAAAACGGGCCGTTTTAAACTTTTGTGGTATTGCCCCTGTAAAAATTAAGCGTATAGACAATGTAAGGCTGTCGAAACCCGAAAGGCTTACGCAACAATTAGAAACTATTAAAACATTGGTACCTTAAGCCATGTGCTTTCTTGCCGATGTTCTTAGCTTAACCACATCATCTAAAAACACTACTTCGCTAAAATCACTGGCCTTAAACGGTAAATCAAGCCTCGCCCTGCGGGTATAGCTTTTATCGTATAAGTTATAGTGCTTATCAAAGCGGGTAGGATAATAATTCATTTCAATAATAGTGTGTGCGGCCTGTTCCACGGCATCCGTAATGGCCAGCAAGCGCTGGCGCACAGTTTCTGTTTTGCAGCTATTTATTACCTGCGTTACCAAAGTATGGTTATAAACAACCGGCACATAAGTAGATGCCGTATCAGAAGCCGGTGCCGGTATGGCACCATTATTCCACATCGATACTTCCTGCCCATGTTCAAATGGATCTACCGGAACACAATTATGCCAAACATTAAAATGCACATGCGGCACACCAAATGGAAAAGTAACGGCCGCATCTAAACCGCTGTAGCCCGAAATAGCAATAACCTGCCCACGGCTAAGCACATCGCCGGGCTTTACCATACTTACGGCCAAATGCCCATAGCTGGTCATTAATCCCTCGCCGTGGTCAATAAACACCTTTAAGCCGCCACGGTTAAACTGCGACATTACGGCCACAACTGTGCCTGCAGCTGCTGTACAAACGGTAGTGCCTACCGGTATAGAAAAGTCGGTACCGTTGTGGCTATCATAAGTAAGTTGCCGGCCTCTAAAATCGAGCGCCTGCGTTTTTTTAACCGACCATCCATCCTCAAAAGGGGTTTGAGTATGGTTAAACAAATTGGAAATAATAACCTTGCCCTGCAGGTAAGGTTTTCCGCGCCACAGTTTTAATCCCACCCGCGGGTGCAACTGCGAAAGGCTGCTAAGGCCAAACTTGCTGGCGGGCACATCTTCCTCCCCAAACAGTGCAGTAAGCGTTTGTTTAAAACGTAAAGGAAAAGGCGCAAGGCCCATTGTATCGCCTAAAAATCGGATTCGTTGTTTTTGCATAGCAGGTAATGTGTAATGGGGTAACGAATCACAGCCACCAAATATTTTAAAATTGCCTAAACTGGTTAAAAAATTGCCGCCTTGGCTTATATAAAATAGATTTGACATAGACTAAACTTACAAGCTATGAAAGATATAGAATGCCCTGCCTGCGGAATGAATGATGCCGTATTAACCGGAACTGATGAGAATGGCGATAACTATGAATGCCGCAGCTGCGGCCACGAATGGGTAGATGACTCAGTATTATTTGAGGGTGGCGAACCTGCTGAAGATGAATAACGGCAGGTTTAATAATTAAGCAATCAATTCCACCTCGTAACCGCTTTTGCTCCGGATGTTTATTACACTGCCGTTTTCGAATATGAAATACTGCCCGCGCACGCCGGCTAATTTCATTTCTATAGTAGGGGTCTTCTCAAACGAGAGAGAGGTTACCTTTATGGGGTATTGCATCACAGGGTAAATAATCTCCACAACCTCATCGTTGGCCGACATATACTGCCGGTACTGCTCGGGCAGCAAATCGAATATCTTTTTCTTTTCTAAGAGTAAATCAAGGTCGGCGGCATGTGGCTCGTTTTTAAGCATCCGCTGCCAGTTGGTTTTATCGCTTAGGTGGTCTTTAAGCACTACCTCAATAAATCCTGCCAGCTGTCGGTAAGGTGTTTCGGCAACTATTATACCCTTATGTGCGCCCTGGTCAATCCAGCGGGTGGGTATTTGGTCGCCACGGGTAACGCCTACCTTTACACTATTGGTAACCGCCAGGTAAACGTAGTGCGGCCTATTATGGTTTGCATGTTCCCATTCAGCGTCGCGGCCTTTGCCTAAATGGCCTTCGCATAGTTCTGGCCGCAAAATACACTCGGCATTTTGGGCAGAACTTGAAAAGCAAGGGTAACACATCCCTTCGCCAAAACTCTTATTTGTTTTTTTGCTACAAATAGTGCAATAAATACTGCCGGTCCATTGTAAGCGGATGTTCTGCCCTATCAGGTCGTTAACGGTTATTCTATCGGCCCCTAACTGTAAATAATATTGAACCGGGTTTATGTATCCGGTTTTCATTTTATCTAAAACTCCTAAAGCGCGCATGGGTAAAGCTGGGTATTGATTATAGCGCAAATTTAAGAATACGCCATCAACCTGTTGTGCCTTTTATAAACTTATAACCACTTTGAATTATCGCAGGTCCACGACCTTTACACCCGGAAACTTCTTGGCATCAAAGGTAAAGCTATCGGCGGTGGTGGTAGTATTAGGTGTTTGCTTGGTTATTTTGTATACATACCGCACGCCACTTTTTTCATAAATTTTCGATTCTACAATTTGCAGGGTGGTTTCATCAATACTTACATCAATTTTAAAATACGAAAGCTTTTTATTAGGGGCCATTTCTATAACCGTAAGGTTTTTGCCGCCTACTGTTTTCTTTTCCTTTATCTGATACATGTATCCTTCTTTATACATGCTGAAAATTTTAGCCGGCGAAAAAATATCATCCGTTTCTTCAAAGTAATTTACCTGTACCTCCTTATCGGAAGGATTGTAAGTCCATATATTCTTGCCATCGCAAATTATCTGCTGGTCTTTAATGCTTACATTAAACTTGGCCTGTTGTAACAATATTTTACCGGTAAGGGTATCGGTATATTTTTTGTCGCTCTCATCCGGCTTTAGTTTAGGCCGTTGTATCAGCAATTTAAAATCGGCAGCTACATTTTTGTAGCCACTGTATTTGGCACTCACCTTTTGTAACAAGGCTGCGGCCTGTTCATCGTTAGCGCTATTGGTAGCCTGCGAAAAAAGAAGCACAGAAGGTACTAAAAATAGTAAAAAAGCAAGGGTGCGAATCATATATTTCAAATAAGGACTAATGGGTTAAATAGGTTGTTCGCGCAATTTCTGCAAATACTGTTCCAATTCGTTCTCGGTTTTAAATTTAACCTCGCGGCTTTTGGTACCCAGGTTATCGCCCACAATACCAGCCTCTTGCAATTGGTCCATTAATCGGCCGGCGCGATTGTAGCCTAATTTTAACCTTCTTTGTATAAGCGAGGTACTACCCATTTGGTTTTGAACAATTACCCGCGCTGCATCTTCAAACAAATCGTCGCGCTCACCATCAATTATAAAATCTTCCCCGCCGGCGTTTTTATCATTCGGGTCAATATACTCAGGTAACTCAAAGGCGGTGGTATAGCCCTGTTGCTCAGCTATAAAATCACGCACCTTTTCTACTTCCGGCGTATCTACAAAACCACACTGCAAACGAATCATATCGCTACCCAACGATAAAAGCATATCGCCACGGCCAATTAACTGCTCCGAACCGCCGGTATCTAATATGGTACGCGAATCTATTTTGCTGGTAGTTTTAAATGCTATACGGGCAGGGAAGTTGGCCTTAATAGTACCGGTAATAATATTTACCGATGGGCGCTGCGTAGCTAATATTAAGTGTATACCAATAGCACGGGCTAACTGTGCCAAACGGGCAATAGGCATTTCTACCTCTTTACCGGCTGTCATAATCAAATCGGCAAACTCATCCACCACCAATACTATATAAGGTAAAAACTTATGGCCGTTTTGCGGGTTAAGCTGTCGGTTCAAAAACTTATGGTTATACTCCTTTAAGTTACGGCAGCTGGCTTTCTTTAATAGGTTATACCGGTCGTCCATCTCTACGCAAAGGGCGTTAAGCGTGGTAACTACCTTTTTGGTATCGGTAATAATTGCATCTTCTTCACCGGGTAGTTTAGCCAAAAAGTGCTTCTCCAACGTTTCGTATAAGCTTAACTCCACCTTTTTAGGGTCAACCAAAATAAACTTAAGTTGCGATGGGTGCTTTTTATAAAGTAGCGAAACTAATATAGAGTTAATACCAACCGACTTACCCTGGCCGGTAGCACCCGCCATAAGTAAGTGCGGCATCTTGGCCAAATCGGCCACATAAATTTCGTTGCTAATGGATTTGCCTAAACATATAGGCAGGTCGGCTGTAGTATTCTGAAACTTCTCTGATGCTAATAACGAGCGCATGCTTACAATCTCTTTATGCGCATTCGGCACCTCTATACCAATAGTTCCTTTGCCCGGTATAGGCGCAATTATACGTATACCCAAAGCGGCAAGGCTTAAGGCAATATCATCTTCCAGGTTCTTTATCTTACTAATACGCACACCCGGTGCCGGTACTATTTCGTACAGCGTAACGGTAGGTCCGATGGTGGCCTTTATTTTCGAAATCTCAATCTGGTAATTATTCAGCGTGCTAATAATCTGGTTCTTGTTACGCTCCAGTTCTTCGGCATCAATTTTTACCTTATCACTGCCGTGTTCTTCCAGTAAATCAAGCGATGGAAATTTGTAATCCGAAAGGTCTAAGGTAGGGTCATAATTAGTTCCAATTCTACCCATAACAGGTTGTGCCATAGCCTCTTCCACCACTTCTTCTACTTCCAGCTTTAGGTCACCATCAGCAACTTCTTCATCCAGGTTAATCTCCTTACCCGTTTCCAGGTTAAACAGTTTCATCTCCTGCTCTTCTTCTATCGTTTCTACTTCCAGGTTAAGCGGTTCGTTCATTACCTGGTTGCTCAAATCGGTTAGGTTATCTTTAGCAAAAATGTTCTCGCTATCATCTTTAAATTCGGGTACAATAACCTTTGTAACTGTTTTGTGCGGGGCGGCAAATGGTACATCGGCCAGGGCAACATCCTCTTCAGGCTTGCTAAAAATGTTCAGTATAAAATCGAAGCTGATGTTGTAAACCACTATTACAAATGCAAGTGCTGTTGCAAATAACACAGCCGCAACACCCGTAGTTTTAAGTAACCCTGTAAGGTAGCCAGTGGTGCCGGTAAGGTAATTGCCAAAGGCTCCACCCCAGCTTAAAATGCTGCTAGGTTGTATTAACGAATTAGCAAAAGCAGTAGCCGCCGAAAACCATATAATACCCACCATGCTATAGGCTGTAATGCGCAAGGCGTTAAATACCTTTTTTTGCACCAGCAGGTTAAACCCTACCGCAAAACTGGTAATGGCAAACAAGTATGAAGACAAACCAAAAAGCTCGTTAATAAACAAATTAGCCAACCAGGCACCCAGTCGACCAAGAGCATTAGAAGCTTCTACCCCTGTATCGGTTAGGGTATTTATTCCTCCATTTAATATTTCGCTTTGATCATCGGCAAGAGTAAACAGGTAGCTGGTAAACGCCACTGCCAGTATAAACGAAAATAGAATCAGCACAAGCCCGGTAGTTTTGGCCAAACGCCCATCGTTGCGCCAGTTGGTTTCGGGTTCTTTCTCCTCCTTAGGCTTCTTAACCGCCTTTTTTTCGCGCGCAGGCTTAGGGGCAGTAGCATCAGGCGCTGCCTTATCTATAATGTCTTCTATCGCCTTTTTCTTCTTTGGCGTAGTTGGGGTTTCTTCCATAGTTGTACAATCTGCCACCAAAATCGCTATAAGGCGCTGCTAATGGCCTATTCTATAACGCATTTTTATAAACAGCAGGTATACGGGTGTAGAAGATTATGGAATGCAGTGAATATTCATCGGATGAATATTGTAACAAGAGCGGCTTCAATCAAAAGATTGCACTATTCGAACAAAAATTCATCCGATGAATCGTAAAAAGCCTTACTTAATAGTTTTAGCTCCCATTTTTTCGCCAAGCTTTTCGTAGGCTTCATCATTAGACTCCCATAGCTCTACCTTGTTGCCTTCCAGGTCCATTATATGTACAAACTTACCGTAATCATAATTTTCAATGGTATCGGTAACAGTAACGCCTTCCTGCTTAAGTTGCTTTACCAAAGCTTCCAGGTTTACTACCCGGTAGTTTATCATAAAGTCTTTAGCAGAGGGTTCAAAGTATTTTGTTTTCTCGCTAAACGGGCTCCACTGGGTAAAGCCCTTTTTTAAAGTATCTGTTCCCTGCCGCCATTCAAATACGCCCCCATATTGGTTAACAGCAAAACCAAGATGTGTTGCATACCATTCTCTTACTTTACGCGGTTCTTTACATTTAAAAAATATACCGCCAATGCCGGTAACCTTTTTAGCAGTTGGCTCCATGGCCTTTGGCGTAATTGCTGTTTTAAATGCAAAACCAAGAAAGAAGGTGGCTATCAAAGCAAGGGTAAAGGATATTTTGTTTTTCATGTTAGGTTTAATTCTGGTTTAAATATAGCGGCTAAAGCGGGTGTTCTAAGAAGTTGCTATAAAAAGTAACAATTAGCGTTGCTAAACTTAATTTAAAAATTATTTTTGCCATCCGTTAATTCAAATGCCGGAGTGGCGGAATGGTAGACGCGCTCGACTCAAAATCGTGTGTCGTAAGGCGTGTGGGTTCGAGTCCCACCTCCGGTACGAACAAAAGGGCTTCAGGAAACTGAGGCCCTTTTTTGTTTAGATAAATTCATATTTATGTCTGACAAACCATATTTTGTTTACGCTATAAAAAGTTTAACGGCAAAATATATCTACGTTGGTATTACAGATAATATAGAAAGAAGATTACTTCAGCACAATAAAGGATGGAACCGTTCCACAAAACCTTATCTACCCTTTGACCTGATTTTAGTTGAAAAATATGAAACAAGAATAGAAACCCGTAAACGTGAGCTTTATTTGAAAAGTGGTGTAGGAAAAGAATATTTAAAGTCTCTTTAAGATGAGCCTTTAACTCAAAATCGTGTTTCGTAAGGCGTGTGGGCCTGCCTGCCGGCAGGCAGGTTCGAGTCCCACCTCCGGTACAAGCAAAGGGCTTCAGGAAACTGAGGCCCTTTTTTGTTTAGTTCAGCTCAGTATTCATCGAAATGCCCTTTTCGCTTTTCATAAATGTCTTAAGGTTGTTTATCACCTCTTCGGCATTGGTGTTTAAAAACGTGTAGAACGTATTAAACTCGCCATGGCAGGCCTCGCAATCTCTTATATACTCTACCGTATTCACGTTATCGCAGGGCATGCTGCCGCTCCAGTTAAATACCGGCTGGCTTTGGTATGTGCGTGGGTTAAAGTGGCTGTACCTAAAATTGCTAATATCGCCCGATACAATCCCATCACTTACAGTTATTACAATACTATACTGAACATAAAACAACCGGATACAGCCATTGGCAGCGCCGGTATACTTTATAATTCCTTTTCCGCTAAGCCGATCCGATTCAGGGTCGATAGACTGCAGAGGCTTGGCATTGGCAAATTGCTGCTGCACAGCCTCTTTGCTTTCGTTGCGCTTTTTATCGGTAATTACAAGGCGCCCGGTATCTACTGTATTGCTGCGGGTGAACACTTCGGGGTTTTGCTTAAACCAATCGGCTACCTGCCGTAGCAATACTTTGCTTTTGGTTGTTCTGTCTGTTTCAAGCTTGAATTTGTAACTTATCAGGCCAGTGGCGGCATCGACAGGTAATTTAGTTTGGGCAAACAACACCTGCCCTGTTGTTATAAACAGCATTATTGATAAAATAAGGGAATTTACATACCAAAAACGCATATATAATAGTATACGTTATCCCCAGCACCCGGTTACAAATCATTTTCGCCCCAAATGCCTTTCGCTATTATATTCGCCCGCATGAAAACTGTAATTGTGGCCCCATCGGTATTAAGTGCCGATTTTGCAAACCTGCAGCGCGATGTAGAAATGCTGAACGAAAGCGAGGCAGAGTGGATACATATTGATGTGATGGATGGCGTGTTTGTGCCCAATATATCATTTGGTTTCCCGGTTTTGCAGGCTATCCGTAAGCACACCCAAAAGTTTTGCGATGTGCACCTTATGATAGTGCAGCCCGAAAAATATGTGCAGCAGTTTCGCGATGCCGGAGCCGATATGATTACCGTGCACTACGAAGCAGTTACGCACCTGGATTCAGTTATTCATCAAATAAAAAAAACAGGCGCTAAGGCCGGTGTATCGCTTAACCCTGCAACGCCGGTATCGGTTTTGCGCGAGGTAATTCATTTGCTGGACCTGGTTTTAATAATGAGTGTAAACCCCGGCTTTGGCGGGCAAAAGTTTATACCCAATGCCCTGCGCAAGGTTAGTGAAGCAAAAGCCCTGATAGTGCAGGAGAAATCGGAGGCGCTGATAGAAGTAGACGGAGGCGTAAGCACGGCTAACGCGGCCGATTTAATTAAAGCCGGCGCCGATGTGCTGGTAGCAGGTAATGCCGTGTTTGGCTCGGCTAACCCGCTGGAAACCATTGTTAAAATAAAGAATGCCGCACAGGTATAAAATAATACTATTCAATTGTCGTTTAGCTGTTCAATGCTTAAAAAAGCCTTTACCGTATTAATCTTTACCGCTTGTTGCACTATTGCATTTGCCCAAACCCTTGGCACCGTTAAAGGTGTGGTAAAAGATAGCAGCGACCAAAAGCTCGATTTTATTTCGATAGTGGTTGAGCAGGACCAGCGGTATAGCACCAACAGCGATAAAAACGGCAACTTTGAATTAAAGGTGCCTGCCGATACAAAAATCACACTTGTATTTTCTTCACTTAATACCTTAGCTACCCGCAGGCAGCTCGAAGTTAAAGCAAATGAAACGGTAACCATCAATCAGGTTGTTCCCCTTAAAATAACTACCAAAACCACTACTGTAATAACCGGCGTAAAAAAAGAAGTAGGCACCGTTGAGATTAAAAACCAGCAGATAATGGTTAGCACCAGCGGAGATTTTAATGAGCTTCTACTTGCTCAGGGTTTAGGTGTGCAAAAAAGCAACGAGCTTTCATCGGCTTACTCGGTACGCGGTGGTAACTTTGATGAGAACCTGGTTTATGTAAACGATTTTGAAGTTTATCGTCCGTTTCTTGTTCGCTCGGGCCAGCAAGAGGGCCTTAGCTTTGTAAACGGTAACCTGGTAGATAACGTTAAGTTTTCGGCCGGCGGTTTCCAGGCTAAGTATGGCGACAAGATGAGCTCGGTAATGGATGTTACCTACAAAAGGCCACAATACTTTGGCGGTAGTATTTATGCCAGCTTACTGGGCTTTGGTGCACATTTAGAGGGTTGCGATAAAAGCAAACGCTTTACCTTTTTAGTTGGTGTAAGGCAAAAAACCAGCCAATACATTTTAAGATCGCTGGAGACCAAAGGAGAGTATAGCCCTAACTTTTTCGATGCCCAATTGTTTGCCACCTACACCGGCAAAAGCAATAAGTGGGGTATTGAGTTACTTAGTAATTACAGCCGCAACCAGTTTATTTTTAAACCGGTTAACCGCGAAACCAGTTTTGGTTTGCTTACCGATGTAAAAAA
Organism: Chitinophagales bacterium; assembly: GCA_044228435.1. Taxonomy (GTDB): domain Bacteria; phylum Bacteroidota; class Bacteroidia; order Chitinophagales; family LD1; genus Bog-950. The sequence continues at coordinate 81,126 of JBGAUW010000013.1, forward strand.
GCTGACCATTTACTTCGACGGGCAAGAGGCCGACCAATATCAAACTTTAATGAATGGCCTTGCGCTTAAATGGATGCCGAATGAAAACCTAAGGTTTAAACTTTTGGGCAGCCACTACCTTAACCGCGAAAAGGAAGCCTACGATATTTTGGGCGAATACTTTTTAAGCCAGGTAGAATCGGATTTGGGTAAAGATAACTTTGGCGAGGTACTTTACTCGCTGGGCGTGGGCGGCCTGCACGATTGGGCCCGCAATACCCTCAATACAGATATATACTATGCCGGTACCCGTGGTAGCTGGGATAAGGATGTAAAAAAAGCCCACTCGGAATTAAGCTGGGGGCTGGATTATAAGCGCGAGGTAATTGATGATAAAATAAGCCAGTGGAAACGCCTGGATAGCGCAGGCCACTCGCTGCCCTATAACTTTACTACCGATTTTAGTAACCCGCAATTGGTAGATACCAACGTTTACTTTCTATCGGTTAAAGATGGTATAGGCACCGATGATTTTTTACGCTCTAAATTCAACTTAAAATCGAACCGCATATCGGGCTTTATACAAAACCTTTGGAAGGCCGGAGATTCGAGCAAAGTTACTGTTAACCTGGGTGTGCGCTTTAGCTATTGGGATGTAAATAAAGAGTTTATTGTAACCCCACGTTTGCAGGTTAGTTATAAGCCAAAAGGCAAATCCGACATTGTACTTAACGCCTCGGTGGGCACATATTACCAGCCGCCTTTTTACCGCGAAATGCGCGACCTGGATGGCAAGGTTAACACTAACCTGCGCGCCCAAAAAAGTATGCATGCCGTGGTGGGCCTTAACTATGCCTTTAAAGCCTGGAAACGTAACTTTAGCTTTGTTACCGAGGCCTACTACAAATACATGTGGGATTTAGTGCCATATAAATACGATAACGTGCTCATTCGTTACCTGGGTCAAAACCAATCAAAGGGCTATGCAGCAGGTATTGATTTGCGCTTAAACGGCGAATTGGTAGAGGGGGCCGAAAGCTGGATTAACATGAGCTTTATGCATACCGCCGAAGATTTAAAAAACGACCAATACACCGCTTACTACGATAGCTCCGGTAAGGAGATTGCCAACAGCGTGCGCAACCAGGGCAAGATAGTGGATAGCACTGTTAACTACCCCGGCTATATACCACGCCCCAGCGACCAGTTGGTAACGTTTGCCATGTTTTTTCAGGATTATATACCTAAGTTTAAGTTTATAAAAGTAAACTTAACCATGGTGTTTGGCAGTGGCTTACCGTATGGCCCACCTGGACGCGATAAGTATAAAGATAAACTGCGCCTGCCCAGCTACAAGCGCGTAGATATTGGCTTTGCCGGCCAGCTTTGGAACCCCAAATGGGCGAAAAAACCAAATACTTTTAACCAGGGCCTTAAAAGCGTTTGGCTATCGCTGGAGGTGTTTAATATTTTCGGTATCACCAATACTGTTTCTTACCTGTGGGTGCGCGATATAAGCAACACCCAATACGCAGTGCCCAACTACCTTAGCAGCCGCCGTATTAACGCCAAACTGGTGGTTAATTTTTAAGGTATGATCAGGTCATTGCGAGGAGTGCGGCTCTGCGCACGACGCGGCAATCCCCAAAAACAAAACGCACAGATATCACCTGCTCTATAGTTGTCGAATTTAGCTCATCACCATTGCTTATCGCTGAGGGGCTTGCTTCGTCGCAAGGCCTCCTCGCAATGACCTCCCACCCTCCCATTAGCCCATTTTTTATATGATAATGCTCATATACAACACTCTTTCACGGGTTTACAGATTTTAGGTTGTTAAGCACAGCCAGTATCTTACAACATAAGGCTTAAACTTGCCGTAAGACACATCAGAAAGAAAATTATATATGTCATTAAATCTACCCCTTCCTACTGCCGATAGTCTTTTTCCTGTTGCATCGCAAGCCGAAATTAAACAGCAACTTGAAGTAAAGGCCGATACCGCACCCCTTACCTATATTGTAGAAGATGATAAGGCTAATAACTACCTTTGCAAAATGACCCTGGATGAAGTGGGCATTACCAACGTGCGCTCGTTTTTGCGCGCCGAACTGGCCCTGGCCGATTTGCGAAACATGGTAGAAAACAAAGAAGAATTTCCATCGCTGATACTGCTGGATATAAATATGCCTGCTATGGATGGCTGGGCGTTTTTAAATGAATACCGTAATTTTCCTAACGAGGCGCGGGCTAAAACTACCATTTACCTGTTTAGCACCAGCGACCACCCCCGCGATGTAGAGAAAAAACAAAGCTACCCCGAGGTTTTAGATTTTTTGGCGAAGCCCTTATCAGAAGAAGTTGCGAATAGCCTGAAAGAAAAATATCTTCGCCCGCGAATCGCTGCATAGCGGTTAGCCTTATGCGCCCAACACAACTACTTCTACTCCTGGCCCCTCTCCTATTACTGTTTAGCTGCAATAATGATAAACTACCCGTATACGGCAACAAAATACCTGTGCCCAATGGCGATAGTTTAGATTATACCCTGCCGCCCTTTAGCTACCTTAGCCAGGATAGCCAGTTGGTAGATAACAGCACCGTAAGCAACAAAATATTTATAACCGAGTTTTTCTTTACCAGCTGCCCAAGCATTTGCCCCAAAATGCAGGCCCAAATGCTGCGCGTATACGAAAAGTATAAGGATAACAAGGATGTGGTAATTCTAGCCTTTACCATCGACCCTGCGCGCGATAGCGTAGCCCGCCTTAAAAATTACGAGGCCAAGCTGGGTGTGCAGGCCCCTAAGTGGTACTTTTTAACCGGAGTTAAAGATTCGATATACGCCACCGCCGATAACTTTTTGGTAAGCGCTGCCGAAGACCCCGATGCACCGGGTGGCCATGTGCACAGCGGTAACTTTATATTAGTAGATAAGCAGCGCCGCCTGCGTGGCTACTACGATGGTACCAAAGAAGAAAGCGTGCAAAAACTTTTAGATGAAACCGATGTTTTACTGAAAGAAAAATAGCCTGCCGTGAAGAAGAGTAAAACCAACACCCTGATACGTTATGCCGCCCCTTTTGCCATAGTGGGCATAGTGGCTATATCTATCTGGAACCTGTTTAGCCACGGGCAAATACAACACCCCGGCAAAAGCACCTACACCAACAAATGCGCCCAGTGCCACGGCGATAACGGCGAGGGCATTAAATCTCTTACGCCGCCTTTAGCCAATGCCGATTTTGCCATGCAAAACTTTGATTCGCTGCCCTGCTGGATAAAAAATGGGATGAACCACCCTATAAAAGTAAACGGAGTAGAATACGACCAGCCCATGTACCCCAACGAGATTGACGAAATACAAACCGCCAACGTTATTAATTTTATGAGCAGCGAGTTTTTTAACTGCGACTCATCTATAAGTTCAATTTGGGTAAAACAAAAATGGAAAGGCTGTGAATAGAATTTACATAGCGTTACTTGCACTTGGTATTGGCAGCTGTGGCAACCAAAGCCCTAAGGCAGAGGCACCGGTGGCCATAACACCCGCGGTAATAGAAACCCCTGCCGTTGTAGCAGCCGATTCATTTAATACCGGTATAATAATACCCTCGGTAAGCCTGCGCAACGTGCCCAGCGAAAGTTTTGCGCTATACCTGCCCCAGGGCTTTGCCAAAGATACAACGGTGCCGGTGGCCATTGTGTTCTTCGACCCGCACGGCGATGGCACACTGCCCCTTAACTTGTATAAAACCCTGGCCGATCAACACCAGGTTATATTGATAGGCAGCAACACCAGCCGCAATGGTATGGATATGCAAATGGCGCAAAGTGTGGCCAATAACCTTATTACCGATGTAATGCCGCGGCTACAACTAACAAAAGAGAACCTTACGCTATGCGGATTTAGCGGCGGCGCCAAGGTGGCCTTGCTGGCTGCTGCGCAAAACCCTAATGTGGCCAATGCAATTTATTGCGGTGCAGCAGCACCAGTGCAACCCAACCACCCACTCCGCTTATTGGGCTTTGCCGGTACCCGCGATATGAACTATACCGATGTGGTAGGATTTGACCGCAGCCTTAACGCCCCTACCCTTACCCACAACTTAATTGAATGGCAGGGCAAGCACGAGTTTCCCGATGCTAAAACATTCGCCGATGCTTTTGAATGGTTAAGCCCCACCAGCCTCATCGACTTTAAAAAGAAACAAGCTACCATTACCCCACAAAAACTGGCCGAAGAAGACGGGCAAAAACAGCGCCTTATAAAAGCCTTTCAGGTAGAAGACATTAACTGGTGGAAAAAGGAAATAGCCAGCCTTAACAGCAAAAAGAAAACCGACCCGATGTACGACCGGTTGTTGGGTTTTATATCCCTGGCCTGCTATAGCTACGCGGGGCAAACCCTGCAACAAAACAACTTACCCGCCGCCGAAAAAGTGCTAACCATTTACAGCCTCGCCGACCCCGACAATAAAGACTGCGAAAAGTTTACGCAACAGTTAAGAGAGCGACAGGGAGTGAGGTAGATTTTTTAAACCCTTAGGGTTGTCCGTTTGGTAGACTTATAATTGCCTTTGCGCTAAGCGCCGTAGGTGCCCCCCTTTAAACATCCATATTGCAATGGCCCGGCTTGATTAAATCCACAGGCAGCTTTTTTGCTATCTTGCTTTAAAATACAACAGAATGAAGGCGAAAAAAATATGGGCCAACTTTAGCGTGAAGGATGTAAAGCGCACCCAACAATTCTATACACAACTGGGGTTTACCGACAATAACAAAGGCAACTACCCAAAGCTTGCCAGTTTTCTTTTCGGTGATAGTAATTTTGTAATACACTTTTTTGAACAGGGGTCGCAAATAGATGAGTATTTACCGGGCGGTGTAAAGGGCAGTGAAATCATATTCACCCTATCGGCCGAAACCGAAGCTGAAGTAAAAGAATGGCGCGATAAAGTGCAGGCAGCCGGTGGGCAAATTTTGAACGAGCCAAGCCGCGACCAAACCAATCACTACGGCTTTGCCTTTGCCGACCCCGATGGCCATAAATTTAATATACTGCTGATAGAGGCGGGTATGTAACGCCCCCTACCGGTGCCTTACAAAGGGTATACTTTAGTGCGACACAAACTTTAACCCCACTATACTGCTTATAAGCGTAAACAGAAAAAAGAGGCGCCAAAAGTCGGCCGGTTCTTTAAAAAGCCAAATGCCTATAATAACAGTACCCACGGCACCAATGCCCGTCCAAACGGCATAAGCAGTACCCAGCGGCAGGGTTTGGCTGGCCTTATACAAAAACTCCATGCTAAGGCACAGGCATATAAAAAAACCTGCCAACCACCAGGTAGCGGTAGTTCCGGTAGCCTCTTTAGCCTTGCCTAAACAAGTAGTAAACCCCACCTCAAACAATCCGCCTATTATTAAGAGCAACCAATTCATAGCACCGGTATTAGTTTTGGCGCCAAGGTATAAAACTTAATAACCGCAAGATAAAGTTATCCTAACGGGGGGCTGAATAGTTGTTAATTAATAAGCCACTATAACCGGCTTATTCTGTAGTATCTCTTCTATTTTTACCATTACATCATCGGTAAGTTTAGGCAGCGAATCGAAGCACTTCAGGTTTTCTTCCAGTTGAGCAACCTTGCTGGCACCAAGTATAACGGTAGATACATTTTTGTTTTTAAGGCACCAGCATAGGCCAAGGTGCGAAAGAGGCATACCCAGTTCCTGCGCAAGGGCATATAGCTTTTGAACCTTGTCAATCTTAGCCGTATCGCCCATGGTGCGGTCTTTTAACCAGGCCATTAAATCCATACGGGTTTTATCGTTTGCGTTAGACCCGTTAAAATATTTATCTGTCAGCAAGCCGCTGGCTAATGGACTCCAGATGGTAGTCCCCAATCCGAAGTTTTGAAAAAGCGGCAAATAATCGCGGTCTACAAAATCGCGGTGCAGCATATTATATTGTGGTTGCTCCATTACCGGTGCTATCAGGTTATGCTTTTCGCACCAGTAGTGCGCTTCGGTAATTTGCTGGCTATTCCATTCACTGGTGCCCCAGTATAAAATTTTACCCTGTGTTATCAGGTTATGCATGGTCCACACAGTTTCTTCTATAGGCGTATTTACATCGGGCCGGTGGCAAAAATACATATCCAGGTATTCTACCTGCAGGCGTTTAAGCGCCGCGTGGCAGGCCTCTACCACATGCTTGCGCATAAGGCCACGCTGATTAGGCTTAAGTTCGCTGGTGCGCCCCCAGAACACTTTGCTCGATACCATCCAGGTATCGCGGTCCCAGTTCATCTTCTTTAAAATATTGCCCATTACAATTTCGCTTTTGCCATGGGCATAAACCTCGGCATTATCAAAAAAGTTAACCCCGCCTTCATAGGCTTTTATCATCAGTTGTTCAGCAACCGAATCTTCTATTTGGTAGCCAAAGGTTACCCAACTGCCTAATGATAGGGCGCTTACCTGCAAGCCCGATTTTCCAAGTCTTCTGTATTCCATAGTATCTGGTTTTATTTTTTTCTACAATGCTAAGTAAGCAATAAAGCCGATGGCTTATGCGCTGCGCGGGTGAAAATCCCATTGCACAATTAAAAAGTTATCGGGCGTTAGGCCTACCGATAGGGCGGCCTTTAGCCAGTTGACATTTGCCGGGGTTATTTTATCCTTGTTGTTGCGCTTGCTTTGAGCAAAAATAACTTCATCATCTTTCCAGTGCAGGGTATCCCAACAGCCCAAATAGCTACCACCGTTGGCCTTGGCTATGGCGGCCATTAATTTGGCAATAGGCTCCTCTTCTATCGGCGCGGGTTGTTGGCTCGCCAGTGTATCATCCTGCCAGCCCGAAAGGTAAAGCGGTGTCGATTTAGCCCTGCCATAAGTAACCATCCAGCGCGATTGCCAGCCATCGGCCATAAATTGATTGAGCAGGTTAACTTCCGGAAAAACAGGTTCTCCATCCACCGATATCATAATACGCCCGCCAAAAGTATCTTTAAACCGCTTGCCCTCCCAGTACTGAAAGCGCAGCACACATTTAGGCACTTCCACTTCGTGGTCACCAATTTTAAAAGCCTGCGAGTAAACCGGGTTTAGGGTGTATGGATACATAATTAAAGGCCGCAAATAGAACAAATTTTGATTTAGTTAGCTACGCTGTTTGGCTGTTAGTTTCTCCTCCTTCACCGCTACCGCGGTGGTTTTTAAGGAGGAGTGGTTGAACGAAGTGAAACCGAGGTGGTTCTTAACTTGGCAGATTGGGGGTTTTTTATGCACTTTCGCGCCCTAATGCTACAAGCGCGTATTTCAGAATCTCTTTTGGCTAATGCTCTTTCATTCGAAGATTACCTTCAGCTTACTAAGGATATTGTAGAAGAAAAGGTAGCGCGCACTGGTTTGTATCAGGCCGATAATACCTTTAGGTATACCCGCAGCAATCTGGAGCGCATGAACAAAGTGCTGAACAACATTGTGCTTAGCCAAAAGCTTTACAATGCGCTTTCTGATTTAAAAGAAGAATGGGTTTGGGTAGTGATTAGCGAGCCCTGGTGCGGCGATGCCAGTTGGGGCACACCGGCTTTAGCGGTTATAGCTTCTGCCACCGATAAAATTGATTTTAAGATTTTATTGCGCGACGCTAACCCCGACATTATAAAGGCTTACCAAACAGCCGGCAGCGATTCGATACCTAAATTAGTTTGTATTCGCAAACGTGATTGGCAGGAACTGGGCACCTGGGGGCCAAGGCCACAGGTACTGCACCAACAGGTATTGGCAAAAAAGAACAGCCCCGATTTTGATTATAAAGAAAGTGTAAGGGCCATACACGCCTGGTACGACCAGGATATGACCAAAACCATACAGGAAGAAATGATTGATTGCGTTAAGCAATGGATGGCAAACTAAATACAGTAACTAATAATATAATAAACTATACAAGATGAATACAGTAGTAAAAACTTCGGAGATAAGATTTAAGGTTGGCTTAGATGAAAAAAACGTGCCGCTGGATATTAAGTGGATGGCCACCGATAGCAAAAATAACGAGCTGCGCGATTGCAAAAGCATTATGATTTCGATATGGGATATGGTGCAAAACGAAACGCTTAAAATTGATTTGTGGACCAACGCTATGACCACCGACGAAATGCACTCGCACTTTTTTCAAACCCTGCTAAGCATGAGCGAAAGCTATGCCCGCGCAACCGGTAACCCCTACGCTATAGAAGAGACTAAGAAATTTGCACAAAACCTGGCCAAAATGACTGCCGACTGGGAAGAAAGCAAAGGGTAAATAAAACAAATCCCCCCGCAGATGTCTCGCGTTTCGCGAACTCTGCGGTAATATTTAGCGCAAAATATTAAAGACTGGTTTAAAGAATATCGCACTAAAAATTTTGGGTGCGTTGTTTTTAGTTTAGATGCAAAACAGGCAAAGTAGTGCTGATTTGTATCCAAGGGATGTTAGCGTTCGAGGATGTGTTTATCCTTATCTTCAGGTTTCGAAGTATCGGTAGTTCCAATGGGGCAGGTAATCATGTTGGGGTTGGGGTTCTTGTTATATTGCATATAATCTAATACGCCCTGTAGCCTGTTTGGTTTTGATTTAACCGGTATAAATAACAACGCCCATTTTGTTGTTATTAAATACATGTAAATGCAAGTTTGCACCAATACAAACTACAGGCTTTACATGGGTAAAAAATGTTTGCAAAATCATATATGCAGCATTAACAAATAAATACCTTCACGGCTAAAATAACCCCACGTGAAATACATTAAATTGCTGCTGGCCTTGCTCGTTACTGTCGCGCTTATAGTCACCTTTAACATCAAACTCGGCCCCTTACCTCCATTAGCAAAGTTCATGAATCCGTTTACCGGTTTTTGGAAAAATGCCGAGGCAGTTAAGGGCTGGAAGGATGAGGAAGCTAAATTGGATGGCTTAAAAGAAGAAGTAAAAGTATACTTCGACGACCGGTTGGTGCCGCACGTGTTTGCCAAAAACGATGAAGACCTTTATTACATGCAGGGTTACATAACGGCTAAGTTCCGCCTGTGGCAAATGGAGGTGCAAACGCACAATGCCGCCGGCCGCACCAGCGAATTGGTGGGCGAAAAAACATTAGAGAGCGACCGGTTGCAGCGCCGCATTGGTTTAGGTTATGGGGCAGAAGCCGCACAGGATTATATTGCCAAAGACCCGGAGAGCCAAAAACTAATTGAGGCCTACTGCAAAGGGGTAAATGCTTACATTCATAATCTCAAGCAGAAAGATTACCCTTTAGAATATAAGTTGTTGAACTATGCCCCCGAAGAATGGAAGCCTATTAAAGTAGCCCTGCTGCTTAAAAACATGGCCAACATGCTTTCGGTATACGAATACGATATTGAAAACACCAACTTTATAGCCAAATATGGCGAGGCTAACTTTAGAAAGCTTTACCCTGATACCTGGGCCGGAGATGACCCTATAGTGCCTGCCGGAACTGTATTTGAAACACCGGTTAATGCGAATACTATAACCGATACCACAAAAGCCGTAGCTGCCGGTCCAATTACCTACAATAATGTGCTGCAAAAACCCGACGAAATTAACGGCAGCAACAACTGGGCAGTTAGCGGCACTAAAACTAAAAGCGGTAAGCCTATCCTTTGCAACGATCCTCACCTGCAACTTATGTTACCCTCTATTTGGTATGAGATGCACCTGGTAAGCCCATCTATGAACGTATATGGCGCCACACTACCCGGTTCGCCGGCGGTAGTTATAGGCTTTAACGATTCAATTTCGTGGGGTGTTACCAATGCCGGGCGCGATGTGCGCGATTGGTACCGCATTAAGTTTAAAGATGATACCCACAATGAATATGAATACAACGGGCAATGGGTAAAAACTGAAAAGCGCGTAGAACATTATAAAATTCACGATAAAGCAGAGTATTTAGATACCGTGCTTTATACCCGCTTTGGCCCGGTAGTATTTGATAATAGCTTTGGTGTGGCCCCTAAAAAAAAATACCTGGCCATGCACTGGACGGCCCACTTACCTTCTAACGAGTTTAAAACCTTTTACAATTTAAACCGCGGTAATAATTATGCCGACTATCTAAAAGCCCTAGAAAGCTACACCTGCCCGGCGCAAAACTTTGTGTTTGCATCGCGCAGTGGTGATATTGCTATTAAGCAGCAAGGCAAATTCCCTATCCGCAATAAAACAACTGAACAGGGCAAATTTGTAAGCGATGGAACTACGGCCGTAGATGAATGGACCGATTATATACCCACCTCTGCTAACCCAACCAGCACCAACCCGGCAAGGGGTTTTGTAAGCAGTGCCAACCAACACCCTACCGACACTACCTACCCTTACTTTTACCCGGGTGTAGGCTCATACGAGCAGTTCCGCAACAGGCGCATTAATAAAATACTTACCGAGGCCAATGGAATTGATGTGGCCTTTATGGAAAAAATGCAGAACGATAATTACAACCTGTTTGCCGAAGAAGCTTTACCGGTGCTCCTCTCCTGCTTAGACAGCACCAAAATTACCAAAGAGCAAAAAACAGCAATTGATAAAATGCGCCAGTGGGATTACTTCAACAACCCAAATGCCACCGGTGCTGTATTTTTTGAAGAATGGTGGACGGCCGTGCGCGATTCGCTATGGGATGAAATGAGCGACCCTACCAACCCAATGAAAAGGCCTAACCAGGTAGTTACTATCAACTTTTTACAAACCGATAGCGCCGGCGATTTTTACGATTTAAAATCTACCCCGGCTAAAGATACCCGCAACGAGTTGGTTACAGCTTGCTTAAACGCTGCCATTCAAAAACTTAAAACGGAGTATAAGGATTTAAGTTCGGTGCCCGATTGGGGCGCCCATAAAGCCACCAGGGTTGCCCACCTTGCAAAAATTGATGCCTTTAGCAGCCTGAACGTTTACAGCGGTGGTAACCTGGGTATTGTAAATGCCACCAACAGCACCCACGGCCCAAGCTGGCGAATGATTGTAGATGAAGGCGACATGAAAGGTTATGTAGTTTACCCCGGCGGACAGTCGGGCAATCCGGGCAGTAAGTTTTACGATAGCATGGTTAAAACATGGGCGGAAGGCAATTATTACCAGGCTAACTTTATTAAAACCGGTGAAGACCTGGGCGATAAAAAACTATTTACAACTACCTATAAGCCTAAGTAAACCTGTTACCATCACGGCCAATCAACCATCTTAATTAAAAGAAAAACCCCACCATCACCCATGAAAATATTTCTTATCTCCCTTATATCAACCGCTGCCTTATCGCTGGCCCTGCAATTATTTTTACCCTGGTGGGTGATAGCTGTGGCTGCCTTTATTATAGCCATGCTTATTGAGCAAAAATCGTTTGCAGCTTTCCTTTCTGGCTTTTTAGCTGTGTTTTTATTATGGACGGGCTATGCGCTAATGCTATCGGGCGCTAACAACGATATACTACTTACTAAAATTACCGAACTACTAAAGGCCTTAACCGGTGGCAACAAAATAGTGGTTTACCTGCTAACCGGCTTAGTAGGCGGATTGGTTGCCGGATTTGCCGCCCTATCCGGTAGTTTAACACGTAAGATTATGGAAGAATAAATGGCTTTGGTCTTACCAACACATATAAATTCTTCTAACTTTGGAAAACCTAAACCTGTACTTATGAAAAACTACTTTACCCTGGCAGCCGTGCTTATATTGTGCGTGCCTCTGTTTGCGCAAAACATGGTGGTAAAAAAATTCAACACCACCACCTTTAAGCCCGATGTAAGGGCTACCTCTGAATTGCTTTGGCAAAAATCATCCGAAGCAGCTAAGCAGCACCCCGAGTTTGGCATACTGCCTTACAACAGCCAGTGTGCTGAGTGTGTAGAGTTGATAGATAAACGCACTATTGATACCCGCTTTTTTATAAACCCTAAAGATGAGGGCCATTCGTTTTCGCAAAAGTCTTTCTTCCCTATGCATTATCAAAAGCAGGCGAACGATATTTGGAGAACCATTGACCCGCGCCTGCGCGAAAAGACACCCGGCGTATATGTAGCCGAAAACCAACCGGTACCCACCAAATGCGATTTAAACCGCCAAAGCACCTCGCTTACCGAGCACGGCTTTGAGTTTGAGTTTAACAAGAACCTGACCATGTATTTTTTTGATGATAACAGCCTTTACACCGCCAAAGAAACCGGTAACTACACCAACCACACTATTGGCGAAGAAGGCTTATATGTAAAAAACATGTGGGCCGGTATAGATATGGAACAATCGTTTACGCCGGGGCAAATTAAAACCAACTACATTATTGCAGCCCCCCTACAGTTACCGGTTAGCCATGGCTGGATGGTGATTGAAGACCACTTTACTTTGCCCGCTGGCCTAAGCATAGTAGAAACCGGCACCGACCATTTACAAGATGGCCTCTACCGCGGCAGCTACGCCATTAAAAACGAAAAAGGCGAAACCCTGATAACTTACGAGAAGCCTGTTTATATAGATGCTAAAGTGCTGGGCATGGCCGGAGTATATAAACTATTGCAAAACGGAAATAACTACACCCTGCAAACCTATGTACCGGTTGAATGGCTGAACAAAACTGATAATACATACCCTTTATTGGTAGACCCTAATGTGTATGGCGCTACCAAAGTGGGCGATTTTACGCAATCAGGTCTGCCTAGCGCAAGTATGGGTTTTACCAGTATTAATATAGGTAGCTGCGATTATCATATAACTGTAACTGCTCCCGGCAAGTCTGAAATAATTAACACCTATGTAGATGTGGAATATACACTTACTTACGATAATACTTGCGGAACCCCGGCTTTGCCCCCTCCATACTGCACCATTAATATGGTGAGTATGGAAGTAGTATGCGATTCGTGCCAAACATCAACAGGGCCCTTAAATTGTAGCAACCCCGCCAGTGGCCCACAGGCAGGAACCTGCACTACCGACTCCAATTTAGTCCCCGGTGCTCACGCAATTCAATCAGCTACACTTGTACCAAGCACGTGCTATACACCTCAATGCCCTGATTATGACATTGATTTCACATTGCGCAATCGCGATTCCATTTGCGGTGATGTTTGCGGTTATTTATGTGCACGCGGTAATATGTGGAGAACAACTGTTGAAGCAAGGCAGGTATCGGGAAATATTACAGCCAGCAATTTCGCTGTTTGTGCAGGAGATTCGGTAGTGCTTACTGCACATCCAGAAGGCGGCGTTCCTCCCTACCATTACGACTGGTTCTACAACTTAGGAGATTCGGTAGTTACGATTTACAGTAATCCGGATTTTGTTTTTCGTCCTAAGCATAATGAAATTGTAGCATGTAACATTATTGATGCTTGTGGAATAGATTCCTTTACAAATGACATCGCAATATCTTTTTACCCCGGCACAACTATAACGGTAAGTGGCGACACCCTTATTTCAACCCAGGCGAATACTTACCAATGGTATTTAAATGATAGCCTAATTGCTGGCGCTAATGGCAGAACTTTTATTGCCAGTACTGCTGGCTATTATTATGTACTTACTGATGATACATCCGGAACCTGCCCAAATTTACAATCAAATACGATTAGCTACCTTATAGGGCCTAATGGTTTAGATGAAGTAAACCAGCAAATAGCAGGCATTAAGCTATACCCCAACCCAGCCACCAACGAGTTGAATATTTATAGCAACGGCCTGCCGGTTGAACAGGTAAAGTTGTTTAGCACTGATGCACGCTTAGTTGCTGAAACGAAGAAAGGTATCAACAAAATCGACATTAGCCACCTTGCAAAAGGCGCCTACATTGCCGAAGTAATACTGAAAAAAGGAGCCAAGAAGATACGCTGGGTTAAGCTGTAGGCTAAAGCAATAGAATAGTTTGAATTTTGACAACCTCAAAGTAAGATGTCATGGTGAGCGGAGTCGAACCATATTCTCTGAGAAATCCTTCGACTCCGCTCAGGATGACATCGCCTTTTTGAATCTAAAAATTGAACCGGAAGGAATATCAACTCACATCCCCATCAATTTCTCCAACTGGTGATATTCTATACCAAAAAGCTGCATCAGGCTCTTGATTTGATCAAGGGCCTGTTGTTTTACAGCCCCGCTCGTTTCCGTTTTAATAGCAGTAATAAGCAGGTTTTTGGCAGTATGCTCGGTGCTTATAAATTCAAACACTTTGGTTTTGTAGCCGTTGGCCTCCAGTATAAGAGCGCGGATGGTATCGGTTAGTATTTCGGCCTGGCGCTCTTCCAGTATGCCAAACTTGGTAATCGCCTTTATATCGTTATCGGGGTGCAGCTGTTTGCGCACCTGCTTGTGGCAACAAGGGGCGCATATTATTACTTTGGCATTGCCGGTAATACCGCGGTAAATGGCCTGGTCGGTGGCCGTATCGCAGGCATGCAGGGCAATCAGCATATCGGTAGCGGGCAGGTCGGCGCTATCGATCGAGCCGGTTATAAAATCGAGTTTTTCAAAGCCCGCCTGTTGGGCTAGAGCGTTGCCATTTTCTACCAAAGCCGGTCGAAGTTCTACCCCTGTTACTTTTGCATTTAGTTTTAAGGTATTAGCCAGGTAATCGTAAAGTGCAAAAGTTAGGTAGCCCTTGCCGGCACCCATATCCGTTACCTTGAAGGTCTCGGGCAGGGCCGCTTCTTTCACAATGCTTTCAACTATCTCTACATACTTATTAATCTGCCGGTATTTATCCTGCTTATCGCTTTTAACCTTGCCATCGGCTGTAGTAACGCCTAACTGGTGCAGGTAAACGTTATGGGCAGCTTCTACAAAGCGTTTTTTGCTGTGGTCGTGTTCGGCCACTACCGGTTCGGTGCGGGTTGCGGCTTTTTGCTTCAGCACAGTTTTACCAAACTTATCCATGGCAAAATGAAAATCGCTGGCGGTGGTAAACAGGTCGGCTTTAAAAAAGTCTTTATCCAACAAGGCTTCTATCAGTATGCCCGCATCCTGCAGGTCGTAGTTTTTGGTAATATCCTTAGTAGGGTAACGGTAAACAAACGAAAGGCGCAAACCTTGTTTGAGCGCTACAGGCTTAACAAACACATTTTTCAATTCCTTAGTCTTATCGCGGCGGTCGCTTAGTGTAAGCTTGGTAAATTGGTTTTGCTCAATGCTTTCGGTAAAGCGGGTTAAAAAGGTCTCCAGGTCTTTGGCTGTCATAATCGCTAAATAAGGTGCATAAATACACTAATAATGGTAGCTAATACGAAGAAGAATTATGGGCATTGCTCCGCGCAAATCACATCATAAATATAAATAATATTAAAATGTTAAAATGAAATCATGGTTAACACGCAAAAAAGTAACAATTGATTATCAGCCACTTAAAGGGTTAACACCCGAAAAAGTGTTAACCATGATTTTATTTTAACAAATCCACCACGCAGCTAATTAACCCGCTTAAGGCATATAAGAAGGCTGCATTTTATAAGCGGTAAGCCACACCGTATGTATTTGTTCGCCTTGTACAAGGAAAGCTAAAACCACAATAATTCCCTCTAAAATTTTACTTTCGCACCTCCTAAAAAAGGCATACCCGAATGATTAGTGTAAATAACCTGTCGCTGCGCTACGGCAAGCGTGTTTTGTTTGAAGATGTGAATCTGAATTTTACCCCCGGCAACTGCTACGGCATTATTGGCGCCAACGGAAGCGGAAAATCTACCTTTCTAAAAATATTACAGGGCGAAGTTGATCCTACCACCGGCACCTATTCGTTCGGAAAAGGCATGCGGGTAGCATCGCTGCGCCAGAACCAAAATGAGTTTGACGATATAAGCGTTTTGCAAACTATGCTTATGGGGCACAAAACCCTGTGGGCCGTAATGCAGGAAAAAGAAACACTGTATGCCAAGGCCGATTTTACCGAAGAGGATGGCAACCGTGCCGGCGAACTGGAAAACATTTTTAATGAAATGGACGGCTGGAACGCCGAAAGCAGTGCTGCCGAACTATTAAGCCATTTAGGTATTAAAGAAGAGTTACATCAAAAGCTGATGCGCGAACTGGATGGTAACCAAAAGGTGCGTGTATTGTTAGCACAGGCGCTGTTTGGCAACCCCGACATTCTGTTTTTAGATGAGCCTACCAATAACCTGGATGTGCATACCATTAGCTGGCTGGAAGATTTCTTAGCCGACTACCAGGGTATCATTCTGGTGGTAAGCCACGACCGCCACTTTTTAGATGCTATTTGCACCAATATAGTTGATATTGATTTTGGCAAAATGACCATTTACAGCGGTAACTACTCATTCTGGTATCAGAGCTCGCAATTAGTGGCCCGCCAAAAAGCAGATTCGAATAAAAAGGCTGAGGATAGAATTAAGGAGTTGCAGGATTTCATTCGCCGTTTCTCGGCCAATGCATCTAAAAGCCGCCAGGCAACCAGCCGTAAAAAGGCCTTGGATAAAATTAACCTGGAAGATATTAAACCCAGCAGCCGTAAGTATCCGGGCATTGTGTTTAACAATGTGGTGCGCGATGCCGGTAATGAGATATTGGAGGTTAAAAACCTATCGAAGACCGTAAACGGCGAAGTGCTTTTTAGCAACGTTACATTTACCGTTAAGCGCGGCGATAAAATAGCCATATTGGGAGGTAATAGCGTGGCTATATCTGCCTTCCATAATATTTTATCGGGTGGCGATACTGATTACAAAGGGACAGTTAGCTGGGGTGTTACTACCATAAAGGCCAGCATACCGAACGAGAACCACTCGTTTTTCGAAAATAATAAGGATAACCTGGTAGACTGGCTGCGCCAGTATTCGCCGGAAGATAAGGACGAAACGTATGTGCGCTCTTTCCTTGGCCGTATGTTGTTTTCGGGCGAAGAGGTTTTAAAAAGCTGTAGCGTATTATCGGGTGGTGAAAAGATGCGCTGCATGTTTTCGCGTATGATGCTAATGCGCGCCAACGTGCTTTTGTTTGACGAACCGACAAACCACTTAGACCTCGAATCCATTACCGCCCTTAACAACGGTATGAATGATTTCCGTGGTACCATCCTGTTTACCAGCCGTGACCACGAATTGGTTGAAACCATCGCCACCCGCATTATCGAAATTTTCCCTAAAGGAATGCTGGATAAAGAAATGGATTTTGACACCTACATCAATAGTGACGTGGTAGAACAGCAAAGACAAGAGTTGTTGAAGAAGAAATAGAACTACACCGGACCAATACATATTAAAAGAGGTAAGCCAAACAGCTTACCTCTTTCTATTTGTGCCAGCGTTTATCGCTTATAAATTCCCTCTCAGTTCCTGCTCGCGTTCAATGGCTTCGAACAAGGCTTTAAAGTTGCCTTTGCCAAAGCTTTTCGCTCCACAGCGCTGGATAATTTCGTAGAACACCGTTGGCCTGTCCTGCACCGGTTTGGTAAACAGTTGCAACAGGTAACCTTCATCATCCCGGTCTACCAATATGTTCAGCTCTTTAATCTTATTTACATCCTCGTTTATCTTTCCTACGCGGGTCCAAACCTCATCGTAGTAAACTTCGGGCACGTATAAGAACTCCACCCCACGGCGGCGAAGTTCAGTAACCGTAGCAATAATATCATCGGTGGCAATGGCAATGTGCTGCACCCCTGCGCTTTTGTAAAACTCAATGTATTCCTCTATCTGGCTTTTGCGTTTGCCATCGGCGGGCTCGTTAATAGGGAATTTAACATAGCCGTTACCATTGCTAACAACCTTGCTCATAAGGGCCGAGTATTCGGTAGAGATATCTTCGTCATCAAACGTTAGTATCAGCTTAAAGCCCATTACTTCTTCATAAAACTTCACCCACTCGTTCATCTTGCCCAATTCTACATTACCTACGCAGTGGTCTACATGCTTAAGGCCAACGCTTGCAATAGGTATGCTAGATTTTTTAGCGATATAGCCCGGCAAAAATGCACCACGATAGTTTTTGCGCTCAATAAACTTGTGTATAGTTTCGCCATAGGTTTTAATAGCGCTTATAACTACCACTCCGCTATCGTCTCTAAACTCGGTAGGTTCCATTACTGCTACCGCTCCGCGCTTAGTGGTCTCTTCAAAGCTTTTGCGGGCATCATCTACCCACAGGGCCAGAACCTTTACTCCGTCCCCATGCAGTAAAACGTGTTTCGAAATTTCGTGCTCCGGTGCAAGTGCACTGGTAAGCACCAGGCGAATTTTGCCCTGTTGCAATACGTAGCTGGCACGATCGCGCAGGCCAGTCTCAGGTCCTGCATAAGCCACCAGTTCGTAGCCCCAGGCACTTTGATAATAATAGGCGCTTTGTTTGGCATTGCCTACGTAAAACTCTACGTGGTCGGTGCCATTAAGCGGAAGGAAGTCGTTGCTTGTAGCTGTTCCGGGTTGTTCTAATAATTCAGTTTTCATTTTGAGCGTTTTGTTTAAGTGTTACCGGTTACAAAGTTACTAATTCGGTACTTATTCGATATCTGTCTTGTTAAAATCGGCCTTAGGTGGTGCGCTATCCAGCCAACTTAAAAAGTAGTCGGCCATTTCAAGCTTAGCGGCATCTTCGGTAAGCCAGAGCGGTTTAAAGGTATCTACCATTACCGCCAGTTCTTTGGTTTCATCTTTACCAATGCTTTTCTCCACTGTACCTGGGTGTGGACCGTGTGGTATGCCTATAGGGTGCAGCGTTATCATACCACGCTCTACGTGCTTGCGGCTCATAAAATCGCCATCTACATAATACAATACCTCATCGCTATCTACATTGCTGTGGTTATACGGCGCCGGTATGCTTTGCGGGTGGTAATCATACTTGCGGGGCACAAACGAGCAGATAACAAAGTTATGCGCCTCGAAGGTTTGGTGTACCGGTGGCGGTTGATGCACTCGGCCAGTGATTGGCTCAAAATCGTGTATAGAGAAAATATAAGGGTAATGGCAACCATCCCAGCCAATGGCATCGAAAGGATGCGAGGCATAGTGATATGGGTAAAGCAGGCCCTGCTTTTTAATGTAAATTAAAAAGTCGCCTTTTTCATCGTTGGTTACCAGGTTTTCAGGGGCACGTATATCGCGCTCGCAAAACGGAGCATGCTCCATTAGCTGTCCAAACTCGTTGCGGTAGCGCCTAGGGTATTGTACCGGCGAAAACGATTCTACTATTAACAACCGGTTATCGGTAGTATCAAAATCAATTTGATAAATGGTACCGCGCGGCACTACAATGTAATCGCCATAACTAAATTTAAGCTGGCCAAATACACTACGCAACGTGCCCGTGCCTTCATGCACAAAAATAACCTCATCGGCATCGCTGTTCTTATAGAAGTAATCTTTGGTTGAGCTTTGCGGCGCAGCGAGCACAATGTGCACATCGTTATTTATAAGCACTGGTACGCGCGATTTAATAAAGTCAGCCTCGGGCTTAACATTAAAACCCCGATAGCAGCGGTTTTGCATGTTTTTAGTGTTGGCCACTTTGGGCGTAACATCAATAGGCGCATCTATTTTACTAACCAGCGTAGGCGGATGACAATGGTATATGATAGAGTAAAGGCTATGAAACCCCTCGGTAGAAACCAGTTGCTCGCTGTATAAAACGCCCTGGTTGTTACGGAACTGTGTATGTCGTTTATGCGGAACCTGGCCGCGTGTTTGATAGTGAGGCATGTTTTAAGATTGTGTTATCGTGTTCAAGTACCAACGTAATTACGTAAATACAAATACATTTTGTGCGATGCAAATTGAGCATTTTCTTTTAAAAAAATCGCATTAAATGACTTATATCATTAGCCCATTAAAACTGTGTCAACTTAACATATTAACACTGTTATTCCTGTATTTTTTAGGTTTGCAACCTTAATAAATGTGTCTATGAATTTTGAACACCTTAAACAGCAGATTGCCTTTATACACGAAATTGACAAGCTAAAATATATACTGCGCAAAACCCGGTTGTTTAACAGCGAGAGGAACGAAAATGATGCTGAGCATAGCTGGCACCTGGCTACCATGGCTATAATTTTAGCCGAACATGCCAATGAGCCTGTAGATGTATTAAAGGTAGTTAAAATGCTATTGATACACGATGTGGTAGAAATAGATGCCGGTGATATTTTTCTTTATGATTCTACTCAAAACCACACCAATACCGAAGCTGAACTTAAAGCTGCTAATCGTATTTTTGGATTGCTTCCAACTGAACAGGCTAGTGAGTTGATTGCGGTATGGGAAGAATTTGAAGCCGGAGAAACCATCGAAGCCAAATTTGCCCGCGCAATGGACCGGTTGGAGCCCTTGCTGCAAAACGTATCTAATAATGGTGGTACATGGAAAGAATATAATGTAAGCTACGAACAGGTAATAAACAAAAAGAGCGTAATAGAGAAAGGCTCAGCCACCCTTTGGCAATTTGCTAAACAACTATTGGATGAAAGCGCTGAAAAAGGCATTCTACCCAAAACCCAATGATTGTGTACACGATTAAGCTCCTACTCCTCTCCGCTCCATCTTTCGCGCGCGGATAAGTTCCTGCCGTATATACCAGGCCCTTTTATAGAACGGGAAGTGGTTTAATTCCTCTTCGGTAAAATCGGGCGGTATGGCATCGTGCACAAATTTGCGCTCCTCGCGTGGCTTTAGCATTTCTTTAGCGAGGGCGTCAAATTTGGTTTGCAGGGCTGCCAGGCTCCACTGGCCAAATACGGTGTGCCCGCCTTCGTAAATCTGTGCCTGGTATTCTTCGTTGGTAGTTATATAACCACTGTAGCCATTGGCATAAGGCGAAAGTATTACGCGTTTTATACCGCGTGGGGCCAGGGTTTCTTCCAACGATTTGCGCAAGCGCTTACCGGCTATGGTAGTAATTTCAAACGGAAAGCCTGCGAGCGCTACATCGCCAATAATAAATATTTGTATAGGCAACACTTTAGGCGTCCATGGCCGGGTTAGGTGTCCTACCTTTTTGTAGAAAAACTTAAACGCCGCAATAGCCGGGTCGGCCCATGCCGGTATAATTATACGGTCCAGCTTGCCGGTGCCCAATACACGGCGCGTATTGCTTTCTATCATTATATCTTTAGGCCCATGCGCTGCATACTTGCGCTCAATCATCTTCTTATACTCGGGGTTGCTAAACTTAGCTTTGGTTCGCTCCCACCAACGTATATAGCGGGCGTAGCGTTTAACTACAAAACCCATAGAAGGGTGCAGCCCCGGCCCATCTATACGTGTGCCCTCAAAAAAGGCAACACCCATAGTAGCATTGCCGGTTTGTGCATCGGTTTTGCCATTGGCAAATTTAGGGTCGGCTGTTACATCGGTAAAATTTACAAACATCAACTGGTAATCCAGCTCGCCCTGTAACTCTTTAAAGCCCTGCTTCTCGGTAATCTCTTTAGCCTTTTCGTATTGTATACGCCCGTTGTATTTAGCGCTCTCAATATCATCTGGAAACTTACCCTCCCATTGCCCGCGCTGAAACGGATAAACAGGGTGATAAACCACCCTTGGTGTTACATCGCCGCAAGTGCCCTGGGCAAATATGCCTAAGTAATCTGAGTGGCCTTTAGCCGCAAAATCTTTCTCTAAAAAATCGCTGGCGTAACCTTTATTATCGTAGCAAAGTTTGTTATTGGTGTTGGGCAAATTAGTAGGGTGCACGCCATACCAGTTTATGCTACCCATTTCCTTACCATCTTCGCTAACCACTTTTAGCAATGTCATTTCATGGTCAAGCGCCAGGTGGCGTTCGTTAAACTTAATTTTAGGGTTTACCTCCGGGTTGCGGTTGTAGGCTTCTACCGAGCGTTGAAAGGCTACATCTTTATCTGTTTCCATCATGCCGGTATTCCACATTAGTTTGGCGGGCTGCAGGTTGGCTTCGGCATTTATAATAGCTTCTACTATTCCATCAACAATCTTCTTGTAAATTTCCATTACAAAACCCGGTGTGCTAAGGTTGTAAAGGCCGTAATACGAATAACCACTTGGCCCGCTGTGCGTGTGCTGCGCGGTTATCATCAGGTTATCTTCATCGTAATTAAGCTCGGGCCTGTGGCGCTCTAAATACTTAAGCACACCCTTTTTAATGGCAATTGTTATAAAACCCAACTCGCAGTTTACATAGCAAATGCGGTAGGCAGTCTTTTTATCAATAAACACAAAAGCACGTGCCGTAAGCGGTGTTTCTATTTCTTCCATGGTATTGTAGTGTATACCATATCCCAATAAACCAGCCCCTTTTTTAAAGGCGGTAATATCGCCCCTTCCTGTTCCTGCTAAATACATTTTACTAAATCAATTTTTGCGGGTGAATCAAAATAACGCTATAAAGTTACACGGTGTATCAGCATTTACATAGTAATGGCAGATATAAATTTTGTTAGCGCAATTAACGTAAGTTTCGCTGTGCATACCCCACCTTACCTGCGCACTTTTTTTATGCCTGACAAAAAGCGGTTTCTTCATTTGTTAAACTATTTACTACGCAGATACATTGCGTTTTACCAATGCATTTTAGTTGCATGATAGGCTACCCAATAAACAAAGAAGATTTAGAAAGAGAGATTAAATACCAGGAAGGTATTTATGCCATACTGAAAGATTTACCTGAAAGCTCTAAACGCGTTTTAGAGCATATAGAGGCACTTAAAGCACAACTTAAGGCACTGGACGAAAAAGGCTGATTAGCCGCAATATTTTTTGCATGTTTGCCTACACAAGTAAAACGGTTGAATGAAAAAGATTTTGGTAGCAAACAGAGGAGAAATTGCACTACGGGTAATGAAAAGCGCCCGCGAAATGGGTATTAAAACGGTAGCGGTATACAGCGAGGCCGACCGTAACTCGCCGCATGTGCGCTATGCCGATGAGGCCGTGTGCATTGGCCCGGCAGCCAGTAAAGAGAGTTACCTGCGGGGTGATAAGATTGTAGAAGCTGCTAAACTTTTAGGCGTAGATGGCATACACCCGGGCTATGGTTTTTTGAGCGAGAACGCCACTTTTGCCAAGCTGGTAGAAGAAAATGGAATTACCTTTATAGGGCCAACACCAGAAGCTATTGAAGTAATGGGAAGCAAACTGGCCGCTAAAGAAGCCGCTAAAAAATTTGATATACCTATGGTGCCCGGCAGCGAGGGCGCTATTACCGATGTAGGGGCCGCAAAGGTGTTGGCCGATGGCATTGGTTACCCTATTTTAATAAAGGCCAGCGCCGGTGGCGGTGGCAAGGGTATGCGCGTGGTAAACGCCGCCGAAGAACTGGAAGAACAAATGCAGCGGGCGCAAAGCGAGGCCATAAGTGCCTTTGGTGATGGAAGCGTTTTTATTGAAAAATATGTGGGCTCGCCCAAGCATATAGAGGTGCAAATACTGGGCGATAACTATGGCAACATAGTTTACCTGTTCGAGCGCGAATGCAGTGTGCAGCGCCGCCACCAAAAGGTGGTAGAAGAAGCCCCCAGCAGTTGCCTTACCCCCGAAAAGCGTAAAGCTATCGGTGAGGCCGCCGTAAAGGTAGGACATAGTTGCGCATACATAGGCGCCGGCACGGTTGAGTTTTTGGTAGATGAGCAACTGAATTTTTACTTTTTAGAAATGAATACCCGCCTGCAGGTAGAGCACCCCGTTACCGAAATGATAACCGGTGTAGACCTGGTAAAGGAGCAAATTAAAATTGCCCGTGGCGAAAAGCTGAGCTTTACGCAAGCCGACCTGCAAATGCGCGGACATGCTATTGAACTACGCGTGTATGCCGAAGACCCACTAAATAACTTTTTGCCCGATATAGGTAAGCTGGTGCAGTATAAAAAGCCCGAAGGCCCCGGCGTGCGGGTAGATGATGGCTACGAAGAAGGCATGGATATACCTATTTACTACGACCCTATGCTGGCCAAACTGGTAGGCTACGGTAAAGATCGTGCTGAGGCTATTGACCGCTTGTTGCGCGCCATAGGCGACTATAAAATTACAGGCGTAAAAAACACCCTGGCTTTTGGCAAGTTTGTTTTACAACACCCGGATTTTGTATCGGGTAAGTTTGATACCAATTTTGTAGGCAAAAACTATAAACCCGAATACCTTAAAAACGAAGCCGCCGATGAGGCTGAAATTGCGGCCCTGTTAGCCGGTTATGTGTTTGAGGGCAAAGCCACCAAAGGCAGCGCAAAAAAAACTACCGGCACTACTACTACCGCTGTGGCTGGCAAAAGCAATTGGGCCAGGAACAGAGGCTCGTTTAGATAGTAAGGTCAGTTTTTATGTAATTTTAAACGGAGCATAATACCTGTAAATCCGTAGTGAGAAATCTTGTCCATCAGTAGTAATTGTAGCACGCAGGTTACTCTGTTGCCTTTAAGTAGGCGCTTATAACTTCTTAAATCCGGGCTTTCGCCCGGGTATAGTTTTATTAAAAAAGCGGAAATTTTAGCAGCACTACTGCTGCTCATTTGGCTACAATGCCATCAATGTAAATACCTCAGTTACTTTGTCTTAAACCGGTTTAATAAGCCCCTGTACCGGTGTTGAAAAAATTTAACCCCATACAACCATAATTATTATTTTTAGGTCTACTATAATACCCTGAACCACACACACCTCTGATGAAAAAACTTTACACGCTTGTTGCGCTGTTGTTGTTTGTTTCCACTATTAGTAACGCCCAAATTTCGAAGGGTAAAGATTTTTGGTTTGGTTTTCTTCAAAACTATTATGCGCAAACGGGCGAATTACGGGTTTACATAACTTCCGAGACAGGCTGCACAGGAGTTATATCGTCGCCCAAACAGGCGTGGTCGCAAACGTTTACGGTTACGCCGGGTGTTTCTACACTTGTAATAGTGCCGCAAAACATTGGCGAAAACGTAAATAATGATTTGATTACCAACCAGGCTTTACACGTAGTAACTACCGAGTGTGTGAGCGTATTTGCACATTACTACCAGGCAGCAACATCAGACGCCGCTGTTATTTTCCCCACCAATTCATTAGGGCTTGATTATGTGGTTACCACCTGGTTTAACGCATCGGTAAATAACGGTAGCCCCGAGTTTTTAATTGCTGCTACAGAAGATAATACTACCATTGATATTACGCCTACTACCGCAGCCGGCGGACACAGTGCAGGTGTTACTTTTAGTATTACTATTGATAGCGGCGAAGTATATCAGTTGCAAAGCGGTAACGGAGATTTAACGGGCACCAGAGTGCGGGGTACCAACAATAAAAACTTTGCTTTGTTTGGCGGCCATGTTTGCGCCAATGTAATAGGCTGCGGCTATTGCGACCACCTTTTCGATCAACTATATCCTACCCCATCCTGGGGCAGCGAGTTTGTAACTGTGCCTTACTTTGGCCGGGATTATGATGTGTTTAGGGTTATATCATCGCAAAACGGTACGCAGTTTCGCATTAACGGCGGAGCACCCATAACCCTTAATGCCGGGCAGTTTAACGAATTTCAGCTAAGTGCAGTTTCTTACATTACTTCTAACCTGCCTATATCGGTAATGCAGTATAGCACCGGTACCGATTGTGATGCCAATGCCGACCCTATTGGCGACCCTTTTATGATTGCGCTAAGCCCTGTAACACAAAACATAAACAGCGTAACGTTTAATGCGTTTGCCAACACCTCGCCAACGTTTACCTATTACACCAATATAATTGCAAAAACAGCCGACCTTAATACGGTTACGTTTGATGGTGCAGGCATTGGCGGAAGTTTTACCACGGTGCCGCAAAACCCTACCTACTCGTATGCCATACGCACCATTACCCAGGGCGACCACTCTATAAGTGCCAACCAGGGCATCATAGCATATGTATATGGCTACGGCGATTATGAATCGTATGGCTATTCGGCGGGTGTGCGGGTGCAGGTGCCTATACTTTCAGTATACGATACCAGCAAGGCCTACTGCCCGGATGATACCGTGTTTTTAAGTTTAAATACGCCCGATACTTCGCGGCTTGTTTCGCTGGAGTGGGATTTGGGCGATGGCTCGCCCCATATAAAAGATAGTTTGAGTTTTTGGTACATCTATCGCAACTACGGTCAGTTCCCTATCACCATTATTTACGAATTAGAATCGGCCTGCAAAAAAGATACGTTGGTTATTGATACCGTAAAAATTTTGGGGCCGGAACCAGAACTTGGCGGGCCTTTTCAGTTTTGCTTTCCACAAAGTTTAAGCCTGCAGGCCAGCGCCCGTATAATACCCGATACGCTGTTTTGGAGTACACCAGATACCTCGTTTTTTACAACCAATCCAAATTTTGTATACACTAAGTTTTACGATAAAGATGATACGGTATACATACGTATAAGCAGCAACATTTGCGATGGATTTGATACTGCCTATATATATGTAGGCAGCGATAGTGCAGCTTTTTCGGTCAATAATGCCTGCTCGGGCACGCCGGTTACGTTTACCAATAATTCCAAGTATGCCGTTGGGCTGGCGTATAACTGGCTGTGGGATTTTGGCGATGGTACCACCAGCAACATGCAACAGCCCAGCCATTTGTATGCAAGCGGCGGAACCTACCAGGTAAAACTGGTACTTACCTCGCCGGCCGGTTGCAGCGATAGCGTAACCCTGCCGGTAACTATTTACAGCAAACCCATAGTAGATATTGTAACCCCCAGGGTGTGTAACGATAGTATGTTTACCCCTATAAACAATACTACCATAGCCAATGGCACCATGACCTTTGCCTGGAACTTTGGCGATGGCTCACCTATAGATACAGCCCAATACCCTGTGCACGAATATGCGCAATCGGGCGGCTATAACATTACTCTGGTGGCATCGGCCGGTGGTGGCGCCTGCCGCGATAGCTTTACCAACCCAACTAATATTATTATAGGCGCTGAGCAGCAGTTTTCGGGGGTAAATGTTTGCCTTGGGCAGTCCACCCAGTTTAACGACCTTACTGTAAATAGCTCGGGCTCGGCCATATTATCGTATGCCTGGGATTTTGCCGATGGCAGCACAAGCACCCAGCAAAGCCCGGCACATACTTACACTACCGAGGGCACTTACCTGGTAACCCTACTACTGGATTATGGCAGCAACTGCTACGATAGTATTAAGCACAACGTAACCGTTAACGCTATACCGGTAGCCGATTTTACGGCCCCCGATTTATGTAACAGCGGCACTACCACCCCTGCCGATGCCACTACTATTACCACCGGCAACTACAACCTTAGCTGGAGCTTTGGCGATGGCACGGCCAGCGTACCTGGCACTACCCCAAGCCACACGTATGCCCAGTCGGGCAATTATAATATACAGTTGATTGCTGTAAGCGATTCGGCCTGCGCCGATACTATAACTAAAACTATAGTAGTAATAAGAGGCACCACTATCAGCTTTACCGCACCACCGGTCTGTGAAGGGGAGCCTACTATTTTTACCGATGCTACTACCAATCCGTTTAATACGCCTATAGTAACTTACACCTGGGATTTTGCCGATGGTAACACCGCCACGCAGCAAAACACTACGCACACCTACGCCACCTTTGGCACCTATAATGTAGAGTTGAAATTGGATTACGGAAGCAACTGCTACGATAGTTTAACCTTGCCGGTAACCGTAAACGAACATCCCATAGCCGCATTTACAGTAGCCGATGTGTGTAACGATAGCGTGGTAGCTCCGGTTAATACTTCTTCAATCTCGGCAGGTACTTTAAGCTATAACTGGACGTTTGGCGATGGCAGTGCAGCAGTAACCAGCCAAACGCCAACCCATACTTACCAGCAAAGCAATACTTATACCATACAGTTAATTACAAATGGCCCTACCGGCTGTGCCGATACCACCGCCAACCCGGTAAATGTAATTATTGGAACCCGCATCAACTTTACCGCACCAGCGGTATGTGAAGGTGTAACCACTACGTTTACCGATGGCACCACTAATCCATACAACACTACCATTAACAGCTATACCTGGGATTTTGCCGACGGAGCAACCGCCAGCCTGCAAAATACAACGCATACTTACGCCACCTTTGGAACGTATAATGTAGAGTTGAAACTGGATTACGGTAACAACTGTGCCGATAGCTTAACCCAAGCGGTAACGGTTAACGAAAACCCGGTAGCAGCCTATACCGTAGCCGATGTTTGTAACGATAGTGTGGTAGCACCGGTTAATACTTCGTCAATTTCGGCAGGTGCCTTAAGCTATAACTGGACGTTTGGCGATGGCAGTGCAGCAGTAACCAACCAAACCCCGACTCATACTTACCAGCAAAGCAATACATATACCATACAGTTAATTACAAATGGCCCTACCGGCTGTGCCGATACCACCACCAACCCGGTAAATGTGATTATTGGCACGCGTATCAACTTTACAGCCCCACCGGTTTGCGAAGGGGCAACTACAACGTTTACCGACCAAACTACTAATCCATACAACACTACTATTAATAGCTATACCTGGGATTTTGCCGACGGAGCAACCGCCAGCCAGCAAAATACCACGCATACTTACGCCACCTTTGGAACGTATAATGTAGAGTTGAAACTGGATTACGGTAACAACTGTGCCGATAGCTTAACCCTGCCGGTAACGGTAAACGAAAACCCCGTAGCAGCCTTTACCGTAGCCGATGTTTGCAACGATAGTGTGGTAGCACCGGTTAATACATCTTCTATTTCGGCAGGGGTATTAAGCTATAACTGGTTATTTGGCGACGGCAGCGCCATTGCAACCAACCAAACACCTACACATGCCTATCAGCAAACCAATACCTATACAATTCAGTTAATAACTACAGCAACAACAGGCTGTACAGATACTACCACCAACCCGGTAAATGTTATTATTGGCACACGTATCAACTTTACAGTCCCACCGGTTTGTGAAGGTGCAACTACCACCTTTTCCGATGGCACCACCAATCCATATAACACTACTATTAATAGCTATACCTGGGATTTTGCCGATGGCAATACGGCTAACCAGCAAAACACCACACATACCTACGCCACCTTTGGCACCTATAATGTAGAGTTGAAACTGGATTATGGAAACAACTGTGCCGATAGCTTAACCCAAGCGGTAACGGTTAACGAAAACCCGGTAGCAGCCTTTACCGTAGCCGATGTTTGTAACGATAGCGTGGTAGCACCGGTTAATACATCGTCTATATCGGCTGGTGCCTTAAGCTATAGCTGGTTGTTTGGCGATGCTTCGGCCGCAGTAACCAGTCAAAACCCATCGCACGCTTACCAACAAAGCAATACCTATACTATTCAGTTAATAACCAGCGGACCTACCGGTTGCGCCGATACTACCACCAACCCGGTAAATGTGATAGTAGGAACCATTATTAATTTTGCCACTACCGATTTGTGCGAAGGAGCTATATCGGTATTTAACGACCAAACTACCAACCCATACCAAACCACTATTGTTGGCTACACCTGGGATTTTGGCGACGGAGCAACATCTACCCTGCAAAACACCACACATACCTATGCTACTGCGGGTAACTATGTGGCCGAGCTAAGGTTAGACTATGGAAGCAATTGCGCCGATAGCTTAAGCAAGCCGTTAAGCATTAAAGCAAAACCAGTGGCCGACTTTACCTCTACCACCCCTTGTGTTGGCAACGAGTTGTTAGTAAACGATGCCTCTACCCCGGCAGGCACTTTGGTAGCCTGGGCATGGGATTTAGGTGATGGCACACAGGCCACCACGCAGAACGGTGCACATAACTATGCTGCCGCCGGCAATTACAATGCACAACTGGCCGTAACCACTGCCGATGGCTGCAAAGATACCGTGCAAAAACAGGTAACCGTATTAGGCTTCAGCCAGGCGCAGTTTACCACCCTGCCGGTATGTTACCCTACCGCTACCCAGTTTACAAACACAACCGATGTAACTACATACCCGGTTAGCAACTTTAGCTGGGCTTTTGGCGATGGCACAGGCAGCAGTACCCAAACTGACCCAAGCTATGGCTACCAAAGCACCGGCACCTTTACTGCTACCTTAATAGCTAATTTTGCCAATGGCTGCGCAGATACCGGCACCGCACAGGCCATTGTATACGAAATACCAACCGTTACATCCTCTATTACCGACGCCTCCTGTTTTGGCGGAAACGATGGCATAATTCAGCTTACACCGGTTGACGGCTTACAGCCTTTTACTTATAGCTGGAGTAACCTGGCCACTACGGCCACTATTAGCTCACTTAACATGGGCACTTACGATGTTACCTTTACCGATGCACATACCTGCACTTCTACCGGCAGCTATGCTGTTAATGAGCCTACGCAATTATTACTGGATACTGCCGTAGTACCTGTACAATGCTATGGGTATACAAACGCAAGTATTACAGTAAATGCCAGCGCAGGCACACCAGGCTATTTCTTTACCTGGAGCAACGGCGATAACGGAAGTGTTACCAGCAACTTAGGGGCGGGCACCTACTCGGTTACATGCAGCGATTCGAAAGGCTGCTCGGCCACTACCGCAGTTAGTCTTACCGACCCACCACTGTATACCTTAGTATTGGATAGCGTTGCCGATGTTTACCTGGGCAACAGTGTAACGCTAAACGCCGATGCCATTAACGGTAACCCGGTTAGCTGGCTGTGGAGCCCCGCCGATAACCTAAGCTGCGCTACCTGCCAAACAACCGAAGTAACGCTGTATAACAATTATGTGTATAGGGTAGAATCGGTAGATGATAAAGGCTGCAGGGCAAGCGGCAGCATACTGATAAATGTAATACCTAAATATACCGTGTTTATACCTAACGTGTTTACACCAAACGGCGATGGCAGCAACGACTTTTTCGAAATATTCGGGAATAAAGAAGCCTGGAAACAATTTGAGGTAGCTGTGTTCGACCGCCTTGGCGAAAAGGTATACGAGAGCAACGACATGAACTTTAAGTGGGACGGAACTTACAGAGGCAAAGGCTTAAACCCGGCTGTGTTTGTATATGTAATAAAGGTGGTTTACCTGAATAACTTTACCGATAAGGTTTATAAAGGAAGCTTAACGCTGTTGCGCTAAAATTTAGTCGGCAATAAATAGCAAATACAAAAGGCAGGGAATAAATCCCTGCCTTTTGTATTTGCATTCTCCTGCCTTTTCCTCCGTGTCTCCGTGCGAAACTGTATTGCCTGTATTTTCACATTTAATTAACAAGCGGCAATTCACCCCTTGTTAAAATATCCCTTTCTTCGCTTTTTAATACCGATATGATAAAGTTGCAAGGCATAAAAAAGGCTTACCCCATGGGCGCCAACAAACTACAGGTGCTTAAAGGCATTGATATGCATATCCGCGAGGGTGAGTTTGTTTCTATTATGGGCTCTTCGGGTTCCGGTAAATCTACCCTGCTAAACATATTGGGCATACTGGATGATTATGATGAGGGCAGCTATCACTTAAATGGCCAGCACATTAAAAACCTGTCGCAAACCAAAGCAGCACACTACCGTAACCGGTTGCTTGGTTTTGTGTTTCAAAGCTTCAACCTTATATCGTTTAAAAATGCGGTTGATAATGTAGCCCTGCCTCTTTACTATCAAAACGTAGGACGCAGCCAGCGCACCAAAATTGCCATGGAATACCTGGAGCGCGTAGGCTTAAAAGATTGGGCCGAACATTTACCCAGCGAGCTTTCGGGCGGACAAAAGCAGCGGGTGGCCATTGCAAGGGCACTTATTAGCAAACCCAAAGTGATATTGGCCGATGAGCCCACCGGTGCCCTCGATTCGCAAACCAGCCACGAGATAATGGAGATATTTAAAGACATGAACCAACAGGGCATGACGCTGGTAATAGTAACCCACGAACAGGATATTGCCGATATAACCCAGCGGGTTATACGCCTGAAAGATGGTTTAATTGTAAATCCCGCCACCGCCGGTCAATGAACTACGATAGCCTGATAGAGATATACTATGTGGTGCGTAATAACCGTTTGCGCACAGCGCTTACGGCCTTTAGCGTAGCTTGGGGTATATTTATATTAATAGTGCTGCTGGGCGCGGGCCGTGGTTTAAAAAACGGTGCACAAGACCAGTTTAAGGGCGATGCCACCAACACCATTTGGATAAACGGGGGCAAAACATCGATGGCCTTTAATGGCTACCAACCAGGCAGGCAAATAAAGCTTACCAACGAGGATATGGAGCAGATACTGCAAAAGCTGCCGGGGATAGAAAAGAAATCGGGCACGGCAGAGGGGCGTATATCTAAAACCATGCGCTATGGCAATCAAAAAGCCAGCTTTACCCTGCGCAGTGGTCATCCTGACCACGATTATCTCGAAAACCTGAAAGTGATTGAAGGTCGTTTTTTGAACCAGCGCGATATGGATTTGTACCGCAAGGTGTGTGTAATAGGCCAACCGGTTAAAGAGGCGCTTTTTAAAACCGAAGACCCGATAGGCAAGTATATAGATGTGCAGGGGATTCCCTTTGAAGTGGTAGGCCAGTTTTACGACCCGGGCCGTGGCGATATGGACCGTATTTATATACCGGTTACTACTTCGCAAAAGGTATTTAACGGCCAAAACTATTTAGATGTAATATGGCTGGGCACCGGCGATTTATCGGTAAGCGAAGGCAATATACTGGCCGAAGAGATTACCAAACTACTGGCCGCACGCCACAGTTTTAACCCTGCCGATAGAAATGCTGCTAACGCCTTTAACAACACCCAAAACTTTGAAAGGATTATGAAAATGCTAAACGGCATATCCATCTTTATATGGATAATAGGCATAGGCACCATTATAGCCGGTGTGGTGGGCGTAAGCAACATATTAATGATATCGGTTAAAGAGCGAACGAAAGAGATTGGAATACGCAAAGCGCTTGGGGCTAATCCGTTTTCAATTGTAAATTTAATTATGCAGGAGTCGCTGATTATTACAGCCGTTTCGGGTTATACCGGCATGGTGCTGGGTGTGTTGGTGTTAGAGCTTTTTAAAAAGTATGTTCCCAACAGCGATTTTTTCCGCAACCCCGAGGTAGATTTTCGTGTGGCTATCAGTGCCACGGTAGTTCTTATTTTTGCGGGATTGCTGGCTGGCTTTTTTCCGGCTATGCGGGCAGCAAGCATCAACCCGGTGGTGGCTTTAAAAGATGAAGTATGATTTTTGACTTAGATAACTGGCAGGAAATTGGTGCCGCTATGCGCAAAAATAAACTGCGTACAGCCCTCACGGCCTTCGGTGTGTTCTGGGGCATATTTATGCTGGTAATTATGTTGGGCAGTGGCACCGGCCTGCGCAACGGGGTGTTGCAGGAGTTTAGCGGCACAGCCACCAATAGCTTTTTTATGTGGACCCAGCAAACCAGCAAGCCCTACAAAGGCCTGCAGCCTAACCGGTTTTATAACTTTACCATAGAAGATGCCGAAGCCCTTAAACAAAACATAAGCGAACTGAAAATTGTGGCCCCTATGAACCAATTAGGTGGCTACCAGAACGCTAACAATGTAATACGCGGGCTTAAAACAGCTGCCTTTAATGTGTATGGCGTACACCCCGAGGTGGTCCATATTCAGCAATTCAATCTTACAGCAGGTCGCTTTATTAATAAGCTGGATATGAACGACCGCCGCAAAATTGCCGTGGTGGGCGAAAAGGTGGTCGAAAAACTATTTGCGCCCGGGGAAAACCCACTGGGTGGTTATATAAAAGTAAACGGGGTAAACTTTATGGTAACCGGTACGCTCAAGGGCGCAGGCCAGGGCAACGATGCCCGCGAACAGGCAGAATCTATTTACGTTCCGTTTACGGCCTTTGCACAGGCATTTAATACAGGCAATAGGGTAGGTTGGTTCTCCGCCATGAGCGCCGATAATGTGCCCGCTGAACTGGCAGAAACCAAAGCACTTGCGCTGCTAAAAGAACGCCACACTATTGCCCCTAACGATAACCGCGCCATAGGCCATTGGAACATGGAAAAAGAATTTAAAAAGCTAAGCGGCCTGTTTATGGGTATTGAGCTGCTGGTTTGGTTTGTAGGCATAGGCACACTAATGGCAGGAATTATTGGCGTTAGCAATATTATGCTGATAGTGGTAAAAGAGCGCACCCGCGAAATTGGTGTACGCCGTGCTATTGGTGCAACCCCTGCTGCCATAGTTAGCCAGTTAATTATGGAATCGGTTACCCTTACGGCCGCTGCAGGCTATATTGGTTTGGTGCTGGGCATTGGGCTTTTGCACCTTATAGATATTTATGTACCGGCTACCAAGGGCAGCATGTTTTTGCACCCCGGTGTAGATTTAAGCGTAGCATTAAAGGCATTAGCCGTATTAATATTTTCAGGATTATTGGCAGGCCTTATCCCGGCACAAAGGGCCTTAGAAATTTCGCCGGTAGAAGCATTAAGAGCAGAATAAAAAACGTCATAACATGGTAGGTAAAGTAGTAAAGATTTTAATAGCGCTGGTAGTATTGGGTGTATTTGGCTGGACCTTTTACTTTTTATATGCCAAATCGAAAAAGGAGCCGGAGAAAATAACCACCATTGAGGCCTCGGTGCAAAACATTGTGCAAAAAACCGTAGCCACCGGCGCTATAAACCCGCGTAAAGAGGTAGCCATGAAAAGCCAGGTAAGCGGCATTATAGAAAAGCTGTTTATTAAAGCAGGCGATAAAGTAAAGCAGGGCGATATAATAGCACGGGTAAAAATAATACCTAACATGCTTAACCTAAGCAATGCTGAAAACCGCTTAAACCAGGCAAAAATTGCTGTGGACAATGCTAAAATTGAGTATGACCGGGCGAAGCAACTAGTAGGCGAAAAAGTAATATCGCAAAGTGAGTTTCAGCAGGCCGATAACCGGTATAAAACCACCAGCGAAGAGCTGGCATCAGCCCAGGAAAACCTGCAACTGATTAAAGAAGGAACCAGCGCCAAACAGGGGCAGGTATCTAATACGCTTATAAAATCTACCATCAGCGGGATGGTGTTGGATGTGCCGGTAAAAGAAGGCAACTCGGTTATAGAAAGCAATACCTTTAACGAAGGCACTACCATAGCCTCGGTAGCCGATATGGGCGAAATGATATTTGTGGGTAAGGTAGATGAGTCGGAGGTGGGTAAAATACACATAGGTATGCCCCTTATATTAACCATAGGCGCCTTGCAGGAAGATAAATTTGATGCCACGCTGGAATACATCAGCCCGAAAGGTGTAACCGAAAACGGGGCTATACAATTTGAAATTAAAGCAGCTGTTAAACTGATGAGCGGTAAGTTTTTACGCGCCGGTTACAGTGCTAATGCCGATATTATACTTTCTAAAAAAGACAGCGTGCTATCGGTACCCGAAAGCGTATTACTATTTGAAAAAGAGAAAACCTTTGTAGAGGTAGAAACCACACCGGGTAAGCTGGAAAAACGCGAAATTAAAACCGGGCTTAGCGATGGTATACAAATAGAAATTAAAGAGGGCCTTACCGGTAAAGAGAAAATAAAGACCCCAACCCTTACCGCTGCACCCACAGTAGAATCGTAAACAGCGATGCTGCAGATTTTGTAGTGGTATTGCAAAGTTGAAAGAAGCAGCCTTACACATCACTCATACATAAAAATAGAAAAGCCGTCACGAGGTTTCCCTCCTGACGGCTTTAGCTTTATAATCAATTACTTATTACTTACTACTGATACCGTTAGCCGATACATTCACTTCTACCGATGTAATACCCGGTTTAATCATAGTGCAGGCCAGTGGACGTTTATCAACGGTCATTAAACAAACCGCATCATTCTCTTTTAGGTAAAGGGTATTTTTGCTTAAGCCACCTACTACTTTAAGTTTCGGGTCTTTAATCTCTTCTTTAGGTCCGGCAAATACAGCCACCGATTTTTCGGCTGCATTCTTCAATATTATTTGCACCTCTTTGTTAACTACTGCCGGGGCAGCCGGTTTTTCGGTTACTACGGTTTCGCTTCCGTTGTTTAATACGGCCACTTCATTTTGCGACCAGGCGTTAAAGGCTACAAGGTTAAGTATTATAGCAGCTGCAATTGTTCTAATGTTGTTTTTCATTGTTTCTTGTTTTTTAGCTGTACAAACGTACAGCTTCTCGTACGTACTTTTTTACACAAGTAAACATGGAAATCAACACTGTCAACAAAAGTAGATAAGCGTACTACCGTAGCCGTAGCGCTGGCTATACTCGTTGCTATAGCTTTTAACATGCGGGTGCTTATCTAACACCTTATAAATGGCCTCTTTAAGTTTGCCTTTACCAAGGCCATGCACTACTCTAAACTCTAACTTACCACAGGCAATAGCGTTATCCATAGCTTTTTCAAATTCTTCTAATTGATAAAAAAGCGCATCGTGCGGGGGTATATTGCCACGGGTGCTGCTTACTTTTTCAAGGTGCAGGTCTATGATATCATCGGCCATCTCCATCTTGTTACTAAAGCCCGGGTTGGTAGCGCCCATCATATACTGGCGCAGCAACTCCGGGTCGAAACCGGCCCCCGATACTGACTTATCATTCTTCTTTTTCTTTTTGGCCATATAACCTTATCAGGAAGATACTTCCTGGAACCTTTTTCTAAATTCAACTGCATTGCTAATATCAGGGAAAGATTCGCGCGTTCCACCGGTACCAATCAGAGTAATAGTGCCATAGCCTAACATACGTCCCATAATCCCCTGGTCTACATTAACGCTCTCAATCTTATTAAGATTCATTTCTACCGTTCGGCGCGAAATAATACCCGTTTTGCAAATAATGCGCTTGTTGGTTATTACAAACTCATCACTCCAGCGTTCCAGCGCCGGAACTATAAACAGGGTGAATAGACCGCGCAGGGAAAAAAATATCTTCCAGTGGTATTTAGTTTCGTAAACCACCTGCTCATCGCGTATTAAGTTATTATCAACGTAGCTTCCCATAGTTTTAATTGTGGCGCTAAATTACGCTTCTGGTTATAATCTTGTATTGATTGTATTCTACATAGCCCTCATAGCTGTCTAAAATCCGCTTCTCTCACCTGTATAAAGGCTATTCGAGACTTTTAACCAGCATGTTTTCTATAAGCACAAACAGGTCGTTTGGCTTAAACTTGCGCCACAGTATATCGCTGTATATTTCGTTTATGTGCACGTAGTAATGCAATTTACTTTGCCGCATTTCGACGGTTATATGATCACGAAAGTTCATCAGCACAATCCAGCCCCCTTCTTCTTTAATCTCGTCGTACCACTCTTCGTAATACAAGTCATCCGAGGCATGAAAGTTAAGCACGTTCTCTCCTATCAATATAAATTTCACAATGCCTTCCTCTATCAAAGGCTCAATAACCGCTCGCTTTAGCTCCATTATATCGTTATGCACTGCATCGTTCCATTCGCCAATAAACTCTATAATGCAATACTGGCTTTCGTAGTCGGCAAACAGCAGCTTGCAATATAGAGTTGAGGAGCCAAAATTTTCCCATTGCGGATGGATATAGAAATTGTAAATCTTATCCTTAAACTCAAACTCGCTGTACATACGGTTGTAAAACGGCGAAAGGCTGTCTTCGCTGGCTATATAGTAATCGCGCCATAAGTAAAAAGGCTCTATTTCGTGCATAAGGGGCAAAATTATATAAACCTGCATACTAAAATACTATGCCCCTTAAACTTTAAAGAACTTTATATTAGCAGCGATGAAAAACACCCTTATACTTTTAACAACTATAGTGCTTTTAGGTTTAACCTCGGCCTGCAAAAAATGCTACCGGTGCCATAATCTTTGCAAAGCCTGTTACGAAAAGCACCTAAGCTCCGGTGGCGATACCACCTTAACTATTATAGTGCGTTCTGATTTGTTGGGCGAAAAGTATTACCAGGAGTATATAGACTCGCTCACCTCTCCTTCCCTTGGCTGGACTTGCAACGATACGGCCAGCAATTACAATGAGCGTTTTTGCGAATCGCAGGCTGCTGCCGAACTTCTATCGAGAAAAGATGGTGGCCTGATTTGCAATGCGGAATAACCCGTAGCATTAGCCTCACCTTTGCTTAGTCTACTCCGAAAGTTGTTTAAACTCCTTATCCGTCAGGTTTACTTTTGCAGCATTTAAGTTCTCTTGTAAATGTAGCAGCGATTTAGTGCCTGGTATAAGCAGTATGTTAGGCGAACGGTGTAATAGCCAGGCCAAAGCAATTTGAGCCGTGGTGGCATTATGCACAGCAGCAATCGCTTTAATCTTTTCCTCTAACTTAGCTGGGCCCGATGCCAGCGGATACCAGGGAATAAAAGCCATGTTGCGCTTAGCGGTATAGTCTACCACGTCTTCCCACTTGCGTTCACCCAGGTTATACAGGTTTTGAACGGAAACTATAGGCACTACCTTTTCGGCCTGCTCAATTTGCGCTATACCTACTTCCGAAAGGCCCACATATTTTATTTTACCGGCTTTTACTGCCTCTGCTACAGGTGCCAAAGTTTCTTCAATAGGTACTTTAGGGTCGAACCGGTGTAACTGCCAAAGGTCTATACACTCCACCTTCAATCTTTTAAGGCTGCCTTCAATAGCAGAGCGTATATATTCCGGATTACCATTCACCACCCAGTTGCCCGGCCCGGGACGTGTAAAGCCGCCCTTGGTAGCAATTACCACTTTACCGTAGGGCGCAAGCGCATCGGCAATCAGGGTTTCGTTGGTGTTAGGGCCATAAGCATCGGCTGTATCAATAAAATCTACCCCACCGGCCACAGCGGCTTGCAACACTTTAATAGCATTAGCCCG
Organism: Chitinophagales bacterium; assembly: GCA_044228435.1. Classification (GTDB taxonomy): domain Bacteria; phylum Bacteroidota; class Bacteroidia; order Chitinophagales; family LD1; genus Bog-950. The sequence continues at coordinate 119,912 of JBGAUW010000013.1, forward strand.
GTCTGCCGGGTCGCCCCATACACCCGTGCCTGTTAACTGCATACCGCCATACCCCAGACGGTTAACTTTTGTACTGCCGCCTAAAAGGTACGTGAGATCAATAGTTGAAGTTGACATAGTTTCAGTTTTATTAGTTCGCAATTTTAGTTTTTCTCTGTTCGCACTTCTCCCACATTTGAGTAAAATGTTCGGCCGAGCTCATAAAAGTTTCATGTTCTTGTTCAGTAATACCCGCCAATTTCCATAAGCGAATATAATCGGGCCATAGGCCATAGTGCGCTACCCCATCGGTATTAATATCCCAGGTGTGGTTGCCGGTTTTGCAGCGGGTAAAATCAGCCTCGTAAGTTAAATGCAGAGTGCTATCGGGTGCAGGTAGCGGTGCAAAGCCACCTACATCGGTGCCTATGCCCATATGGCTAAAGCCCATTTGTTGCCCTACCTGCCGGTAGTGGCTTACAAATTCTGCCGCATTATCGGCATGTCCAAGGCCCACCATCCCTCCTACCTGTTTTAACTGGGCGTATTGCTTATTCGTTCTGCCATTCTCGGTGCCGCTACTACCCCGTGGCGCATTGTGCCCGCTATTGACCGGGTAATCGTTCGTTACAGCAAGTTCAAGCACCTCATCAGCCATCTTCTCGCTCATGTGGTCTATATCAATTAAAAAGCCTTTGTGCATCATATAACGGATACCCACCTTGCCCTTTGGTAAAAGCCCCAGAGTATTGCGGTGACCAAAGCCGGGCACGGTATCCCAATAGGTATAGTTGCCCTTGCGGCCGGGGTTTACATTTTTAGGCAGTAGCATGGGCATAAACATTTTTGCTACCGGGTTTAAACCTACAGCAGGGTTTTGCAACCTGAAACCAATACCGCTTATTTGTGTGTTAACCTGCTCGGGTATAAACTCGGCACCGGTTACAAATTTGTTAGCCACGTTTAAGGTAGGCACTATAAGCGCCGAGCCACCAAACACTGTATTATTTAAGTGAACAGGAAAGATGTATCGTATGCCTAAATCCCACAATTTATCCAGTTCTGCTTTTAATTGTTCCTCGGTAGGGTTGGCGTTAAAGCTTGCCTTGTAGTTATCGGCCGGGGCATAAAAATTGCCAATGTTATCCATTTCGCTCCCCAGTATTACGGCCAGTTTGCCGCTTGCAACAATGCGGCGCACATCGGCCGGTGTAAGGGCAATTTCCATAAAGGTTGAATGTGCCACTAAATCCTTAATGCCCTGTATGCAGTTAAGCATTACCTGCCCGTCATCCTGCGGACCGTTAGTTTTAGCTGCCGAGGCAATGCAATGGCTGCTAACGGCCAAAGCCACCATTACATTCAAGCCGCCTTTGTGCGCCCGCTCAATCCACTCTACCCACATTTGTTGATGCAGAATACTGCACCAGCTTGGCCAGGTAGCAAAATCGGGGTAGCCTTCCTTTTTATCCTTCCACTCTTTGCTGTTTTGTTGCTCAGTCTGTGCGGCTAATACCGAGCGCAACAGGTTTTTACTATGATCGGCTTTACAACTGCCAAGCGCTACCGAAATATCGCCATAAGGGGCGCCATAAAACAACTCGGTGCCATAAGCCAAATCGCCACGCGGGTGGGCGTGCATATCTACGTAACCGGTAATTGGCTGGGCAATCACTAATCCTATCGATATTACAAACAGAAAAGCTGTTACATACTTATACATTCTATGAATATTTGACTTAATAATGATAACGAATTTAGAAGTTACGCCATTGAAAACATTCACAAATCAATGACGGTAAAAAAATACTTTAGCTTATATGAAAACTCTACTGCTAACACTACTTGTTGTAATATTACCAGCCGCAGGCATAGGCCAATCCACAACCAAATATTTTAATAATGAATATTTAGAGAAAGAGGTACCTATTGAAAGAGGTAAATATTCCAAAATAACAACAACTAACTCAGATGGGACAACGACTACTGCTGTAAAGAATATAAAGAAAGATAAAATTGTTAGAAGCGAAACCTACAAAGAACATGAACCGTACGGCATCTGGATTTACCAAACCGGCACTGGGGTTGATTCACTAGATTATCACTTCGACCTTGTTTATAGTAACGATGCTTGCACGGATACCATTGCCGGCTTAAGCGGAGCTGACTATTTAGAAGATAATGAAAGACTTAATTATACAGCCCCTAAATTAGCGGGAGAGGCAAAAAGCATTATTCAGTTTATGGTAAAAGAAACTATATACCCTGCTTTTGCGCGCGATAATGATATACAGGGTAAGGTAATTTTAGCCATAAGCATAAGCGCTACTGGTGACTTAGAAAAAGTAGTTGTAATTAGAAGTGCCGAAATACACCTTGATAAAGAAGCTGTAAGAGTAATTAGAAAAGTAAAATTTACAAGCGGTGCCATTTTAAATGGCGAAAAGAAGAGAGTGTGTTTCCTTTTTCCGTTTGTATTTAAGCTACAGTAACTAACTCAAAAACGTAATCACAGCCTCACCGTTATCGGCAGCATCGGCGTAAATCGCTTTTATAGATTCAAAGTTATCGGCCAGGTAGGTAAAGGTTTCTTTATCATCTTCCCAAATAGATGGGTAAACACCAAGCACGGTCATTTCTTCGGCATTGTATTTTTGCTCTAAATCTTCGCGGGAAATGGCATCCAGCTCTACACTTAAAAGCCTTACTTGTTCGGGCGTTAGGTAGTGTGCGGGGCCATAGCCTAAATCCTGGTCTTCATCGATTAACTGTCCGCTAAATAAAACTCTTAACAGCGGATGCTCGGCAGTTTTTATAGAACCACCCGTAAGCAGATAAATAATACCATCCCACGATTTATCAATATCTACCAGTTTATCGGCGTCTACGTTATCGTCACCAATTCTTTCTTCCAACAGCGAACTGTCGTTAATAAATTCATCTAACTCTGCCTGCGATACACGCATCAGGTAGCCAATCATGCTCATGGTTGCAATTTTACAAGCGAATTAAGCAAGATTTTAAGGATTCAGAAAAGCGATGTCATCCTGAGCGCAGTTGAAGGACTACCGCGGTGTAATTTCCAGCAACTTTACTTCGCGGGTTACATCTTCGTAATCCACGGCACGCTCTACACCAAATAATACGCGACCATCGCGGCCGGGGTAAACGTTTTCCATGCTGGTAAAAAAGTCGTTACTGGTGTTCATTACCTTTTTGGTTTCAGGTTCGCTGCCATCGGCTGGCAGGCGGCTGCACTGCAGGTTCATATTATGCTCTTCATCGGCCTCCCAATCGCCGTTATAAAACAAGTAGGCGTCGTTTCCCTTGGCATAAGCTTTTGCCGAAAAAGCATAACCTACAGTAGGGCTAATCTGCTTTTTAGGGATGAAATGCTGGGCAGCCACATTCATTCCATCGTCCATGCGGTAAGTAACTAAATAGTTGCGCACTACTGAACTTGGTTTCGTTTTATCGGCATTAGCCAGTGTATCGCAATATTCGGTAACCAATAAAAAACCGTTGCCGGCAAGTGGCAATATTTGCTGCGCCCGTAAATTGCAAAACTCTTTTCCCTTTTTAGGGGTTGTAGTGTAAGCAGCTGCCTGCGACGCAAACTTACCATCTGGCGCAATTTCGCGCTGGCCAGAGGCGTTTAAGCTGGCATCGTATTTTGCAACAACTGTTCCTTTGGGGCTCGAATCTTTATCGCTATTAAAAAAATCGTAGGCTACCACCATTTCGCCTCCATTCAGTGCACAAACCAAAGGGTCGCGGAAAAATTTACCGGGTTGCGAAACCAACTCGAAAGATTTTGGTTTCTCTTCGCTTTCTTTGTTTACAGCAAAAAAGTAATACTTGGTTTGGCCTTTGGTGGCGGTGGTTTGCGCCAGGGTAATTACATCTTCGCGCACTTTAGCCTCTATAAGCATAGTGCCAGCATTATTCACCTTCATGGTTACAAACTTTAAATACTCTTTGCTCAATTTAAAGTCGAACACTTTGGTAAATACATCGCCGGTGTTATTATCGGTAATTTGTACCTTATAGCGTTGGTGTTTGTAATAAGGTTTAAATAAAATAGCCGTTTTGCTGCGGTCAGGGCTTTCAACAATCTCAATATCCGATGGAGCAAAGTAATCGTCTTCTTCATTAAACACAGTTTGGGCATCCCCAATTGATTCCAGTGTAACAGGGTCAAAATCCTGGCGCATGATAACGGGCAACTGACGGCGGCCATCGCGTTTATCCAGCAATACGCTTATATCTTCACGTTTACCGCAACGGGCATAAAACAGCGATATTTTGTTATTTACAAAAGCGCCCTTAAGGTAAAGCGTCTTTTCGCCAAACGAGTTAAACAGCACCGATGTTTTACCCTCTTTAAAGCCCTGGGCATAGCGGAAAATTTTAAACTGCGGTGGTTTATTAAGGTTGCCAGGCTTTTCGAAGCCAAGTGCAAACCAATTACCCTTTAACTCGCCAAGCACTTCGGTAGCAGGCTGGGCAATAACCGAACTGGTTTTAATATCGTACCCCGTGGCGCTTGCATTTACAGCAAAAAACCATACTAAAACTATAAATAATATATTTTTCATCATACCCTTATTCGTATTAGTGGCAACTTTTGTTATACTTTTTGAGCTTAAAATAATTATAAGGCAGGGGAGCCAAAAATCCTGCCAAGGCAGCAATAGCAAAAGCTGACCAATATTGGGGTGAGTTAAAGGCAGCTTTGCCCCCCGTAACCATAAAGTCAGAGATATTCATGGCAACCTCCATAGTAACCATGCTAATGAATGACATAGATAAGGCTGTGCTAAATGCGGCCTGCCAGGCAAAGCCTTCGCGCACCTTTAAAATTACCGATTCCAGCATTACCGAGGTGCACAATCCATTTATTGTAGCTAACACCATTTGGGTAAGCATTGGCGTATGCGGATAAAAAGCCTGCAGAAATATAATAGTGCCAAAATCGCCAATAGAACAGCCTATTAAGCAGTTGAGGGTATTAAAGCCGGCGCGCTTCCAAATGGCGGTATCCTTCCAAAAAACACTGGTGGCGGCAGATGGAGGAGCCATTGCAAGCGGACCGCCAATGGGTGGCAAGGCAGATGAAAGACCCTCAGCAACCTGCATGGTATCGTAGCCGGCTTGTTGCAATAAACTTACCACATCGGCCTTACTAACCCCATCACCCGTTACAGTAATAGTTTTAACGGGCTGGCTTAAATCTACCTTCCAATCTTTAACCTTAGGCGAAGCATTAAAAATCGGCTTTATACTTTGTATACAGCCCGCGCAGTGCAAGGTGGTTGGTAAGGTAACAGTATTCATAATTCAATCACATTATAAAGCAGACAACTGTCTAGCTTTTATTTACTCATCTCTGCAAAGTTCTTATAAAAGTAAGGTAAAGTTTCAATGCCTTTGTAATAATTAAACAATCCGTATTTCTCGTTTGGCGAGTGTATAGCGTCGCTATCCAGCCCAAAGCCAAACAGTACTGATTTTAAGCCCAACACCCTTTCAAACATAGTTACCAAAGGTATACTACCGCCTGTGCGCAAAGGTATTGGCGTTTTGCCAAAGGTTTGCTCCATAGCTTTTGAGGCCGCTTTATAAGCAATACTATCAGTTGGGGTAACCGCCGCCTCACCACCATGGTGCGGACTAACTTTAACCTTTACATATGGGGGCGCTATGTTTTTAAAGTGTTGCTCAAACAACTGCATAATAGCCTCGCTTTTTTGGTTAGGCACCAATCGCATCGAAATTTTAGCGTAAGCCTTGCTTGGCAAAACAGTTTTAGCACCCTGGCCAATGTAGCCGCCCCAAATGCCGTTTACATCTAATGTAGGGCGAATAGAAACACGCTCAAGCGTAGTAAAGCCTTTCTCTCCCACCACTTCATCAATATCCAAATGGGCTTTGTATTCGTTTATATCAAAAGGGGCTTTAGCCATAGCTGCCCGCTCTTCGGCCGATACTTCCTGCACATTATCGTAAAAACCAGGTATGGTAATTTTGCGGTCTTTATCGTGCAGCGACGAAATCATGTCGCACAATATATTGATGGGGTTTGCCACGGCACCGCCATATACTCCACTGTGCAAATCGCGGTTAGGGCCCGTAACTTCAACCTCTAAATAGCTTAAACCGCGCAAGCCAGTGGTTATACTCGGCACCTCGTTCGAAATCATCGAGGTATCAGAAATCAGAATCACATCGGCCATAATTTTATCCTTATTAGCAACAGCAAAGGCCTCCAGGTTAACCGAACCCACTTCCTCCTCTCCTTCTATTACGAACTTAACGTTGCATGGCAGGCAGTTGTTTTTCATCATCATTTCAAAAGCCTTTACATGCATATACATCTGGCCCTTATCGTCGCAGGCGCCACGGGCATATATATTACCATCTTTAATTACAGGCTCAAAGGGCGGAGAGTTCCAAAGTTCTAAAGGGTCGGCAGGTTGCACATCATAGTGCCCGTAAACCAATACTGTAGGCAACTTTGTATCAATTATTTTTTCGCCGTAAACCACAGGGTACCCGGCGGTTGGCATTACTTCCACGTTATCTGCTCCGGCATCTTTAAGGCGGGCGCTAATAAACTCAGCAGCGCGATGCACATCGGCAGCATACTTTTCATCAGCGCTTATAGATGGTATGCGCAGCAAATCCAATAATTCGTTCAGGTATTGTTCTTTATTCTTTTCAAGGTAAGGCAACAGGTTATCCATTGGTAAACGGGTATTTTAGTAAATAATCGGTAGTAAAATTACCAATTTGATAAATGCCCCCTGTAAAGGTTATTAAGATAGGAACAGGCCGTTTGTAAAACAATGTAGACATTGGGACAGGCAAAAACAAAAAAAGGCGTGCTTTCGCACACCTTTTCGCTCAAACAGATCGCTCAAAATCCGTAACAGAAAAACTTGAACCTCTACTCTTCTTCGCCGCTAGCCGCCCTAACAAAACTGCGAAGTAATGTAAAGGGTAAACTAAGCAGCCAAAGCGCGTAGTAAACCATAAAGAAAGCAACGAGTGCCGGTAATGTTCTCATGGTATTAGGTTTTTTAAATCCTTAACAGCGGTATCGCGCCTGCCACACACAGGCGCGATAACCACTATTATTTAATGGCTGTTGAGGTAGGGGTCGAACCTACACGAGGCGGTTAGCCGCATTTGCAAGTGGTACTGCCAAAGCATTACCAGTTGCAAAAGGATTTATTCCGAACTCCTCACCCCCGAGACAGGAGGGCATGTCTGCCAAATTTCATCACCCAACAATATTTCTTAGAACGATGATGCAAATATAAAAGACTGACACCTTTATTGCAAATAATTTAAGCATTATGCATAAACAAATACACTATTCGCAATTATATTTTAATTTTGTTGCCATTATATCAAAAAATACTCCCAAACATGGCTTTACATTACGAAATTGACAACACCGACCTGCAGATATTAAATATATTGATGGAAAACGCCTTTACGCCCTATACCGACATAGGCAAAAAGTTGTTTATAAGCGCGGGCACCGTACACGTACGCATGAACAAAATGGAAAAGCTGGGCATAGTAAAAAACCCGCAGCTAATGCTAAATCTTAGCAAGCTGGGCCTGGATGTTACAGCCTTTATAGGCGTATACCTTATACGCAGCGACATGTATGACAAGGTAGTTACACAGCTAAAAAAGATTGATGAAGTAATCAGCTGCAACTACACCACCGGTAACTATTCGCTGTTTTTAAAAATAGTTTGCCGCGATACACAGCACCTGCGCGAAGTGCTGCACGATAAGCTGCAAAAGATAGAAGGCATTAGCCGTACGGAGACCCTGATATCGTTAGAAGAAAGCTTTAGCCGGCAGTTGAAGATTAAGATAGATAAGGCGAAGTAAGCTTACACCGGTTAGTGTTAACAAAATCCCTTAGGGTATAACCCAAAGGTAAAATCTTTAAAACCGCTACCGGCCGCTATTGAAGAACAAGCTCTTTGCATAGTCATAGAAATGTCACAATTGCAAAAAAAAGTAAATAAACACACTAACCGGCTATCCGGTGCGTTTATAGTGTGTATCAGCAGATTAACATATGAAAACGCTTAATAATAACGAGCCGGCATTTGAAAGACTTTATAATGAGTGGATAAGCACTTTATTGGCATATGATGAACAAATGGGGACTATTGACGTAATAGTAAAAGAAATGCAAAGGAGTGTTAACGACCTGCATTATCAGCGGGAAGTGAAGCAAATTTGCAATCAGGTTGTTCTGCAAAAAGGTATACTTGGTGTGTTGAGCGAGGAACTAATGCAAATGCGGAAAAAATACAGCGGAAGAAAAGGTAACGGTGAAATGCAGTTGACCGATTTAGTTGAGAACAACCGTTTTCGTGATAAAATTCGCAAAGCAGAGCAATCGATATTTATGCTCAAATACCAGGTCAATAAACTTCTCTCCATAGCCTCCTAGCGAGGCGTCTTAGTTAGTGTGTCGAAAGCCTGCGCGTTCTGTGCAGGCTTTCTTTTTTATGGGCCGTTTTTTCTCCTCCTTCGCCGCTACCGCGGCGGCATTTTAAGGAGGAGTGGTCGAACGAAGTGAGACCAGGGTGGTTGGTTAACGATACGCACTAAAGCGTTTCATTCTTCTTCAGCCTTACAAAAAATGTGGTACCCACATTCTCTGCCGACTCAAACCATATTCGTCCGCCGGCACCATCAATAATCTGTTTGGTAATTGCAAGCCCTAAACCGGTGCCTGAAGATTTAGTGGTAAAGTTTGGCACAAATACTTTATCATAATTATCGGCCGGTATACCATTGCCGTTATCGCTTACAGCCACTGTAATCCAGCCATCCTCTTCCTTTACGTTTACATCTACAAAACCCTTGCGCTGCTCAGGCACGCTTTGTATGGAGTTTTTAACCAGGTTATTAAACACGCTCACCAACTGATTTTTATCGGCAAACACCAATGGATTTTCTGAATCGGTGGTAAACATTACACTGGTATTCTCTTCACGGGCAAAAAGGTCAGTTATAGATTTAAGCAACTCATTAAGGTTAATAATTTCATTATGGGCCTTTGGCATTTTGGCAAATGATGAAAAAGCAGTGGCTATGCTACTCAGGTTTTCTATCTGCTCTTCCAGCGTTTTAGCAACTTTACGGGCCAATTGCTCAATATTCGGATTTCCATCATCAATTGCCCGTTGCAAATATTGTATACTCAACTTCATGGGCGTTAGCGGGTTCTTAATCTCGTGGGCAATTTGTTTCGCCATTTCGCGCCACGCGCTCTCCCGCTCACCCTTAGCCAGTTTTTGGGCGCTTTGCTCCAGTTCCGAAATCATCTTGTTGTATTCACTCACCAAAATACCAATCTCATCTTTGCTGTTCCACTCAATAGGTTCGTTTATCTTATTTAAATTTAGTATGCGCAACTTATCGCTTATAATAGTAAGTGGGCGGGTAATAGAGTTTGATATAAAGTAGGCTAACACCGCAGCGCATATCAATAAAAACACATATACATTCATTAAAGCCACTAAAAAAGACGAAACCTCATCATTTACATTCTTCGCCTTCTCGAAATAGGGGATACCAATATAAGCAACTGCCTCGCCCTTACTGTTCCGCACCGGAGCATAAGTAGCCTGGTAGTTTAGGCTACCTATTGCTTCCTGCAGCGTTACCTGTGCGGTTTTATTCTTCTCCAGTTCAAAATAAGCGGTTGGGTTCATTTTTTTACTAACCAATCCTTTATCATATATAGCTGGTTGCGACGATATTGCTAAATCGCCCGACCGGTTAAACAAATTAATATCCACGGCATTAATATCTGCCAACCGGGCAACCTCAAAGTCCAACTCCTTACTTAATCCACTGGTCAATAGTTCTTCTCCACTACTTCCTTTTTGTATAAAATATTCGAGGCTGGCATGCACCACTTTTTCTTTTCGCAAAAGCCGGTCGGTATAAAAGTTATCATACTGGCGGCTAAAAAAGCCAATGGTAATAATGCCTATTATAACAAACGAGATCACTATCATAGCCAGCATAGAGAAATTAATGCGCGTGCGGAACGACAGTGAAAAGCTTTCCGATAAGGCCGGCCATAAATCAGTAGTTGTAAACAACCGCCAAAAGAGCACCAAAGCAATTACCATTAAAAAAAAGAAGGTAAAGAAGTAAGAAAAAGTAGCAATAGGTTCAAAAACAGGCTCGCGCGGTACGGATACGATTACTTTTTTACCGTTGGTAAAATGTTGTATGCTATGCTCCCAAAGTGGCTCTTCAACAAAAGCGAAATCGCTACTGCCAAACTGATAGGTTTTATTCCAATAGTAGCTGTAGGGAAAATCGCCGTATTGAGCAATCAGCTTATCATTTTGGTAAATGGCGTAGGCATAGTTGTTTACGTTGTTTGATACAACTACATCGCTGCCTAACAACAGTTCCGGGTAAACATTTTGCCCGTAATATATTTTAGGCGATAAGCGCAATACAAACGAACCCAGCTTTGCTGAATCGGCAAAGTCGATAACGGACAGATAAGAATAATTAAGTGCCGTATCACTTACGTAATGCAGCGACCCACCGACATAATTGGCACCTACTAAACTTTGATAATATTTAAAACCAACGGTATCCTCATCGTGCATCAGGTTTCTGTTAGCATCAAACGCAAATAATTTAAGATTATACTTATTAAAATATCCTCCTAAATAGAGTGAGTTAATCCTGTCTGTAATTTCCTTTTTAGATATTAAAGGATTACTGAAAAAATTACGGGCAAAACCATCAGCAGCAATCCGCTTAGCAACATCTTCAAACATATACTCAGCCACAAAATCGCGTTCGGTAACTAGTTTACCCGAAAAAAATTTACGATTGTTCCGTTCTTTATGCTCATACAGGTTCTCGATAAGATAGGCCGAAAGCATGCTGTATAGCGCCACATGAATTATAAGATTTCGCACAGGCAAATCGGACTGCCTGCGTATTAAAAAATGGCTTATAAAAATTACAGCTATCGCCCAAAGGGCCGAGTAAAAAAGCGACTCTCTGTAAGTTGAGTTAATAGCTGAAATAAAAAAAACAGCCCCTACCGTAACAGTAAAAATTGTAACGTGTGTAATCTTAATCTCTGCTTTTAAAATACCCTTTATAATGTTGCTGGTAATTATATAATGGCTTATTAAAAGCAGGGCTATGCAGGCCATACCCAACACACTAAAAAAGTTTAGGCTAAGTATATTATAAACCTCAAACGATATAGTTGAATCTATAACCAGGGTTTTAAAAATCCACCATACCAGCCAGGTATAAGCAAATACAAAAGCCACGTTTTGCAACTTTAAAAAACGGTATTTATTTCCGCTGCCTGCTTCGGGCACAAAGCGGGTGTAAAACAACACCAGATCAATAATTAACAGAGAGTTTATTATAAGGTCGCCCAACGATTTGGTAACCGCCGATGAAGCATAGTATTTGGGGTTGAAAATGGCTAGTTTATAAAATTCGGATGGTAAATCGAACCAAACCATTGCGGCCCTTAAAATAAAAACAGCCAGTGTTAAAAAAATGAACCCCGCATAAAACCCCTTAATGCTAACCAGCCTTATAGCGAATTGCTGGATATAGAAAAAAAGTATAAGCAGAAAAACAGTCTGGGCCAAGAGCAAAATATAGTTTACATCGCCTTCTTTACTATCGCCGCTAACATACAGGCTGAATGAAAAATTACCGGCAAGGTTTTTAACTACTACACCACCCTCTATTTTTTCGGCACTCAGCTCTATATTGTGGGGTACATGTAGGTCTGCCGCAAACTCGTTTTTTAAAAACTTGTTTTCGAAGGGGTAATCGTATTTAACAGGCAAAAGCCCCAGCAGCGTAACATCTTTAGCAGAATCAGAAATGCGGGTTAGCTGATACCAACCATTTTTCAATTTAATTATAGAGGTCTCATGAGGCACCAGGGTTGGCTGTACATGAGGTAACACCATATTGCCGCTCCAGTTTACAAGCGAATCTCCCTTGTAACAATAAAGCAAAAACCCGTTCTCTTTTAGCAGTTTCAGGGCTTTCAAATTATCCTGCCCGTTTAAAAGGGCTTCGCTAAGGCTGCCATCCCTGTCAGCCTCATTAAGCAAACTTTCAGCATCGTTTAATTTATTTTGTATGCGGTTACCTACAGCACGTAACCCATCGGTAGATGGCTTAAGCAATGCAACAAGCAATGCAGCCACCAACAGAACAGGCAAAAAGTATTTTTTAATGGTAGAGGCTAACGACAAATGGGTTTGTTTAAAGCAAGTTAATTTTTTCCCGTTTTCTACACAAAGTTAGTGCCGAATTAGCTGCTTACAAGCCTTTTGTTTTAGCTTCACTCCAAATACCATCCATTTCTTCCAGTGTCATATCGTTCAGGGTTTTACCTAACTCTTCAGCACGCTGCTCAATAAACTTAAAGCGACGAATGAATTTTATGTTGGTTCGCTCAAGGGCTGTTTCCGGGTCTACCTTTAAAAATCGGGCGTAATTTACAAGGGCAAAAAGTAAATCGCCAAACTCCTCTTCTACTTTATCGGGCACCACTTCTTCTTGCTTCGTTAAATCAACCTCTACCTGCAATTCCTGCATTTCTTCCTCTACTTTCTTCCAAACGTCCTCTATCTTTTCCCATTCAAACTTTACCTGGGCAGCTTTATCCTGTATGCGGTAAGCTTTTATAAGTGAGGGCAGCGAATCAGGCACCCCGCCTAAAACCGACTTTTTACCCTCCCGCATTTTAAGCTGCTCCCAGTTCTTTTTCACATCTTCCTCGTCGTTTACCTTTACATCGCCATATATATGGGGGTGACGGTAAATAAGCTTTTCGCACAAATCGTTTATTACGCTGGTAATATCAAAGGCATCCTTCTCCTCCCCTATTTTTGCATAAAAAACAATGTGCAGTAGCAAGTCGCCCAATTCTTCCTTCACATTCTTCATGTCTCCTTTTAAAATAGCATCGCCTAACTCATAGGTTTCTTCTATGGTCAAAGGCCTTAAAGTTTCCATGGTTTGTTTGCGGTCCCAGGGGCATTGTTCGCGCAATTCATCCATTATTTTAAGTATTCTTTCAAAGGCTAAAAGTTTTTGTTCTTTGTTTATCATAAAACCAAACATAATAAGGTGTTTGATTTGTTGGGCAATAAAGTTTTCACCTGGCAATAAACAAGGTTACGCTTACCGGTAAACCCTTTTATATTCACACACAAAATTTAAGACATGGCTAAAATAATTGAGTGCGTACCCAACTTTAGCGAGGGGCGCGATATGCATGTAATTAAACAGATAACCGATGCAATTGAAAGCACCGAAGGAGTTAAATTATTAAACGTAGACCCGGGAAAGGACACTAACCGCACCGTGGTTACCTTTGTGGGCGATGAGAACAGCGTGGTAGAAGCAGCTTACAGGGCCATTGCCAAAGCCGCTGAGCTAATTGATATGCGCAAGCATAAAGGCGAGCACCCCCGTTTTGGAGCAACCGATGTTTGCCCTTTTATACCAATAGCCAACGCCACCATGCAGGATTGTATTGACTGCGCCCAAAAATTAGGCGAGCGGGTGGGCAAAGATTTGAAAATACCAGTTTACCTATACGAATATGCGGCCTCGGCCCCGCATCGAAAAAACCTGGCGAATGTGCGCGCAGGCGAATACGAGGGCATTGCGCAAAAGATAAAAACTAAAGATTGGAAGCCTGATTTTGGCGAGGCTAAATGGAACGAAAAAAGCGGTAACATAGCTATTGGAGCCCGCGATTTTTTGGTAGCATACAATGTGAATTTAAATACTACCTCGGTGCGCAGGGCTAACTCGGTTGCCTTTGATGTGCGCGAACAAGGCCGTAAAGTAAAAAACGAAACCGGGCAGGAAATAACCCAGCCGGGGGCCTGCAAAAGCGTAAAGGGTATTGGCTGGTATATAGCCGATTACGGTGTAGCCCAGGTAAGTATGAACCTGACCAACATTACTATTACACCCGTGCATATTGCCTTTGATGAGTGCGTAAAAAGCGCTTACAACCGCGGCATGCGCGTAACCGGAAGCGAACTGATAGGCCTGATTCCTTTAAAAGCTTTGCTTGATGCCGGCAAATATTTTTTATTGAAGCAAAATCGCTCTACCGGCGTTAGCGATGCCGAGCTGATTAAAATAGCCGTTAAAAGCATGGGGCTGGATGAACTAACGCCCTTCGACCCGCAAAAAAGAGTGATTGAATACTTATTAAAAGAAGAAGGCGCCTCTCCACTTATTGATATGACGCTGGCCAGGTTTGCCGACGAAACCGCCAGCGAAAGTCCTGCACCCGGTGGTGGCTCGGTAGCAGCTTATGCCGGCGCGTTAGGAATATCGCTGGCAACTATGGTAGCCAATCTATCTTCGCACAAAAAGGGATGGGACGAACGTTGGAAAGAATTTAGCGATTATGCTGATGAAGGGCAGAAAATAAAAGCCGAACTTATAAAGCTGGTAGATGAAGATACCCGTGCCTTTAATAAAATAATGGATGCTTTTGGTTTGCCCAAAGCAAGCGACGGAGAAAAGGCTGCCCGTAAATTAGCGATACAACATGCTACTAAAAACGCAATTGAAGTGCCTTTTAAAGTAATGGAGCTTTCGTTACAAAGCATGGAAATTATTAAGGCAATGGCTGAGGTTGGCAACCCCAACTCAGTATCAGATGCAGGTGTAGGTGCCCTTTGTGCACGCACCGCAGTTTACGGAGCCTGGCTTAACGTAAAGATTAATGCCGCATCTTACTCCGATAAAAAGTATACGACCCGCAAATTGACAAAAGGGAAAGAGATACTGGACAAAGCAAAAGAGATGGAAAGGAAAATATTGGGCATTGTTGAACGCAAAATGTAATAAGAACAGTTTTTAATAATCCGTTAACACTTGAACACATTTACCTGTTAACACAATAGAATTAAATGATAAACCTGATAACGGAGATAATTGAAAAGTTTGGCCCTCGCCCTGCCGGTAGTGAAGCAGAAAGAAGAGCGCAATTGCTTGTAGCAGATAAGTGTAAAGAGTTTACCAATAAGGTGCAGGTACTTGAATTTGATGAATACCTTTATGCCCGATTTGGCAAACTGAAATACTACTGCGCTGTTTACTTTATAACCTTGCTGGTTTACTACTTCAATTTTCACCTGGCGGCTTTTGTTATTTCCTTAGTAAATACTGCGGCATTTATTTCCGATTTTATGCTTTACCGGGTTATAGTAAAAAGTTTCCCCGGGCCTCTTTCAAAGTCATGGAATGTAGAAGCCGTGCTCGAACCACACGGTGAAGTAAAAAACACTTTGGTTTTTGGTGGACATATTGATAGTGTTTACGAATTTAAATGGTGGTACAAATTAGGGCAGCGCGGTGCGCACCTAACGGTAGTTGCCGGGGTCTTATTAGTATTAATTCCGGTATTTTATCTGCTGGCTTTCTTATTGCCCGGCGAATGGGCCATGTGGGTGTTTATGCTGTTTGTAGTTCTATCGCCATCGCTGGTAGTTTACTTTAACATGCATGGGCCAAACCCGGTTGACGGTGCCTGCGATAACCTATCGGGTATAGCTATTGCACACGATGTAGTTAAACACTTTGCCGACCCAAATAATCATGGCAAGTCTACTTTAAAAAGTACGCGCTTAAAGTTTTTAAGTTTTGGAAGTGAAGAGACAGGTTTAACTGGTTCTACCGCTTATGTAAAAGCCCAGTTGGGTGAATTAAAAAGAGAGAAAGCACATTTGGTTAATATCGATAGCATACGTGTGCCTGAAGAAGTATGCCTAATTAAAAATGAATTAATGAACGGCACAAAGTTTGACCCAGCATTAATAAGTAAAATTCAAAAAAGTTTTGCCGACGTAAACATCCCTATAAAAACGGGCACCACGCCCATTGGCGGAACTGATGGGGTGCCTTTTCAGCGTGCGGGTATACCGGCAGTTTCTATCATAGGCCTTGCTATGGATAAGTTAGACCCGACCTACCATACCCGCCGCGATGTAATTGCTAACCTAAGTGAAGAGGCTTTGCTTAATTGCAAAAACGGCCTGGTTGAGTTTGTAAGACAATGGGATAAACAGTAAGCCCTCTAAATCTATCTGCCAAAGGCAAAAGACTATAACAGTCAATCCAATGAATAACAAATACGGACTTACAGCATCTTTTATTATTTGCACGTTTGTTTACCTGATAGCTATCACAGTTGCCGGTGGATTCCTTTTATTTTATGAGAGCAATCTCAACCCTTTATGGAAAGGCCTTGTAGCAGATGTAATTGCAACAATTGTTGTTTTTGGGTTTAGCTATATGTTTAAAAATTCAAGTTTGTACGATGCTTATTGGAGCGTAGCCCCGCCTTTGCTTGCATGGTATTGGTTTCACGCGGGTTCCTATAATTTTGTGCAAGAGGCGATGTTTTGGTGCATCATGCTTTGGGCTATTCGCTTAACCCTAAACTGGGCAAGGGGCTGGCACGGCCTTAAGCATGAGGACTGGCGATATATAATGCTGCACGATAAAAGCCCAAAGGTATATTGGTTTACAAGCTTTGCGGGAATACATATGTTTCCAACTGTAATGGTGTTTTTAGCTATGCTGCCGGTGTATTACATAACTATTACCGAAACATATAAAGTGGATTTAAACTGGTGCTTACTCGCGTTTGGTGCTTTTATTTCTTTAGTAGCCACATTAATAGAATTGCTCGCCGATGAACAAATGCGCCATTTTAAAAAACGTGCAAAGCCCGGTGAGTTTATAAATGAAGGGTTATGGAAGTATAGCCGCCACCCAAACTACTTTGGCGAAATTGCTTTTTGGCTTGGCTTGTGGGTTATGCAAATGTCGGTTACACCGCAGCACTGGTGGACCGGAATAGGTTTTATAGCCATGTTTATCATGTTCAGGTTTGCAAGCATACCCATGATGGAACAAAAGAATTTAGCAAGCAAGACAGGTTATGCCAATTATATGGGTAGAGTATCGATGCTCGTCCCATGGTTCACAAAAGGTACATAATACCGCAGTATTGTGGCGTTAATTCCACAACTTTTACCTATTTCATTCCATTATCCTCATTTTTTGCTGCATACTAAACGGGCACACTATTCGTTAGCTAAGTGTGGGAACGATTTTCAGTTTTGCCACAGTGCTTAACAAATGGAAATCGTTCCTGTTTTTTAAAACTAAACTTCACCAATGGTATAACACTACTTATTATTTTTTTATAACATAAAACAAATAAGTATGGAAACCAATGAAAAATCGACAGTAAGCAAAAAAGCTTTTACTGCAACCGTGATAGTTTTACTGTTGTTGAATGGCGCTACCCTTTATTTCTACATGGATAGCCGCAATCAAAAACAAACCGTTACATCTGAAAAAACTGCCCTCCAAAGCCAATTTAATGACCTCTCTGATACTTACAATGCTAAGATACAGGAGTTAGAGCAGTTTAAAGGACGCACTGCTGCTTTAGATAAAGAAATTGCAGCTACTCAGGCCGAGTTAGAAAAGAACAAACAGCAGCTTTCTTCTCTATTCTCTAAAAATAAGCTTAGCCAGCGTGAACTTGCGAAAGCACAGAAGTTAATAGAAGACTATCAAGTATCTATTAGCGATATGACTGCTAAAGTAGAACAGTTGAGCAAACAAAACGAAAGTTTAACGGCCTCGGTTACACAATTAACTACCGACTTAACTGCCGAAAGAACTACTACCAGCAAACTTACCGAAACCAACCAGGGCCTGGCTAAAAAAGTAGAGGTAGGTTCATTGTTGCCAATTGCCAATTTAGATGTAGAAGCGATAAAAAAACGTAACAACGGTAAAGAAGTTGAAGTTAAACGTGTAAAGGCTGCCGAAAGCTTAAAGATTAGTTTTGAAACAGGAGCCAATAAAGTGATTGATGCCGGTCCGGTTAGTTTATATGTTCGCATTATAAACCCTAAAGGAGAAACCATTGCGGTAGCCGATCAAGGTTCGGGCACTATAGCTGCTGCCGGTAATGCAGAGGAAGTTAAATTCACCCGTAAAGCTGACTTTACTTACGACCAGGTAAACAAAAAAGTGGTTGTTTACTGGAGCCAGAATATTAAAGATGCAGGAACTTATAAAGTTGAGGTTTATCAAAATGGCTATGTTATTGGCCAGGGGCAAGTAACCTTGGTGTAAGCGAATTGGAAACCATGCTTAGGCATAGTAAAAAGCCTTCCGGTAAACGGAAGGCTTTTTTATTTATATAGGTACAAGAAATTACAGGGATTATTTAATCACCAATGTCTTAAACATATTTTTAGTAAAGTCTACATAAACCTGCTGATCCTCAGCATAACTAAACGTTCTTAATTCCAATGGATCGTCAGGCAAATTAGTTTCATACACATAGTGCGAGTAGGTTAACTGTACAAAGGTAACTGAGTTACCCGCAGCACCCGGAATCAATAAAAGAGCCGTAAGGCCATTTTGTAGCGTCTGTATATCGTGTATAAAAAACAATTCGCCGGTTTTGCCTTGCGTTGTTGTAAAAGGCTCGCTGCTTATAACCATTGAATTGGTTAACGCCGTCAGTTCCTCTTTTGTCACTGCTTTGCCTTGTTCCTTAAAATAAGCTATCAGGTGTTTTTGAACATCAGCTAAAACCGCGGCTTTCTTATCAGCCGGTGTCTTTTTAACCGTGTTCATGGTCATCGTTAGCATTTGCACTGGCTTTCTCTCAGGCAATGGAAATGTTTCAACTAAAGGGTCTACATCGCATTTTTGAAGCTTAAACTCTAAAATTGTGTAGGTGCCTTTATCTTTCCATAGTGGGGGCACTACAAACGAAAGATTATCGTTTACCAATTTATTAGCGTTAGTATCAACTGCAGCATCCGGTGCCGCGATCAAATCCTCAGGCAGATTTTTGATGGTTTCCATCACTTTTTCGCCTTTGGTTTGTTTTTTATCGGTTTGGGCATTAACAGAAACCGAAACCGCTAAAAGCGCGGTAGCTATCAGAAATTTATTTTTCATGCTACAAGTTTAAAATAAGTAAGCGTAACTGTAAACAGTAAACTGCAAACAATACACAATTAACACCCCGGCGTTTACTACTACCCTACCAACAAACGTTAAGCAAGTGCACATTTGCCATACTAAAAACCGCACACCTAACGTTTAAATTTAAATAATACGGCATGATACTTCAAATAGTAGTAGATTCTACAGCAGCAGCAGGGGCAGCAGCCACCGCTCCACAATCGCTTAACCTTTTGGACCTGATACTTAAGGGAGGCTTTATCATGATTCCCATTGGTATACTGTCGGTTATATCGGTATACCTGATGGTAGAGCGTTTTATTGTAATTAACCGGGCGGGCAAAGTAGACAGCGGTTTTATGGCAAATATTAAAGCCATGCTAATGGACGGCAAGGCCGAAGCCGCCCTTAGCCTGTGCCGCAGCACCAATACACCAATAGCCCGTTTGCTCGAAAAAGGCATCAAACGTCTTGGCAAACCGGTAAAAGAAATTGAAAGTGCTGTAGAGAATACCGGCAAACTGGAAATTTATAAACTGGAGAAAAACCTGTCGTATTTGGGTATTATAGCGGGTATAGCCCCCATGTTTGGTTTCGTAGGAACCATAAGCGGGGTAATTAAGATTTTCTATAACATCTCGCTGGCCGATAACATAAGCATCGGATTGATCGCAGGCGGCTTGTATGAAAAGATGATAACCTCGGCGGCCGGCCTTGTGGTAGGTATTATCGCCCACATAGGTTTCCACTACCTGAACACCATGATTGACCGGGTGAGCTTCCAATTGGAAAGCACCACAGTAGAATTTATTGACCTGATACAAGAGCCAACCAAGTAGTCTTGTATTACTATTTACCGTTAACTATTAACTTAAAAAAATGCAACTAAGAAGAAAAAGCAGAATGACCTCGGAGGTAAGCACCTCTTCGCTCAGCGATATCATGTTCTTCCTGATGTTGTTCTTTCTTATCATATCCACATTGGTAAACCCATCGGTTATTAAATTGATGCTGCCTAAAAGTGAAGCAGGTAAGGCAGTAGCCAAGCAGACTATAACCGTATCGGTAGATGCTCAAAAGAACTATTATATAAATAACGCACCGGTTACGTACGAACAACTTGAACCACAATTATCTGCCCAGACA
>JBGAUW010000014.1:0-137485 GCA_044228435.1 Chitinophagales bacterium
GCAGGGTTGCATTTAGCACACTTACATCCGTGCGGCTTAATGTAAGCGTCGAACATTTCCTTTCCATAGTCGTGCGACAACTCCTCGCCTGCTATGTTCTTTCATAGCGACCGTCATATTCATCCAGCTTTTTATCTCCTGATGCAGACCATAGCCGAGAACATATGATTGATGTAGCGGGCTAAGTTTTTACGGTCTTTCCATCGATAAACCATTTAAAGATAATTTCAGCAAAGTGTTCCCCCTCTCCTGTTTGCTTCATCCAGCCGGTACCGCCATTA
This sequence comes from Chitinophagales bacterium, assembly GCA_044228435.1. Classification (GTDB taxonomy): domain Bacteria; phylum Bacteroidota; class Bacteroidia; order Chitinophagales; family LD1; genus Bog-950. The sequence continues at coordinate 282 of JBGAUW010000014.1, forward strand.
TAATATAACTTTTTTGTGCCTTTGTAATGGGTTCAGCACCATAAGCCGAGTCCGGTAACAGATTTTTTCGCACTTTCAAATCAGGGTAGATTGCTTCATAGCAACGAACGTAAAAGAAAATATTAAAACAGACCTGCACGATGTAGAAAAATATTAAAAACAGCGGTGCATGCTTTGAATTACTATGCAACCTTCGGTAACCTGAGCCGGACAAAGTGCGGGGCCTTTTCGTAAAAAAAACCATACCGATGCTGAGCTTAATTAAGCCATTGTAGTTAAGAACTCACTTAAATATGGACCTTTTTTAGTTTTAAAGGGGCTGTTTCGTATTTTCATCCCCTTAATTATGAAACATAAAGCTGGCTTTGTAAATATTATTGGGCTACCCAACGTGGGCAAAAGCACCCTTATGAATGGCCTTGTAGGCGAGCGCATGAGCATTATATCGCCCAAGGCGCAAACCACCCGACACCGGATACTGGGCATGGTAAATACCAACGACTATCAGATAGTGTTTTCTGATACCCCCGGCTATATAAACCAACCGGCCTATAAGTTGCAAAGCACTATGAACGATTTTGTAGCCGGCGCCTTTGAAGATGCCGATGTGTTGATTTTTGTAACCGATAAATTTCAGAAAGAGGAAGAGCAAAAGCACCTGGTGGAGTTGATTCAAAAAACCGACATACCCACCTTTATATTGCTGAACAAAATAGACTTGTACCAAAAGGCTGAAACAGAAGACCTTATAGCCGGCTGGAAAAAGGTTTTACCAAAATGCGAAGTGATACCAATTACGGCATCGTCGGGCATAAATGCTAAAAAGGTAATTAAAAAGATAGTGGAGCTGTTGCCGGAATCGCCGCCTTATTACGATAAAGAGCAGCTAACCGACCGCAATACCCGCTTTTTTGTGTCGGAGATAGTGCGCGAAAAGATTTTTACCAATTACACGCACGAGATACCTTATAGCTGCGAGGTGATTGTGGATGCCTATAAGGAAGAAGAAAAAATAGACCGAATACACTGTGTGATTTATGTGGAACGCGAATCGCAGAAGGGCATAGTGATAGGCAATAAAGGCGAATCGCTTAAAAAAGTAGGCACCGAAGCACGCAAAGAAATAGAGGAATTTATAGGCAAAAAAGTGCATTTAGAATTACTTGTAAAAGTAAAAGACAAATGGCGCGACAATGCCAACACACTTAAAAATTTAGGATACACCAGCTAAACACCCGTTTAGCACAAATTAAAATTACCCCAGGCAAATGAGTTTTACAATAGCAATAGTAGGAAGACCTAACGTAGGCAAATCGACCCTTTTTAACCGCCTTGTAGGCGAAAAAAAGGCGATAGTAGATGACCAGAGTGGCGTAACACGCGACCGTATTTACGGCGAAAGCGATTGGGCCGGCAAAAATTTTAACGTAATAGATACCGGTGGTTTTGTGCCCCGCAGCAAGGATGTGTTTGAAAAACACATACGCGAGCAGGTAATGATTGCTATTGAAGAGGCTTCTCTCCTACTGTTTGTGGTAGATGCCTCTACGGGCATTACCACTCTTGACGATGAGTTTGGCAACATATTACGCAAACACCAGAAAAACGTTTTTTTGGTGGTAAACAAGGTAGATAACATACAGCGTAAACACGAAGCCAATGAGTTTTACAGCATGGGGATAGATAATATCTTCTTTATTGCCTCTATGACCGGCTCTGGCACCGGCGAGCTGTTGGATGCCGTAGCAGAACGTATACCAGCCAACGAACCCGAGAAAGAAGAAGAACAAATACCTAAAGTGTGTATTATAGGGCAGCCTAACGTAGGTAAATCATCGTTGGTAAACGCCTTATTGGGCGAAGACCGTAACATTGTAACCGATATTGCCGGAACTACCCGCGATTCGGTGCATACCCGCTACAGTAAATTTGGTAAAAACCTAATATTGATAGATACGGCCGGTATACGGGGCAAAGCCAAGGTGCACGAAAACCTTGAGTTTTACTCGGTAATAAGGGCCGTAAAAGCCCTTGATGAAGCCGATATAGCCGTAATAGTGCTGGATGCGGTTAAAGGCATTACCCACCAGGACCTTACCATCTATAAAATGGCTATTAAAAAGCACCGCGGTATTATAGTAGCCGTTAATAAATGGGATTTAATACCCAAGGGAACCAACACTGCCCGCGATTATGAGGAGGTGCTAAAAAGCAAGCTGGCCCCCTTTAACGATGTGCCAATTATATTCATCTCTGCCCTCGAAAAACAACGCGTTTTTAGAATAATAGAAACCATTGATGAAGTGTATGTAAACCTTCGTAAGAAAATAACAACTTCTAAGCTGAATGAGGTAATGCTTAAGGCGATTGACCAATACTCTCCGCCGGCTATGGACGGGCGCCTGGTAACTATTAAATATGTAACCCAGTTACCTACTTTTTCACCTTCGTTCGCGTTTTTTACCAATCACCCCAAGCATATTAAAAATGCATATAAGGGCTATTTAGAGAACAAACTGCGCGAAGCCTTTAATTTTACGGGTGTACCGGTAAATATCTTCTTCCGCGAGAAGTAGTGTTTACTAATAACACCACCCATCTCATTATGAGTGGGTAACAATGTTAAAAATATTTTTACCAATATTTGTAAATACCAACCGTAGAAAATTATATTTGCGCGTCAATTTATTAACCTAACCAAAAAAACTAAGAAGAATGAAAAAAGTATTTTTCGCTTTCGTAGCAGCTTCTGTAGTAGTTTTATCGGCTTGCAACAACAAACCAGCTGAAACTACAGAAACAACTACAGTTGATACAACTGCTGTTGTTACAGAAACTACCACTACTACAGTTGATACAACTGCAGTAACTACTACTGATACTACAGCTAAGTAATCAGAAAGCAAACACAAATAAAAAAGCCCTGCGTAAGCGGGGCTTTTTTATTTTCTGCTGGTGCCCCGTAAGGGGCTAATTAGTTATAGGTTAAAAACTATACCCTACCTGGAAGGTAAAGTTACGCGGCGCCTCTATCAAAGCCGGACGCAGCATATATTCGCGGTTAAGCACGTTTTTGCATATAAACATAAAGGTAGCCTTCTCTTTATAGCTATAGCCCGCCCGTATATCCATTACAAAATCGCCTTTATTATGTGATGCACGGAAATCTTTAACCACCTTCAGAGCGCCTATTCCACCCTCATCAATATTCTTCATAAAGCTGTTAAAGAAAGCGCTTACACCCACCGTTACTCCCTTATAATTGGTTTGTATATCGGCCTTGGCAGAGTGCTGTATGCGGTACTTTAATATTTTAACCGAACCGGCAACCGCTGGATTGTAATCCAGGTTTTCAGGATACAAATAAGAATAGCCTATCAGGAAGTTTAGTGGCACTCCAAAAATTTTACCGTTGGCCACAGCCGAAACCTCGCACCCCATTACGCGGGCGTGGCCTATGTTTACTGCATGGAAAGGAATTCCAACGCTGGTCATGCCGGGAGGCAGATCATACAATTGAAACTCAATCATATCGCGGTATTGGGTAATGTAACCTGCCACATCAAAATAAGCCATCCACTTACTAATCTTTACCCCCTGTTTAATACCTACTTCGGCACTCCAGGCACGCTCGGGGCGTAATGTATCGTTAGGAAAAACCTCTGCACCGCTTCTAACTGTATGCACAAATTTTTCAGCCATTGAAGGATAGCGGAAGCCCTGCCCTATAGAAGCGCGAATAAATGTACCTTCGGTAGCCTGGTAATTCAAGCCAAATCTAAAGAGTGGGGCTACAGGGCTTTCGGTAGCTTTACCCTTTCGCTTTATTGCATAAAACGGATACTTTACTACAGAAGTATCGAGCATTGCAAACTCAAAGCGCACACCACCTGTAATGGTTAGTTTATTGAAAAATCTCTTTTCTAATTGTATATAAGCTGCCACATTAGCCACATAGCGGGTATTATATAATAAGCCTGAAGGGTTGGTAAAAACCGAATCGACAGTACCAAAGGTTTTGCCCCTTATTATGCTGTAAAAACCGTTTACGCCGGTTGTTACTACCAGGTTTATTTTTTTGAATTTGCGTAAAAAACTGTAATCAAAATATAGCTGTGTACTGGTAGTGCTATCGCCGGTGCCACCACTAGCAACCCCTGCATTACTATTATACATGGTATTGTATACCCTAAACTTAAGAGCATGGCGATTGTCTTTTTTATCGTAATAATTAAGGTATGGGTCTATGTTAAACGTTCGGGTGCGGGTAAGCACAATTTCCGATGGCACGTAAATGAATTTGCCCATACCTGAGCCGGTAAAAAAGTCCTTTAGGGTTTCGTGAAAGAAATTCATGTTTAGGCCTACCGTAAGGTTAGCCATTTTATGCGGGGTATAACGCAACTTAGCCGAGGCACGGGCACGCTTATAATCGTTATTTTGCCTAAAGCCCTGGTCCTGGTTATAACTGCCGCTTAGTACTATACCAAAATCGCCGTATTGCTTGGCATGCAAAAACTGCCCACCGCCAAACATAGGGTGCTGCACACGGTTAATAGTATCGCCATTGCGCTTAATTACCTTGCGGTTCCACCACTGGCTCCAGCTACGCTGGTAAGGCTGATCATAAAAACCATAGTTAATAAGCACTTTGTTTACCATCTCTGGCTTGGGGTTAATAGTGCGCATATTAAGCACCCCGCTTAACGCCGATGAGCCATAAAGGGCAGAGGCAGTTCCTTTTATAATTTCTACCTGCTCTAATAATTCAATAGGCACGGTTTCCCAACGTATACTTCCGTTCTCGGGACTAATTATAGGCATATCATCCAACAGCGCTAATACCCGGTTTCCGGTAGCATCGCTAAATCCGCTACCTCCACGTATACTTATGGTTTTACCCAACATATTTACACCCGGCACCTTATTCATGGCTTCATCCATGCGGGCGCTATTTTGGTTTATTACCGAGCTTTTAAGCACTTCCATACTAACTACTTCTTCGCTCAGTTTCTTTTCGTACTTAGTGCCCGTTACTACCACTATATCCATTTCACGCACTTCTTCAGTCATGCGTATATCAACCTTCTTCTCTTTTTCAATTAATATGCTTACTGTAATATTTCGCCTGGCATAGCCCAAATAACTAACCTCCAGGGTGTATGTTCCGGGGGCCACATAAAGAGCATATTTACCATCCATATCGGTTTGGGTTCCATTGCTGCCACCCTTCACCTTCAATACAGCTCCCATAATCGGGCTTCCGTCTTTCTCATCGGTAATGGTGCCATATATTTTATTGCCCTCGGTAGCTGGCTTTAAAACCGGCTCAGATGTGACTGCGGAGGGCTTAGGCGCTACCGGAACAGGAGTTTCAACGGGGACTGCTTCTTCGGCAGTAAGTGTAATATCCGCTACTTCGCCGGCAGCGTTAACTACCAGTATTGTTTTATTGGCAGCCGTATAACCGGCAAGCAAAAATTGCAGGGTATACTGCCCACTATCAACCAACAGGCTGTACATACCAGTACTATCGGTTTGTGCACTGGCGGCGGTTTCTTTAACAGTTACTTTAACTCCACTTAAGGCAACTCCTTTATTATTAACTACAGTTCCATGCAGGTTAAGTGGTTGGGCAAAGGCAGAAGTTGAAAACAACAGCAGCCCGATAAATAAGTACAAATTCCTCATTGCGAATTTTTCGATAATGATTCAAAAATAGAATTTTTCCATACAAGCATCTCTTAGATGCGCAATGTTTATCAACAGGTAAAAGGGGGTAAAAAGTTAAATTAAGTCCTTAGTAAATGCAGGTATTGCCGGCGCTTTTAAGACTGAAAGCTACCCCAAGCATTTTGGGTAGCATAAAAAAAGGAACGAGGTTTTACTCCCCGTTCCTTTTGCTATTTGCGAGCAACCAACCTAATTACATGCTGCCGTTGGTCTTATTGCGCTTGGTGCTAAAGTTATAGCTTAACTGAACTGTGTAGCTGCGTGGTGCTTCAAAACGACCCGGACGTGGCATCCACTCCCAGTTAGCAACGTTTTTAATGATAAACGATATTTTAAGCGGATCCACCGGCTTGTAGCCAATAGCCATGTTCAAAATATTGTCGCCACGGTAATTGCGCGCTTCTTGGGCATCGCGGTAGTTTTTTAAGCCGGTGAAAGAATTAATTTTAAATAATAAAGGAACAGTTTGGGCAAAAAACGGACTAACGAAAGCATAATCGATATTGGTTTGGTAGCCAATAAACTGATAATCAAGATTAAAATCGAAACGTTTAGCTACTATATTAAACAATAACTTTAGCTGATGCGTAGGGCGATATTTAAGGGTATTGGTTTTAGAAGAAGACGTCATACCATAGGTAAGCATATTTACTGTATCGAACCCAGCAGGGGCATTAGCGGAATTATATGCGTACTGTACTGCGCCTCCAATTATCCCACCCATATTAGGTCTAATGGTGTCGCCTACCACATTGTAAAGTATTAATGGTTTATCCCAGTTAAGTGCGCGGCTATTGATAAAGGTATATCCGATTAAGAAGTTCATTTCAACATCCTTTACCAGTGTTTGCACACCAAACGCCGCATCTACACCCAAAATGCGGGTAGTGCCAATATTTTGCGAAGAGAAACCTGCGCCAAGACCGCCATTTTTAGTATCGCCGAAGGTACCAAACATAAACTCCATCATATTTTGATATTGGTTCCAAAAACCAGCCACATCAAAGTAGCCGGTAGTGCGGCTCTTTTTACCAAACATAAAACCTTGTTTTAAACCAATTTCAGCACCATAACCGGTTTCCGGCTTTAGGTTTTTGTTAGGGAAAATTTCAATAGCTCCTAACTTGGTAGTAACAAAAAACTCGGCGATTGATGGGTAACGGAAACCCTGGCCAAACGAAGCGCGGATATACGTAGCTTCTGCCGCCTGGTAGTTTAAGCCTAAACGGAATAGAGGGTAAGTAAGTTCTTTTAAACTGTTGCGTCCATCTACATTAAAATACTCCCAGCGGGCACCTAACGATACGTTAAGTTTATTAAAAAACTTACCATCCACCTGCGCATATACCGACGTATTATAAGCATTGTGAGATTTATCGCCGTACAAATAAGGATAAGGGACATAGCCAAATGAATCTACTTGTAATTCTTTAATCGAATCGGTGCGGGGGTCGTTAGGGTCTTTAGGCGGTGCAATGCCATCTATTTTAGCACCAACGCCTGCAACAAAGTTAAACTTAACCTTTGGCGAAACTTCGAAAGCGCGCTGGTAACTAAAGTCTATAATGTTACGCTGTGCTATTGAGCCCTGACCAGTACTGTTTATGTTGCTTGAATTAAGGTAGCGATAGCGGAAAGAAAATTTGTTGCCGCTTTTATCGTAGTAGTTAACAAAAGGGTCTATTAGGTAGCGCCCATTTTCGTATTCAGTAATCGTATTTACCAATGGTCTATAAGATTTATTACCCACGCTATCCCATATAAAAAAGGTTTTACCCCAGCTCCAGTAACCTAACACGTTTACACCCATGCTAAGGCCTTCTACTTTTTTAAAGCGGTAGCGTATTTTGGCGTTAATTCTAAAATCCTGATTATCGGATGAATCCAAATACCCACGGTCGTTATTGTAAGCAATACCTGTAATTAAATCCCATTGCCCAATTTTACGACGGTCGGCAAAGTTAAAACCTGCAAACCACTGCGGGCGGCCCTGCCACCACTTCATACTGCGGGTTTTAGTTGGTCCTTCGTAAAAGCCCGCGTAAGTTTGTAACTTGGTATAAGGCTCATCGGTAGGGTATGCCATACGGGCGTTTATTACCCCGTTAAGCGCACCCGAACCATAGATAGCCGAAGCCGCACCTTTTAATACTTCAATCTGGTCGATATTTTCAACGGGCATCATGCTCCATTTAGCATCATCCGCATCAGCCGTAGTAATTAATAAATCATCGTATAATACTGCCACGCGCGAGCCTGCTCCGTAGCTCCAACCCGAGCCACCACGTATATTAGCCTGACCATCGGCAATGGTTACACCGGGTATTTTTTGCACCCCACCCGAAACGTCGGTTACGTTCTGGTTATTCAACACGTCAGATTTTAATACATCCAACGATACTGTTTCTTCACTCAGTTTCTTTTCGTACTTACTGCTGGTTACAACCACCACATCTATCATACGCTGCTTTTCTTTCATTACTACATTAAGGGTAGTAGTTTGTCCGGCAGTAATAGTTACGCTTTGTGTTTCAGCATCTTTACCTATGTATTTAAACATTACCTGGTAGGTGCCGGCAGGTAATTCTTTTATTTCGTAGTTACCATCAAAATCGCTTACGGCTGCCTGGCCTTTGCTGGCATCAATTACCACGTTGGCCGAAATTAGGGCATCGCCATTCTCTTCAGTGACTTTACCCGCCAACTTTCCGTTTTGTGCATAAATGCTAAACCAAATAAAACTGAAAACAGGCAATAGTAGGTGTTTGAGCTTCATAGATGTTTGTTTGATATGGAACAAAAATAGTTTTTTAAAGAAAACGACCAAGGTGCATACTGTTAAGTGTGCACATGTGATATTTACTTAGTAATAAGACAGTTATTTACCTTGCCAGGCGGCGGGCCTCTTTATAAGTAAGGGCTGCGCCAACCAAACCGGCAAACAAAGCGTGCGGATTATACACCGTGCTTTTAAGCTCGGGATGAAACTGCACACCTATAAAATGCGGATGTGATGGAATTTCCACAATTTCTACCAAACTATTATCCGGATTTTTTCCGGTAGCCAGCATACCAGCCTGCTCAAACTGGGTTAAATAGGTATTGTTAAACTCGAAGCGGTGGCGGTGGCGCTCGCTAATGTGTGCATTTTTATAAAGTTTAAAAGCCAGCGATTTATCGTCTAAATCGCAACGGTAGGCTCCAAGGCGCATGGTGCCGCCTTTGTTTACAATTTTCTTTTGGCCTTCCATCATATCAATTACCGGGTAGGGCGTTTCGGGTTCCATTTCTGTACTATGGGCACCCTTCATGCCTAATACGTTGCGGGCAAACTCAATTACGGCGCATTGCATACCCAGGCAAATACCAAAGAACGGTATATTGTTCTCGCGTACATATTTAATGGCTGCTATTTTACCTTCTATACCGCGGTTACCAAAACCCGGTGCAACTAACACACCATGCAGGTGGCCCAGTTTTTCGGCTACGTTTTGCTCATCAATATGCTCGGAGTGTATAGGCTCTACTATTACTTTACATTCATGCTGAGTACCGGCATGTATAAACGATTCGTGAATTGATTTATAGGCATCCTGCAACTCGATATACTTACCTACCAGGCCAATGCGCACCTCGTGCTGCGGGTTGCGTAGTTTATGTATAAATTCATTCCAGCGTTTAAGATCGGCAGGTTTTTCGGCGCTTAGTTGTAACTTGCGCAACACCGTAAGGTCAGCCTTCTCTTTAAGCATCTCTAAAGGCACTACATATATACTATCTACATCTAAAGCCTGTATTACCGAGTCGCGATCCACGTTGCAAAACAGCGCCAGTTTTTTTCGCATCTCATCGGTAAGCTCCATTTCGGTGCGGCATACTAATATATCCGGCCTAACTCCAATAGTCTGCAACTCTTTTACCGAGTGTTGGGTAGGTTTTGTTTTAAGCTCTTTGGCACTCTTTAAATACGGTATAAGCGTAAGATGGCAAACCAGTGTATCGTGCTCTTCCAGTTCCCAGCGTATTTGGCGCAGTGTTTCTATATAAGGCAGAGCCTCTATATCACCTACTGTTCCGCCAATTTCGGTTATTACAATATCGTACTCACCGGTTTGGCCAAGCATAAGCATCCGGTGCTTAATCTCATCGGTAATATGTGGTATTACCTGTACGGTTTTACCAAGGTAAGCACCTTCGCGCTCTTTAGTAATAACAGTTTGGTATACCCTGCCGGTGGTAACGTTGTTAGCCTGGCTGGTTGGTATGTTTAAAAATCTTTCGTAGTGCCCAAGGTCCAAATCGGTTTCGGCACCATCTTCTGTAACATAGCATTCGCCATGCTCATACGGATTAAGGGTTCCGGGATCTACGTTAATATAAGGGTCGAATTTTTGAATGGTTACGCGGTAACCACGAGCCTGCAAAAGTTTAGCGAGCGATGCGGCAAAAATTCCTTTACCTAAACTGGATGTAACGCCGCCAGTTACAAAAATATACTTTGCCATTGATTAAAAGGGTTTCGCAAATTTATACCGATTACGCTAAGTAACAAGGCAAAACATAAAATTAACCACTAACACCCTGTGGGTAAAAAACACCGGATATTTTTAAAGTAATGAAAGCCTCCATAATCGTAAAAAAAAGCAACTAAAAACAAGGCAATACTTGCTAAAAAAGTGAATACAAATGTATTTACATCGGCAGAGCACTTTTAACTGATAGTTACCTGGTGCCTGCTTCAATTTGTAAGTATCCCTTTCAAAAAAAATACATTCTACAATAAGTCCATTTTACCTAATTCCCCCAAAAAACGACCTAATTCAAAGTTTTTATCACCAAATTCAAAGTTGGCAGAAATGGTAAAAAAATGAATACCATATTTACTTGCAGAAAAGCAATGCAGCCCATTGCACCCATGACACCACGGCTTGTTCTGCGAACGGCCCGCACTGAGAGATATTGATTGTAAATTTTAAGAACTGGAAATTCCGCCGGCGGCCTGCTTAACAGGCCACGACACGGAGTATTTAATAATTGACTAAATCCAACCCATGTCTGCTATTAAAATTCTTGCAATTGACAATTCGCCACTTTTTTTACACGGCCTTTTAGCCTGTTTAAGGCAAATGCCCTTGGTTGCAAAAGCCGATGGCTGCCAAAACCGCCACCAATTGTTTGAAAAACTAAATACCCTACAGCCGCAACTGGTATTTGCAGAGTTAAGCACCAGCAGTACAGGGCCCGAAGGCATTACCATTTGCAACGAAATAAGCAGCCGCTATAAAAATGTTTTTGTGGCCGCAATTTGTGCCGAAAGCACAGCGGCAGTAATTAAACACGCTTACCAACAGGGAGCACGGGCTTTTTTTGACAAAGATGTGGAGCCCGGCACACTACAAAAGTTTTTAAATGCATTTTGCCGCAACGCAATTGAAGACTACTATACGGTAGTTGCTCAAGTACCCGAAAGGCGCATTAATACTTTAAATACTGCACAGAAATTGCTTTCGGTGCTTACCCGCCGGGAGCGGGAGGTAATGGAATTAATAGTAAAGGGTGCTACCCACCTGGAAATTGAACAAGAATTAAACGTAACTTACGATACTTATAAAAGCCACCATGCCCGGATACTGAAAAAAATGGAGTTAAAAAACGATGTAGCACTTACAAGGTTTGCTTTAAAGCACACTTTATTTGCACCAGAAACTGAAACACAGCCAGAGCTGTTAATGCGCAGCGCTTAAAATGCGCTTAACATTATTAGCTCCTACTACTTAAATAATGGCCCACCGGTGCCGGTATCTTATTTTTGCTACACTTCCATACCCCATATTTACAAGTCATAAATTTTTAGGCAGCAAAACCTGTCGTTTTAAACAATTCCCCCTATGAGTTTTTTTTAACAAGCCAATTTGGATTGGGTTGAAAAAAGGGGATAATCGGTCGTTTTAAGGCATTTTTTCGTAACAGGCAGGTTTAAAAATTTGCAGTAACTAAATAATTAATATAGATTTGGTTAAACTAAAAAAATTAAACCCATGGCAAAAAAAGCAAAAACTGTTACCCACAAGCAAACCGTTTACTTAAACAAAGCAACCGGTCGTTTCGCCTCGGCTAAATACGCAAAGCAATACCCTGCAAAGGTTTTGCGTAAATCAATTACAATTACCAAAAAGGCGTAAATTTCTACTCTTTTCCCGCTTTTCTGTTTGTTTGTGCGGTTAGTAAAAAAACTATAGCTTAAATTATATTCAGATTAGCAATAAAAAAGCCCCGCTTAATGCAGGGCTTTTTTATTTTACCTATTGCAGGCTTTGCACTGCCTTTAACAAAACGGCATCGTCGGAGTTGGCAATATTGTAGTATCCGTCCATTCGCCATAGTTGCTTGGCAAAAAATGCTTTTAGGTTAAGCTTCACTCTTTCTTCCACTTTCTTTTCGCGGGCAGCGTTGCGTTTTAGGCCTGCACTTTCGGCATAGGCATAAAAATCTTTTTCAAGCTCGCCGGTAATTACAAATCCCTTTTTAAAATCGCTTACTGTTTTATATCCATCCAGCAAATTCTCATTTTTCGATGAGTATTTGTATACAAACTCGGGTATAAACGAACGCACTGTATAAAAATATTCGTTGTCGCCGCTGGTATCCATAGGCACAAAAATATCGGGCCTTATTCCTCCCCCGCCATATACGCGCTTGCCCTTACTGGTTTGGTAAACGGTGGTATCGGTGCTGGCAATGCTATCTTCATGCACAAATTCGCCACGGGCTATGCGCAGGGGTATATCGTTATAATATTCCTCAAGCCCCTTGTCATATGAGCGTTGTATACAACGGCCAGATGGCGTATAATAGCGGGCAACCGTTAAACGGATGGCAGAGTTATCGGGCAAATCGTATTGCTCTTGCACCAAACCTTTACCAAACGATGTTCGGCCTACTATTGTTCCGCGATCCCAATCCTGAACCGCACCCGAAAGAATTTCGCTGGCCGAGGCCGACCCCTGGTCGATTAATATTGCCAAAGGGCCTTTTTCAAACAATCCATCTTTGCTTGCTTTGTAATCCTGGCGGTCGTAAGCTTTACCGTTGGTATACACCAATAGTTTTTCGCCGCTAATCAACTCATCGGCAATGCTGGTGGCAGCCTGTAAATACCCACCGGGGTTTCCGCGCAAATCAATTACCAGCTTCTTTAAACCCTGTGTTTGCAGGTCTCTTACCTTTTCGGCAAACTCTTTATGGGTGGTAGCGCTAAACTGGCCAATGCGTATGTAGCCTACTTCATCATTTATCATGTAAGCAGCATCTACACTATACAACGGTATTTTATCGCGCGAAATATCAAAGTCTCTTAATTTATTATTACTGCTGCGCAGCACCGATACTTTTACGTTGGTACCTTTAGGCCCGCGCAGGCGGTGTTTTACTTCGGTATCTTTTATTTTAATACCCGCTACCACGCTATCGTCTATTTTAATAATACGGTCGCCGGCTTTTATGCCTACCAGTTCCGATGGGCCGCCCGCAATGGCGTTAACCACCGTAATAGTATCCTGCACTATAAAAAACTCAATACCTATACCTTCAAAGTTACCTTCCAGCCCCTCGTTCATTTCGCTAACATCCTGTGCCGGTATATATACCGAGTGCGGATCGAGGTTAGAGAGCATCTTATCAATCGTTTTATCCATTAACTGCGTGCGGTTAATGGTATCCACATACTTCTGGTCTATGTAATTAAGTATATCTTCAATTTTATCGTAGCTGTGGCTGGTAATGGCCTGCTTACCGCTGGTAATAGTGTTTATTACAAAACCCAGCATTATACCAAACGATAGTATTAGTGCATATATAAAGGGCTTATAAGGGTTGGTAGCTTGCTGCTTGCGGTATGAGAAAGGAGGAAGTTTTTCTTCGTTGTTATCCATTAAACATTTCTATTAAAACGCTAAAATAAAATTTAGCTTATCATATTGGTTGTTACAGATTGTTATACTGCAATTCTAATTCCATCTCAGTGTTTAGTCATCCGATGACTTCTATAACCAATGGCTCGACTTTAAATCTGAATAGCTCCCGCTATAACCGAGAAGTCATCGGATGACTCCTCCCCTCCCACTCAAAAAAAATCCCCGCCGGGTAAACAGGCAGGGATTTATAAAGTTTAATGCTAGCTACCAATTAAAAGTCGTCTACACTTGTATTCTTCTTATAATCTTCGCTTGCCTGCCAGCTACTTTCAATAGTAAGCTCAAAGCGCGATTTGGTAATTTCTTTTAAAGTAAAGGTTACATCTTTAACCAACCATTGCATAATGTGGCTATCGTCTACCCAGCTTTCGTTACGGAAATCGCCGAATTTGTAGGTAAGAATGAAACGCATTTGCTCTACCTGGTCTAAACCACCTTGTAAAAACACTTTGTAAAAGCGGTTCTCATCGTTAAAAATATAAAGCACTTTATCCAGCTTTACAGCACCCAGCATCTGGTCGTCGCCCTGTAAAAAATAAGCGTTTTTAATAAGCGACATACGGTCCTTGGTAAACTCAAGTTTTTTGCCGTCGCGGTAAACAGAGTCGATAGGCGTGCCCCAGAAGATATTTCTAAAATCAAGCACTCCCTGGCTTTCTGCGCTAAACCCTGAGTAAGCGAAGCCGATAAGGCAAATGGCTAAAAGCAGTTTTTTCATTTGTAGTTTCGTTTTGATTAAAATGAGAACGCGAATATGCAATTTTTCCGTATTTGCAACGGCTAATTATTTTATTGCCTTATGTGGATAACCACAAGCAGGTTTTAACCTTTAAAAACAACAAAATTATTCGGCCAGGGAGTTGGTGGCCACCTTATTGCGCCCGCTAAAGTACGAGTAGCTAAAAAATATTACACAGGCGGCAAACGCTATTGACGATACTATAATAGTAAAGTTAAACCAGTTTAAATACCAAAAATAGTAGAAGGTATTAAGACTTACCATTATCAATACCAGCCTTGCATACTCGGCATACACTACCCACTTTTTATTTTCAAAAATGGCACCGGTTATTAGCATGGTTATCATTAGCAATAAAAAGAAAACCGTTTTGTAAAACAGCGTTATCTCTTTAAAGTGGCTCATATACATTACCGCACCGCCCAGCATTATAAAGTATTGCAGCACCACATATATTTTAAAGTAAACGTTGGTATCGGCATCGTATTTCTCTACATGCGTTTTAGCGGGGTCGGGTATGGGTTGGGTACCGCCCATATAGTCGGGCAGCCAGCCGGGTGCAGCAAATATCATTCTAAGCTTATCGGCCGCCTTCATGTTGCGGGCCTTTTGCCACATCTCTAAAAAATAGTGGGTGTTGGCCCATACCGGGTTCCAGCTTTTTAGCTGGGTGGTAACGCCGTAGTAAATAGGCACGTTATCTTCCTCTTCTACAAAAGTGCCAAACATACGGTCCCATATCATAAACACGCCCGCGTGGTTCTTATCAATGTATTTGGGGTTAGTAGCATGGTGCACCCGGTGGTGGCTGGGGGTGTTAAACCAATACTCTATCCAGGGGTGAAACTTATAGATGGCCTTGGTATGTATAGGGAACTGGTACAGGGTTTGAACCACCGCCGCCAGGCCAAATATTTTAGGGTCGAAACCCATTAGCGGTATGGGCAGAAAAATTACAAAGGCCAAAATGTTGTGAAACCACGATTGGCGCAATGCCACACTTAAATTATACTCCTCGCTTTGGTGGTGTACACTGTGCGCCGCCCAAAACACATTCATTTCGTGCCCCCAGCGGTGCGCCCAGTAAAAAAAGAAATCGAAGGTTATTAAACACAGCACAAAGCTCCACCACGTTGCCGGTATATGAAAAAACGCGTAGTTCTTATATATAACATAATACACGCCCAGCAAAAAGGCCTTGCTAAGCAGGCTCCACAGCTGCTGGCCAAGGCCAATTACCAAATTATTTACCGAATCGTTCAGCCTGTACCAGTTTTTTTGGCGGCTGTAACCATAAAACCACTCCACGCCCATGGCCAAAAAAAAGAAGGGAATAACAAGTAAAATATAAGCAGGGTTCATCGCTCAATTATTAAAAGGCACCATCAATATTGCTACGGCGCTACTAAATTAAATTATGCTTTGGTACTTGTCAATTATTTGCCAAACAAAAATTTCGAGGCAGCAAATTTTGCCCTTAAAGTGCGCTCCCCTACCACCGGTAATGCTATATAATACATTTTTGGGAGGCTTGTTTCATCCCGATATTTCGGGAAGACTGCGTATATTAAAAAATAAACGCCTTTGTTTTTATTGGAACATAATTACTTATTAGCACTTAAATAAACGAAAGCACCAGCTGCTTAAACTCATCTGCCTTCATTTCTTTATATTCCAACTGCACTTTATCTGCGCTGGCCTTTAGCTCTTTAAAGGCAACCTGTGGCCGGCCGTTTTCGAAATAAACGCTTAACAACCTTAACTCTTCATCTTTTTTAAACTTGTTGTTGCCATCGTAAATATGTTGCGAGGCGTTTATACCTTTTACAAAAGCCACCGATTCTGCAGCCTGGTTAAGGCTAACCATCATTGCCACCACATTATCGGTGTTCATCAACCGGTCGCAGTTTACATAACCCAATTGCCCGATGGTGGCATCGTAATAGCTAACCGGTTTGGCATAATGCATGCCAGATGATGCCACATAGCCATTGCTAATAGCTGCTTTTTGCAATTGTTTTTCGCTGGCAGAAAGGTAAGGGTTATCATCTACAAGCGCTGTCATTACACCTTTAAGTTCGGGGTCCATCGTATTCATTGCTATCTGCAAATTTTCTCGGTAAAAAATTACTTTTCTACACTCTGCTCCGCGCACCAACGATGCTTTAAAATATGCTTCATCAATTTTACGTTCAAGTGCATAATCGCGCATAACACTATTGCCACTGCCGCAAAAGTTTTTTAGGTTCTGCACCAGGTTGGTATTATAAAGCTTTCCGTTTTCGCTGGCTGCTAAAACAGTTTTCAAATAATACTGTGTTCTTTTTTTAATTACCCATTGGAAATATTCGTTTCTAAACGAATCGAGGGCCATTCTAACATTCATATAATATTGGGCAAACTCAACACGGGTAGTCTGATACTCTTTTAGTTTTTGCGGGTAGGCCGCCGAATCGGCCAGGTAAGCAGCCAGTTTTTGCTCGTACTTCAATTGCCTGCGCGCATTGTTCTTTGTAATGTTATCGTTAATACGGGCGAGCATTTTTTGCTGTATTTTTTTGTTTTTACTTACGTAGCGCAAACCCGAATCTTTTAAAGTCTTCTCTTTATCCAAATATAGCTTAGGGCGAATGGGCATTGCCGGCTGTTTAAGGGTAAAGGCCTTTATACCGGAAAATGCCTCTGCATTTGGCGCCGAAAATACAGCAGCCAAAAACGAATCATACTTATTACGCTGCAGATTAATTTTTTGAGTATCCGCAGGCTGCGTAAGGGGCTTAAATGCGGCCGCTGTTTCGGTCCAGATTAATTTACCCGCAGTATCCGGTTTGCTTATATAAACCTTCATATCCGGCTCAGGGTTTATTGCCGGAATTTTAACTCCTAATTCCTTACCGGTGGCCAATTGCAAAGGCGAACCGTTGGCAGATGCGGCAATATTAAACATGCCGCCACTTTGCAGCAGGCCTTTATCAGACATGCTGGTAATCCCATGTAAAAACGCAGTAGCTACATCAGTATACTCCGTAAGGCTAACATTTACTTTACCTGCTGCTACCAGTTTGCCGTTGGCATCGGCAAAGGCTCCGGCGGGTATAGTAATTTCAATGCCTTTATTGCCTTTGATAGTTTGTGCGCTAGCCGCAGAAATTTCAAATTGTTGAGGAGCCAAAGAAGCATCGGCCGAAATCATTTCTGCCATCGAATTAAGTTCGGTATGCTTTATTACAATCTCTACTCTGCGGTTTTTCGCTTTACCGTTTTCATTACTGTTGCTGGCAGCAGGCTTATTTTCGCCTAAATAATTCTGATGTATTGCATCGGCCGGCAAACCCAGGGCAATCATATTTTTGATTACCGAAGCAGCCCGCAACTGCGAAAGGTTGCGGTTGTATTGGCTGTTGCCTTCGGCATCGGTGTGGCCGGTAACCCATACTTCAGTTTCGCCGCTGGTTGGTAGCCCGCTTATTAGCTCACTCAACTGCGCCTGTTCCTGCGCGGCTACATTAAACGAATCGGTTTGAAAATAAATGTAGTGGGTAGTATTGGTTACAGCCGCCGTAGCATTATGGCTAAAAAACAAAATGGCGAGTAACACAAACAGGGGTAGGTGGTTTCGCATAGTGCAATATTTACCAATAAACGTATAAGCCGTTATTGATATTGCATTGCTCCCCTTTTAATTTTGCAGCGCTATTCCCCTCTCTCAACAAACTCTACTATATACCCCGGCGGCAATTTTGGAACCAATACCAAATTAGAAAATACTGCGGCTTTCTTATTCCAACAAAAGCAGCTATTCTCGGTAGTGGTATAAACATACTTAGCGTTAGCGTAATCTATCTTTACATCGCGGTCAAAATTGCTACGGCAACTTCCAACACCCTCATTTCCCAATATTGTATAGGTATTAAAATCAACAGAATCTTTAGAATTGCATGGTCCGTTATTTATAGAATCTAACTGCTGTTGTGATGTTACTACCGTGTGGCCGCCAAAGCCATAGCCACAAAACACATCAGGAGCGGGGCCTACTATAACACCCGAGTTTTTGCCGTCACCCTTACACTTTAAACAGCTTTGAAAGGAACAAATAGCTGAGAGCAAAATGAGCAGGGTTAAAATACGTGCCATAGGCAACTAAAGTAAGTATTACTTAGTAGGATTTACCCCGCTATCGGCCGAGGGGCCGTAGGTGCCCGGCAGGGGCACATTTAGCAGGCGCAGAAACACGCCTAACTGGGCGCGGTGGTGGTACCAGTGGTTTAGGCACCAGGTGCGCACTACCTCATCTTTAGGCAGCACAAAAAACACCTGCTCGCCGGCGCGCATGGTCCAGGTTTCTTTTAGCCGCTCATCGGGGAAGGTAGAGAGTATCTCTTCGGCGCGCAGCATATTCTTATCAAACATATCGAGCAGCTCGGCAGAGGTTTTAGCCACGTGGCCTTTAAAAGTAGCGCTTGCTGCAAAATCTAATACATCCTGGTTAAGGGTAACATCGTACCAGCCGGGTATTTCGGCTATGTGGGTAGCCAGGCGGCCTATGGTCATGCTTTTAGGGTGTGGTTGCCAATCGGCTTGCTCTACCGGCACCGCGGCTAAGATGGCGCGGGTAGCTACAGCTTCGCGCTTTAACTCCGCTAAAAAAAGTTGGGCCTGGGTCATGCTAAGTAATAACGGTTAGTGGGTTTAAAAGCCAAATAAATCTAACTGCTGCATTTGCGGCTCTTTCTTCTTTTTAACGGTGCGCACACTTGGCATTTCGGTAGCCACCTCATCATCCAGCTTTTTGGTGACCTGCAGCACCGAGTAACCGGTAACTACCACCTCGCCAAACTCGCTCATTTTGCGGGTGCTTTCCATTACACACTCAATGCGGGTACCGTTTTTAAACTGAAGGCCCTGGCTTATAATGGTATCTTTAAAGCTATCATCTTTCATGCTAAAGCTGATAAGCTTGCCGGTAAGTATGTAAATACCCTTCCACTTGTAGCTGCCGTTTTTTAGCACGGGGCTTACAATTTCGATAACCGCAGCCTCGTTGGTTTCGGGCTTAAGGGTATCGGCAATAAGCATATAGGTATCGAACCTTTTGCGGTTAATGGTATTTACCTTGCCTACCAGCTCGCCGGCAGTGTTTACCAGTTGCACGCTTAGCCTGGTTACCTTTTCGCAGTTGGTTATTTGGCGGTAGTAGTTCGATTTTAGCTTTATAATTTTAAGGTTGTTGCGGAACAGCGTGAACACGTTTTCCATATCTACTTTCACCTTCGGGTCGTTTTCAAAATCGCGCAGTTCGCGGCGCATTTTATCAATACGCTGTTTGCTATCGTTCTTATTTTCTTCGCTTACTGTTTTTTCAATATCTACCTCTAAAGGCAGCACGTAGTTAAAAATAGTGGCGGCCGTACTACGCAGCACTTCGCTTTTACCCAGCAATACAAAACGTTCTTTAAGTCCGCCCTCGTTAAAGGCTTCGGTTTCTATTTTAAGGCGGGCGTTTAATACCGTCGAAATCTCTTTAAGAATACCCAGCAGGTAGCTTTCGCACTTGTTGCGAATAAGGGCATTCATGCTGTGCGACTCATCGGCAAAAAAGTAATGCAGTTCAATTTTATTGATAGGCTCTTTATAGGGTGCGCTCATAACTATTCTGCTTGTTAGGCCGTTTGAATGTTCGAAAAAAACGGGGGCACGAAACTAATTTTTTATGGCGTGGTAACAATGCCTGACGGCATATTTTTAAGCTTAAAAAGCAGGGTAATTTGCTTCAAAAAGTATTAAAAAGTGCTTAAAAGCTGCAAAAACCTCCCTTACTGAAGCGGAAAGGCAATAATATTATCCTCCAGCCAGCCGCTGCTGCCAAAAGCATTCATAGTGGCCGTAGTATTAACTATGGTAGTACTACCCGCAATGTAGTAGTACGTTTTATTGCCCCCCGAAGTATTATTAATAACTATTGAGCCGTTAACCAGCCCATACACGGCCGGTCCAACTAAAGAGCCACTTGCCAGGGGGCTGCCAATAATATCGGGCGATGCAGAAAGTGTGCCCGGCGCATCGGAAAATGTACTTCGTATCCAAAAGAAAGAGTTATTGGGTGCAGCAGTAGCGTTGGCGCTCATAAGCATAGTAACCGTTACCGAAAATTTGCCCGGAGGTAATGTAATAGTGCTGCCGGTATATAAATACCCTGCGGTGTTGTAGGCTATGCTTACACCTGTTGGGCTAATAGACCCATAAGTGGCAGCAATATTTGGAAGTTTCCAGGTGCCTACGCCGGCTGCATCGCTGGTAAGTACGTAGCCAGCCCCCTGCGAGCCATCGGTTATTTGAATGGCGCCTTGTGTTGCACTATTTATAGTAAGTGGCCTGCCGGGTGTTGCTGTGCCCAAGCCCAGATTACCAGCCGAGGTAAAGCGGGCCCGCTCTAAATTATTAGTGGCAACCACAAAATCGGCAGCGGTGGTGGTGCCTATAAAATTATTGTTTACGGCAGTACCAATTGGCGATGTTGAAGCTGTGGTGCTTGTGTTTCCATCCACTTTCCAAAATAAACCGTTAGGGTCGGTGGGTGCCCAGTTAGTTCCGTTATAGATAAGCAGGTTATTAGTAGCCGGTGCTGCAGCACTTAGCGGTACGCCTTGCAGGCCGCTTACTGTTGGGTTAGGATAGTTGCCACTTAAATCGCCTGCAGCAGCGCCTAACGGGCCCGTTGCGCCTGTGCTGCCTGTGGCACCCGTTGCGCCGGCTAATCCGGTAGGGCCGGTGTCACCGGTTGGGCCTGTTAACCCTGTAGGGCCGGTTGCTCCGGTTAAGCCCAAAGCGCCGGTAGGGCCGGTGGGGCCAATAGCAGGTGCCGGTGTGTTGCAAAGCGAAGCCCACGAAACGGTAATGGCATTATAAAAAAACACGCAGGCCGAGTCGGTATCGTAAACCATTAGGCCATTAGCCGGTGTAGTAATAGCAATGCGCTGAACGGCCGAAAGCCTGGGTATAAGCAAGCCTTTGTTACTGGCATCTACATGTAAAAGAGCCGAGGCATCGGGGTTATTGGTACCAATACCAACATTATTTTGCGCGTAAGAAAATTTTAAAACAGCTAAACACAGCAGTAGCGTAAAAGGAACTTTCATACCATAAAAATAGATAAATGAACCGGTATTTGCGAACCGGTTAAGCTAAACGGAATTTTTTTAACGCTTACTGCGCCTTGCCGGATAGCAATTGCTGAACGAAAACAATAATTTTTTCGATACCGGTATAGTTGGCCGAGTAAAACACTTTTTTGCCCTCGCGCGAGGCATGCACCAGGTTGGCGGCTTTTAAAATACCTAAATGCTGCGAGGCTATGGATTGTTCGAGATTGAGTGCCGTATAAATTTCGGTAACAGTAATGCGCCCGTGCAAAAATATAAGCTGCATAATACGCTGGCGCAAAGGTGATTGAATGGCCTTTACAATCATGGTAGCCTGGTCAATTTGTGCAATATGCTGGGCTAAGATATCGCCGGTGGTTTTATTGATGGCGTGGCCGTCTACTTCTTTCTCTAAGTCGGCTATTCTGCGCTTAACCACCACACTTTCAGCGGCCTGGGTAAGCAATTGAATCAATTTGTTTACATCGTCGCCTTTTACCAGGTAATCGAAGGCACCGTTTTTAATAGCTTTTACGCCGTCTTCTATCCTGCCCTCGCCGGTTATTACAATTACTTCACTATCAGGGTAAGCGGCTTTTATAACTTTAGTAAGTTCTACGCCATTACCATCGGGCAAAAACACATCGCTTAAAACTACATCCACCGATTCATTTTTCAAAACTTCCAGCGCAGCATGCACGGTATCTGCTTCCAGTATTTTAAAACCTGCCTTGCTTATTTGATAGCAAAGCAACCTTCTTAAATCGCGGTCATCGTCCAGTATAAGTACAGTAGCGTCTGTCATCGTCACAACATTCGGTTAGGGTAATTAGCGGCAACTCCTTTTGCCAACTGGGGACAAGTTCGGTTTTTTTTACAAGAATCACGAATAATTATCGGGCAAATTTGAATTGGGTAAGGTTACACGTGTATTGGGCATTGTGCAAAGGTTTTTTGGAAACTGATGTTTTTAATAACTCATATCCGGAGCCCTTTGCGGGGCTGCCTTTTTAGCCGGTGCAGTATCTCTGCTAATCTTCCAGCCTATGGTTAAAAACAACGCATGCGAGGTGAGCGTGTTTTTAATCTGCCAATCGGCATAAGGTAAACTAACATCTTTGGATATACCAAACACATAAGCTAAATCTGCATAGAACCGACGCCCCCTGTAACCAAGCCCTACCGAGGCAGTATGCCTGGCACCCGAAAAACCTTTGGTTAAATTGGCTTTATTATAAGGCGAACTGGTAAAACTATAGCCACCCCTTACGCGCAGGGTTTTGTAACTGCCCTCTATACCCGCGCGAACCACATGGCCAAACGTGTACGTAGATTTTTGAAAGGCGTTTACCTGATCGCTAAACGTTTTTTGGGTAGCGCCAAAATTAAAGCGCGAACTACCGTAGTTTAAAAATTCATAGTCTACCGAAAAGAAGCCATGCTCTTTAAAGTAAAAGCTGGCGCTGGCTACCCCGCGCATGGGGGTTCGCGATTTGTACTTAAGCGGGTAGGCATCGGCCGGCAGATAATAATAACCACTATCGTAATTAGCCGTCATAGTGGTAGAATAGCTTTCGGTAAGGCTGTAAAACGATGGCATGTGATAGGCAAGGCCCATACGCGCCCACGCTACCGGGCGGTATATTAAACCAAACTTACCGGTTATACCCAGGCCCGAGGTGCGCAGGCTGCTTTCGAAAGTATAGTCCCAAAAGGCAGAGGCCGAATCGTATACGTTAACCTCGGTAAAAGATGCGGTGTTAATATAGGTGGCAATAGGAATTCCCAGGGTAGCTCCAAAGTAAAGTTTATCGTTTACGTTTCCACCAAAGGTTAAATCAATCTGGTCTATGGCGCCCCGGGTATTAAACGTGCCTTTTTGTTGCAAAGGAGCTACTACCCCGCTGTAATACGAGTTGGTTAATGAATCGAAGCCTATAAGGCCGGCATCTTGCGCTAACACTACTGCTGCCGAGTAGTTTTCGAAATTAATAGGTGCGTTGGTACTGTTGGCGTAGGCTACGTAAGCATCGATAGCCGAGTTGTTATTATTGTAGCCAAAAAAACTTTGCGAACGCGAAAAGCTGTTGCGCCTTTGGTAATTAATGGCAAAGGATATAGAGTTAAGCTTATTTGAGTTAAAGCTAAACTCACTATTATTTCGCTTAAACAATTTGGTAAAAACTATGCCCCCTTGTGTAATAGCCGGGCGCGTAGCACTTTGGTTTTTAAAACTGCCGTTAAACTGCGCTTCATTCTTTTTAATATCTAACATGGGTGTAACCGAAAAATCGAACGAGCGGTAAAGGCCAATACCGGCCGGGTTAGTGGCAAGGCTGCCCAAATCAGCCCCTACCGAGCCAAAGGCACCACCTGCACCAATTGTGCGGGCTGTTCCAAAAGTTCCGCTTTGCGTGTAAAGCAAGCCCTCATCGTTATACGACTGGGCAAATGCCCTGCTGCTAATAATAACTACCAATAACGGCCACCACTTTTTCATATCCGGTTAGTTTATCAAAATTAAAAACGGAATCTGGTCAAATTATTATGCCAGATTCCGTCTCTCTTCTATGTTCATTTCTATTAACGTCTTTTAAACCCTCCTGCCCCACCCTGCGGCGATGGACTAACGTTCATACGCGGTGCGCTTTCCATACGCTGCTGCGGAGCCGGAGAATAATTATTCCGTGGCGCTTCGCGATAGGTAGGCTGCTGGTGCGCCGGTTGCTGTTGTACTGGGTGCTGCTGCGGTATTTCGCGGGCATTGTTAATGGGCCTTTGTGGTTCCACTGTGCGGGGCTCTGTACGGTTCCATCCACCATTATTGCCTGCTCTTTGCGGCTGTTGCACCGGCACGTTATTAGGCCTTTGTTGAAAGCCCGTGTTACCAGGCTGCTGGTTGGTGTAGTTGCCGCGTTGCTGCAAGCCGTCGTTACCCGGCGAAGCCGGTTGCTGCACTGGTTTTCGGTTTCCATAGTTTCTGTCGGCAGGTACTTCGTGCCAACCTTCAGGTTCAGAAGTTTGTCTTACAAAAGGTTTGGTGTCGGCAGGGCGCGCTTGTTCTATCCTTACGGTATTGGTATTAACCGGTGCGGTAGTATTAGTGCGTGCGGGTTCTATACCGGTTAAAGGCTTTAAGTTAGATGCGTTTCTACCATCGCTGTTTGCCGGAATATTGGTACGGCCTTCGGTAGTATTAATAGTGGGTTGGTTTACAACAGCTCCCCTCGGGTCGTTTTTAATGGTTGAACCATTTTCGTAGGGCCTTCCGGCTTCCACCTTTACACCGTTAGGGGTATTACCCAAATTAACCGGCTTGGTAATTCCTTCGCGCGGAATAACTGCACCATTAGTTACCGTCGTACCCTTAACTACACCCGGGCTGCTTAACCCTCCACCAGAAACGCCACCACCTGTGTTACCGGAAGTAGGTTGGTTAACCGCATTGCGATGGCGCGGGCCATAGTAATGGAACCCTCCGTTGTTATTATACGCGCTCGAGTTCCAGTAGCCATCGTTATACCCATTATAGTAACCGTTGTTATAACCATTGTAATAGCCGTTATTGTAACCGCCACCATAGCCCCATCCACCACCGCCGAAGCCGCAGCCGCCACCCCAGCCACCTCCACCACCCCAGCCCCAACCGCCATTGCCAAAGCAACCGCCGTAAGGGTTGCTCCAGCTATTATAGTAGGCGCAACTGTTCCAGCCAAAATTCCAACTCCAATAAGGAGAGTAGAAAGGATCGTAACCTATTACAACCGTAGTGCGATTCCATCTCCACCAGGGGTCGCTATACCAGGGGCTGTAAGATACGATGTAAGGAGAGTTCCAATTATTTAAACCCACATAATACGATGGGGTATACCAATAGCTATAGTAGCTGGTGCCATAATTAGGGGCATAATAGCGGCGAAGGCGGGTAGTATAAAAATAGCTATCGTAATCCTCATCATAGTATCCGGCATCGGTAGCATAAGAGTTATTATCATAGCTATTCGAGGTATAACTATCCCGCGGGTCGTATTTATCTGCCGGGTTTCCATAGCCATCGGTTTTATCGGTTTCCGATTGCGTGGTATTACTTTCGGTGGCCTGTTGGTTTTGTGTATTGTTGTCGTACTGCTCAACGGAAGGTTGTGCGGGCAGTCCTTTATCTTTATTAGGGTCGTAGTACACATCATCCTGTGCCACCGCTTTTCCTATTACAGAAACAGTGAACAGAAATACAATAGAAAGAAATTTGATAGCCCTTTTCATTGTGGTAGGTTTTTTATGTAAGACAAAATTATTCATTAAAGGTTTAAGCGTGGGTGATTTTGATATTTTAGCATCACATTTAACGTTTAAAGTAAACATCGTACCAAAATTTGTATGGCAAAGGAAATCACATCAAGAGTTAACGATTATTCACAATGGTATAACGACTTAGTAATTAAAGGCGGATTGGCCGATTACAGTGCTGTGCGCGGATGCATGGTTATTAAGCCCTATGGCTATGCCATTTGGGAGAAAATGCAGCAGGCACTGGATAAAATGTTTAAGGACACCGGGCACGTAAATGCCTACTTTCCGCTATTTATACCTAAAAGCTTTTTAAGCAAAGAAGCCTCGCATATTGAAGGCTTTGCCAAAGAGTGTGCCGTAGTAACCCACTACCGCCTTATTAATGACCCTAATGGGAAAGGTGTAATTGTAGACCCTGACGCAAAATTGGAAGAAGAACTGATTGTAAGGCCCACCTCAGAAACCATTATTTGGAACACCTATAAAACCTGGATACAAAGCTACCGCGACTTGCCTTTATTGATAAACCAATGGGCCAACGTAGTGCGCTGGGAAATGCGAACCCGGCTGTTTTTACGCACTGCCGAGTTTTTATGGCAAGAAGGCCACACGGCCCACTCAACCGAAAAAGAGGCAATTGAAGAAACAGAAAGAATGCTGGATGTTTATGCAGAATTTGCTGAAAAATGGATGGCGCTACCGGTTGTAAAAGGTAAAAAAACAGCTAACGAACGTTTTGCCGGCGCTTTAGATACCTACTGCATTGAAGCTATGATGCAGGATGGACAGGCGCTACAAGCCGGAACATCGCACTATTTGGGTCAAAATTTTGCTAAGGCATTTGATGTTAAGTTTTTAAATAAAGAAGGTAAGCAGGAACTGGTTTATGCAACCTCGTGGGGTGTATCAACCCGCTTAATAGGTGCTCTTATAATGGCACATAGCGATGATGATGGTTTGGTGTTACCCCCTATGCTGGCGCCCTTGCAGGTGGTAATTGTGGTAATAGGCAAGGCAGGCGAAGAAATGACCAAGCTGTATGAAAAGTTTGAGCCGCTGATAAAAGAATTGAAAGCCAAGGGGATTTCGGTAAAGTTTGATGATGACGACACCAAGCGCCCGGGTTTTAAATTTGCCGAGTATGAAATGAAGGGCGTACCGGTAAGGCTTGCAATGGGTATGCGCGATTATGCCGCCGGCCTGGTAGAAGTTGCGCGCCGCGATACCAAAGAAAAAACCAGCCAGCCGTTTGAAGGAATTGGCAGCTATATTGAAAACCTGCTGAACGAGATACAAGAGAACATTTACAACCGCGCCAAAACCTTCCGCGATAGCCACATACGCGAGGTAAACAGCTGGGATGAGTTTTTGAAAGCGATTGAAGAACCGGGCTTTATATCAGCACACTGGGATGGAACACCCGAGACTGAAGAGAAAATTAAGGAGCTAACCAAAGCTACCATCCGGTGCATACCACTTAATAACGCACAGCAAGAAGGAAAGTGCGTGTTTAGCGGCGCTGCCAGTAAAGAGCGGGTAATTTTTGCAAGAGCATACTAGAAAGTAAAGCTCGAAATATTAAATCCTAAATCCGAAATAATACATCCATAACCGGTGTATTGTTTCGGATTTATTGTTTTAAATATTCCAATTTACATTTACAGCACTCCCTGCTCTGGGTGTCGGCCTTTAATGGTGCGGTAAAAGGCTTTTATGGTTTCAATATCCTGTTCTGCATTACCGGTAGGATAAAAGGTGGGGCCAATGCCGGCCAGCTTTTTTTCGTAATCTAAAAATGCCAATACAATGGGCACATGCGCCTTTAGTGCTATGTAGTAAAAACCAGTTTTCCATTTAGCTACATATTTGCGTGTGCCCTCAGGAGATAGAGCCAATATAAAGTGCTCCCTTTCGGCAAAGGTTTTAACAGCCTGGTCGACCATATTGTGGCTTGCACTTCTATCTACAGCTATGCCACCCAGCGCTTTAAATATAAACCCAAACGGAGGCTTAAAAATTTCCTGCTTGGCTAAAAATGAAAACTGCACATTCAAAATAAACTTGGCCAGCATGCCTATGGGAAAATCCCACGCGCTGGTATGCGGGGCCATAATTACCACAAACTTGTTCAAATTGGGAACCTGCCCCGATATTCGCCAACCCAAAAGTTTGAATAAGAAGCGTGCAATTAGGTGCATAGTGCTTATAAAGATAAAACAAGATACCAAACCGTGTATATACTTCCCCAAAATCCGGCTGGTACAGTTTAAGCATATTATGGTTAACTAAATGCATAAAACATGAAAACGATACTAACCTCATTAGCATGCTTGTTTCTATTTGCAGCTAACGCACAAACAGCCACTTCGCAAGTGCGAACCGCGGCGTATATTACATCATTAGTAAAAATTAATCCTAAATCATCATCGCCCTACCACGGTAATGTGTTACTTAACCGTGTTGCTGCAACCCCGGCAGCAGCTTCAGCGCATGATGGCGCATATAAAGGTGGTGTAACGTTATTAGTATTAGGCCCTGTAAAAATGGCGTTGGGAATAGGTTTTGGTGCATGGGCAGCCTCTACATACCATCGCAATATCAACAATAACCCTGAAACATCGCCTAACAGTCGCGCTGATTTAAACCGTGGCGTAGCCTTTGGAGCTGCGCTTAGCACGTTTCACATACTAACCGGCGCAGCGTTAACCGCTGGTGGCATTGTGCTAATAAGGAAATCGCATCGCAATACAGGCGCTTACCTTACTATACCCGAACCTACTATGGCTTCGCCGGGCTTAGGTTATACAAACAACAATATGGGCCTAAGAACCTCAATAGTATTTTAAAAGAAAGATGTTGAACTATAAAACAAAACCCTTTGAAGATCCAAAGGGGTTTTGTTTTATCTTCTTTTAGCCACTACCAACCAATCAAATGGCTTTGGGGTTTTAAGCCACTTAGGCGGAGCAGTAAACTCTGTGTCCCATGTGTATTCTACCTTGGTTATATGTTCCATTTCAAAACCATAATGGGCTAAAATAAATTGTAACTCTTCTTTACTATGGTGCTTGGTGGGGGTTGTATCCAGTTTTATAACGCCTTCAAAAATCTCTTCGGTGTCTTTCATTTTTTCGGTTCGCACAGGGTCGAACTTTCCGGCCTTGTTCCAGTGGTTAAAAATAAACTGCGCAAACATGGCCGACTCTAATGCCGGAACTACCAAAATAAGGTAACCACCTTTTTTAACCACTTTTGCCGTGTTTATATAAGCAGCATCACGCTCCTTGCGGTTAGGCGTAAGCATGGTATTAATACAAAGGGCTACATCGCAGGCCGGTATACCCTGCTTTGATTTCGAAATATCCTGCCTAAGAAAACTTACGTTTTTAAGGCCACCATGGCTTTCTTTTGCTTTATCGATATACAGTTGCGAAATATCAACTGCATAAACTTTTTTGAACCCTTCGGAAAGCAAGGGTAGCCAACGGCCAACAGCACAGCCAATATCTACCACTGTTTTACCGGCACCGGCATAATGCTTAATGCAAGAAACAATTACCTGGCTGCTATCGTTACCAAATACATTAAAAATTTTCTGGTCGTGGTTTACGGCTACAGTCTCCCAATATTTTCTATCCATGGCGGGTGTTGGTTATAGCACGCAATAAAATGCCAAATTCTTTATTGGGGAGGTTATTTTTTCAACACTGAAAAATTGAGCCTTATCGCTCTTAAAAAATTGACAAAGCAGTTATCAAAACGTATTGCAGCTACTCTGCCGATGCTTTCGCAGCCACTGCATTATGTGGTTGTTGATGCGGGTGATAAATAGCTTCGGCATTGCCGTAAACAGCTTTTCTATCCAGTGTCATAGGCTTAAGCTTTTTATCTACAAACATTTGCATCTGGTCGGTAAAGTGTGGGCTACCCGGTTTAGCCGAAGCTCCATAAGCATGCACCGTTTCAATCTGTACCGAATCTTTACTGAAGCGCACTAACTGGATATACGATTCGCCTACCATCGTACGGCGCATACCCTCTTTATAGGGTTGTGTAATAGTAGCAGCTAACACTTCGGGCATACCTCCAATGGGTAATACCACATTACCGCGTACATGCTTTTGAACATCGCCCAGCGGCACTGTTAGCGAACCGAAATATTTAAGCATGTGCTTTTTGCCTTCGCGCAATGCATCGGCATATTCCTTTTCGGTAAAAGTGTTCGATTCATACTCGCGACCTGCGTCGCGTATTTTTGCAATTAAAGGATACATAGCCGAAACCACCAGCGAGGCCTCCTTATTATTTACATCTGCCTGATGGTTCCATTTATTAATAACCTGTATGGCGTCGGCCAGGTCGGGGTATTTCTTAGGGTCCAGTTGAAACATCAGTTGCGTATTGGTCAGTGCATAGCTGTATAGGCTATCGTTAAAAGCGCAGTCATATTTTACACACTTAAACTCATCGTAATCAAACTTCTCTTTTTTACCAATTAAAGCATGCCCCATTATACTTCGATTATTTGTCTCGGTGCCAAAACCCCAGGTAGGGCTAAAGTGTTTAGGGTCGGGGTTATCGCCTGCACCCGAAACTGTAAAGCAACTATTATTAGTATTAAGTATATAACCACTTTTAGGGTTAAGCACCTGCGGTAGTGAATCGAAAGCGCAAAAAGGCATTTGCCATAATGTTTTGGAAGTATTGCCCGGCAATACCCGTTGCCAGTTATAGGCAGGGTCGCGGTGGCCGAACTGGCCATTGCTTACATAGTAAATGGTATCCGTTCTATCGGCATAAATAAAGTTTACACCCGGAAAGCCACCCATGCGCATATAACCCAGCCACTCCGAAAAGCTTTTGGCCTTGTTCATAAGGTACAGCTGCTCGCTGGCCCTTAAATCCATATTGGCCGGAAAGCGCACCGAGTAAAAGCCATCTTTATTCTTGATGGTAGTTCCGTATTTACTCCAGTAAAAGCTTTTAGTAACCGGAATGCGTAAGGCACCCAGTTTAACCTTTACGGTAATCTTTCGCTCCCTCAACGTATTCCATTGCCCGTCAAACTTGTACTGCAGTTTGGCTTTGGGGTTCATCTCCAACTTGTAAACATCACTCAGGTCGGGGTGGTTAAGTGTGCAGGCCCAACCCAGGTATTGGTTGGTTCCATGGAAAATGCTCATACCACCCGGAAAGGTGCCACCTAAAATATTCAGGCCTTCATCGCTCACCAAATGGGCCTCGTACCAACTGAACATACCTTCTAAGGGCTGGTGAGAATTAACGGCTAAATAGGTTTTACCATCTTTAGTGCGGCTGCTGTTTAAAGCAAAAGCATTAGAGCCAGAAGGCAGGTTACCTTCGTAATCCTTAATGCTACCTTTAAATATTTTCATAATATCTATGTAAACATTGGTAAGCAGCATTTCGGTTAATACGTTCTGCGCTATTATGTCATGCGTGGTTACCGGAAACAAGCCGGGCCTTAGTAATTCACTGGTGTGTGTAGCAGCATATTCGTTCAAACCCTGGGCGTAAGCTTCTATCAACTTTTTGTAAGCCGGGGTAAACGATTTTTCGTAGTTGCTATCTACCACTTCCGCCGCACCGGATATAAAAGATAGCATATCCAGTATGGCACCATCTTTACCATCTACTTCAGCCAAGCGACCTTTTACAGCCAGCAACATTTTTTGAATGGTTTTAAAATCGTCTTCGCTGTTTGCCCAGGCTAAACCATAGGTAGTTTCGGCATCGGTTTTACCATATATATGCGGCACTCCAAATTTATCGCGCACAATCTCCACATTATTTGGATTGACCTGTGCATTGGCCGGAAGGCCCAAAAACATTACAAAAAACAAAAGACATAAAACCCGGTGTGTGGGTTTAGCAGAACTGGATAAAGCGGATGCCATGGCTTGGGGGTGGTGTTACTAGGATTTATAAAAGTGGTTATGCTTGTGTGTCGTAACAGCCGCGCAAAAATTGTAAACTTTGTAAATTATTTTTTAGCGAAAAATTGGCTACTGAAAAAGACTAACACATTAAGTAATTACAAATACTTACTTAGTGCTTGTTCCACCTGCCCTACATAACTACCCCCAAACAAATTCACATGTACCAGCAGCGGGTATAGATTGCATAAATCTACCCTTGTAAGCCATCCCGCTTCTAAGGGATAAATTTCGTTATACGCATTGTAGAAATCGGATGAAAAGCCACCGAACAATTTAGTCATGGCCAAATCCATTTCTCGGTGGCCGTAGTAACTGGCGGGATCTATAAACCACGGCTTACCTGCGGCACCAATCAGGTAATTACCGCTCCATAAATCGCCATGAAGCAAGGCCGGCTTTTCAGTTGGGAAGAGTAATTTCAACTTAGTGTAAAGTTTTTCAAAATCTTCTATATCAGCTTTACCTAACAGGCCCTTTGCCAAAGCCAGCTCTGTTTGCGGCCTTAGGCGCATTTCTACAAAAAACCCAGCCCAGCCTCCAAGTTGTGCATTGCGTTGGGCAAGCGAGCCGATGTAATTATGGAAGTGTAAGCCAAAAGAATCGGCCGTTTGTTTGTGCAACAGAGCCAGTTGTCGTCCCATCTCTGCCTGGGTATGCAAGCCTGCTATTCCGGGTTCAATGTATTCTAATAAAAGATAGGCCAGATTTTCATAAGTGCCGACTTCCAAAACTTCGGGCACCGAAACAGTATTAGTTTGCCTCAACAACTTTAGGGCATCGGCCTCTGCCTGAAACATACCCGGATACGCTGATGCGGAATTTATTTTGATAAAGAAGTAGCCAGAGGTTGTATTTAATCTGTAACAATCATTAATGCAACCTCCGCTTAAACTTTCAGCCTGGTGTATTTGAAAGCGATGCTGAAAATATGCTTTTAAAGATTGAGGAAACATAGCGGCAATATACTGCGTGGCACAACAATGGATAAGAGCCTACTATAATTTAACATTAAACAGATTTGTATGAAAAAGATAAAATATTTGGCAGTTGCGGCAACTTTGTTTTTTGCAATAAGCGCTTGTAATAAGGATGATAAGAAAACAGCCTCGGGTATGTCGCACCTAAACGTTCGGATGACAGATGCCCCGGGCCAATATGACGCCGTATTGATAGACGTGCAACAGGTGGAAATTACTGGCAGCGGAGGAGGTGCGGTGATGTTAAATACACAGGCAGGCATTTACGATCTATTAGCGCTTTCAAATGGCGTTGATACCCTATTGGCCGCTGGCGATTTAGCAGCGGGAGAAGTATCTCAAATACGCCTGATATTGGGGCCAAATAACTCGGTGGTAGTAAACGGTGTAAGCCATCCTTTATCTACACCAAGCGCACAGCAATCGGGCTTAAAAGTGCAGGTACATAAAACCTTTGAACCAGGGGTTACTTATGCAATATTGTTGGATTTTGACGCTAACCAAAGCGTAGTGGAACAAGGCAATGGTAACTTTAGTTTAAAACCAGTTATAAGAACTATCGAAGTTGCCTTGAATGGCGCCATAAGAGGAAGTATTACCCCAATAGGTACATTAGTAGCCGTAACCGCTACTTCTAACGGAGTTTCTTATTCATCGGCAACAAACGCCAACGGTGAGTTCTTGTTATCGGGTCTTCCGGCAGGCACCTACGATGTAACCTTAACACCAGCTTTTCCTTCTCTACCAATAACCGTTAGCGGGGTTGTGGTAACAACCGGTACCACCAGCAACATAGGCATAGTTACTTTCTAATTTATAAAATCAATTGTTTAAGCAGGATCGTTAAAAACGGTTCTGCTTAAATTCTGTAAAGTTTTTAATTGGCCCATCATTAACTGATACATAATCCACCTTTGCATGTTCCGGCCCATGGTGGCACCATTGTATAAACCTGGTTAGCATATCCTCCTCTCCTTCTGCCTCGCAATAAACAGTTCCATCAGGTTCGTTTTGAACAAAGCCCTTAACCCCTAAAAGGTTTGCCATTTTTTCAGTAGATGCCCGAAAAAACACCCCATGTACCTTGCCGCTTATGCTAATATTATAATGCCTTATCATAAAAACAAAGATGCCATCTTTCTTTTAAAAAGATGGTATCGTCTATAAGTTTTCAGCGCAACTCTCTTACTTAGAAAACTCCTTCAGTTTATTTTCAATTAACTCTTCTTCGGCCAGGCCCATATTGCGCCATACCTCTTTACCGCCTTTATAAAGTATAAGTAAAGGAATAGCCCGTATGTTCATCGTATTTGCGAGTGTTGAGTTTTTATCTACATCAATTTCGAATACCTCCACCTTGTCGGCGTTCCTTTTCTCTACCCTGTGCACAATTGGTTTTAAGATTTTGCAAGGGCCACACCAAACAGCATTAAAATCTACCAATACCAGTTTAGAGCTTGCTTTTAAATGGGCCAGGTAATCATCTAAACTCATCCCTACAACACCCTGTTGCACCTTCTCGCCATTACCACCTACTACCGGTTTTTTCTCGCTTAACCACGAATTAATCCCATACTCTAAATTATAAACCTCTTTAAATCCATTAGTAGCAGCAATATCAGCGGCTTTTTTGCTACGGCCACCGGCAAGGCAGTAAACATAAACAGGTTTACTTTTGTCCAGTGCATTTAGTTTTTTATCAAACCCCGCATCGTTAATATTTATGTTAGTAGCACCAGCTATATGTTTTTCGCTAAACTCTTCGGGCGTGCGCACATCAATTAATTGTATATCGCCTTTATTAATAGCAGCCTCAAAGGCGGCTGGGTTTATATTTTTTACCTGCGCATTTTGCCCATTGCAGCCGGTAAATAATAAAAGCAGGACGAATAGAGTGGTTAACGATTTCATATTTACTATTTAATGTTTTTGTTCGGTTAAAATTGTTTGTGGTACCTCGGTTTTGGCAATTGCACCAAAACCGCCTGCCACTTCTACTATATTTTCAAATCCTCGGGCTTTCAATATAGAAGCTGTAACCATACTACGGTACCCACCGGCACAGTGAACATAGTAAGTTTTATTCCGGTCTTTCTCATTCGTCCACTCATTTATAAAATCTAACGGTCGGTTTGCCGCTCCAACCACATGGCCCGTTTCATATTCACCCGGCTTGCGCACATCCAGCACATTAAGGCCTTGCTTAAACCTTGCGGCAAACTCCTCTGCATTTATAGACGTAATAGTATCTACTTCCCTACCCGCTGCCTGCCAGGCTTGTATTCCACCATCCAAATAACCAATTGTATTATCATAGCCTACCCGCGCCAGGCGCATAACGCATTCCTGTTCCTTGCCTTCATCGCAAACTAAGAGTATGGGTTGCTTTAAATCTGTTATTAAAGTACCCACCCAAACCGCAAATTGACCATTTAGGCCAATGTTTACCGCATTAGGTATAAAGGCTTTGGCAAACACCTGGGCATCGCGGGTATCAAGCACAAGCGCACCGGTTTGTTCGGCGGCTACTTCAAAAGCCGCCGGCGAAAGCTTTTGCAAGCCATGCTCGTACACTTCCTCCATGTTGCCCGCACCTTCTTTATTCAACATGGCATTTTTTGCAAAGTATTGCGGCGGAGGCATTAAGCCATCGGTTACCTGTTTTATAAATTCAGGCTTCGAAATATTTTGCAAAGCATAGTTTACCTTTTTTTGATGGCCCAGGCTATCGAAGGTTTCTTTACTCATACTTTTACCACAGGCTGACCCTGCACCATGTGCAGGATAAACAATTACATCATCTGGTAAGGTTAAAATTTTAGCGTGCAGAGAATCATACAGCATGCCTGCCAAATCCTCCTGCGTAAGGTCAGATTTTATAGCTAGGTCCGGGCGGCCTACATCGCCAATAAATAAGGTATCGCCGGTAAAAATGCAGTGTTGCTTTCCGCTTTCATCCAACAGTAAAAAAGTGCTCGACTCCAAAGTGTGTCCGGGAGTATGCAATACCCTTATAGTAACATTGCCAACTTTAAAGTCTTCTCCATCCTTGGAGCTGTAACAATCAAATCCGCATTGCGCGTTTGGGCCAAAAACAATTTTAGCGCCGGTGCGCTCAGCCAACTCCACATGGCCCGAAACAAAATCCGCATGAAAGTGAGTTTCGAAAATGTATTTGATTTTAGCTCCGTCCTTTTCTGCTTTCTTAATATACGAGCCTACTTCGCGCAGCGGGTCTATGATAGCGCATTCGCCATTACTTTCTATATAGTAGGCAGCCTCGGCAAGGCAACCTGTATAAATCTGCTCAACTTTCATTGCTAATCATTATTGCCGTGCAAAATTGATTAAAAAAGCGAATAACTGTATGTAACAATTGTTACTGCCCGAAATTGGGATGGTTGGTAACATTTTTTGCCTGCGCTAAGTGACGTTGCTCATGCCCCGCCAAAATGGCCAGTAAATGGCAAAGGTTATAAGTAATGAAGCCCGCCGCAGGTGAGCAAATAACTGTACTTTCTAAATCTACCTTATCCAGTTGCTGCAGAAGTGCCGTAAATTCTTGCTGATTACGTTCAAAATGGGCAACCATGGCAGCAGGCAGATCACTTTGTGAGGGGCTAAAGGCTGCCGGGTTTTTCATCGGCTTGCCTACCACAGGCCCGGTTTCTTTTACCAACCAGGCACTAAAAAAATCCGACAGTGGTTTTATACGTTGGTACAACGATTTTTTATAAGTGCCATCAATCACACGGTTTAACTGTGGATAGTAAGTTTTGTTAGAAACAATCAAATGATCAAGGCATTGTGCAACACTCCATTTATCGGCCGCAGGCTTCCAATTTAACTGCGCGGGCGATAAGTGAGCGAAGCAGCTTTTCACATCCATGGTAACAGCATTAATATCTGCTATTGCTCTTTGTAACTCCGGTTGCATAGTTTCTTATTGGTCTATCCAGTTTACAAACTCGTTCGCCTTTTCGCGACTTACATCGGCAGTGGCATTTTTATCGCACTTAAGGTGCACTTCAATTTTACCGGTATCGTGTTTCTTATAAGTATCTACCTGGTTTACATGTATAATCATTTGCCGGTTGGCCCGAAAAAAGCGTGCAGGGTTTACCACCTCTTCAATCTCATCAATGGTATTATAATCGGTAACAAGTTTTTCATTATCGGTGGTAACCAGGTAAATAATAGTATCCTTTACAAAATAGGCGACCTTACTTTCTGGCAAGGGTACTATGCCGGCTTTGTAATGAGCCAAAAAGCGCTCTTTATACTTAGCCAGAGTTTCTTGCCGGTACCCAGCTACAAATGCTTGCAATTGCCCGGCAGGCAAAGCAACGCCCGGCTGATAATGTCTCTTAAACTTATCGAAGGCAGCTTGCAGTTGCTCTTTATCTAAAGGCTTTAGCAAATAATCTACACTATTCACTTTAAAAGCCCTTATAGCATACTCATTATAAGCGGTGGTAAATATTACCGGCTTTTCGATTTTTACTTTATCAAAAATATCGAAGCTAACCCCATCGGCCAGTTGTATATCCATGAAAATCAAATCGGGCTGGCCGCTGTCTTTAAACCATTTTACCGATGCGGCCACAGAATCCAACACGGCAACAACCTCTGCCGATGCATCTATTTGCTTAAGCATGCGTTGCAGGTTTTTAGCTGTTAACGGTTCATCTTCAATTATTACAACTTTCATAGTAGGATGTATAGTGAATGGTTAATAGTGCATAGATAAATACAAAATAAGCCAACAGCCAATACAATATTTAAGATAATGGAATTTTAACTGCAAATGAATCTGCCGTTTCAATCACATGCACAGGTTTATCCGAAATAAAGCGGTATAAGTTCTTCAAATTTTCCAAACCCTGTCCGTTCGACGTTTCAATTGCTCCTTTTTTCTGTAAGTTATTTTCAACGGCAAGGTAATCACCCTCGGTTTTAATTTTAATAACCAGCGGCGAATCTTTGGACGTGGTATTATGCTTAACCGCGTTTTCTACCAAAATTTGAATAGTAACCGGCACAATAGCCTTTTCGCTGGCATTAGCATCTATTTCAAAAACCACATTAAGCCCGTCGCCAAACCGTGTTTCGAGCAACTTAACGTAATGGCTTACAAAATCAACTTCGGTTTGCAGACTCACAACGTTTTTATCCTTGTTCTCTAAAACATACCGATAAACCTTTGACAGCTGCTGCAAAAAATCGGAGGCCAGTTGGGGGTTCTCAAATATCAACGAATTAAGAGCGGATAAAGCATTGAACAAAAAGTGCGGGTTAAGCTGATTTTTTAAATTATCGTATTGCACCAGGGCCTTTTCTTCCCCAAGCTCTGCTGCTAATATCTGCTGCTCCTTCCACCGCCTGAAAAAATGATACCCGAAAATGGAAAGGATAATAGAAAGCACCATAAAGGTATTGATAACAAAAGAAACAATCCACAACTCGCGGCTGATGTGCATGTGTATATACTCTAAAAAAAAGAATGCACTCAGGTAACGAAAGAAAAAGAGGATAGAAAGAGTTACAATAAACTGAAGAAAAATTCGGCGGACAATGTTTCGTTCAAACGGAAAAACCTTATCAAAGTAAGCATCTATCCACTTCACTATAAAACCAAAAAACAAAATAAAAACAATGCCTACCCCACCGGTTAGTGCATGCCAAAGCAGGCTCTGCTCGGGAAAGAACAAAAACTTAACTATCGTAAATACTACAAATATTACGCTTAGCGAAAACAGGGCAATACGGGTTTCCTCTTTTAGTTTCATTGGCTTATTATTTCGCCATCTTTCATTTCAATTATGCGGTCGGTATTTTGGGCAAACTCACTATCGTGCGTTACCGCAATAATAGTTTGATGCTTGGTTATTGCAAGGTCTTTTAAAATATCGAAAACGTTTTTTGTATTTACCGAATCGAGATTGCCCGTTGGTTCATCGCCCATAATAATGGTAGGGTCGTTTACTAAGGCCCGGGCAATAGCCACCCGCTGTTGCTGTCCACCCGAAAGTTTAGAGGAAAGCTTGGTGGCAAATTTATCCATATCCAGCCATTTCAGTTTTTCGTAAGCTCTTTCTTCGCATTCCTTTTTTGAATACTTACCTGTTTTTTGGGCCGGCAACATTACGTTCTGTAGTGCCGTAAACTCGGGCAATAAAAAGTGAAACTGAAATACAAAGCCAATATGCTCATTACGAAAAGCAGCTAACTCATTCTGCGTTTTGCCGGTTAGCAACACATCGTTTACATAAATTTCGCCTGTGTAATCCGTATCCATTGTAGATAAAAGATACAATAATGTTGATTTACCGCAACCGCTTTTACCTACAATTGAAACAAACTCGCCCCGTTTAACCTCGAACGATACATCCTTCAATACCCGGAATTTTTCGGGCTCGTAGAAATATTTATTAAGCTTATTGGCCTTTAATACAATGCTCATAGTTATACTTGTGTTACCCTCTTAAAATAGCTACCGGGTCTACCTTACCCGCCTTCATACTCGGCATTAGGCCAGCTATAAAGGTGGTTATTATGCCAAAGGCCATACCAAAGGCATAATGTTTGGCATGAAAAACCACCGGAAAATGCGTAATGCTTATAAAATCGTTTTTAGGGAAGGGCAGGTTATAAACCCCACTGCTCATTATAAAACCAAGTAACAAACCGGTTAGGGCGCCAAAGAAACCAATGGTAACGCTTTCGGTTAAAAAAATCGTGCGTATGTCGCTGCCCGAAAAGCCTTCGGCTTTTAATATGGCAATATCCTTCAGCTTGTTTTGTATAGTCATGCTCATTATATTATAGATACCAAAGCCCGCTACCACTAATAGGGTAAACGACACTACAAACGTCATTACATTCCGGATAAGTATAGATACCATGGC
This sequence comes from Chitinophagales bacterium, assembly GCA_044228435.1. Classification (GTDB taxonomy): domain Bacteria; phylum Bacteroidota; class Bacteroidia; order Chitinophagales; family LD1; genus Bog-950. The sequence continues at coordinate 40,001 of JBGAUW010000014.1, forward strand.
GCTGGCATTGGTTGTTTTCCAATCATCTACATTGTAGCCATACCGCGTAGCAAACTCTGCGGCCACAGCAGTTGCCACATCATAATCTTTAAGCTTTATATTAATATCGGTTACATATTGGTTGTCTCTGCCCACCAGTTGTTGCACCTTTGCCAGGTTAACGTAACACTTTATATTATCCAGCGAGCCAATACCAAACTGAAAAGTGCCCACCACCCTAAAACGCATGGCCGTGCCTTTGGGCGTAGCCAAAGATACAATGTCGCCAATTTGCACATTCAGCTTTTGAGCCAAACCATGGCCCATTAAAATACCGTTATCAATTGTTAGCAGGTTTTCAATTTTTCCGGTTTTCATTTTAGAGGCAAGGCCTGTAAGTTGGGCCTCTTCAATAATGTTTACTCCGCTTAACGAACCGTTAATTTGCACCGGGCCATTTACGTAAAACACCTGTGTAGAAAGCTGAGGAGAGACAGCTAGAATGCGGGTGTCTTTCTTCAGGTCTTCAATAATTTTTGCCGAGTTTTTAAGGTTAGGGGTAATATCTTTAGGCTTTGGATGATGCACCACATTCATGCTATTGGTAGTATCGGTTACTTCATCTAAAATAGAATGCGAAAAGTCTGTTTTAATATCATTGTAAATACGCACATCGGGCGTAGAGGAGAGCAGGGTATCTTCTAAAAACTCATTAAACCCCTGCATAAAGCTTATCATTAGTATATACATACCAATACCAAAGGTAACCCCCAGCATGGCAATAAGTGTTTGCCTTGGCTTGGCAAGCAAATGGGTTTTGGCTATTTCTAAGTTTACGTTCATAATGTTGCTAAAAACCTTTTTAGTATGCTGGTTACTTCCTCATGTGCTTCATCCTGCACAAAGTGCCCGGCCTGCACTTTAGCCGCTTTGGCATTTTTAAACTTCAATAAAAACCTCTCCATAAACCTTACCGGTACTATCTCATCCATTACACCCCAAATAAACTGGGTAGGCTTATTAACTAATACATCGGCCTTATTCCATAAATCTTCAAAATAATTCTGCTCGCTTAGTAAGGCTTTAGCGAAAGCAATGGTACCCATGCGCTCGGCAGGTTTACTAAAGGGTGCCGTATAGTGCGCATGCACTGCTTTGGTAAGGGTTGCTTTATTACCCCAACTTTGTTTTACTATAAAGCGTGCTGAGAAATTGAAATACTTATAAAGCAGAGGCAATAAAGGCGACTTTAGAATAAACTCTGCCTTTTTAAACTCGGGCTCGTTGCGTGTATTCCATAGCCAGGTATTTAAAACCACCAGCCCTTTAATCTTCTCGGGGGTTTGCACCGCATAACCAAAACCAATAGGGCCACCAAAATCGTGCACAACCATGGTAAATTTATCCAGCTTTAAATGCCTTAATAAGTGGGTAAGGTTTTCGGTATGCTGCTTAAGGGTATAATTATAGTTCTCCGGCTTATCAGAAAGACCAAAGCCAATATGATCTAAGGCAATACAACGGTTTGTTTTGCTCAACTCCTTTATAACGTTCCTATAATCGAACGACCAAGAAGGAGTGCCATGCACAAAAACAATGGCATCACCTTTACCCACATCCACATAGTGCATGTTGGCATCGCCCACATTTAAGTAATGTGGCGCAAACGGATATTCGTTTTTATCCAGCCAGTTTAAGTTGCTGCTCATTACTATTTAGCTTTTGGTATTACCACTTCATCCGAATCTGAAATACCTTCGGTAATTTCTACAAACTCCAGATTTTCCAATCCCCGTTTAATCTTTACCATTTTGTTTATACCTACGCTTTTAACTTCTACTTCATCGTTTGCCTGTATTACATTTTTAGGAACAACCAAAGCACTGCTTTTTTGGGCCACTACAATATTGGCCTCTACCGATGTATGCACAAAATTCATTTCGTAGTCTTCGGTAAACTGCGCTTCTACTTTAAAACTTTGGTCGCTTTGGTTCATGTTGGGATAAATGCGGCTAACTTTAGCTTTGTAAACTTTATTACCAGTTACATCCATTTTTACAATCACCTCCTGTCCCAGTTTTACTTTATCTATATCCTGCTGGTCTACGTTCAATTCTAAAATCTTGGCACCCTTCTCTCCTACCAACGCCACCAGGTCGTTCCTTCTTACCGCCTCTCCTAAATCCTTATAAGTTTCGTACACCATTCCATCCATCACACTGCGGATTGAATAATTACCATAATCGAGATTAGATGCCGCAACAGCACTTTGTGCATTTTTAAACTCTACCTGCAATTGGTCGCGGTTACGCTTGTAGGCTTCGTTAGCCGATTTCAAATCGTTAGAAGATACTTCAAAAGCAAGGGCTACCTGGTCGTACTGCGATTTGGTAACAGCCTGCGCATCGAGCATATTTTTATAGCGCAGCAGGTTTATGGAGTCATTTCTGAATTTTGCCTCAGCGCTTCTTATTTTATTCTTTAAATCAAGCAGCACCGGCGAGTTATCCGATGAGTTTAGCCGGGCCAAATCCAAAGCAGATGAACTTGCACCCAATTTAGCAGCGCTTGCTTCGTTTTGAACCTTAAAAATCTCCTCCCCCCTTTTTACCTCATCGCCCCCATCTTTATTTTTAGCTGTTATGTACCCATCGCTAAGGGCGTATACTTTATACTCGTTTTTGGGCACTAAAAAACCCGATGCATATACCGCTTCGGTTATGGCCTTATGCTCGGCTTTGATCGTAGCACTTTTATTTTTTTTTAAAACCACAAAAAGCACAACACCTACAATTACTACAGGTATTATAAGAAGGTATTTTTTGTTCATAGCTATTTAATTGCTTGGCAAATGAAGCAAGAGTAATGGTGCCAAACAATTATTTTGCCCCAACCCGTGTTAGAGGTGCTTTGAACCGTTTGAATTGTTAACTGAACTGCAACGGCCCAAAAACAAAAGCACCCGCAATATTGCGGGTGCTTTTATGTTGGTTGTTGCTTTAATTAATTCATGAAGCTTTTTTGAACGTTTTAGGGCGCGGCAGTTTTACTTGTATAGCCGAACCTAGTTCTTTAAGTATTATTTTGCTTATTTCTTTAGCACGGTTTACCACCATAAAGTGGGTGCCGCCTTTAATCCAAATGGCATCTTTAATATAAAAGTGAGGGAAAATTCGGTCGCGGGTTCCGTGGATATGAACAATGTTTTCGGGGTATTCTTCGTTCCGCCAGTGTATCACCTGGTCAACTGCCCACTCGTTAAACTCAATATCAATCTCTTTAATCATATCATCTATCATCTTAAAATCGTGGCTGCTTAGCTTACCCAGGAACCATTGTAGCCAAAAACGAAACTCGATGGCCAGTTTGCCGGGTATTAAGCGGTGGAATTTAAGTGAACTTAGTAAGAGGAACTTAAGCGGGCGCTCGTGATAAGTTTTTATGCTGGATATGATGATGGTTTTGTGCGGGTTAACCAGTTTAGCCAACTCTACGGCTACTACTCCGCCAAACGACATACCTATTAAAATGGGCTGCGTATCTTTCTTTATTTGAGGCACCAGCTTTTTAACATAATTGCTGATGTGTTCATCTTTTCTATGCTTGGGCCACTTAAGGTGAACTATCTCATAACCGGCTAAATCAAGATTTTCAAAAATCTTGTCGTTAGCGCCTACGCCGGGAATTAAATATATCGTCTTATCCATTCAATGGGTTTTGATGAAAAACTAAATTAGAAATTACATTTACAACTTCAAACCTATTTATGGCACAAAAAACACGCACCACTGTCCTAAAATCAGATTTCGACTTCGATCCGCCTTCTAAAACGTTTGCGCGCGGCTTTATAGCCCCATTCAAATTTTATTTCTCCCCACAATTCTACGGATTAGACGAGCTAGATGTTACCCGTCCGGCCCTATATGTTTCTAACCACACTATTTTGGGGGTATTTGATGGTTACCCATTTGCTATTGAATTGTACTTACGCAAGGGTATTATTTTACGTGCCCTGGCCGATAGCAACCACTGGTATATACCGGTATGGAAAGATATTATACAGAAAAACCTGGGTGTTGTAGAGGCCAGCCGCGAAAACTGCCGCGAGTTGATGAAGCGGGGCGATAGCATTGTGGTTTTTCCGGGTGGCACCCGCGAGGTGTGCAAAAAGAAAGGTGAGCAATATATACTAAAGTGGAGCGACCGCCGTGGCTTTGTGCGCATGGCTATGGAGCAGGGTTATGACATAATACCGGTAGCGGCCGTTGGAGCCGAAGAAACTTACACTGTAATAAAAGACGCCAACGATATATTGAATTCGCCTTTTGGTAAGTTTTTAAAATTTATAGGCGTAGCCGAAAAATATTTAAAAAACGGCGACTTGATGCCACCGGTAGTACGCGGCATTGGTGATACTATTATACCGCGCCCGGCCAAACTATATTTTAGTTTTGGCAAACGCATTAGCACCGCCAAATACAAGAAAAGCTTTGACGACCCCGCTACGCAGGAACTGGTAAAAGAAAAAGTGGAAAAAGCGCTATTGGCCGAGTTTGAAAAACTATTTGCTATACGTGATCACGATACGGACCGCAGTAAATGGAGAAGGCTATTAAATATGCGCAAGCCTAATGCTTAGTAAGTGTTCTCTGTGTTTGTAGGTAACTAACGGTTTATTATCAGGTAATTATTATACCGGGTCTTATCGGCTAATTGCAGTACGTAAAAGTACGAACCATCGGGTAATGGCTTGTTGCTCTCCAGGTTGGTTCCACCCCAATCATTTTGGTATTCTTCGCTCTCATAAACCAGGGTTCCATACCGGTTAAATACTTTAAGTAAGGCGGGGGCAAAATATTCTAAACCGGTAAAAACCAGTTTATCATTTTTGCCATCGCCATCCGGCGAAAAGCCCTGCGGTAAAAAAACCTTATCGGGGCAGTTAACTGTAACCGTAATAGTTCCCGTATCGCAGCCATGCGCATCGCATACTATATAGCTAAAGGTTTCCGAACCACAAGCCAAAGGAAGGCGGGTAAAAACAACCTCGCCGGTTGCATTATCCAATGCAATAGTGCCCAGCAAACCAGTGGTATCTTCAGCAAAAGCCGAAAGAACAAAAAGCGAATCATTCTCATCATCCACATCATTCGCCAGCACATCCAGCGTAACTTCATTTACGGTATCGGTAAAAACAAAAGCATCATCTGTGGGAGTAGGGTGCGAGTTAGTGCCGCTTACATTTAAGTATACAACCGCAGTATCGCAGCCGCCTTTGTTATCGCAAATAATGTATAGGAATGAATCGGCACCAAAATAAAACGGCACCGGGGTATAAATAACCTGTGTGCCGTTGGTAACCGCAGTAGTGCCATGCTGTGCTCCGCTAACCACGATAATTGTAAGCGGGTCGCCATCGGTATCATAATCATTGCCGGCTACCGGTAAAAAAGTAGACACATTTTCGGGCACCGAAAACGTATCGTTAGCAGCCACAGGCACCGTGTTTACATCTAAAATATTTACATAAACAAGGGCATTATCGCACAGGTTAGTGGTGTCGCAAACAAAATACCCAAATGTATCGGCACCTACATAGTTAAGGTTGGGGGTGTATTGAACTTGCCCGCCCACAATTGCGGCATTGCCATGTGCAGCATTGTAATGAATAGAAACCGTTAGAGGGTCGCCGTCCAAATCATAATCGTTAGCCGTTACCGGAAAGGTAGCCGTAGTATTCTTATTTATAGTGTAGGTATCGTTAACGGCTACGGGCGGATTGTTTCTATCATCAATAGTTATATAAACCAAAGCCCCGGCACAGCGGTTGGTTACATCGCAAATTATATAGCTAACCGTATCGGTGCCGGTATAATTAAACACCGGGGTATATTGCAGCTGCCCCGATACCACCGTAGCATTACCATGGGCAGCATTAGATGGCAGGGAGAGAATTAGCGGGTCTCCATCTAAATCATAATCGTTAGCGGTAACCGGAAAGGTAACCGTCGTATTTCGGTTAATGGCAAAAGTATCGTTAACGGCAACCGGGGCCTGCTGGGCAAAAAGTATTTGCACCGCGCATACTAAAAAGTAAAATAACCCCGTTCTTTTCATTTTTCACCCTTTCAAAAACTCCTGCGCTTTATCCACCAAATTTTTTGAGCCTATAAATATAGCGCTTCGTTCGTGAAGTTCAACCGGCTGCACATCCAAAATGCGCCCTTTGCCATCTGTTGCATTTCCACCGGCCTGCTCTACAACGTAGGCCATAGGTATGCATTCATAAAGCAATCGTAGCTTACCCTTCGTTTCGCCTTTATTAGCCGGGTAAATAAATATGCCCCCTTTTATCAGCGTGCGGTGCACATCGCCCACCATAGAGCCTATATAGCGTAAAGAGTATGGTCGGGAAGTTTCTTTATCCACCGCCGAACAGTAGGCTACAAAGTTTTGCACGCCCTCATCAAACTTGGCAATGTTACCCTGGTTCATAGAATATATTTTGCCACTGGCCGGCACCTTAATATCGGGATGCGACAGGTAAAAACCCTGGTTTTGAGTGTTAAGTGTAAAACCGTTTACCCCGTTGCCGGTAGACAGCACCAGTATGGTAGAGCTGCCATAAATAAAATACCCTGCCGCTTTAGTAGCATTGCCGGTTTGGTAAAAATCGGCTTCGGTAACCGGCCCGGCCGGAGAAAGCCTTTCTACAATATTAAAAATGGTGCCCACCGGGGCGCAAATATCAATGTTAGACGAGCCATCCAGTGGGTCAACGGAAATAGCGTATTTGCCGCCTTCATTCAGGGTAACCACACCTTCATTCTCTTCACTAAGGTAGCCTGCGCAGGTTTCGCTGGCGCGCAGGTAATCCATTATTATTCGGTTGCTAAGGTCGTCGAGCTTTTGAACAGTTTCGCCCTGCACGTTGGTTTCGCCGGTTACGCCCAAAATATCGGCAATACCGGCATTATTAATCAGCCGCGCAATAATTTTAGAACCTTCTGCCAACGATAGCAGCGCCTTACACATTTCGAGCGAAGTATTCTTTTCTAAAAAAACCTCCAGGGTTGTTCCTTTGTTCATTGGTAAACTATGTTTATGTGCGAATATATTATTTAAGAGATAGTGCCACTTTTAAAATATAAACGTGTGAATATCTTTGCGCCCTTTTTAAGAAGTGAATTGTGAATGGGCAATAGTAAGTAGTTAAATACAAATACCGGAAATATGAGTTTTATAATAAGACATGGCGATAAAAAAGATGTGCCCGGCATAATGAAACTGGTACGCGAACTGGCAGAGTTTGAGCGCGCGCCCGAGGCAGTGGTAAATACCGAGGAAATGTTGTTGAACGACGGATTTGGCAAAAACCCATTGTACAAAGTAATTATTGCCGAAGCTTACGATACTAATGAGGTAATAGGCATGGCATTGTATTATACCGCCTATAGCACCTGGAAAGGTAAGATGCTTTTTCTGGATGATTTGGTGGTTACCGAAAGTTACCGCCGCTATGGCATTGGCCGCAAACTGATTAACGAGTTTTTGCTGGATGCCAAAGAACAGGGGGTAAACCAAATACGTTGGCAAGTGTTAAACTGGAATACCCCTGCTATAGAGTTTTATAACTCGCTGGGGGTAGAAATGGACGCCGAATGGATAACCGTAAAAATGAGCAAAGAGCAAATAGCTAGTGCCGTCCACAAGCAGCAGTTGGCAGTCAATAAGAAATAGCTGGCAGTCAGCAAGAACACAAACAGCCTAAACAATAAACAGGAAGAACGTTAACACCTTAACACATAAACACTTTAACACACTAAAAAGACATGCAAGTTTACAAATTTGGAGGGGCATCGGTTAAAGATGCGGCAGCAGTAAAAAATGTTACATCTATTTTAAAAGAGAACAACTTTAACGAAAAGGTGGTGGTTATTTCGGCCATGGGCAAAAGCACCAACGAGTTAGAAAACGTGGTTAACCTTTACTATGCACAAAATGCCGATTGGGAGAAGGCTTTAACCGGCCTGTTTGATAAGCACCTGGTTATTATAAATAACCTGTATGGCGATAACGATAAAACAAAAGCTATTGAAGATGTAAAGAAGCTGATAGATGCCGCCGCTAAGTTTTTAAAAGAAAACAGCTCGCGCAATTACAACTACATATACGACCAAATTGTATCGCTGGGCGAATACATATCTACCACTATTGTAAGCGACTACGCAAACTCGATAGGCCTTAAAAACACCCTGTTGGATGTAAAAGAAGTTCTGTTTACCGATAACGCCTATACCGAAGGTAAAGTAGACTTTAAAAAGACAGAAGAGGCCATTAACAAAAAGGTAACCGAGCTGGTTAAAACGGGCTTTGTAATTACACAGGGTTTTGTGGGTTCTACCCCGGAAGGATTTGCTACAACCTTAGGTCGCGAGGGCTCAGATTATACCGCCTCTATTTTTGCCTACTCGCTGAACGCCGAGCGCATGACCGTTTGGAAGGACGTAGAAGGCATTATGAACGCCGACCCGAAGGAGTTTCCGGAGGCGGAGTTTATCAGCGAACTTACCTTCCACGAGGCAATTGAAATGACTTACTATGGCGCCAGTGTAATACACCCTAAAACCATTAAGCCGATACAAAACAAGAACATTCCTTTAGAGGTGCGTTCGTTTGTAAACAGCGGCAAACGCGGCTCGGTTATAAGCGCCAATGCCAATACCTTGTTTTTGCCCCCTATTATTATTTGGAAAAGAAACCAGGTACTTCTCTCCTTTTCGGCTAAAGACTTTTCGTTTATTGCCGAAGACCACCTAAGCAAGGTATTTGGCACCTTTGCCGAAAACCGCCTGCGCATTAACCTGATGCAAAATGCCGCCATTAGCTTCTCTATAGCCGTTGACTTTAAAAAGGAAAAGATAGATAACGTAATAGAGCAACTATCCAACGATTTTACCATTACCCGTAACGAAAATCTTTCGCTGCTTACCATCCGCCACTTTAACCAGGGTATTATTGATAAGTTGACGAAAGACAAGGACATATTGCTTCGTCAAAACTCGCGCAATACAGTGCAGTTGTTGATGAGGGAGTGAGACTAATGCGGAAGTGGGAATTGAGAATGCGGAATTAAATACAAAAACAACTATGAAAATGCTTTGGTGTTGGCGTTGTTCTATGGAAATTCCAATGTTGGACGAGAACGAATACTCGGAAGCCAGCAGACTATACAGTGTAGGCATCAAAAATATTCACACTCAAGTGAATAATAGTCAAAAAAGATTTAAAGAGTTGTTAGACTATTACTTTAAAGTAACCGGCTTTGAAGAAACAGAGCCTAACGCCATCATGCATCATAGAATTGCTCAATATGGTCCACCCTGCGAAGCTTGTGGCAAACCATTCAGAACTCCGCAAGCATCCTTTTGCGCTGCATGTGGACATAAACGAGTTAAATAGTCTACTTCTTCTCTCCTCCCTTAGGCTTCAATCGCTTAGCCTCTTTTAAGCTTTGGTTCAGCATCCATTCAATCTGCCCGTTTACACTACGAAATTCATCGGCAGCCCATTTTTCAATGGCCTTCATTGTTTCCGAATCTATCCGTAAGGCAAAAGGCTTCTTTTCCGACATGCTTACTATTGGTTTAAAGTGCCCGTATTAATTACCGGCTTGGTTTCACTATCACCACACAACACTACCATTAAATTGCTTACCATGGCGGCTTTGCGGTCTTCATCAAACTGAATAATATCTTTATCAGCCAACATTTTAAGTGCGCTTTCTACCATACCAACTGCTCCCTCAACAATTTTATGCCGAGCAGCTACCACAGCCGATGCCTGTTGCCTTCTAAGCATTGAATGAGCAATCTCGGGTGCATAAGCCAAATAGCCTATTCTTGCCTCAATTACCTCTATTCCGGCAATATCTAACCGGGCTGTAACCTCCTGTTCCAGGGCTTTATTTACATCATCAAAATTAGTGCTAAGGGTAACAGTAGCGCGCTCATCTTCAAAATGATCATAAGGGAAAGAGCCTGCCAGTTTACGCACCGCCGAATCGGTTTGTATGCGGATAAAGTTCTCATAGTTATCTACCTCAAAAGTTGATTTGAAAGTATCTTTCACCTTCCACACCAATATAACGCTTATTAAAACAGGATTCCCCATTTTATCGTTCACCTTTATTTTTTCGCTTTCAAAATTGCGGGCGCGTAACGATAATGTGGTACGGCTATAAAGTGGGTTAATCCAAAACAACCCGTTTTGCTTAACAGTGCCTTTATAATCGCCAAACAGCAATAGCACCACACTTGCATTAGGGCCAATTACCAAAAGGCCTTTTATTAATAAAGCTGCCAGCAACGCACAAGGAATTATCGCAGCAGGGGTTTGTGTTGCTATACCAATAACCATTCCTGCAATGGCAGCTATTAAAAACGCAATAGCCACATAACCATTAAACGGACTGATAATTTTTTCGGTTTTCATTTGGGGTAATATTTAAATGATATCAAATTGATATCACAAATGTAAACAATAATTTACAATTGCAAATACACCCCCGTTGGCAATAATTACGACCATCGGGAAGACATATTATGCCAAGCCGAAGGTACCGGAAAAAAAGATGGAAATTATAAGGGCAAAACCTAGGCTACTATGGCCGTTAAGGCTACCAGAGAGGTAGTTAAAACAGCCGGGGCTATAATACGGGTAAGCTCTTTAAGTAAAAGGGCTTCGCTGTTAGGTTTATTTATAAACTCTCTGGCACCGCAGGTTAGCGCTTTGTGGGCTTCACGCACCGAGGTAGAAAGCATAATAACCGGAATGTTTTTAAGATCAGGGTTTTTACTTAACTGCGTTAAGCACTCCAGCCCATTCATGCGGGGCATGTTTACGTCCATAAAAATAAAGTCGGGCAAGATCTGGGAGTGACTTAGTATTTCAAGCGCCTCCATACCGTTATCGGCTATACCCTGCAATTTGGCGTTGGGTATGTGGCTGATGGCAGTAGCAAAAAAGCCCTGATCATCTTTGTCGTCCTCAACAAGTAAAATATTTTTAATATTTCGCATGGGCTGTTATTTAAAGTAGGTTTAAATACAACTGCAAGATACAGCCCTCTTTTTGCAAAGCGTTATACTGTATTTAAAATGTTTTACATAATTCCCAATATAATGTTAACCGTTTAACACCCGCAACTTTTACTTACTTTGCAATCTTAACAGACCATGCGAAGCGCCTTTATTTTAATATTCTTCTTTCATCTTTCACTTTTCACCTTTGCGCAGTGCATTAATACCTTTCCTTACACCCAGGATTTTGAAAGCAATAACGGCAACTGGGTAAGTGGCGGAACCGGAGATGATTGGGCATGGGGGGCAGTTTCGAAACCTGTAATTACACAGGCCGCAAGCGGTAACAATTGCTGGGTAACCGGTGGACTTACCTCCTCGTTTTATAACCTTGGCCAGCGCAGCTATGTGCAAAGCCCCTGCTTTGATTTTACCACAGTACAACACCCTTACGTAAGTTTCAATATTTTTTGGGAAACAGAGAACACATACGATGGGGCTACCTTTCAATACTCTTTAAACGGCGGCACTACCTGGCAAAACGCCGGCGGCACCAGCGATACTACCGATTGCCTTGACCAAAATTGGTTTAACAGTTTTAGTATTAATAACCTGAACGGCATTGCCAACCCGCAGCAGGGCTGGGCCGGTAACGTGCAAAATACCAGTGGCAGCTGCCAGGGCGGCGGGGGGAGTAATGGCTGGAAAACCGCCCGCCATTGTATGCAATACCTGGCTGGCGAACCGAATGTTGTTTTTCGCTTTGCTTTTGGCGCAGGTACGCAATGCAATAGTTTTGATGGCTTTGCCTTCGACGATTTTACTACCGGCGAAGCTCCTGCAGACCCTATTACTTTTTCATTCGCCTGCTCGGGCAACAATATTAACCTTTCGGGTGCCAGCAATTTTTGCCTGTATAACTACAGCTGGAATTTTGGCGATGGCACTACCGGTACCGGTTTATTTACCACGCATACGTACAGCACTGCCGGTAGTTACAGCGTAACGCTATCTGCCGATAATAAATGCCAGGTTGGGGCCAGCACCACCCAACAGGTGCAAATGCTTTCTGTAGCTACAAACGTTATAACAGATGTAACCTGCAACGGAGGCAATAACGGTAAGGCTGTGGTAACCCCTGTAGGCGGCAGTAACTACACCTACCGCTGGAACAGTAGCCCTACACAAACCACCGATACTGCCTTTAACCTATCCGCAGGCAATTACCTGGTCATCATTAACTCGCCGGGCTTTTGCGAGCTGAGCACCACTGTAAGTATAAAGGAGCCAACAGCCATAAGCACCAGCTTTAGCACTACCGATGATACCTGCTTTACTTCTATGGGCAGCATTTTCGCCAACACTACCGGCGGAACAGGAACTTACCAATACATATGGAGCAACGGGGCGGCAACCCCATCTCTTACTAATTTAGCCGCCGGCTCTTACACTGTAACTATAACCGATAGCAGTAACTGCGCCGCATCAGCCCAGGCCACGGTTAACTCTGTAAATACACTTGCGCTCGTAATTTCAGCCACCAACATTTCATGCTATGGCACAGCCGATGGAGAAGTATTGGTAACTGCAAGTGGAGGCAAGCAACCTTACATTTATAATTGGTCTAACAACGCCACCACCGCCTCCATAAATCGTCTTAAAGCCGGAACCTACCAGGTTACGGTTTCTGATGCCGGTAATTGTGTGAACAGCGATTCTGCCGTTATTACTCAAGAAGTTTGCCCGAGTTACATTTATTTCCCTACCGGCTTTTCGCCAAATGCCGATGGGGCCAACGATTTATTTAAAGCCACCGCCTCACCCGATTTAAAAAAATACACGCTTCAAATTTACAACCGCTGGGGCGAAAAAGTTTTTGAAACTAACGATGTTACCGAAGGATGGGATGGGCGCTACAAATACCTTGCACAACCACTAAGCACCTACGTATGGTTCGCCGAGTTTACTTTTGATGGGCAAAAGAAACAAACCCAATCGGGCAATGTAACGCTGGTAAGGTAAACCCCTTTAGGAGTTTGGGGTGGTATTAGGGTTTGTATTTTTGCCTTTAGGAAAATTAAATAGCATAGAGGTAATAATTGGCAGCACAAACAAAACCACCGTGCTAAGCGAAAACACCATATCTGCCTTTTCTCCCTGCATTAAGTTGCACAGGTAGGTGCCTTCGCCAAACTTTTCGCAGTAGAAAGCCAGGCAAAGTTTTAGGCCTAAAATGCCTATTACCAGGAAGGCTACTGTATCTAAAAATGAAAAGCGTTCCATTAGCTTTACAAAATAGCCGGCTACTATTCGCATTGTTATAATACCAATAAATACACCCAGGCACACCAGGTAGATATTTTTGGTAAAAGCTACGGCGGCAAAAACGTTATCGATAGAAAAAGTCATATCCATAGCCTCTACCAAAATAACAGTACTCCAAAAAGGGCTTAGGCCAAGTAGTTTTTTAGGATGTTTAATTACTTCGCTCAGCTCCTCTTTTTCTATATCTAAGATATGCTCGTGCTTAAAAATCTCTTTGTAAAAAAAGTGCAGGCACAGGTAAAGTAAATACCCTCCGCCCACCAGCTTTAACCAGCTTATTTTTATAAGCAGACTGGCAAAAACCAGGGCCGTGCCACGGAAAATATAGGCCAATATCAGGCCTATACGCAAAGCGCGCTTCCTGTCTTTTTCGGGTAAATCCATTACCATAGTTGCCAGCACGGCGGCATTATCTACCGATAGCAGGCTTTCAATAAGCACCAGGTTAAGCACTACTAAAAGTGCAGTTTTAGGATCAGGCTCTAAAAAATGTGAGAAGAAATGAAGAATTGATTCCACCAAGCAAATTTTATTCGGCAATATTACTCGGTAATTTTAAAATATGACAGAACAATTTGATGCCGTTATCTACGATATGGATGGCCTGATGATAGATAGCGAGCCTTTTTGGCGCCAGGCCGAAATGAAAGTTTTTGCCACAGTAGGCCTAAACCTGACCGAACAGGACTGTATAGAAACCACAGGATTCAGGTTTGATGAGGTGGTAGAGCACTGGTGGCACCGCCAGCCCTGGGCAGACAAAACCAAAACCCAGATACACGACGAGGTGTTGGATGAAATGGAAAACGCTATAACTCACCATGCCCACGGTATGACCGGATTGCTTCAATCGCTTGATTTTTTTAAAGCTAAGGAGGTTAAAATGGCGGTGGCCTCCTCATCTGCTATGCGGCTGATAAAGGCAACCGTAAAAAAGCTAAAAATTGAAAGCTATTTCGACATATTAGTATCCGCCGAGCACGAAACTTACGGAAAGCCACACCCTGCCGTATTTTTGCGCACGGCCGAAATGCTGAAGGTAAGGCCAGAAAGGTGCCTTGTGTTAGAAGATTCTTTTAATGGCCTGCTGGCTGCTAAGGCGGCTAAAATGAAGTGTATTTTAGTGCCCGATCCTTCTAATTTTAACAACGAGAAATTTGTGATAGCCGATTGGAAACTGCAAACGCTGGAGGGAGTGAATAAGTTATGGGTTTAACCAACGCGTTACAGTCGTAAAAAAGTAATTAAGTCAGTGCTAGTCAGATCGGTACAACCCAGTTGCCGCAGTATGGTAACCATTTGGCCCCTGTGAAAAGTGCCATGGTTAACTACATGCATTATTATTCCATCTACTGCTGTCTTAAACTCATCGCCCTTCATATTTTTGTAAGCAACAACAGATTGCTGGTATGCGGCATCTTTACACGCAATAAACTCTAAAAAGCCATTGGAACATTCTGCCCAAGCCGTAAGAGCCTCCTCGCGATTACCGGCAAAGTTTTTACTGGGCCAATTGGCAAGGCTCTCACCCTGCAAGCGTTTAAGCCATATAAATTCGGCGTCCCAAACATGGAACACCGTATGCTTTAGAGAGGGGAAACTACTTACCACCTCTTTGTCAAAAAGTTTTTCATCGGTGTTTGCAATAAAATCAGCTATTTTGCCGTTAGCCCACACGTTATAAGTTAGATGCTGAATAAGAGTGTATCCCATAGTGGGTTAATTTTAAGGTTTACGGTTGGAAAAGTATGAAAAAAAAGCATCAAAAAAATCAGGAAACGCCCATCAAAAAAAAGCCCGCAAAGGCTGATAAAACTGCGGCGCCCCTTGGTTTCGCATCCATAGCCTCGCAGGATAATTTTGATGCAAACATTGGCATCCATCCCCACGCGGCACCTATTTATACCTCCTCTACTTATGTTTACGAAAGCGCCGAAAAAGCCCAACAGGTTTTTAGGGGGGAGGCCGAAGCATTTATTTATAGCCGGTGGAGTCACCCCAATGCAGAACTGGTAGAAAAAAAGTTGGAGCAGCTCGAAACCTTTGGATTAAACATAAAAGCCAAAGCCCTTGTTTTTGCCACCGGTATGTCGGCCCTGTCTGCTCTTTACCAAAGTGTGCTTAAGCCCGGCGATAAAATACTGGCCCAGGGTAATATATACGGCACCTCGGTTGATTACTTTAATCACTACGAAGATAATTTTGGCATTGATGTTATATACGCCGACTTTGCCAATCTGAACGAACTTGAATCGATTTTAAAGGCAGAGAAAAAGAT
The DNA here is from genome assembly GCA_044228435.1 of Chitinophagales bacterium. Classification (GTDB taxonomy): domain Bacteria; phylum Bacteroidota; class Bacteroidia; order Chitinophagales; family LD1; genus Bog-950. The sequence continues at coordinate 55,664 of JBGAUW010000014.1, forward strand.
AAAACTGGTATACACCGAAACCCCCTCTAACCCCACACTAAACTGCTACGATTTAAAAGCTATAAGTACCCTTGCCAGAAAGTATAAAGCAAAATCGGCGGTTGACAATACGTTTGCATCGCCTTACCTGCAACAGCCATTTAAACATGGTATAGATTTCATCATCCACAGCAGCACCAAATACCTGAACGGTCACGGCACAGGGCTGAGCGGCTTTTTAGTTGGCCGCGATGTTGACTTTGTAAAAAAAGATGTTTGGAAAATACGTAAGCTAAACGGCAGTATTTGCGCCCCTTTTGATGCCTGGCTGCTAAACCTGGGTATGAAAACCCTTTCGCTGCGCATGGAGCAACATTGTGCCAATGCGTTAGCGGTTGCTAAATTCTTAGAGGCACACCCGGCTGTAGCCAAAGTCAATTACCTGGGCCTTAAAGATCATGCCGACCACGGGCTGGCTAAAAAGCAAATGAAAAACTTTGGCGGCGTGCTATCGTTTGAATTAAAGAACGGCTACAAGGCAGGCGAAAAGCTGATGCAAAAAATCAAGTTTTGTAAACTGACTGCCTCGCTTGGCACTATAGATACATTGATACAACATCCGGCCAGTATGAGCCACTCTTTTGTGCCTAAAGAGCAGCGCGAAGCTTACGGCATTACCGATGGCCTGGTGCGCTTGAGCGTGGGTATAGAAGATGCCAATGATGTGATAAACGATTTAGCGCAAGCGCTTAAATAATCCCCTTGCAAATGAACTTTGGACTTGCCATACACGGCGGTGCCGGAACAATTTTACGCTCCAGCATGTCGGCCGAAAAAGAAAAACTTTATACCGATGCTTTACGCCAGGCTTTACAGGCCGGTTATACCGTGCTCGAAAAAAAAGGGTCTGCCTTAGATGCGGTAGAAGCCGCTATTATTAGCCTGGAAGATTGCCCCCTGTTCAATGCAGGCAAAGGCGCTGTATTTAACAACAACGGCAAGCACGAAATGGATGCCAGTATAATGAATGGCAAAGATTTGAGCGCCGGTGCCGTAAGCCTGATTAAAAACGTTCGTAATCCAATTTCACTTTCACGCTCAGTAATGGAAAAAAGCGAGCATGTATTTTTGTGCGGCGAGGGTGCCGAAGAGTTTGCCCGCAGCCTTAACCTGCGCTTTGAAAGCGATGCTTACTTTGCCGATGATTTCCGTTACCAGCAATGGCAAAAAGCCAAAGAAAGTGACGGCACTTTTTTAGACCATAATGTAAAGACCAGCGAACTGGCCAATGATAGAAAGTTTGGCACCGTAGGAGCCGTTGCTTTGGATGGAAACGGTAACCTGGCCGCAGGCACCAGCACCGGTGGCATGACCAACAAAAAATTCGGCCGCGTGGGCGATTCGCCCATTATTGGTGCGGGCACTTATGCGAATAACAATACCTGTGCAATATCGTGCACCGGCCACGGCGAGTTATTTATCCGCTCAGTGGTAGCTTACGATATCTCGGCGCTGATGGAATACAAAGGCCTAAGTTTACACGAAGCCTGCCAGGAGGTAGTAATGAAAAAGCTGGTAGCCATAGGTGGCGAAGGTGGCCTTATTGCCATTGATAAGCACGGTAATATTGAGCTCCCCTTTAACAGCGAAGGCATGTACCGGGCTATGAAAAGCAGTAGCGGTAATGAGTTAGTGGCTATTTACAAGTAAGCTTTTCTTCCCGCTGGATCTATCCGTATAATCGATGTATTTATCTGCGTAATCGAACGCGCAGCGTTATAATATATTCAATCAAAGCGCCAATCGCTAAATGAATGCGCTGCTACCCGTAATAGCCCTGCCTACAATCAACGTATTAATTTCTTTCGTTCCCTCATAGCTGTAAATGGCCTCAGCATCTGCTACAAAGCGAGCCACATCGTATTGAAGCAATATACCGTTACCTCCCATCACCTCACGCGCACGGCTAACTATATCGCGCGTGCGCAGGCTGCAAAACACCTTAGCCAAAGAGGCATGCTCATCAGTTAGTGTTTCGTTCTGCTGCAACTGCGATAACCGGTAACACATGGTTTGCATGGCCGTTAAATTCGAAAGCATCTCTACCAAATGATTTTGAATCAACTGAAACGAGGCAATTGGCCGCCCAAACTGCTTTCGCTCCAAGGTATACTTAAGGGCACTTTCGTATGCTCCGCGGGCACAGCCAACAGCTTGCCAGGCTACACCGGCACGGGTCATACGCAATACATTGGCGGTATCTTTAAAGTTGTTTGCTTTTTGCAACCGGTCGCTTTCGTCTACCTCGCAATTGGTTAGCGTTATCAATCCGTTTTGCACAATACGCAGGGCCATTTTATCCTGCATTTTTTCTACATGCAAGCCGGCATTGCCCTTGCGCACAATAAACCCTTTAACTTCATTACTATCCACATCGCGCGCCCAAATAACTATTACATCGGCAAAGGTGGCGTTGCCTATCCATTTCTTTTGTCCGTTTAAAACCCACTTGTTGCCCGTGCGTTTAGCCTGCATAGTAAGTCCGCCTGCAGCGCCGCTGCCTACCTCCGGCTCGGTTAAACCAAATGCTCCTATTTTTTTAAACTGCTGCATAGCAGGCAACCATTCTTCTTTCTGCGCTTCGGAGCCAAGTAGGTAAATAGAACCCATAGCCAACCCGCTTTGCACACCAAAAAAGGTAGAAATGCTTGTATCTACCCTCGCCATTTCCATAGCTAATATTCCTTCCATAACCGGCGACATACCAGGACAGCCATAACCGGTGTAGGTACTACCACAAATATTTAGCTCAGCAAGTTTAGGTATTATCTCAAAAGGAAACTCGGCCTCTAACCAATACTTATTTACAATAGGCTTTACCTCAGTTTCCATAAAGTGGCGCACCCGTAGCTGCAGTTCACGCTCTTCTTTATTCAATGTATGGCTAAGGTTATAAAAGTCGCCATCCACAGGTGGTGCCTCTCTCTTGCTTTTGCCGCCACCATCCATCATTTTCATTAAGCCAGCCAACTGTTTTTCATCCAGTTTACTAAAGCCTGCAACTAATTTACTTATATCTACCTTTGATGAAATGCGACCCACAGCCTCCATATCCAAATGACTGAACAACTGGTAAGCCTGCTTAATTTTAGAAAACACAGAAGACATAATAGGAATGGTTTGGTTTAGGCACACACGTGCTTATCAAACTGTTAAAATTCCATTCCTATAAGACAGGGGCAAAAATTCCCCTTTGAATAAATTTGATTGTCTAATACTAGCAAAGAGTGTTTTGTAACATTTTAATAACCGCCGCATTGGGTTCCAACTGCCGGCGTTTTTTCTCTTTACGCCAGTTCCACGGGGGTATAGGTTCTTCATCGGCCCACAGGCCGGCTTTATTATTACGGGCTATAGTTTCAAGCTCCGGCAATTCAGGGTCTTTAGAATATTGGGTATAGCACCATGCATAACCATTCCTTACCAATTCATGGTTTAGCGAGACACCATTTACGGTAACGTTTGCTAACAGCCGCTTGTATTGATCGGTTCCGCGGCTGCTAACGGTAACGTCCTTACCAAAACAAAATTCTGAGGTGAATTTTTTAGCAGCCTGGCCAAATGGTTGGCTTTTTTCGGGGCAATCAATATTAGCAAGGCGGATAGTATAGCTTTGCCCCTCAAACAAAACTTCGATGGTATCACCATCTTTAACGCCAACCACGCGACCTGTAAAAGTATCGGCAGTTTTTTCTTTCTCAGCAACAGTATTACAAGCTGTTAATAGTAAAACAAATAGAAGTGGGCGTAAATATTTCAAGTCGCTAATTTAGTTAATGGCTATACCAGCATGCAAAATAACAAACTAAAAGGTGGTTTTATAACCACGGTAATGAGTTATGCATTCACCGATTCATTCTGGTCTTCTACATCGGGGTTATCGTAACCACCAAAAACCTTATCGGGTCGTTTTGAGGGTATGGTTACCGTAACCAACACGCAGTCCAGTTGATTTTTAATATTTTTCCAGCGTTCAGCATTTAAAATTTGCTGAATATCCGATACATAGCTTTTTTCGAGTTCACTATCGCTCAGGTTTAAATTATTCGTTTCCATTATTTCCTCGTTTTAGTAAACTAAAACAAGCTATGTACCTCTGCTCATATTAGTCTGACACGCTTGCTATTGCTCAAATTGGGAAAATAACACACAAATAAAGTAAGCTGGTATAGTTATTGAAAAAGCAGTTGTAAGAAAATGAACAGTTATGAAAAAGAGTAAAGCAACCGCCAAGCGGCGAAAAGAAAGCACCAGACCAAATGCTGAGCTACCGCAAATAGAAGAGTTAACCGGCAGAAGATTAGCCGAACAAGGAGAAGAAAAAACCAAGCATAAGAAATAGTAATTGAAGGTTTCACAGTTTGCCTTCAATGAATAAACGCAACAGGTTTAAGGCCGCGTTAGAAAACACACGTATGTTCTCGGCACGCGATGGAAAGAACTTAAATTGCTTAGTAACAACCTTATCAACCGAACCGACAGCAATCCAAATCGTTCCAACGGGCTTTTCAGCCGAACCTCCATCAGGCCCTGCAATACCACTTACGGCAACGCCATAAGTAGTACCGGTGGTTTTTAGTAAGCCATCCAGCATTTCTTTTACACATTCCTCACTAACTGCGCCGGCATCTTTTATAGTTTCAGCTTTTACACCTAATAGGTTTTGTTTAACCCCATTGGAGTATGATACTACGCTACCATCAAAATATCCCGAACTGCCGGGCACACTGGTAAATAGATGCGCTATATATCCACCGGTGCAACTCTCGGCAGTACTAACAGTAGCACCTTTATTTAACAATAGCTTACCCAAAGTCATTTCCAGCCGCTCCTCTCCTTCTGCATAAAAATGATTTCCAAGTATGGCCTTCATTTTTTCCTTTTGGGTCTCTACCTCTACCCTCAAGGTATCATTGTCGCCGCTGGCTGTAAGGCGCAATTTAACCACGCCTAAATCGGGCAGGTAAGCCAACTTGTAATTAGCAGGTAATTGATTTTCAAACTCAGCCAGCATATTGGCTACTACCGATTCACCTGCACCGGCCGTCATAATAGTAGCATGCACAATTTTGGGAAAGCTAAAACGCTCTTTTAACCTCGTTATAACCTGTGTTTCCATCAGGTGCTTCATTTCGTGTGGCACCCCCGGCAACGAAACAAACACCACTCCATCTTTATCAAACCACATACCCTGCGCGGTGCCTCTTGTATTAGGCAGCATTTTAGAATCTTTCGGAATCATGGCCTGCGAGCGATTCATTTCAAGCACCTTCAATCCACGCTTTTCAAAAATCTGCTTCATCTTTTCCCACACCTCTTCATTCAATACCAATTCGGTATTAAAATATTTCACAAGTGTGTTCTTGGTTATATCATCTTTGGTAGGTCCAAGCCCGCCTGTCATTAAAACAATTTGAGAGGAGGCACGGGCGCGGTCCAACGCTTCAACTATATGGGCAGCATCATCACCAACCGATATTATTTCATACAACTTTACACCCAGCTCCGAAAACTTTTGCCCTATCCAGGCGCTATTAGTATCCACAATCTGGCCTATTAAAATTTCATCGCCAATGGTTATTACAGTCGCTTTCATACTTTATTATACAATTAAAGGTTTTGCATAGCTAATACTTTACAGGCAGCTATCCTCAATTTACAGGCAACTTATTGAAGTCCGCTGTCCATTTGTTGAATAGAAACACCATTTAACCATAACAGTTTTGTATTTTGTGCTTATTGCTTTAATACAGCTATGCCCATAAGCGCCAAACACAAAAATATAGTTATACAAGCATTGCTATGGAGCGGCATGGGCGTTACCATATTTCTGCTGTTAATGCCGGTACTACCGTTAAAATATGCCTTTTTCCGGGCTATTAGCATTTTATTAATGATTTCGTTTGTACATTACTGCAACCGCTATATAGTACAACGCACGCTTGTAAAAAACGACTGGCAAGGATACCTGATCAGGGCTTTTTTCCTATTAATTGGTTTATCCATAGCCCGATACTTTTTAGAAACCTTTGTATTTCCGGTCGAAACCCAGCCCTTCTATTTTAGACAAAATACCTTTCGGCCTTTATTTTTTATGGTTAGTGCGGGCGTGGTTTGCTTTATCTCTTCGCTTATACTCTACCTAATTCACCTTTCGCAAAAAGAAAAGCTTTTGCTACAAACCATTAATGCACAAAATGAAGCTCGCTTGCAGCATTTGCAATCGCAGATAAATCCGCATTTTTTATTTAACGCACTCAACAATATTTACTCGCTGGTGCTTACACAATCCAACAAAGCACCGGGTATGTTACTGCACCTTACCGAACTACTACGTTACTCTGTATACCAAAAGCAGCGCGATAAGGTTCTGGTTTACGACGAGGCGCAGCAAATTGAGTTTCTTATTGAGCTGTTTTGCCTGCGCCGGGATGAAGACTACAATATTAGTTTTGAGAAAAACCTTAGCCCTGCCACAGTCGAGCCTATGGTACTTATACCACTGGCAGAAAACTGCCTTAAACACTGCGATTTTGATTTAAACGATAAGGCCTATGCTAAAATGCATTTAGAGTGCACTTCTAATTATCTGCACTTTAAAACCGAAAACACATTTAATAATTTGCAAAAAAACACTGCCCACGGTGGAGTTGGGCTTCAAAATATTTATGAAAGACTACACTTAATCTATGGCAAGTATTTCAATTTAACTACTAATCAATCCGATTTGATTTATACTGTTGAACTGCGAATTGAATGGAAACAATAATCTGCGTTACTATTGATGATGAGGCACCCGCATTGCGTGTGGTTGAGCAATACGTAAACAATACCGAAGGACTAGAACTGGCTGCAAAATTCAGAAACCCAACCGATGCTGCACTGTGGCTGGAAAAGAACCCCTGCGATATTTTATTGCTCGACATTCAAATGCCGCAACAAACGGGTGTTCAGCTTTTAAAATCGCTTTCGCGCAAGCCCGTTACCATTTTTACCACTGCCTACTCTGAATTTGCGGCCGATGCTTTCGACCTTGATGCTGTAGATTATTTACGTAAGCCTTTCTCATACGAGGATTTTTAAAAGCTATAGAAAAAGCAAAAGATTATTTAAAGGCGCGCAATGCAAATATTACCCCGGCTACCCTTTTAGCTCAAGATAATTTTATAACAGTAAAGGCCGATGGCCGCCTAATCAAAATTCCGATCCCCAGTATTTTATACATAGAGGCTTTCCAGGAATATATAAAAATCTTCACGCTGCAAGAGCGTTTCATTATATACGAACGCATGAAAAACATTGAAGCCGCCCTTCCTTCTAAACTATTTATGCGTATACATCGCTCTTACATTATTTCTTTGCATCACGCCAAATCAATTTCGGGCAACATGCTCGAAATTGCAGGCCAGCAAATACCAGTTAGCCGCGAAATGAAAAACGAACTAATAAAAAGAGCTTTTTAAAATTAGTTGCAAAAAAAGCCGCCTCCATTTCTGCAAGCGGCCTATCATTAACCTAAAGCTTAAATTATTTTAGTGCGTTACTATAAGTTTTTTAGCACTGCTAAAATCACTTGTGTTTAAAGTGCTCAAATAATTCCCATTTGGCAGATTGCTTGTGCTATAGGTAACAGAATTAAATCCAACGTTCCCGGCAGCATTAAATTCTGCTACCAGCTTACCAGCTAAATCAAATATCTTAATTACTACATTATTGCTTTGTTGCGGCAAAAAGTATTTAAACTGTGTTTCTGTACTAGATGGATTTGGAACCGGCTCGTAAAACTGCGGGGTTGAAACCACAACGTCAACATCAAAATCGGTAACACCTGTTGGCCCAGCATCGCTTACATCAATCAGCGCACTACTATCAATTACAATATTCTCATCGCCAGCCTGGTAAGGTGTATAAGCAAAATAAATAAGCATCATTTCTTCGGTGGTAGATTCGCCCTGCGAAACCGCTTGTGGTGGCGATGAAGGATTATGTGGATTATTGGCTGTGTTATCATAAAATGCATTGGCATAAAGTTTTGTCCTTTTAGGTAGTTTAACCAGATTACGGAAGCCATAGCTACCTTGCCAATGAAAATCCCAATCGTTTATTTTTATAAACGGAATGGTATCGCCGGCTTGTGTAACACCATAGCTTTCCCAACTGCGGGCTATTAAGTGAGCATGCGGGGCCACACTTATTAACGTAACATCGGCATTAGGCATTTGCGCATACGCATTAAACAGTTTGGTACTATTGGCAGGTATGGTTAGCGGTCCGTTCTGCAACGATGTAAAGTGATTTAAGATTGGCGTTAACGTAATTGGACGCAACGCTGCAGAAGAAAGGCGCAAATTTATACGAGTGCTATCCAGTTTATTAGCGCTACCCATGGGGTAATGTATTTGAATAATTAAATCGGCATTGGGCTTTAAGCGTATACCCATATTAGCCGGCATAAACGAAGGTCTTGAACCCGGAACCCAACCGGCTATTAATCCTGCACCATTTACACCAACGCCTCCAAACTGCGTATAACCAGGTTCAGGCGTATTAGCATCTAAAGCAGCTGCTTGCCCGGTTGTATCCTGGTATACCAGCACATGATGCACAATAGATGCGTTACCGGGTATAACTTCAAGCGCAGTTATAAAAGCGGCCTGCAAATTACCGGCAGGCACCACAAAACACTGGTATATATCTGCAGTTTGATTTGCAGGAACTGTAAAATCAGGAATGCGCACCGAAATATCTGGCGTGCCTAATTCCGACCCATTGGTATATACAGGAGGCGTAGGCGCAGTTGCAGAATCACCCATTGGCGCACCACCACTTACCCATGCGTTAATTTTAATTACATCGTTATAAGATAAGAGGCGTTCATTAGCAAATCGGGTATAATGGGCATCGGGTGGCCAGGGCGGCATTATTCTATTTGAAACAGCCGTTGAAATATTAAACCGCTTAGTGTAAACAGTTTGATAATTCATCATTGAAAAAGGTGCCAAACCACCATCGTGATGGCACTTGGTGCAATTGGTGTAAAAAATAGAGGCAATATCGGCGCTCCATGTAGGGGTTTGGGCCTTGCCAAACAGAACTACTACTAACAATACAATGGTAAAAACCTTTCTCATACCCGGAAGTTTTGTGGTTAAAAATTGTTTGACACCATGAAACTACCATTAGTTTAAAATCAGCCAGATTGGTTTCAATCAGTTACCATAAAAACTCAATAGCCTGATACTCACTATAAGCCCCCAAAAAAAATTCCGGATTCTATTCTCCGTTTTAGAGAAAGAGTAGAATCCGGAATTTTTAAAACAAAAACTTATAGCCCATTAACGTGCAACAATTATGCGCTGCATTTGGCGGTCGTTATCTTTTTCGAGCACCAGGGCATACACTCCATTGGCTAAGTTGCTAATATCAATATCAGTAGTATGCACACCCGACATATACATTTGATTGTTTACCAGCGTGGTGACTACCTGCCCGTTAAGGTTGTAAAGTTTAAGGTTAATGTTGCCCGCCGTATTTAATGTAAAGCCAGCTTTTACACTGTTGTTAGCAGGGTTAGGATAAACTGGGTATAACCTGTTTTTGATGGTGTAAAAATTAGCTTCTTGTATACCGGTTGGTTCTAAATCAATATTCTCGTCTCCCTGCTGGTAGCTTACCCACTGCAAAGGCAGCCAGTACATTTCATCGCTGGTGTTTTCGCCCCAGCCAACTTGCTTTGGCGGATTGTTAGGGTTATTTATGTTACCGGTAGTATTATCGTAACCAGCATAAGCGTGCACTACAGTACCAACCGGCAAATAAATAGGGCGCTTAAAATCATAATTACTTTGCCAGTTAAAATCCCAAGAATCTATTTTTACTAAATTTACCGTATCTCCATTGGGTTTAACCGCATACACCTTCCAATGTGTACCTAAGCGGTGCATGTGTGGCATGCTGGATAAAAGGCTCACATCTTCAGTAAAAGTATAGGTACCATGGAACTCTTTTTTCTGATTTGCCGGTATAATAAAAGGCCCATTGGTTAGGGTGCCAAAAAAGGGAATCATTACCTGGCTTTTTATATACCGCGAAGCAGGGGTAGGGGCAAAAAACAGGTTAAAGGAAGAAGAGTCGGTGGTTGCAACCGGTGATGGAGCATAATGTATTTGTACCTGCAAATCTGAGCCCGCTTTTACACGAAAGGCCATACCATTATTAAAAACAGTCGGCTTTTGTCCGGGAACGTACGTAGGCAATTGCTTGTTAAGATTACCGCTTTGCAGCACCGTTTGTGTACTACCGGCATAACCATACTCGGGTGTGGCAGCATCGGCTGCGGCCGCAGCACCGCTGGTATCTACCCAAAAAAGTGCGTGGTGAACCATGGAGGTGTTTCCGGGGCGCATTTCAAGCGATACTAAATCCTTATCCTGCGCTAATCCGGTAGGTATAACAAAGTAACGATACTCATCAGTATTGTTTCCTAAAATAGGATGAGCTTGTGCAAATGAAATAGTTAAATCTGGTACGCCTACAGCAGATCCTTGCGGAAACACCGGTACGGCCGGCTCTATTGTAGAATCGCCCCGAACGGAGCCTTGTGTTACCCAATCATCAATCAATTGAATTTCGGCAGCTGTAAGCACATTTACTTTTTGATACTCCTGGTAAGTAATATCCGCTTTCCAGGGCGGCATATAATGTATACCCGTAGAGTATTTTATAAGCCCATCATTAGCCTTTACCTCGCTGTATTTAGTAAGCGGAAAAGGTCCAATTTCGCCGGGGCGGTGGCAGGTAGTACAGTGCTGGTAAATTATGGGAGCAATGTGCTCGGCATAAGTTACGGTTTGCGCCTGCAGGCAATAACCAATAAGAATTGCCAAAGTGGTAGAAAGTAATTTCATGCTTGCTTTTATGGGGTTTAACTCTTAATAATATAACAACCTACAGCAGGGGTTTGTTTAACAGCAATAGATTTACCCTGCAGAATACTATCCAGTGCATCGCGCAAATAAAAAGCAGTAATTACCTGCCGCTTTTTCCCAATGCCCTCAAAACTATTATCAACCTTACCCTGGTATAAAATTTCCTGGGTGGAGTTTCGCACCACAAAAACCTGCGGGGTGGTTGTAGCACTAAACTGGTTTACCAGCTTTTGGCCCTCGTCGGCCTTTAAATCAAAATCCAGCTTATACCTTTTACCAAACTTGCTTATAGTTTCAGGGGTAGAAAACTCGGCGTTCGGAAACAGGCCGGTAAATGCAATCCCTTTTTGCGCATAAGCAACATACAATTGCCGTAAAGTTAAAGTTTGATTTTGACAAATAGGGCAGGTTTCAGAAAGGAATATGTAAACCGAAATAGAGTCGCCTGCTCGCAAAAAAGAGAACGCCCCTGTAAAAAACAGTAGCGTTAGCAAGCGCATTAACAACTTCTTTACGGAGTGCATTCTCTTTCGACTTTAAAAATAAAGATAAGTTTAATATAACTGAATAGTATAAGTATTTCCGTTAATTGCGAGTGTAGCAGTGGTATTTCCATTAAAAACAATAGTGCCTGCAAAGGCCTTACTTACTCCATTACTTACCTGCAGCGTGGCATTTGCGGTTCCGCTGCCGCCAGTAATGCGGTAGGTAGATTTGTTAACGGTAACGTTGGTAAGGTTAGTGGTAATAGTAACATTATAAGCGTATTGGTTACGCACCTTAGAAGTATGCATACCGGTGCGCGTGGTAGCACCATTAAGTGTATACACCTGGGCCGAAGGCTCAACCCCTGTTAGCGTAAAATTACGGGTTCCGGTGTTACTACTTTCCATACGTGGGCCACTAAAATTGCCGGCATAGTTACCCGTCCAGCTAATTGATGATGGAACAGGCCCGTTACAGTTTAGCAGTACATTCCAATTGTGTGAATAATTTGCCGCTACAGCGCCATTATATGTATAACTTACAGTGGTATCCAACGGCACCCCGCACTGCAACGAACTAGCCGCCTCATTCTTGCCATACCCATTTTGCATGGCATACGCTGCTGAGGCGGAAATATCTTCTGCTGCTCCTCCGCTGCTACTTTCCAGCGCATATGTTATTGCATCTGCTGCATCGTCGGCAGTGGCTTCAGCAGTAGTAATATCATTTTTGCGACAACTGCTTAGCAGAGCCAGTAAAGCGATAGCAAAATAAATTCCTTTCATGTTTAGTTTTAAAGCTTTCATTGTAATTGATTTTAGGTTATTCAATGATTGCCTGACCGTAAATGTATTTCGGCGTTTAATGGCCAAACGACCCTTTCAACGAAAGGTATCGACCCTTCAACGAACGATTCTTTTGGAAAAATATACGCCCTTGATTAGTGCTTATCATAAAAAAACATTTTCCTTTCAGGCTGGCTTTAGTGCACTTTAATGCAAATATCTACCGCTTAAGTAGAAACTTTATAAAATGCTGCATTTATGTTTCATTTTTGCAGCATCAATTTTAAACACCTTCGCATGGTAAGCATACAAGAATTGCTCTTTAGGTATTTTAGAACCTTCGGCGTAATATCCCTTCGGTATATAGTGTTCGCCGGCACACTGTTCCTCATATTTTACGTATGGAAAAAGCGCCACTTTTTTACGGCAAAAATCCAGCAAAAGTATCCCGACAACAAACGCATATTGCACGAGATAGGATACTCATTTCTTTCGCTTTCAATTTTTGCACTGGTTGGTGTTACCATGTTTACCCTGCGCAAGTACGGCTATACACAGATGTACATGAACTTTAGCGACCATAGCGTTGCCTACTTTATATTTTCAGTTATAGCTTTTATTGTTCTGCACGACACCTACTTTTACTTTACACACCGCTTAATGCACTGGAAGAAGATTTACCCTTACGTGCATAAAATCCATCACGTTTCAACCAATCCAACTCCGTGGGCCGCTTTTGCCTTTCATCCTCTTGAAGCGATAGTGGAGGTAGGCATTGTTCCTATTATGATGTTCTTAATCCCGCTTCATCCATTTGCTATATTAGCCTGGGTGCTTTATCAAACAGGTATGAATGTGCTGGGGCATTTAGGGTTCGAGTTATTTCCGCAAGGGTTTACTGAAGGCACTTTAACCAAATGGCATAATACCAGTACCCACCACAACATGCACCACAAGCATGTAACCAGCAATTACGGGCTTTACTTCAATTTTTGGGATAGAGTACTGGGCACAAACCACAAAGAATACACACAGCGGTTTGAGGAGGTAAAGGCAAGGGCTAAAAATCAATCAGAAAATAGCGAACTAAAATCAACTGTAACAGAACAGTTGGCCGGTAATTAAGCCTGCAGGTTAATAGCTATAACACCTTTTACTTCGGGCACAGCGCGTTTAACAGCCTCTTCTATACCGGCTTTCATTGTCATAAAACTTTGGGGGCAGGTGCTGCAATTGCCTAACAGCTTAACGCGCACAATCATTTCGTCGGTAATATCCACTACTTCCACATTGCCACCGTCATCGCGCAGGTAGGGGCGCATAGTGTTTAACGATGCTTCAACACGTTCCAGTATGTCGTTCAATTCAAGGGTCATGATAAAACAGGTTCAGATGATTGCGGTGCTAAATTAGCATTCTTTATGGCAACCTGTCTGGCAACATTTGCCGCCAGTTCGTCAAAGGCTTTTACCTCAATTCCGCTTTGGTCGCCATATATACTTATTGGCTTACCGGCATCGCCACCTTCGCGTATGCTTTGCACCAGGGGTAATTGACCCAAAAATGGCACCTCATACTCCTCGGCCAGTTTTTTACCTCCGTCTTTACCAAAAATGTAATACTTGTTTTCAGGCAGCTCGGCAGGTGTAAAATAGGCCATGTTCTCTACCACACCCAGCACAGGCACATTTATATTCTCTAATCGGAACATAGATAGCGCCTTACGGGCATCGGCTAAAGCCACTTCCTGCGGTGTAGTTACTATCACAGCGCCTGTTACATTTAATGTTTGCGCAACTGTAATATGCACATCGCCGGTTCCCGGGGGCATATCTACTACCATATAATCCAGTTTACCCCATATACAATCGGTTACAAACTGCTTTAATGCAGAGGTTACCATTGGGCCGCGCCAAACTATGGCCTGGCGGTCGTCTACCAATAAGCCAATCGAAAGTATTTTTATTCCCTCCGCCTCTATAGGCACCATGTAATGCTTATCTTTTATAAGGCGAACCTGGGGTTTAACACCCTTTACGCCCAGCATAGTAGGTATAGACGGGCCATGTATATCCGCATCTATTAAACCAACACTGGCACCCAGGCGGGCCAGGCTTAGCGCAAGGTTAACAGCCACGGTTGATTTACCAACCCCACCTTTGCCCGATGCTACGCAAATAATATTTTTTACGCTGGGCAGTATATTTACATTCTCTTTCCTAAGCGATGTAACGTTGGCATCCATCTCCACCTCTACAGTCAACTTATCGCTAACATATTGGTGTATGGCATCTATACAATCTTTCTTTATTTTTTCTTTTAATGGGCAGGCAGGGGTGGTAAGCGTTACCTTAAAACGCACATTGTGCTCGGTCACTTCAACGTTGCTTATCATTTTAAGCGTAACCAAATCAATCTTAATATCCGGGTCGTTTACATGACTAAGGGCATTAAGAATATCTTGCTGGGTAAAAGACATATTTTAAAATTAGGGTGCGAAGTTGAAGCATGTTTACCACAACTGCAACTGTTATTGCAACTATTGCTGTGTATAAGCCATTACAAGCTCGCTACAGCCTAATTATTACTTAAATTAACAGTATACATACCCTTTAGCTTCGATTGTAACTCCTTACGCGCAAAAAATATGCGGCTCTTTACAGTACCCAGGGGCAAAGAAAGCTTCTCTGATATCTCCTGGTACTGAAAGCCCTGGTAATACATCATAAAAGGCTCAGTAAAATCTTTGCTTACATTGCGCATAGCCTGCATTATATCCTCGGCCAAAAAAGAGTTTTCGGCGCCATTGCTCTCAATTTTGCTGGTGCTGTTCAGCAAAAATTGGTTCTCAGAAGTGTCTACTACCGTATTGCTCTTCTTTTGACGGCGATAGTTATTGATAAAAATATTGCGCATTACAGTGCACAACCAGGCCTTAATATTAGTGCCTTCGCTAAACTTTTCGCGGTTAGCAAGTGCACGGTAAAAAGTATCCTGTATTAAATCATCGGTTTCGGCGGCACTACGGGTTAAGTTAAATGCAAACGGACGAAGAATATTCTCGTATTGCAAAATTTCGGTTTCAAAATTTACGCTGGCCATATCTATTTTGTTTAAGTTTTATGTTTAAATACTAAACAAAAATAAAAGTAATTTCAATACAAACAAAAATTTGTTTAATTATTTATTGAAATAGCTAAACAAATTTGTTGTTAATAAACACAAAAAAGCCGCCCCCCTTTAGGGGGGCGGCTCCATTAAACCACACTATAAAAGCCTTACTTAGCTATACTAAACTTGCTATTGGCAGTGCTGCTTGCAGTAATAACACGGGCTACATACATACCCGAACTTAAACTACCCAGGTCAGCCACTATATTCTGGCGGCCTGAAAGCACATTGCCATTTACAATTTCCTGCACTACTTTACCACTTAGGTCGGTAATCTGAATAGTAACAGCTTCTGGTTTTGCCAAGGTGAAGTTGATATTCATGGTACCGCTATTAGGATTAGGAAACATGCTTAATCCAATTTCGCTCTTAAAATCATTAACTGAGTTAAATAAGGCTAATGGAATAAAAGGCCCTCCATCGGCTAAAGCTAACCACAGTCCAAAAGCCTTACCGTTGTTATTGGTAGTCGGATTTAAAAACCCGGAAGCCAATATTACTCCGCTTTTACCGGCGAGTGCAGTTACATCGGCCACATAGCTAACCAGCGTGTTTACACCACTAGAGTCGCGTACATCCAATCTATAGCTACCGGCTGGTACTTGCGAGTAAGCGGTTTGTGTACCATAGTAGGCGTTATTTACAACGGTAAGTGCGTTATTGGCTACTACATCCACAGTAGGTGCATCGGTAGTTCCATGTATAACGAAGAAATCAACATTGGTAGAAACAACCGCCTGCGATTGCGCCGGTGTTTTAACCAATACATCAAATGCTGTTGAGTAACCACCAGGGTTGGCTGCGAAACCAGAACCAACTACACCGCTTGCAGTTAAAATATATTTTGTATTTGCAGTTAGGGTATAGTCGCGCGTCCAAATAGCGCTGGCAGCAGATGTAGAAGTTTTAGGAGCAATAGCTACTGTGTTTGGATAGCCGCTAACTAAATTGATAAAAGGAGTTGCAGTTCTGAAAGGGAAATTATCCAAAGCAAGAGAACCATTGATGTATACATCTACAGAATCAGCTATTGGGTCGGCGCAGTTATGTAATACCTGCACTTGTGCATTTTGTTGGGTTGGCAATTCAATAACGGTACCATCACCTAATACAGCAAACAAACCAAAAGCAGGGCCGTTGTTATTGGCAGATGGGGTAAGAAAACCAGATGCAAACACTATTGCGGCACCACCAGAAAGAGTGGTAAGGTCGGCAACATAGCTGGCCACTACAGTTGAAGTGCCCGCTGCAGCAATATCAATAGGATACCAGGTAGGGTCTACCGATAAGTAGCCACTGGCATCTCCATATTTAGCGTTAGGCACTAAGGTTGCGCCACCGGTTAAATTTACATCTACTGCCGGTGCATCGGTAGCACCGTGGAATACTGCAAATTCTACTTTACCTGCATTGAACGAAGCACTACGTGCCGGGGCCACTACTTTTAAATCGAAAGCAGTACTTACTGCATCAGGATTAGCTGCAAAGCCCGAGCCTACTACGCCCGAAGCAAATACGGTATAGCTGGAATCTGCTTCTAATATAACATCATAAAATGTAGCTATAGAATCAGCTACTGAAGCTGAACTTGCAGGTGCTACTGCTATTGTATGGTTTACACCTGCTAAAACTGGTACAAAAGGAGTAGCTGTTCTAAACTTAAAGTTATCTAATAATAAGGCGCCATCTAAATAAACATCCACTGAATCGGCTGCCGGTGCTGCGCAGTTATGCACTACTTGTACCTTTGCATTTTGTTGAGCGGGTAATTCTAATACAGTGCCGTTAGCCAAAACAGCGTATAAACCAAAAGCAGGGCCGTTATTGTTGGCCGAAGGAGTTAAAAAGCCTGAAGCAAAAACAATAGCTGCACCACCCGAAAGAGTGGTAAGGTCTGCCACGTAGCTTGCTACAACATTAGAAGTGCCAGCAGCAGCAATGTCAATAGGATACCAGGTAGGGTCTACCGATAAATATCCACTTGCATCGCCATATTTAGCGTTAGGCACTAAGGTTGCGCCACCGGTTAGGTTAACATCAACAGCAGGCGCATCGGTAGCACCGTGAAATACAGCAAATTCTACTTTACCTGCATTGAACGAAGCACTACGTGCCGGGGCCACTACTTTTAAATCGAAAGCAGTACTTACTGCATTAGGATTAGCTGCAAAGCCTGAGCCTACCACGCCCGAAGCAAATACTGTATAGCTCGAATCGGCTTCTAATATAACATCATAAAATGCAGCTATAGAATCAGCTACCGAAGTTGAACTTGCAGGTGCTACTGCTATTGTGTGATTTACACCCGCTAAAACCGGTACAAAAGGAGTAGCTGTTCTAAACTTAAAGTTATCTAATAATAAAGCGCCATCTAAATAAACGTCTACCGAATCTGCAGCCGGTGCAGCGCAGTTATGCACTACCTGAACTTTTGCATTTTGTTGCAATGGCAACTCTATAACTGTACCGTTTGCTAACACAGCAAACAAGCCAAAGGCGGGGCCATTGTTATTGTTAGCCGGGTTAAGAAAACCAGAGGCAAATACTACAGCGGCACCACCCGAAAGGGTAGAAAGATCGGCCAGGTAGCTGGCAACCACTGTTGATGTACCTGCCGCAGCAATATCAATTGGGTACCAGGTAGGATTTACCGATAGGTAGCCACTGGCATCGCCAAATTTAGCGTTAGGCACCAAAGTAGCTCCGCCACTTAGGTTAACATCAACCGCAGGGGCATCAGTAGAACCGTGGAATACGGCAAACTCTACCTTACCTGCATTAAATGATGCTCTGCGCGCAGGTGCCAGCACTTTTAAATCAAAGGCTGTGCTTACCGAGTTAGGGTTTGCCGCAAAACCAGACCCTACCACACCCGAAGCTACTACTACGTAGCTTGAATCGGCTGCTAAAGGGCCTAATACTTCTGAGTATAATGATGGGCTACCGGCATTACTGCCCTTAGCCTTTACATGCACAGTAAACGAAATGCCAGATGGAACATTAACATAAGAAGTAGCTTGCCTGAAGGCTAAGGAGGGCAACAAAGAACTTTGGCCTGAGCCAAAATCTACAAACACCGAAACGGTATCTGCAGCAGGGTCGGCGCAATTGTGAAAAATTTGGACGTATGCCGAGGGGCCGCCGGCAAATGCGAAGCTACTTGCCATCAGGGCGACGAGCAGCATTTTTAATTTTGTGAATTTTCCTTTCATAGTGGTTAAATTTTTGTTTAAGTATTTAATGAATACTTTAAACACTTATGCAGCACGAAAAGTTCACATGTAAACAAAATTAGCTTTGTAAACAGTTGTAAAATCTGTTAAAAGGCAAACCTGTAACCAGTAGTCAGACTGCTAACCGCCCACGGGAAATGTATAAGTGAAATGCAGAAATTATAGGCTAGCCCTTAATAATATTCATTAAGTCTTGGGCAGAATGGATAATATGGCAATTAGCCACGGGCGGTGATTTGAGTGTATGCACCTGGCTTCCGCCAATAATAAAATTAACGGCAGGGTAATCTTTTAGTAACTGCTTTATATAAGTCTGTAGTGTACCATGGGTAAGCGGTATTGTAAAATAACTAAGCAGGTAATCGGGCTTACGTGCTCTTAATACATCGCGTAAATCGGCAACCGGCATGGCGGCACCAAGGTATAAAACATGGTGCCCTTGCTTGCGCAACAAATACTCTGTGAACAAGAGTAAAAGATCGTGCACCTCATTTTCCGGCAAAAACAATACAAACTTTTTGCCGTCGGATTGTGGCTCAACCAGCAGCCCATCAATAGCTACAAGTATTTTACGGCGTAATAAGTTAGTAACAAAATGTTCCTGCGCTACATTAACAGCTCCGGTAGTCCACAATACACCCGTCCGAGACATGAAAGGAAAAGCGAGCTGGGTAAAGGCATTTTCTAAACCAAGCTTATTAATAGCAAGACTTAAGGTGCGCTCAAAGCGGCGCTCATCAAAATCAATCATGGCATGTACCAGCGCATCCAGCATATCATCGGGCTGATGGGTGCTGCTGTAAATATCCAATACCTGTTTACTTAGCTCACTTGCACCCAATTCCGCAATTTTCGAAATTTTCATTCCGTGGCGGTTAAGCGTGCCAATGTTCAGCAACAGGCGCATTTGCTCATCGGTATAATATCGAATATTAGTATCGGTGCGTCTGGGCTTCAAAAAGTCGTAGCGCTGCTCCCAAATTCGAAGCGTATGTGCTTTTACGCCCGATATAGATTCTATTTCTTTAATAGAGTATTGTCCCATTTCCCATTCCTCACTTTAGTCAACTTCTCCTTTAAACAGCAGAACACATAAAAGGTTTTACATTTTTTAGCAATTCCCCTAAAAAAGCATTTACTGCCCTACTTTATTATAGTTACCGAGCCTTTCATAAGGCGGCTACTGCCATCATCAAAAACAATATTAACTGTGTAGGTGTAAACACCACTTGGGCATGGCTTGCCCTGGTAATTTCCATCCCAACCCTGCGTAACATTACTGCCTTGATAAACTTTTTCACCCCAGCGGTTAAAAATTTTCCAATCCAAGTAATTCACCCCATTAGCAAAAACCTGCAATATTTCATTTTGGCCATCGCCGTTAGGACTAAATACGTTCGGAATGAAAACAATCGGTCTTTGGTAAATATTGATGTAATCTATTTTGGTGATTGAATCGTTGCAACCGTACTGGTTAGTTGCCAATAACGAAACTGTATAAGTTCCCGGATTTAAATAAACATGGGCAGGCGAGGCATCGCTCGATGCCGTTTGGTCGCCAAAATCCCAAAGCCACGAATCGCTATTGGTTGAAGTGTTAGTAAATGTAATAGGTGTGCTGTTATCATTATAAGAGGTTACCGGATTAGCGCTAAAATTGGCTACTGCGGCCGGTTGTACAACAGCTGAACCATTAGCTGTGTTGGTGCAATTGCCTAATTGGGCTACCAGCGTTACATTAAAAGACCCATCGGCAGCATACTGATGCGAAGGATTATCTGTAGTAGCCGTATTGCCATCACCAAAATTCCAGGTGTAGGTGTTACCTGTTGCCGGAGTAGATGTATTGGTAAATACGTTGGCTGCACCCGCGCATACAGTATTTACGGTAAACGAAGCCGTTGGATTGGGGTTAACATTAACTGCTACAGCAGCCGTATTGCTGCACGAATTATTATCGGTTACCGTTACAGTATACGATGCAGAAGCGGTTGGCGTAGCTACAGGGTTGGCAATATTGGCATTATCTAAATCACCGGCCGGGCTCCAAGCATAGGTAGTACCTCCGGTGGCGCTTAGCTGTGCACTTTGCCCCTCGCAAATATCGGCAGGCTGCGGTGCTACTATTACAGGCAATGCATTTACAATAAACACAATGCTATCGTAACCGCTACATAAACTGTTTGGGTCGGTATAGGCATATACTAACGATTGATTGCCTGCACCGGCAGTAGCTGGTGTAAAATTACCAGAAGGGTCAGTTCCATTACCGGTCCAGGTTCCGCCGGCAGGTGTAAAACCTGTAAGGGCTACAGCAGGGGCATCTACACAGGCCGACTGGTCGGCACCGGCATTTACAGCAGGGGCGGGGCTTACTACCGTAATAATAGCATTGCTAGGTGCGCTTGGGCAATTAAGGTTAATAGCATCAGCGGTTATTGAATTACCCGGCGTTAATAAATTGGTGCTATAAGTATTGCCGGCACCGGTTTGTACCTGCACGCCATTATTATAAAAATTATAGGTAGTATAGCCCGAAGGGGAAGCAGTAAAAGTAACCGTAACGCCCTGGCAAACCGAATCGTTAGGGTCGCTGCTGGTAAGTGTAACCGACGGAATAGCATTTACCACCATAGTAATTGTTGAACTTGGCTGGCTGGTGCAACCGTTAAGTGTAGCTACTGCTACAATGGCATCGTTATTATTAAAAGCAGAAGATGAATAGGTGTTAGATGAGCTGCTTTGAACCGAAACCGCGTTTACCGTAAAATCGTAATTGGTTAAACCGGTAGGCGAGGCGGTAACAGTTACAGCATCGCCCTGGCAAATAGTTGCGCTTGGCACCGAAATTAATACCAGTGGGGTTGGCTTTACAAAAGTAATTATGCTGCTGTTCCAACTGCTGGTACAGCCATTATCGGTTACAATGCAGTAAACCTGGTTACCCTGCCCTAATTGGGTAGTTGTCCAGGTATTTGAAGCAGAAGACTGCTGTTGCGAACCGCCATTATAAAACATATACGTATCGTAACCGGTAGGTAATGCAGTAAAGGTTACCTGGTCGCCGCCGCAGATAGTATCATCGGCATCGGAACTGCTGATGGTAACCGGTGCCGGTATAGGTTTAATGTATGGATAATGCGTTACACTAGGGTTACTAAAACAAACGCCGTCAAAGGCCAACACCTTTACGCTATCGCCGGGGTTAAGGCCTGTAGCCTGATACGTATTGCCGGTAGTAGACTGAACAACCGTTCCGTTTACATAAAACTCATAAATCTGGTAACCCGTAGGCGTTGCTGTATAAGTTATAGGCGTTCCAACGCAAACAGAATCGGTGCTGTTAGCCATCGATACATTAATAGTATTGGGCTGCACGTTTATAACTACCGAATCCTTTACCCGGCCGCAGCACGGTGTGGTTACCCATACCGTTACAGTATAGGTGCCCGGTGCCGTAAATTTTGTGAGTGCCGTTTGGGCCGTAGCGCTGCTAACCGTAGCAGGCGATGCCGAAGGGCCAAAATCCCACTCGTAAAGTGAGCCTGTTAAAGTAGTGCGGAAAGTATCGGGGCAACCACTAATAGCCGGGCTGTTAACATGCGTAATAGTATTGCTGGCTGCCTGTGGCGAATAAATATCTACAAAATCAGTAAACTGTGTTCCCGCCAATGTAATAGTTTTACGGCCGGTACTATTATAAATTACCGAAACAGGGCCAGCTCCGTTGGCCGTTGCCGGCGAAGCGCCTGCTCCAAAGTTCCAAGCCCCGGCTGTAGTTGTAGTAAAGACTACTTCGGCATTTGTGCAGCCGTGGTTATCTACACTAATAATTGGCGGGTTACCAGTTACCGTTAAGCCGGTACGGGTTACGGGAGCGCCACCATTCTCCGATAACGCAGCGGCTGTGCCCTGCGCACCCGCACCACCGCGGCCACCTGCACCACCTGCACTGCCATCTCCGCCGGCACCCCCAGGGTTATTGCCACAAGCTGCTGCGCCTCCACTACCTCCTTGTCCACCCGCTCCACCCGGACCACCAAGGCCACCATCGCCGCCTAAACCACCCTGGCCGGGTGTTAAAGTACATTCAATTATGTTTCCATTGGCGCCGTTGTTCGCTAAAAACACAGCAAATGAACCACCGCCGCCAAATCCCCCGGTGCCACCAGTGCCGCCACCACCGCCGCCGCCACCGCCACCGCCTGCGCCGCCAACCTCGTCCTGACTATTTCTTTGTGCGCCGCCGCCGCCGCCGCCGCCACCGCCGCCTGAGCCCGGTGTTCCCGCAGTTCCGGCAGTACCCGGAGCACCCGGAGCGAAATAACCGGGCAATACTACACTACCGGCTGGCCCTATTGCACCAGGGCTGCCTGTAGTACCTGCACAGGTTGCATCTAAGCCAGGGTTTCCTGGCGTAGTGCCGTTACCACCATTGCAAGATGGTGAGGGGGTGAAAAATGAATTTTGAGGACCAGTACCACTCGTACCACGGGCACCACCGCAAGGCCCTGCACCTGGTAAACTTTGAGTATGTGTAGCCCCGGAGTGTGTTCCGTTGCCGGCGCCGTCTCCCCCATTACTACCTACACCACCACCACCAGCCCCACCGGGTGTGGGTGTGCTACGGCCTATTTCCTGACCATTTCCATTAGCGCCATTAGCGCCATCTCCTCCGTTCGGGCCCGGATTGCCAGCACTGCCCGCACTGCCCTTAGTTCCATTAGCTGCCGTTACGTAACATCTTACTATGTTGTAATTGCTACAGCCGTTTAAATAAATACCATACGATGTTGCACTTGTATTAGTGGTTACTACAGGTGTGTCCATATCCATGGTTAAATCCTGAAGACGGAAATTGGCTTTATTTAGTCCGAAAAAGATAGCCGTTGCATTGGCAGGCATTGGTTGTACATTTTGACCGGTACGATGAATAACCGTTGGTGGTGCGCTGCTTTTAATCCAGGTAGTCCCATCAAATCCCCCCTCAATGGTAGTATTATTAGGTATTTGAATTTCGGTTGTTACGGTGTAGGTACCGGTAGCCATCCAAATTTTATTCTCGGGCCCTGTAGCTAACGATATAGCGTAAAGTAATGAGGCCGGGT
Source organism: Chitinophagales bacterium (assembly GCA_044228435.1). Classification (GTDB taxonomy): domain Bacteria; phylum Bacteroidota; class Bacteroidia; order Chitinophagales; family LD1; genus Bog-950. The sequence continues at coordinate 79,414 of JBGAUW010000014.1, forward strand.
TGGCCCTGGTACCTGCTGCGCCGGAACTTGCACCAGTAGGTGTTACATAAATTACACTGCATTGCTGGGCTATAGCGGTAAGCACACAACCGGTTAAAATTAGTATGCTAAAAAATGCTTTGTAAAATTTTATCATATAACGCTTTTAAAACAGCAATAAAAGTAAAAAATTGGCTTAAATGCGAAAGCCATGTTACTAACTATGAAGCTAACAAGGCTATAATGGTTGTAAGTTAAGGTAAAAAGAAATCAACAGCCCTTATAATGGGCCTTGCAAAAGGCCCTATACTCAATCAAATAATTAATTTCGGGCTTTTCATTTTAAACCCTTATGGCAAAACTAAATATCGATCGTTATAAGCGCCGGGCCTACCGGAAAAAGAAAGTGCTTGTTAAGTTTTTAAACAAGCTGGGTAAAAGTAAAGAACGTGGTATTTTAAAGCAAGCTGCCGCCGCTAACGATGCGGCCTTTAGCGAAGTGGCCTGCCTGGATTGTGCCAACTGCTGCAAAAAAATGACGCCTACTTACAGCCGGAAAGATATTAACCGGATAAGCGCACATTTTAACATGACCTACAAGGAGTTTTTTGATAAATGGTTGAAGTTTGAAGATGGCAGTAAAGACATTATAAACAAAAGCACCCCTTGCCAGTTTTTGGGCAAAGGTAATAAGTGCAGTATTTACGATATCCGCCCGCTTGATTGCGCCGAGTTTCCGCACTTTGTGCGTAAAGATTTCCGCTACCAGGTGCGCGAAAAGGTGTTTCACCAAAATATGACTTACTGCCCGGCCACCCTGGTATTTGTTGAGAAACTGAAAGAGAGTATAGAAGCCGACCTTTAAATAAACAGCCGGGCATTAGCCCTTAAACTGTAGCGTATGAAATATTATAACAACATTGTAGAGACCATTGGCCGAACCCCATTGGTAAAACTGAACAAAATAACAAAAGATATACCCGGGCTTTTTTTAGCCAAAGTAGAATACTTTAACCCCGGTAATAGTATTAAAGACCGCATTGGTATAAAAATGGTTTTAGATGCCGAGGCCTCGGGTAAGCTAAAACCGGGTGGCACTATAATAGAATGCACATCGGGCAACACCGGTATGGGCCTTGCGCTGGCAGCGGTAATACGTGGCTACAAATGCATTTTTACAACTACCGAAAAACAGAGCAAGCAAAAGTTGGATATACTTAGAGCGCTTGGCGCCGAGGTAATTGTATGCCCTACCAATGTAGAACCCGAAGACCCCCGCTCCTACTACAGTATTGCCAAGCGTTTGGCTACCGAAATTCCGAACTCGTGCCACATGAACCAGTACGATAACCTGAGCAACCGCCAGGCGCACTACGAAAGCACCGGCCCCGAAATTTGGGAGCAAACCGAAGGCAAGGTTACCCACTACGTTACCACCATTGGCACCGGCGGAACGGTAATGGGCGTGGCCATGTATTTAAAAGAAAAGAACCCGAACGTAAAGGTTTACGGTATTGACATTTATGGTTCACTGCTAAAGAAATTTCACGACACCGGCGAGCTGGATACTAAAGAAGTTTACCCTTATGTAACCGAAGGTATAGGTGAAGATTTTGTGCCGCAGAACTACGACATGAAATACATTGACCACATTGAGCAGGTTACCGATAAAGACGGCGCCAACATGGCCCGCCGGCTGGCACGAGAAGAAGGTATTTTTTGCGGCTACAGCGCAGGCACGGTAATGCAGGGCCTGGTGCAGCTAAAAGATAAGTTTAAAGAGGGCGATGTAGTAGTGGTTATTTTACACGACCACGGCAGCCGTTACATGGGCAAAATATATAACGACGACTGGATGCGCGACCGCGGCTTTTTAACCGATGAAGTGGTTACTGCTAAAAACATTGCCGACCGTAAAAGCATTAACCAATTGGTATATGCCGTGCCTAATGAAACAGTGGCCAGCGCGTTTAAAAAAATGAAAGAGATGAACCTTACCCAATTACCGGTAATGGACGGAGAAAATAACCTGGGCAGCATAACAGAGCACAGCATTTTGCAACTACTAATGGAGAACCCTTACCACCGCGAGGATGAAGTAGGCAAGGTAATGAGCAAGCCTTTTCCGTTTGTGCCATTAACAGCTACTGCTACCGAAATTTCGAAACACATCTCAAAGGATAATACGGCTGTGCTGGTTAAACTTAACTCGGGTGCCGTTACTATTATAACTGAATTTGACCTGATAGAAGCGATGGCTTAATTTTAATTATATTGGTGCAACCAAAAGCTATTGTATGCTCAAATTCATTAGCCGCGTATTGCCAATTTTTATTAGCTGCTTTTTTATTACAACTACTGCCGGAGCGCAGGTGCAGGTAACCCATTTTCAGCAGCATAGTGTAGCAAAGGGCGAAACGGCCGCCTCTATTTGCGCAATGTATAAGCTTGATTTAACCGATTTTTTACTACTAAACGATTTTCCGAAAGATGTAAAACTTAAGCCCGGTACGGTGGTGCTGGTGCGCGAACTAAAAGAAGACGATGTAAAACCCGAAGAGATACAAGCCCCAAGCCCGGTTTCGGGTTTTAGAGAAAGTAGACCTGTAATTAATTTATCGCCGGAACCATACACCGTAACTACTAACGAAAAGCCCGTGGCCTCTACCCGCGATTATGAATATGGGCCACATGGAACTATTTACCGCGTATCGAAAACCGGCTACCACCAGGTAGAGAGAAAACACACCTGCTTCCGCATAGCGCTTATATACGGCCTTACGCTGGAGGAACTGATGCAGCTAAATGGCCTGAGCGATTACAACATACGGATTGGCCAGCGCCTTAAGGTTAAAAAGTAGTTAGCAAACCAGCATTAAGCGAAGTAGAAGAATTGTGCATTTCTTTAAAGCCAAAACACCCGCATTGTTTCATTTTTACCTTTGCTTTGCATCCATTACATAATCATTAACCTATAATTTATAACATGAAATTTTTTATTGATACAGCTAACCTGGAACACATTAAAGAAGCCGAGGCATTGGGCATTTTAGATGGTGTAACCACCAACCCTACCCTGATGGCTAAAGAGGGAATTAAAGGACAAAACAACATTTTAAAGCATTACGTTACTATTTGCGAAATGGTAAGCGGCCCGGTAAGCGCCGAAGTGATAAGCACCGATTTTAAAGGTATGGTTAGCGAAGGCGAAGCACTGGCGGCCCTGCATCCCAACATTGTTGTAAAAGTGCCTATGATTGTTGAAGGTATTAAGGCCATTAAATACTTTACCGATAACGGCATTAAAACCAACTGCACCCTGGTGTTCTCTGCCGCGCAGGCTATACTAGCTGCCAAGGCCGGCGCTACTATGGTATCGCCGTTTATTGGCCGTATAGACGATAGCAACTGGGATGGCGTTCAGCTGATTGAGCAAATTGCGCACATCTATAACATTTACGGTTTCGAAACCGAAATACTGGCGGCTTCTATCCGCTCATCGCTGCACATTGTAAAATGCGCCGAAGCCGGAGCCGATATTGCTACTTGTCCCCTATCGTCTATACTGGGCTTGTTTAAACACCCGCTTACCGATATTGGCTTAACTCAATTCCTTGCCGACCATAAGAAGGTGAATGGGTAATTGAGAAGTGAATGAATAGGCAGTAGTAAATATTAAAACAAAGAGCGCATCGTTTGATGCGCTCTTTGTTTTAATGGCTGTCTCCCTTTTCGGCAAGAACTTAAGATGAGGCCTAGTAATATACCAACCTTCTAACCTCGGCTAGGTGCTTGGCTAAACGGATAACCTGGCTGGTGTAGCCATACTCGTTATCGTACCAGGCATACACTACTACGCGTTTGCCATCTTCTGATACGATGGTTGCTTTGCTATCAATTTCGCAGGCGTGGCTGTTGCCAATTACGTCGCTCGATACTATCTCGTCGGATATAGAGAAGTCTAACTGCTCAACCAACTTACCATATAGTGAGGCGTTACGCAAAATAGCGTTCACTTCCTCTACTGTAGTTTTGCGCTTAACGTTAAGGCTTAATATAGCCAACGATACGTTAGGCACCGGAACACGAACAGCATTAGAAGTAAGCTTGCCCTTCATATCCGGAAATATTTTAGTTACTGCTTTACCAGCACCGGTTTCGGTAATTACCATATTAGACGGTGCACCACGGCCGCGGCGAGATTTTTTGTGGTAGTTATCCAGCAAGTTCTGGTCGTTGGTGTAGGCATGCACCGTTTCAATGTGCCCCTGCTCTATACCCAGCGAGTTTTCAACTACATCAATTACCGGTACTATGGCGTTGGTGGTGCAGCTGGCAGCCGAAAATATTTTAGAAGAAGATGCATTGTAGTTTTCGTGGTTTACACCATATACAATGTTAGGTATATCGCCTTTGCCCGGTGCGGTTAATATAACCATACCAGCGCCTTTGGCTTTTAAGTGCTCACCCAATCCTTTATCATCTCTCCAAACGCCGGTGTTATCAATAATTATAGCATCGTTAATACCGTAAGCAGTGTAATCAATTTCGGCAGGCGATTGCGCCGAAATCATTTTAACGGTGTGGCCGTTAATGTTGATGGCGTTATTTTCTGCATCGGGAATTACTACACCGCCAAATTTGCCGTGCACAGAATCTTTACGCAAAAGGCTGGCGCGTTTAGGCAAATCGTCGGTTGAGCGCTCGCGGGTTACAATACCCTTTAAGCGTAGTTGGTGTCCGCTACCTGCGTGGTCCATTAAAATACGGGCGGCAAGGCGACCGATACGGCCAAAACCATACAATACTACATCACGAGGTACCAATTTCTTACCAGTGCCAATAAAGCCGGCAAGCTTCGCTTTTATAAATTCATCTACACTACTAAAATTTTTGCTTTCAGCGTGGTATTCGCTACTAAGGCGACCCAAATCGATTTTAGAAGGGGCGATATCTAACTTGCTGATGGCGGCTGCAAAATCGCGCGAAAGCGTAGTAGAAAGTTCAACACCCGCAAACTGCGAAAGGTAGTTGTGGTCGTGTATAATTTCGCTCAGTTTTTTATCGAAAAACTTACGGCGGAAAATTACCAGTTCAACGTCTTTTTCCAACAAAAGCTTGCTGGCCAAATGCTGTAATTCGAGCGTGGTTTTTTCGTTATCTACCCATTGTTTCAGTTCCTTCTCATAGCTTGCTGGCATAACTGTTAAATTATTTAGAGGTTATTGATTTTTTCGTGGCGCGAATATGTAAAGAATTTGGGAATAGCGAAGGATAGAAGCTAACTATAAACCTATCCGGAAAATGCATAAGTGTTCAAGAAAACCGCCTACCTTTTTAAAATTTCTGCCTACTTTTCTGCCTACCTTTTTTGCGTCCAAAACAAAACATAATACACTTATTACCAGCATCTTGAGTCAATTCTACGAAGAAAAAAATTGCATTAAGACTTCCGAAGTTTTTTGATTGAACAAAACGCTTTAAAAGTTAATGAAGGCCGATTTGGGATAAAGAAACTTCTGAAGTCTTTAAAGGAGCGCTTCCATCTGGCGCTGACCTGAAGGCTGCCCCAAAAATATGAAGGACTTTAAAATTGCCTAAGCGCTACTAAACTGGGCGGATTAAATCCCCAATAGTGCGTTTGAATAAATTTCTGCCTGTTTTTGCCTACTTTTCTGCCTACCTTTTTTAGGTGTAAAAACTCAGTTTAAATCACTTATTTTGAACATATTGAGTCGACTCTGCTAAGAAAAAAAAATGCACTTAGACTTCCGAAGTTTTTTGCTTGAAAGAAAGCGCTTTTAAAAGTTAATGAAGGGCGATTTGGAATAAAGAAACTTCGGAAGTCTTTAATGTGCCGTAACTTTACGCCTTCTCGATTCCTCATTAAATCAAAGAGCATTACATCATACAAAGATATGAAATAATGCTTAATTTAAAAAATAATGATATTTAACCCACCGCCGCAATCATTCGGGCAATGTCGGCGGCGTTGTTTTCAAAGGTAGGGTAAATGGCATCGTACATAAAAGGGCTGTGCTCAGCCTGAGCCACTGCTTTGGCGCCCATGTGCTCGAACCACTCAATTTTTTTATGGCACTCGGCAATTTTATTCTTGTTGATGGTAGTTGGTTTTGCCTGTTGCTCTGCGGCTTTTAGTTGTGCACGCAGGGCCTGTAGTAACGCGCCTAAATTTCTTTCCAGTTTATCTTCCATTAGCCGTTTATTTAGCATGCACATGCCTGCAATATACTATTTAAGTGCACTAAAAACCAATACTTTTAAATTACAATAGCATGCGGCCCCGACCCGGTAATTCTTGCTTTTAAATGCAATATTTGTGTGGCACAACTGTTTTATAGTTTGGCAAATTAAACAGCCCGGTTAACACCATACACTCGGCATTGCATTATGGAAACACCGGTAATAATAATTTTAACAGGTATTTTTATTTTTTGCGGGCATTACCTCAATGCGGTTTTCGAGCGCAAGAGCATTCCCGACGTGTTGGGCCTTATGCTTATTGGTATTTTATTAGGCCCCATTTTTCACCTTATCGACCCCGCCTCTTTTGGCAAATTCGGACGCCTTTTCAGCAATTTTGTGCTGGTGTTTATTTTATTTGAAAGCGGCACCGATTTGCGTATTTCCGAAATCAAAGAAACCTTTAAAGAGGCTGCGGGCATTACCTTTTTTGGCTTTGTAACCACCCTTGCAACCATAGCGGGGCTTTGCTTCTTAATTTTTGACCTGCCACTGATGTATTGCTTGTTTATTGGAGCTACACTGGGAGGCACTTCATCGGCGGTGGTGGTAGGCCTGGTAAAAAAAATAGCGGTGGATAGCAAAACATCCACCACGCTAATTATGGAATCGGCCGAAACAGATGTGTTTACCCTGGCAATACCCATTAGTATACTTGGGTTTATGACCACCGGCGAAATATCCACCAGGCTTGTTTTATCGCAATTTGTGGCTTCGTTTTCCCTTGCCCTGCTAATAGGTGTGTTTGGTGCCTTTTTGTGGTCGTTTATTATTACCCGGTTTCCGCATTTTAAAAGCACCAAGTTTTCTACCCCGGCGTTTTTATTTATACTGTATGGCATAGCCGAATATTTAAACTTTAGCGGCCCCTTAACAGCGCTTTCGTTTGGTATATCCATTGGCAACCTCAAATACCTGGAGCCCCGGATAATTGAACGGTTGGTACCCAATCAAAATATAGTACTGCCCAAAAGCGAGCAGGATTTTTTTAGAGAGCTGGTATTTTTACTGCGCACCTTCTTTTTTGTTTTTATAGGCATAAGCATACAAATAACCCACCTGGACTGGCTGCTGTGGGGTGCCTTAATTACCGCTGTGCTTTTTGTGGTTCGGTTTATAGTGGTAAAGCTTATAGTGGCCAAAGAAAAACCGGTGCTTGATAAGGCCGTAATGTCTATGATGATTCCCAAAGGGCTGGGCGCAGCCGTAATAGCCGTACTACCCCTGCAGCGCGGTGTGCCGCAAGGCGAAATTATACAGGCTGTTTGCTTTTCGGTAATACTTTTTAGCACGCTATATTGTATAGCGCTTTTCTTTTTAGTAAAAACCGAAATAAGCTTACCATTCTACACTTGGGCGCTTAAAAGCAAGGCGGCATAACGCACTGCGCCTCTCTACTTGGACGCCCTATCAATTAAAAAAACATACCAAGTATTTTTGAACAAGCACACCTAAATTTAGAGTAGTAATAAGCAAGGAAACATTCAACCGCCTAATGAAAATTACAGCTCTTTATATATTTATAAAACCTACTAAGTAAAACAGCCGCTACAAAATATACTGCCACTGTTGTCGCAAAACTTACATTACTAAAAATTGAATTTAAACATTGAAAATTAAGTTACTATTTTGGTATATTATTAACCAATAAATACAAGTATATGGCAATCCCCACCGAACCAATTGGCAGCATACCAAGAACACCGGAATTAATTACTGCTATTACAACGCAAGCAGGTGCAGATAATTTGGGGCAGCTTTTTGAAACTGCGCTAAATGAAACACTTGCTGCTTTTGAAAAAACAGGGTCTCCTGTTATAACCGACGGCGAGCAAACTAAACCAAGCTTTGTTACTTACCCGCTTCATGGGTTACCTAATTTAGCCCCGGGTGGAATGCGAATTGATTTTGCCGATGGGCATTTCAGGCAATTACCCCTTTTAACTGCAGGGCCGTTTAAATATGCCAACTATGCCGAGCAGTATCTTAAAGTTGCAAAGCAAAAAACAAACAGCCCTGTAAAGCAAGCTGTAATATCAGCATCGGCACTAAGCCTTATTTACCCTGCCGGAGGTATTGATGGATACGACAAAGCAGAATTTATTGCCGACCTGATTAACGAATGCGAAAAGGATATAAGGCTTTGCCTTCAATCGGGCGCACACAAAGTGCAAATGGATTTTACCGAAGGCCGCTTAGCGCTAAAACTAGACCCTTCGGGCGGAGTGCTAAAGCAGTTTATTGATTTAAATAACCAGGTTTTTAGCCGTTTTACAAATGAAGAAAGAGCAAAAATAGGGGTGCATGTTTGCCCGGGTGGCGACCACGATTCTACCCACAGTGCCGATGTAGACTATACTTTATTCCTTCCTTACTTGTTTGAGTTAAACGTGGGCAACTTTTACCTGCAACTGGCCAGTGAACAAGATAGAGTGAAAGTTTTGAAAACGATTAAAGACTACTTAAAACCCAATGTAATGATTTTTGTAGGGGTAACTGATGTAATAAGCAATACTATTGAAACAGCAGAGGTAGTGCGCGACCGCATACTGGAAGCCGCTCAATATATTCCGCTAAACCAATTGGGCACTACCGACGATTGTGGCTTTGCCCCTTTTTGCGATGATAAATCAACCTCGCGCGATACCGCCTTTGCAAAAATTAAAGCCCGCATAGATGGCACCAAATTAGCGACAGATAAATTGTTTGCTTAAGCAAGGTCCAACTACTGATATTAACAGAAAACCCGGCCACGTAATAAATGTGCACCGGGTTTTCTGTTTTTATTAAGTCTATGTGGCTGCGAAATGCGAAACCTGGAAATGATGATAAATAGCTAAAGGATTATTTGCTGCTTAAGCCCCCAAATAACTCTTAAGCAGTTTATCTTCCATCAGCCTTTTGTTTTGCACGCACATGGTGACAAGGTAAGCTTTCGGCTTTAAATACACATCCACCTCCGTCAACCTGTGGTTGACACCCCCGCCCCGACAAATCGGGATCAAACACCAGTGGAGGACATTTGCGCACTGCTCATAATTAAGCGCCCGAGCTACCATACGTTAATGCCCTTCTCAGAGAGGCTTATTGGGTCCTGCAAAATTTGCTTTGCTTAACCGGCCCTTCCAAACCCTACTGTTTCGCGGTAAAACTGCGGAGATATTTCAGCATTGGTTTTAAAAAACCTGCTGAAATAATATTCATCATCGTACCCCAACTCATAGGCAATTTCTTTAACCGTTTTGTTGGTAAGATATAGCTCGCGTTTGGCTTCAATAATTATTCGCTCCGCAATCAAATCGCCGGGCGTTTTATTAAAATGGGTTTTGGTAAGTTTTGCCAAAGACTTAGGCGATATATTTAAAGCGTTGGCATATTCGCCAGGTGAGTGAACGGTTCTAAAATCACGCTCAATGGTATCTTTCAACGTTTGCAGTATAAAGGGTTCTTTTTGTGTTTCTGCTGCCACACCTTGCAACGCTTGTTGTTGTGCTTTTAAACGCGATGCCGTTATTAAAAATATTTTAAGGTAAGATATCAGCAGTTCATACTGCGCAAGGGCAACCTGTTGTATTCCGGCTTCTATTTGCTGAATGACCATGTTAAAGGTGGCAGTGGCCGTTTCATCAACCGCTACAAAAGGAGGCTGATAAATATTATTAAACAAAACCCCGTTGCAGGCAACCTCGGCCTGGTGCTTATGGATACAAAAAAAGTCGGGATGAAAATGCAGCGCCACACCGCGAACATTGGTACCCGAAAGCATAAATGGTTGATACGGAGAAAAGGCCAGCAGCATATTGGCCTCAACGGCATATTCTGCAAAATCTGCTTTTAAACTGGCAGCACCCGCTGTAAGCCACAAAAGTGTATAATAGTTATTGCGTTGTATATGGTCAAAATGGTGTGCATCTTCAAAGTATAGCAGCTTAAAAGCCAGGTTACCGTTTTGCGGGTTTACAAGTGTATATGCGGGTTGATTCATCATTGGGCTAAAATTATTTCTAAAGCTTTCGATCGGTAGCGGCAATTGGCAAATCGTTAATACTGGCAAATCTTTTTTGCATGTATCCGTTTTCGTCAAACTCCCAAAGTTCGTTGCCGTAGCTTCTAAACCACTGGCCGTTGTGGTCGTGCCATTCGTATTCAAACCTTACCGCCATGCGGTTGTCCTTAAAGCCCCAAAGTTCTTTTTTAAGTTTATAATCAAGTTCTTTCTCCCATTTTCTGGTTAAAAAAGCTTTCACCTCCTCTCGTCCGTTTATAAACTCCGTGCGGTTACGCCATTCGGTATTAAGGCTATACGCTTTTGATACCCGTTCGGCATCTTTACTGTTCCAGGCATCTTCGGCAATTTGCACTTTTTGCAGGGCGGTTTCCATGGTAAAAGGGGGAACCGGAAATCTTTTTTCTTCACTCATAAAATAGTTGGTTTTATTAAAAGTATAAAAAGCGGGCAACCTAACCCGGTTTGCCCGCTTTTATAAAATTATATCGATGGGGCTAACGGAAAATCTACCGGTACCTTTGTAAGGTTATGCAGATAGTTCATGGCTGTTTTGTCGCTTATTTGTAAAATAAGGTCTACCAGGTTTTCGTTGCTATAGCCCTGTGCAAAAAATGCCGTTACCAACGCTTCATTGGTATTGCCCCTGTTTTTAGTGATATCTGCAGCTAATTTAACCAGGGCGCTAAGTTTAGCATCGGTGGGGTTACCCTTACGAATATTTAGTACTTCATCTTCACTAAAACCGTTCATTTTACCTATAACGGTGTGTGCGCTTTGGCAATAAATACAGCCATTAACCTGGCTTACAATTAAATTTACAGCCTCCTTTTCTTTATTGCTTAAAGATGTTTTGGCGTTTTGATAGGCCAGATATTTGCCAAGGCCGGTATTGCTGTAGGCAATGGTAGCATACAGGTTAGGCACAAAACCTAATGCCTTTTGCAGGTTATCGAAAATGGTTTGGTTAGCGGGTGCTACTTGTTCGCGGGTTGGAACTGAAAATTGAGTTTGCATGTTTTTTGTTTTTAAATGCGCTGTCGATATTGACGGTGCAAATGTGCATCGCCTGTAGCGCCCCTAAAATGGACGATAGCCGCTTTAGCATGGACAATTGCGCCCGCGCCAAAATAAACGAGCCGGTTATTGCTTAATAACCGGCTCGTTTATAGCTTTAGAATGAGACCTTATGGCTATGTGCCCAAATAACTCTTTAGCAGTTTACACTTATCGGCGCTTTTGAGGCGCAGCAGGGCTTTATCGCGTATCTGCCTTACGCGCTCGCGGGTAAGGTCGTAGCGGGCGCCAATGTCTTCCAGGCTGGCAGGTTCATCCATACCAATACCAAAATACATTTTAAGCACTTCGGCCTGTTTTTCGGTTAACATAGCCAGCGAGCGCTCTACCTCGCAACGAAGCGAATCGCTGTAACCTACTCCCCTGTCGGCCTGCTCGCTGTTGGGGTTTTCTAAAACGTCCAGCAGGCTGCTCTCCTCGCCGGTGCGGAAAGGGGCATCCATACTAACATGGCGGCCAGCTACGCCCAGGGTGCTGCGCACTTCATCAATCTCGAGGTTTAAAAGTTCGGCCAGTTCATCGGGAGTGGGTTCGCGCTCAAATTCCTGTTCGAGCTGGGCAAAGGCCTGGTTAATTTTATTTAGCGAGCCAACCTTGTTTAGCGGAAGGCGTATAATGCGGCTTTGTTCGGCCAGCGATTGTAGAATAGACTGGCGAATCCACCAAACTGCATAGGATATAAACTTAAAACCCCTTGTTTCATCAAAGCGCTCGGCTGCTTTAATCAGGCCCAGGTTGCCTTCATTAATAAGATCCGATAGGGTAAGCCCCTGGTTTTGGTATTGCTTGGCCACAGAGACCACAAAACGGAGGTTGGCTTTTGTAAGCCTCTCCAGCGCATTTGTATCGCCTTGTTTAATTTTTTTAGCTAAAACAACTTCTTCTTCGGCAGTAATCAGGTCAACACGGCCTATTTCCTGCAAATAGCGTTCAAGTGAAGCGCTATCACGATTCGTGATGCTCTTCGAGATCTTAAGCTGGCGCATGGTAGGTGTAGATTTGTTTCGTTAGCAATTAGTTTGGTTACCCTAAAAGGAATACTTTTTTCTGTCAAAAAAAAATTTTAGGGTTATTTAAAAGTTAAAATTCGCTCTCAAAAATATAGTTCACAAAACCTGATTTGTCAAGTGCAAAATCTTCCCCTATGTATTGCAACAACAGATTATATTAGCGCCGCCCAAAAAAATAACCCCCAAAAACCACATGAAAAAAATTCTGCTGCCAGCGTTTATCGCCACCATCTTTTTTACTGCGTGTAATAACAAAAGTGCACCGGCTGTAAATGCCGAATTTGAGAAGCAACTACAGGAGAAATTTATTAATGCCAAAGAGGGCGATGTAATTGAACTGCCAGAGGGAACTTTTACCCTTAACCGCTCGCTGATACTGGATGGCATTAAGAATATAACCATCCGTGGCAAAGGAATGGATAAAACCATTTTATCGTTTAAAGGGCAAAAAGACGGCGCCGAAGGCCTGCGTATAACTGCTGATGGCGTAGTAATGGAAGATTTTGCAGTGCTGGATGCCAAGGGCGATTGCATTAAAGTGCAGGATGCCACTAACGTAACCTTCCGCCGAATGAAGGTGGGCTGGACATCGTTACACGATACTAAAAACGGCAGCTACAGCACTTACCCGGTAGGCTGCAGCAATGTGTTAATTGAAGAATGTGATGTATTTGGCAGTAGCGATGCCGGCATTTATGTAGGCCAAAGCAAAAACATTATAGTGCGTAAAAACAACGTGCACGATAATGTAGCAGGTATTGAAATTGAAAACAGCACCGGTGCCGATGTATACGATAATATTAGCACCAACAATACCGGCGGCGTATTAATTTTCGATTTGCCTGATTTGCAAACAAAAAATGGCAGCCGTTGCCGCGTGTATAACAACAAAATAGTAAACAACAACGTGCCTAACTTTGGTGTAAAAGGAACTACTGTAGGCGAAATACCTGCGGGCACCGGCATTATTGTAATGGCTACCAACCAGTGCGATGTATTTAATAACGAAATAAGCGGGCACAACACCGTTAGCGCAGCCATAGTAAGTTACCTGGCGCTGGCAAAGCCTTTTAAAGATTCTATTTACGACCCATACTGCGGTGGTATATCGGTGCGCGACAATAAAATTACCCGCGGCAGTGGCAAACTGGACCAAAGCGTAGTGTTTGGAAAAATGTTTGCTGCTATGTTTGGCGACCAGGTGCCGGATTTGGTGTATGACGGTTTTGTTAACCCTGCGAACAAAAACCCTGATGGAACTGTTAAGGAAGACCAGAAGATATGTTTCCGCAATAACGGTAACATTACCTTTAGCAATATGGATTTAGCCACGCAGGGTAAAAACCGCAACAGCGATATAAGCAAATTTGATTGCAGTTTACCTGCGCTGACAGAAGTAAAGTTGATGCCGTAATTGTTAATGATCTATAATCAATGATCAAACAATACAGAAGCATAGTGAATCAATGACCAATTAACAATTATAAAACAATACAAATAAAGCATAAAGGAAGAAGGTTAAAGAACAACAATCGTTTCACAAAGAATTCAAATTTTAACGGTCTGCGCCTGATAACTATCATGTGGTTTGTATTTTTGTAATGTTGGATAATTGTAAGATGGGAGTTGAAAAATACCCTGTAGGAAAAACATGAAACGCACCCCACAAATTCTTTGGGCCTTTACGCTGGCCGTATTTTTAATAGTTTATGCAGTTAGCTGCAACCTTAAAAAAAGCTCGGCGGTAGTGCTGGATGTGGCAGCTAAACCGTTTGAAAAACTAAGCGACTACAATTTTTTTGCAGGGGTAATGAACGAACTAAAGCCCAATGCACTGGTAGTACCCTACGATTTAATTACCCCCCTGTTTACCGATTATGCCCATAAGGCCCGCTTTGTGTATGTGCCCGAAGGCAAGCATGCCGAATACGATACTACCCAGGTATTGCAATTGCCGGTAGGCAGCTGCCTGATAAAAAACTTTTATTACCCCGAAGATTTTAGAGTGAAAGGCGGTAAGCGCCGCATAATGGAAACCCGCCTGTTGGTACACCGCAACGATGCATGGGAGGCCCTGGATTATATTTGGAACGATGAGCAAACCGAGGCCAAGCTGGAAAGCGCCGGTGATATTAAACAGGTTAGCTGGACCCACTACGATGGCACCCAACGTAAAGCCGACTACATAATACCTAACAAAAACCAGTGCAAAGGCTGCCACTGGAACAACGGCACCAACATTGTACCTATTGGCCCAAAAGTTAGAAACCTGAACCGGGATTTTGACTATGCCGATGGTAAAGAGAACCAATTAGCGCACTGGGCTAAATTAGGCATTCTAACGGGCCTTCCTGCTAGTGATGTGCCTGCACTTGCTGATTGGACCGACTCGGCGCATTACAGCACCGATGCCCGCGCAAGGGCTTATTTAGAGATGAACTGTGCCCATTGCCACAATCCCAAGGGCCCTGCATATACCTCGGGCCTCTATTTGAACGTAGATAACAATAATGCAGAGAGCGTAGGTTATTGCAAAACACCGGTAGCCGCAGGCAAAGCAACGGGCAACTTGTTTTACGATATAGTACCCGGCAACCCCGAAGAATCTATTATGGTGTTCCGGATGAAGAGCGAAGACCCCGGTATAAAAATGCCTGAGTTGGGTAAAGGCCTGGTACATAAAGAAGGCGTAGACCTTATTTACAAGTGGATTGCAGAAATGAAGTGGAACAGTTGTGGAAGGAAGGAGTAATTGCCAGTCTACAGTCGGCAAATAATATGGAATACAATTAGGCTGTTACAAAGCGGATTATGGAATTGCCGCAATGTGTGCATCTAAAATATGATACGCATATTTTGCGTTAGTATAATACAATCTTTTGGTATGAAGATATTCCATCAAACCCTGATCCTACTGATATTGCTAAGTTTTACGCGCTGTAATGCACAACCTACAGGTAAGAACAAAGAACAGGTGACTCAACTTGCAGGGCATAGCAACCGCTTAACTAACACAGAGGTAAAAGACGCCAAACGTGTAAATATCAATTATCAGTTTAGAGGCAACTGCTATGCTTATAGCAGCACTAATAATGCAGCGCCATCAAATGGCGAAGCCCATTCTGACAATATTGCTCAACGAATTGATTCCACCTTTCCGCGCAACGGGTTTTATATGGTAATAAACGAAATGGAGTATGTGATAAATGGCAAGTATCTACATCAGAAACTATACATGATAAATACGGGAGATACTGCAACAAAATTAGGAGCACAGGATAGCCGCCTGAACATAATAGCCGAAGCTTTAAACGAGAAAAATGAATGGAAGCCTATCAGCTATTTGCCGTCCAGTTGGTGCGGAAATAGCTACCACACGGTTGTGCTTGACACTAACCAATACTGGAGCTTTGATATGCCTGTATTTGCAGGAACATTCAAAACAAAAATACGTTATGTGCTGCTTGTAGATAATGAGCCTAAAATTGTAAGCAATGAAGTTCATGCTTATATAAATACGCCTCAGTTTAACAGGGAGAGTAAACAAGGGCATAATGCAAACAGCATCATGGACCCGTATAATGATTAGCTTTATGTTATTAAATTCAGTATAAATAACGTTTAATGCTTTTACGCATAATTATACCCGCCATTTTTGTTTTATGCTTACAGGCGAGTTTAAAGGCTCAATACACATCGCAAACTGAGATCAACTCTGTTGTTACAGATTTTATAAATAAAGAAAAGGCATTGGCATCAACAGATACACTTTGTGTATACGAGCATTATTGTGTGGGTTGCATGGTGTTTACAGATGAAATATTAACCCAAACCGCATCGGGTGAAAAGAAAATAATTATTGATGATGAAAACTACTGCAAAAGCGCTACCGCCTACATATTATACAAGCAAGATGGCACAACCTATATAACAAAGTTTGACAGGTGTT
Organism: Chitinophagales bacterium; assembly: GCA_044228435.1. GTDB lineage: Bacteria > Bacteroidota > Bacteroidia > Chitinophagales > LD1 > Bog-950. Next base: position 95,699 of record JBGAUW010000014.1, read on the forward strand.
ACAATTATCAGATAATGAGGCTGGACAACAACAGTATTTGGGATAGCTTTTTTGTTTACAAGCATATTATCAAAAAAGAAGTTCCGAAAATGTTTCAATACAAAACTGCTGATGGTCAGGTTATAACAACCACAATTGATCATAGTTTTTTTCAGGACTTTAAGCTATTTAATCAAGACAGTATAACATCATTTAGTTTTGACGCGTTCGATTTTGGTAAAACCAATGAACTAGGGGGCAGCGACAGAATAAATATTAATTACACTCACAATAAAAACCTAAAGGCAAGGGCCTTTGCCAATCGAATCCAAAAGCTGGTAGATAACCTGGAGCAAGAACATGCATTTTCCGGTAAAAGGCGGTAATAGCTTTTTAGACATCGGAAGTTGAAAAAACTTCCGATGTCGATAGGCAGAAACACAGAAGCCGCAGGAAAATTTCTTTCTGCGGCTTCTGCTTTTTACTTTGGGCACGAGTGGACACTCGCGCCAGTTTGGGAGAGAAATTACTTGCTATTCCTTACTCGCTTCTTTTCTTACTAAAGGTTTGCAGGTCGCTCATTAACTGGTTGGCAATGTTATCGGCGGTAGTGGCCGAGTTGCTTTCGCTGTATATACGGATGATAGGCTCGGTGTTGCTGCGGCGCAGGTGAACCCACTCGTTTTCAAAATCAATTTTAACGCCATCGATGGTATTAACCGGATACTTGCGGTATTTCTTTTCTACCTCATCAAAAAGGTAGTCGATGTTTACCGAAAGGTCGAGGTCAATCTTCTTTTTAGCCATGTAGTATGATGGATACTTGGCGCGAAGCAATGATGCTGTTTTACCAAACTTGGCAAGGTGGGTTAAAAACAAAGCAATACCAGCCAAAGCATCGCGGCCGTAGTGCAGCTCGGGGTAGATAATACCTCCGTTGCCTTCGCCACCTATAATGGCCTTTACTTCCTTCATCTTCTCCACTACGTTCACCTCTCCTACTGCGCTGGCAAAATACTCGCCGCCTAACTTTTTAGTTACATCGCTTAATGCGCGGGTGCTGCTAAGGTTAGAAACCGTGTTGCCTTTTTTGTTGCTCAATATATAATCGGCCACAGCCACCAGGGTATACTCTTCGCCAAACATGTTGCCATCTTCGCAAACTAAAGCAAGTCGGTCAACATCCGGGTCAACCGAAATACCTAAGTCGGCATTTTGTTTTCTTACCGTAACGGCCAATTCATTCAAATTCTCGGGTAGTGGCTCCGGGTTATGCGGAAACTGACCATTAGGCTCGCAAAACAGTTCGGTAACTGTTTCTACCCCTAAAGCTTTAAGCAACTTAGGCACGGCAATACCGCCGGTGCTGTTTACGCAATCAATTACCACTTTAAAGTTGCGGGCTTTAATAGCCTCAACATCTACCAGCTTAAGCTTTAAAATCTTTTCAATGTGCTTATCTATGTAGGTATTATCGGTAGTATAGCTGCCTAAAGAGTTTACATCTTCAAATTCGATGGTCTTATCTTCGGCATTGCGCAAAATCTCCTCTCCTGCCTTAGCCGAAATAAATTCGCCATGGCTGTTTAAAAGTTTAAGCGCATTCCATTGCTTGGGGTTGTGCGAGGCTGTAATAATAATACCACCGCCTGCTTTCTCTTCGTGTACGGCAATTTCTACGGTAGGTGTTGTGCTAAGGCCAAGGTCCACCACATCAATACCAATGGATAGCAAAGAGCCTACAACTATATTATTTACCATTTCGCCACTAATGCGCGCATCGCGGCCTATAACCACTTTGCGGTTGCCTTCGTTGGCTTTTATCCACTCGCCAAAGGCAAGGGTAAACTTCATTATATCGGTAGGTGTTAAGTTTGCACCCGGAAAACCGCCGATAGTACCACGTATTCCTGAAATAGATTTTATAAGCGACAAAGTATTCGTTTTTATTTTTGGGAGCGCAAATGTATAAATTTCGACTTTTTATTGAAGTATGAAGTAGACGTAGTTATAAACAAAAATGAAAAATGGGAAGCAAAAATTGGTTTGAAGAATGGTTCAATTCGCCTTATTACCACTTATTATACTCTAACCGTAACGATGCTGAGGCTGAACTTTTTATAAAGCAAATAGCGGGCTTTTTAAACATTCCGCAAGGCGCAAAAGTGCTGGATGTGGCCTGTGGCAAAGGCCGGCACTCTAAAACCCTGGCAAAGCTCGGTTTTGAAGTAACCGGCATCGATTTATCGGAAAACAGCATTGCCGAGGCCAAACAATCGGCGTGCGAAACCCTGCATTTTGATGTGTGGGATATGCGAAAAACTTACAAGCCCGGCGCCTTTGCGTTTGTATTTAACCTGTTTAGCAGCTTTGGTTACTTTGATGACGAGCGCGAAGATTATGCCTGCATTAACGCCTTTGCCGAAAATTTGCAACCACACGGCACATTGGTAATTGATTATATAAACAGTGAGGTAGCAGTAAAAGGAATGAAGCCAAGGGAAATAATACAGCGCGGCGAAACGCAGTTTCACATTCAAAAAAGATTAGAGAATGGCTTTATAAAAAAGAAGATTGAGTTTTTAGCGGATGGTGAAGATTATAGCTTTGAAGAGCAGTTGAAAGTAATTAACCAGTTCCGCTTTAACCAAATGCTAAGCAGTGCGGGTTTTACAATACAACATACCTTTGGCGATTACGCATTAAATAAATTTGAACCATCTTCATCGCCGCGTTTAATAATGGTTGCGCAAAAATTATGATAGAAACCTTTAGGCAATTGGACCACCAGCTTTTTTATTTGGTTAACCATACTCTGGCTAACCCGGTGCTGGATTTTTTATGCCCGGTTTTTCGCAGCAAGGCTTCTATGGCATTTGTATATTGTCTTATAGCCTATGGCTTTTATAGCGAATATCCTAGACAGTTTATAAAAATTGCCACCGCAGGTGCCCTGGCTTACCTGCTTACCGATCAGCTTTCGGCGCATGTTATAAAATCAATAGTGCAACGCATAAGGCCCTGCAACAACCCTGCAATAGAGGCGCGCTTGTTGTTGGACTACTGTGGCAGTGGTTTAAGTTTTGTATCGGCCCATGCCGGCAATACCTTTGGCACGGCCACGCTTGTATGTATAGTTAGCACCAACAAAAAGTTTAGTGTTGCTGCCAGCATTTGGGCTGCAGTGGTTTCGTTTTCGCAGGTGTATGTAGGTGTTCACTTTCCGGCCGATGTAATTGGGGGGGCGTTGCTGGGGATATTGGTTGGAAGTGGGATTGCGTGTGGTTTGAAGAAATTCTTTCCAGTTGAGTAGAAACGGCCATATGGGTAAGGCCTATGGCCTTTTAATACGGATACGATTCTTCTGACATCTTAAATGCCGAATACAAACCCCATCTGCCTTCGGCATCTTCCCCTAAAGGGAAAGACCGCAAGTTTTTTAGACTACTGCAAAGCATAAAACACTAAACTGAATTTACTATTCGCAGTTATGCCATCTTTAGTGCGTGCGAGAGGACGCTCATGCGAAATTTAGCGTAAACGCGAAACTATTCCTACTTTTAAAAAATGTATCTATTATTGACTATTCACTGCTAACAATTTATATTATCTATTAACTAATTACAGCCATGGCTTTCGAATTTATAAAGGTAAACCCGCAGCACCAGAAGTTTATTGCGCTTATTGAATTAAACAGGCCTAAAGAGTTGAATGCACTTAGCCGCTCGCTAATGTTAGAAATACGCGATGCATTGCGCGAACTGGATGAAGATGATAATGTGCGCGTAATAATATTGACCGGTGGACAAAAAGTATTTGCAGCCGGTGCCGATATTAAGCAAATGGCTACAGCCGGTGCTATTGATATGCTGAACATAGACCAGTTTAGCACCTGGGATCAGATAAAGAAAACCCGCAAGCCCATTATTGCTGCCGTTAGCGGATTTGCATTGGGCGGCGGCTGCGAACTGGCCATGACCTGCGATATGATAATAGCCAGCGATACCGCAAAATTTGGTCAGCCCGAAATTAAACTGGGCACTATGCCCGGTGCCGGGGGCACCCAACGGCTTACCCGGGCCGTAGGTAAAGTAATGGCCATGGAACTGGTGCTTACCGGTAAATTTATTTCGGCCGAAGAAGCTTTAGAGGCAGGTTTAATTAACCGCATAGTGCCGGCCGAACTGCTGTTAGATGAAACGCTTAAACTGGCGCAGGAAATTGCCAAACAATCGCCGGTAGCTATAAAGCTGGCTAAAGAGGCCGTTAATAACGCATTTAATTCTACCTTAGATGAAGGCCTGGTGTTTGAGCGAAAGAATTTCTACCTCACTTTTGCTTCGGAAGACCAGAAAGAAGGTATGGCTGCGTTTGTAGAAAAACGCACGCCCGATTTTAAAGGCAAATAAAAATGCAGGAAGCGAAAACCGAAAGCAATGCACTTAAAATGATAAAACACATTTCAGTTTGCTTTCTGTTTTTAATAACCGGCATACCCATTTTTGCCCAGCAGCAAATTGGCATTAAAACCCTTTCGCTACAAAGCACTACCTATAACGAGGTTACCTGCCTTGCCGTTAAATTTAATGCTACCTTAAAATACTCGCTTAATAATTTATTGCAACAGGGCGACAGCAGCTGCGATAAATACATTGTAGAGGTAAAGCTAAAAACCGATAATTTTATAAGCACCACCAAGGGCTACGGCACTTACCAAACCGATAAAGGGTTTGTAAAAAACACCTACATGCTTTTACTATCCAACGATGTGCGGGAGTTTGACAACCTTACCATTTATATACCTATGGCGGCGCTGGATATACCGGAAGGGGAAAGCACTTTAACCCCTGCATTTACAGTAACCGACAAGCGCAAACGTGAAATTGCGAAAGACATAGCAGGCGAACCTTTTAAAATAACCGTGCCGCAAAAAATTAAGCTTCATGTAATGGTAAAGGATATTACCGTGGCCGAAACCGATGCCCGCGGCGAATTGTGGGACTACTTTTTTGCCGATACGGCAGCGGCCAGACCGGAAGTATGCTGGAGTATTTTGTTGGCCCAGAAAAAAATAAATGGCTCGCCTTATACCAAGGATAGTTACACCTATAAAGATGAAGAAGGTAAGGATGCGGTGGAGTTTACCATTAGCAAAAACGATATTTTTTACCTGAATACCTATGATTATGATATGATGAGTTTTAGCGATGAAATAGGCAGCCTGCGTATAGACATGAACGAAATGGAACGTTTTAGCGGCAGCAATTTTACCTCGCGCTTTGGTAAGGTGGTTAAAATCAACTTTACCATTACTATACTTTAGGGAGCGCCTACAAAAGCAAATAGCATTTAACCGCAAAGGGCGCTAAGAGAAAAACCGCGCAAAGAATCGCGAAGAAAATGCGTAATTCGTTGCGGTTCTTCGCGAAAACCTCTGCGACCTTTGAGGTTACATGTATTGCCGATTACTAAATGTTGCAAAGGGCAACTTCATTATCTATTATAATCTTTTATTTTAGCCCCCTTACAATTTAAGCCCTTGAAACTTTCAGTTATAATGCCGGTGTTTAACGAGCGCAAAACAATTCGCGAAATAATTGCGAAGGTATTGGCCGTGCCTATTGATAAAGAACTGGTAATAGTAGACGACGCCAGCACCGATGGCACCCGAGAAATTTTGAAAGAATACGAGGGGCAGCCTAATATTAAAGTATACTACCACGAAAAGAATAAGGGCAAAAGCGGCGCTATTAAAACGGGCATACCCCATACAACCGGCGAAATTATTAGCATACAGGATGGCGACCTGGAAACGGACCCGAACGATTTTGTAGCCCTGACTGAACCAATTAAAAGCGGCGAAGCCAGTGTGGTATATGGTTCGCGCTATTTACAGCCTAAAGAAGAGAGCCTTTACTTTGCTTATAAATTCGGCGCCCGGTTTTTGAGCGTGGTGGTGAACATTATGTATGGCCAAAACATTACCGATGAGGCCACTTGTTATAAGGTTTTCCGTGCTGATATTTTAAAGAAAATACCCCTGCAATACGACCGCTTTGAATTTTGCCCCGAGGTAACCGCCAAGGTTAGCAAAATGGGCTATAAGATAAAGGAGTTGCCTATGCACTATTACCCCCGCAGTTTTGATGAGGGTAAAAAAATGAACTGGCGCGATGGGGTTAAGGCCCTGTGGGTTTTAGTAAAGTTTAGATTTGTGAGTTGAGCAGATTTAGTCACAAGAAGATAGACATCAAAGAGAACAATAAAGAACCATTAGTAATTAGTAATTAATAAACTTGTAATTACCCTTGGCAAAGCAACAACAACCCAAACAGCCTGCGGCTGCTGCTAAAAAAAACACCCCTGCTAATACTGGTGGCGACGCGTTTACTTATCTGTGGCGCAACCTGCTTATAGTAGCGGTATTGGGTCTTATCTTTCTTATTATATACAAAGCCAACGAAAGCCCGGCAAAAATGCAGGAGCTTTATGGCGAATACCAACAGCTTAGCCAAACAAGAGGCAACGAAGCCCGAATAAGCGAAATACAACGCGAGTTTACCGAACTGCAGGCAGATACCGGCTTTTTCAAAAAAACCATCCGCAAATACACCAACGGCTACTACTGGGCTACACACGATGTGGCTATGGGCAGCCTAAAGCAGATTAACGACATAAACGAAAAAATAGAAAGCGGGCAAATGAAACCGCTTACCTACGAAGATAAAATGGGGTATAAAGTGGGGCTTTATCCGCTTATTACATATGTAAAACAAAATACGCCGGAGAATGCCGTTATTTTATTGCCCCTGGGCGACTCGGTGTTAAGTAATACCGGTAAATGGAACTTTGTTTACGATCCCGATTGGATGGAGTATTTTTTATATCCGCGTTTATGCCTGGCCCGCGGCCGCGAAAAAGAATACCCGGCTTTGGCGAACCGCGTAACGCACGTATTAATTGTACAGGGCAAAGGCTACGATTTATTAAAATACGATGTGCCGCTAGACCAGCGCCCATCGGAAGCCATTATGCCTATTGATCACCCACCGGCACCACCCGCTCAACCAAAACAATAATGCTGACTATAGGAATCATACTCTGCTACTTATTGGGCTTATCGCTGCTACTGGCTATTAGCCGCAAATTTTCGCTTGCCGAAATGGTGGGTTACTCGTTTTTAATTGGCATGGGGTTAGAGACCGTGTTTCTATTTTTGTTAGATATAGTGGGTGTGCGCTACTCGCAAGGGGTGCTTATTGGATTGAATGTGTTTGGCATTGTGGCGGTATGCGGTGCCAACTACAAAGGCCTTTTACAGCTAAAAGATGAATTTAAAGCCCCGGCCTTTAGCCTTAAAGATATTAACCTGGTAGCTGTTTTTCTGTTTTGCCTGATGGGCTATCTGTTTTATGCCATTACGGTAAAAAACCTTTTCTGGCCATCTACTGAGCACGATACCATAGGCAGCTTTGATAAGCTGGGCCGTATAATGGCTATAGAGGGCAAACTTAAAATAAGCCTGTTCCAATATAACCTGGAAGGTGCCGGTGGGCTTTACCCGCCGCTATACCATGGCAGCTTTGCCTATGTTTACATATTTGGGGCCGAGACAGCTAAAATAACCACTACCCTGTTTTTCCTTTCGTTGCTTACAACATTTTATAGCGCTGTGAAAAATTATACGGGCAGTACCGCTGCAGCTTTGGCCACTTTTATATTAATGATAACGCCCGAAATGTTTTCGCATGCGGCATTATCGTTAGGCAACCTGCCTACTACCGCATACGTTTGTGCCGGCGGTTTGGCAACTATTACCTGGCTTGAAAAGCGCGATACCAAATACTTTTGGCTGGGCGCCATTATGATGGCCGGTGTAATATGGATACGCAGCGATACGATTGTGTTTATAGCCGCTGCGCTTTTACTGGTAGGCATAGACTTTTTAAAAACCAAAGACTGGAAAAAGACAATCCTTTATGGTGCCATTGTAGTATCGCCGTTTGTTATCTGGAACCTGTACATGAAAATGAAACTGCAATTAGTGCAGGCCAATAAATTCGATTTGGGTTTGGGCTTTAACAGCGAACGCCTGGATGCTGTGGGCGGCTATGTAAAGGTATTTTTATTTGGCGGACAAGAAGGCCGGGTAGATGGCGGACAGCTGTTTGGAGTGGTATTTATCCTTTTCTTTATATTACTGCTAATTAACCTCATCAGTATTTATAAAGTTGGTTTTAAGGCTGCCATTTTGAGAAATATGAATGCCCTGCTATTCTTTTTTGTGTCACTTGGCCTATACTTTTTAGTATTCTATTTTATAGATGTAAAAGTGCAAAACGCTCCTATCAATTCCCTTATGGAAAGCTCGTTTAAGCGCGGTATGTTCTTTTTTATACCGGTAGCAGTATTTTACACCTTTACCAGCAATGCATCTGCATGGGCGTTTGGTAAGTTAGAGGCGTTTAGAAGAGGGTAGATTTATGCCCTTAACTATAGCTCACCGAGCTGATCTTATAAAACATTGTAAAGAATGATGATTACAGTTATTGCCAAAAAAGGAGCAATTACTATTCCTACGCATTTTAAATAGTAATAACGATTTTGTCCTTCTGCAAAGGCAGCTTTAATAAGTAACACAATACTGTAAACCAATGCTACAAAAAACGTTAGCATAACAAATGCACCGTTTGCTGTACCGCAGGAATGAGGATATGCAGCACCTTTAGAGCTAAGAAATTTAATAAGTAGAGCCCACCACAGCAAATATACCGCTATGGAACATTTAGAAAAGGTATGTTTTTGGAATATTGCGGTTAACATATAATTGAACAGGCGCTGGTAAATTTAACCACTCTAAGATTCCAACGCTAATTGCCTCAAACTTATTTTAACTTTCTACAAGTTTATACTTGACTTATCTTGTTAAACGCCATATATTATCGCAGCGCTACGTGTTTTTTAGGTAAAGGTTTCATTAATTTTTAAACATTTTCATCTTATTTTAAGCAATCTATGAATCAAAAAACATTGAAAACCAAGGAAGTACCGCCAGACAACCGTATTTATATTCAATTTAACACTACAATGTTTTTCTTGTAAAAATTCGTTTTTGTCATTTTCTGTCCATACTGTTGTGGCCCGAATTATTCTATACACACTAATTATTTGTTGACTTAAACTATCATTATGGTACACACCGACCCAAAAACCCAACCATCTGGAAGAACACCTTCTGCAGGCTTGGCGCTCAGAATGGTCATTCCTTTTTTGGTCTTATTCTGTTGTCTTTTTCAAACCGCAAACGCAACCCACTTCCGCTACGGAACTGTAAACTGGAGCCGTGCTAATAGCAGCACCAACACAGTAACCTTTAGCCTTAACCAGGTGTGGCGCACCAGTTTTGGCTGGGGCACTACCATTACCCCCGGTGCTGTAGTTCAGCCGGGCACATTCTCATTTGGCGATGGTAGCAGCGTTACCCTTTCGCTTACGGTAACTTCGGTTAACGTTAGCGAAGATTGGTTTTCGGGCACCGCCACCATTACTCACACCTATCCATCGGCGGGTTCATACACTGCCGATTTTAGCAACTGCTGCCGTTTGAGCAATCTTCAAAATAACTTTGATGAGAACTTTAGAACGGAAACCCAGGTAGTGCTAAATAACAGTGATAACGCCAGCCCGGTTTCAACGCTTCCTCCAATTGTGTTTTTACCACCGGCTACTGTAGCTGCTACCTTCCAGGTGCCTGCCATTGATCCGGACGGCGACCCTTACACCTTTTCGCTTTCAAACTCAGCTCAACAAGGCGGCGCAGCCTTAACCCAGCCTTCGGGTTTTTCAATTTCATCTACCGGTCTTGCCACACTTAATACCGTGGGTAAAACGGTTGGCCAAATCTATAATGCTTCGGTGCGTGTAACCGATAGCAAAGGCGCTGCTACCACGGTTGATTTTATTATGAAAATTGCCAACCAGGTAAGTGCACCATATTTCGACTATACCGATGTTCCGCCACCACTTACCCCACTTAACAATACAACTTTCTACATCCAACCCGGCCAAACACTTACCTTTAATGTAACCGGCCGCGATAACGACTTATTGGATGTGGTAACGGTATTAAGTTCATCACTTCCATCGGGCTCGGTGCTTGCCGCACAAACCGGCACTAACCCGGCGCAACGCGTATTTACCTGGACCCCGACTATCAATCAGTTGGGCACTTACATTTTATCGTTCGACTTAATTGACGGCCAGGGTACACATGCCGTTAGCCCAACTTATGTAAACATTGTAGTAAGCACTAACCCGTTATTTGATGTAGGCCCTACGCCTCCAAATAATTCGACTGCCTGTATTAAACCGGGAACAAAATATTTTGCCTCTATTCAGGCACACTCGCCCGATACGGCTTTAACGGTTACAATAACAGCAACCTCTATACCTTCTAACGCGCACTTTAGCCCAAACCCAACCGACCCGGCAAATATTACTTTAGGCGAACTTAACTGGGCACCTACAGTAGCCAACTGGGGGCCAAACAATATGACTTTTACGGCTACCGATGCTTTGGGTAATACGGCTACGCACACTTATAACCTAACAGTAAATACCCCACCGGTGTTTACAAGCACACAAGGCAATACAACCATTACAGTAGGCCAGTTATTTACCTATGTAGTTTCGGCTACTGATGTAGATATTCCTTACGGCGACCAATTAGAAATTCATGATGTTACCCTACCTTCGTGGTTAACCTATACCGATAACGGCGATGGTACATACACCCTTAGCGGTACACCAACTGCAGCTGACCTGGGCGCGCACCAGGTGCACCTGGAGGCTGAAGATATTTACCACCACTGCTACGCTCCTACTGAACAGATATTTACTATTACTGTAATAGCTAATCCGCTGGTAATTGATATACAAACTATAAGCACCTGTGCCAATACAAATAACGGCGCAGTAAGTGTGGCCGTTACAAATGGTACCGCCCCTTATAGCTACCGTTGGAGCAGCTCGGGCACCGGCGCTACCGATGTAAGCGCACAAACCGGCAGCAGCATAACCGGCCTTGCACCCGGCACTTACAGTGTAACGATTACCGATGATGCAGGTATACAAGGTACCGCTTCAGCAACCGTTACCAGCACCCTTTCAACCTTTGCGGTTAGCCCTAATGTAGCTATTTGCCCGGGTGGAAGCGCAACACTTAGCGCCAGCGGAGCTGACATTTATAGCTGGAGCACCGGCGAAACTACGGCCGATATTACCGTAAGCCCTACCACTACCACCGTATATACGGTTACCGGGTATGTGAATAGCGGCAACCTGGTTACCAACGGCGATTTTTCGGCAGGTAACACCGGCTTTACAAGTGATTATGTATATGTAAGCCCTACAGATAATGCAGCTACACCTTTATCGGGTGGAACGCATACCGGCTTAGTGCCTGAAGGTGTATATGCGGTGGATGGCAATGCCCACGATTACCACCCTGCATTTGATGGCTTAGACCATACAACCGGCAGCGGCAGCTTTTTTATGATTACCAATGGCTCGGGAACACCGAATACCGAAGTTTGGAGCCAAACGGTAAACAACATTTTACCAAATACAACTTATTACTTCTCTACCTGGGTTACTTCGGTTAACCCCGATAGCCCCGCAGAGCTTAACTTCTCTATAAATGGCCAGCCACTGGGCACTACCTTCTTTGCACCGGCGGGTGTAACCGGAACCTGGGTTCAGTTCTATCAAACATGGAACTCAGGCTCTAGCACCAGCGCAGATATTGCTATTGTAAACCAAAATGTAACCCTTGGTGGTAACGATTTTGGTTTAGATGATATATCGTTTACCACTGTTTGCCCCGATACCCGCACTGTAACCGCTACAATAAGCCCCGTGCCAACTGTAAATGCAGGACCTGACCAAATAATTTGTCCGGGAGCCTCTGCAACCCTACATGTTTCTGGTACAAAAGGCGATAGATTTTTATGGAGCACCGGCGATACTACTCAAACCGTTATTGTAACGCCTGGAACCACAACAACTTACACCGTAACCCTGACTAATGCACTGGATTGCGCAGGCTCTGATGAGGTTACTGTTACTGTTGGCGATACTACCGCGCCTACAGCTATATGCAAAAATATAATCGTGCAACTTGTTGGCGGAACAGCCACCGTTACCGGTGCTGATATTGATAACGGAAGCAGCGATAACTGCGCTGGCAGCCCAACGCTTTCAGCGTCTCCTGCAACTTTCTCGTGTGCCAATGTTGGACCTAATACTGTTACCCTAACCGTAACTGATGCTGCGGGCAATTCATCTACCTGCCAGGCAATAGTAACCGTTGAGGATGGCGAAGCACCTACTGCACTTTGCAAAAACGTAACTGTACAATTAGATGCTAACGGCGAAGCTACTGTATCGGCCGAGCAAGTAGATAATGGAAGCGCAGATGGCTGCGGCCCCGTTAGACTCTCTGTTTCACCATCTACATTCAGCTGCTTTAACGTAGGCCCTAACCAGGTAACCTTAACCGTTTACGATAACAGTGGCAACAGCGCAAGCTGCACTGCTACTGTAACTGTAGAAGATACTATAGCACCTAATGCCGTTTGCCAAAATATAACCGTGCAATTAGATGCTAATGGACAGGCCACTATTAGCGCTTCGCAACTTGATAGCGAAAGCGGCGATGTATGTGGTGTAGCATCTGTAACCGCATCAGATACTTCTTTCGATTGCTCTAACATAGGTGATAACCGCGTAACACTTACTGTTACCGATAACCATGGAAACAGCTCTACCTGCACCGCAGTAGTAACTGTAGAAGACCACATAGCACCAACCGCCATTTGCCAAAATGCAACGGTGCAATTAGATGCGAATGGTGTTGCTTCGGTTACCGCAGCACAAATTGATAACGGAAGTTCAGACGCTTGCGGAATTGCTTCGCTTAGCGTTTCACCTTCTACTTTCAATTGTTCTAATGTAGGCCCTAACACAGTTACCTTAACCGTAACTGATAACAATGGAAACACTTCTACCTGCACTGCTACAGTAACTGTTCAGGGCCTTGTGGCACCTGCCGCTGTTTGCCAAAACGTAACGGTGCAATTAGATGCTAACGGCGAGGCTACCATTACAGCAGCGCAAATTGATAACGGAAGCTCTTCTGCCTGTGGCATTGCTTCATTATCCGTTTCTCCTTCCACATTTAGCTGTAACAACGTTGGGCCTAACCAGGTTACCTTAACTGTTACCGATAATAACGGCAACACAGCTACCTGTACTGCTACTGTAACTGTAGAAGATACCACAGCGCCTAACGCAGTTTGCCAAAACATAACTGTGCAATTAGATGCTAACGGCCAGGCTACTATTACTGCTTCGCAAATTGATGGCGAAAGCGGCGATGTATGTGGTGTAGCATTTGTAACTGCATCAGATACTTCTTTTGATTGCTCTAACATAGGTGATAACCGCGTAACACTTACCGTTACCGATAACCATGGAAACAGTTCTACCTGCACCGCAGTAGTAACTGTAGAAGACCACGTAGCACCAACCGCCGTTTGCCAAAATGTAACGGTGCAGTTAGATGCCAACGGCAACGCCTCGGTTACGGCAGCCCAAATTGATAACGGAAGTTCAGACGCCTGCGGAATTGCGTCGCTTAGCGTTTCGCCTTCTAACTTTACATGCGCTAATGTAGGCGCCAACACCGTTACCTTGACGGTAACCGATAATAACGGAAACACCTCTACCTGCAATGCTACCGTAACAGTAGCAGGCACTGTAACGCCTACTGCCATTTGCCAAAATGTTACTGTTTACTTAGATGGTAACGGCCAGGCAACTGTAACAGCTGCACAGGTTGATAACGGTAGCAGTGCACTTTGCGGTGTAGCTTCTATTTCGGTTTCACCTTCTACTTTCAACTGCTCTAATGTAGGCCCTAACCTGGTTACTTTAACTGTTACCGACAACAACGGCAACACAGCTACCTGCACCGCAACTGTAACGGTAGAAGACAACACGGCCCCTATACTTGGCCCATGCCCTGCCGATGTAACCATAACTGCACTTACCAATAACTGCTTTAACAACCACGCGTGGACCAAACCATTATACAGCGAAAACTGTAGTGGTGCTACACTTAGTGTAACAGCCAGCGACCCTACTGTAATTATATTCGATTTTGGCAGCACTTACTTTGCCAGTTTCCCGGTAGGAACTACTACTGTAACACAAACCGTAACTGATGCACATGGCAACAGCGATGACTGCTCGTTTACTGTAACTGTGGTTGACCGTCAGAATCCAATCATTACCGGCTGCCCTGCTAACATTACTGTTAATGCAAGCGCTACCCAGTGCAGCGGCCAGGCCTTCTGGAACCAACCAACCGCTAGCGATAACTGCCCGGGTGTAAGCTTAACAGGCTCTTCAGTATCAGGCGATGTGTTCCCACTTGGAACTACTACTGTAACATATACCGCTACTGATGCACATGGCAATAGCAGCCCAGCCTGCTCGTTTACTGTTACCGTGCGCGATGCAAGCGGCCCTCAGGCAATTTGTAAAGCCGCTACGGTTGACTTAAATGCCAATGGCACTGCCAGCATTACTGCTGCACAGGTTGATAACGGCAGCTTTGATAACTGCAGCGCAGTTACGCTTAGCGTATCTCCTTCTACCTTTACCTGCGCTAACGTAGGCGCTAACAACGTAACCCTTACTGCTACCGATGCAAACGGCAATACTGCTACCTGCACCGCTATAGTAACAGTGCGCGATGTAACACCACCTACCGCTATTTGTAAAAACATTACTGTTGCATTAAACCAAAACGGAACAGTTTCGGTTACTGCTGCACAAATAAACAATGGCAGCTACGACAACTGCGGTGTTGTAACATTAAGCGCACCTGCCTGCAACTTTACCTGCGCCAATGTAGGCCCTAACAATGTAACCCTTACTGTTCGCGATGCTTCGGGCAATACATCTACCTGCACAGCGGTAGTAACTGTAACCGGAGGAAACACTGCAACTACTGTAAGCTGTAAAAACATTACAGTTGCCCTTAATGCAAACGGCGTAGCAGAAATTACTGCTGCACAGGTTAGTAACGGCGCCAGCGGCGCTTGCGGTAGCCCTGTAACATTAAGTGTTACACCTAACCGCTTTACCTGCGCCAACCTTGGAGCCAACAACGTTACTTTAACCGCTACCGATGCTAATGGCAATACAGCTACCTGCACCGCGGTAGTAACTGTAACCGGTGGAAGTTCGGTAACTACAGTAAGCTGTAAAAACATTACTGTTGACTTAAATGCACAAGGCGTTGCCGAAATTACTGCCGCGCAAGTTAGCAACGGCGCCAGTGGCCCATGTGGTAGCCCTGTAACCTTAAGCGTTACACCAAACCGCTTTACCTGCGCTAACCGTGGTGCAAACACCGTTACTTTAACCGCTACCGATGGCAACGGCAACACAGCTACCTGCACCGCTACGGTTACCGTGCGCGATGTAACACCACCAACAGCTATTTGCCGCAACAAAACTGTGGCGCTGGTTAACGGCACTGCAACTATTACAGCTGCGCAAATAAATAATGGTAGCTACGATAATTGTGCTGTTACATCAGTAACGGTATCTAAAACCACCTTCAACTGCGGCAATATTGGTGCTAACCAGGTTACACTTACCGTGCGCGATGCGGCGGGTAACACTTCTACCTGCACTGCTACAGTAACTGTAACAGGCCAGGGCTTAAGCTGCTCTATAGCTTCAGTTCCAACTTCAAGCTGCGCGGGCACAGGTGGTAACCCTAACAATATTTACATTGGTTACGGACCGCAAAGCACCCGCTTACAGGTATCTGTAACAGGCGGCGGCGCACCATATACTTACAGCTGGAGCCCAAGCAACCGCTTAAGCTGCTCTACCTGCGCTAGCCCTACGTTTACACCTAACGCACCGGGCAACTACACCTTTACTGTAACCGTGCGTAACAGCAATGGTTGCACTACTACCTGCGATATTACCATTTGCGTACTTGACATACGCGTACCGGCAAACAATGGCTGTGGATACTCTTCTGACAAGGTTTATGTTTGTCACATTCCACCAGGCAACCACAACAATCCTCAAACACTGTCAATTAGCGTTAATGCGGTTTCGGCACACGTGCCTTTACATGGTGGCGACCACTTAGGCCGTTGCAACCAAACATGCGGAAATTACAAAACAGATGATGAAGATGGTGTAGCTGAATTGGTATCGACCGAAGAAGGTGGATTTGAAATGATACTTTACCCTAATCCTTTCCGCGACCAGTTCCGTTTAAAAATTGAAACTGAAAGCAAAGAGCCGGTAGATGTTAGAATGTTTAGCATTACAGGCCAACTGATGAACGAACAGAAGAATGTATCGTTTACCGAAGATTTATACTTCGGCTACAATCTTGCAAACGGTGTTTACTTGGTAGAGGTTAAACAAGGCGACTACAGCAAAGTAGTACGCATGACCAAAGCTGAATAAGCCCTAAACTTTCCCTTGTTTTTTAAAATCCGTGCCGGGCAACCGGCGCGGATTTTTTTTGCTCCATTGGTTCGTCCAAGGTTTAAGGACAGCTAAGGGCGCCTTAAGGATACGCTATGGCCAAGCCCTAATACATTATTGTAAAAAGAATAACTTTAACCAATGCGAAAAACGCACCTCACTTTGTTTTTAAGCTTAATGTTGCTTACTAACGCACTTAAACCGAAAGCACAACCCAATGTATTATCGACATGGCCGGTTGGTGTTCCGTTGTGCTATTTAAAGTTTTTAAGTGATGGAACTTATGAGGTTGATACCACTGGTCGTTGGCAACCCTATCGCCACGATATTACTCCAGCTTATATGCCGGATTCTGCTAATGATATTTTATTTCAGTGTAATGGATATGTAGTTGCAAATAGGCAAGGCCAGCTTATCGATGGTGGAGACAGTCTTACTGACGATATTTTATACGATCTGGATCACCTTGTAGGGAGCCAAATAACCCAGAGCACAGTCGCATTACCGAAAAAAGATAATACATATTGGATTTTTTATTACTCCTTCAGTGATTCTTTACTCTTATCTGGAAACGGTTCTCCAGATCGGCTTTATTATGCGGTGGTTGATATGAATGCTAATAATGGCCTTGGTAAAGTGGTACAAAAAAAAATTCCTGTTTACAAAGGCATCATGGGCGATTGTCGGCTAACGGCCGTAAAACATGCCAACGGAAAAGATTGGTGGCTGGTAAATCACGGTTACGGAAATGATGTTTATAATAAATTTTTGATAACAGCTGATACAGTGATAGGGCCCTTTGTACAGCACATTGGCCCGGTAGAATCGGAGCCCGACTTAGATGGGATGGCACAGTTTAACCAACAGGGCACAAAATATGCCAGCGGAAATATCACCTGCCCAATGGTGGTAATGGATTTTGACCGTTGTACGGGGCTTTTCAGTAATGAAAAGAAAATATCTGTATATTCTGAGTTGCCTTGGATGCCTTCTGATACGAACTCGATAGTTAATGGACTATGCTTTTCGCCAAGTGGGCGTTATCTATATGTTACTTCACTAAAGTATCTGTTACAGTACGATACTTGGGCAAATCCAATTGATAGTTCTCGCACACTAATAGCCAAAAAAGATTCGACTTACAGAAATTCCTCTCCTTTTTTCACTCCTTTTGTTACTCCTCATAACAAGATTATGATTTGTAACTATCAAGGTGGACCTGCCTTTTGTAATCTGCATACAATAGAAGCTCCGGATTCAGTAGGTCTTACGTGCAACTTTCAAAAGAACTCTCTTTTCATACCAAGCGCATATTCAAATACAACCTTACCTAACGTTATAAATTTAAAGCTTGGCGCATTACCCCGCAGCACTTGTGATACTGTTACTGCTATTGCTAATATGGAACCCGTTACACAGGATATTTTTTCTGTAAAAGTATTTCCGAACCCCTCAGCTAATCTTGTATTTATAGAAAGCACCCATAAAGAAGCAGTTGGCGGCTTAATTGTCACCGATGCCTTAGGCCGTATGCAATACAGCAATAATACTTTTGAGCAGGCAACGGTTGTAAAGGTGAAGGACTGGCAAAACGGTATTTACTTTTGGAGTATTACTACCACAACCGGTAAAAACTTTTACGGAAAGTTTATTGTGCAGCATTAGTAAAATATATTTTATTTTGCCCTGTTAATTCTGTGTGTGCTATTAAAGCCCCAAAAAATCATGGTTAACATTCAAAGAATAAACCATTGACAATCAATACATGTTAACCCAAAAGTGTTAACCATGATTGGTGTTAACCATAACTGTACAGCGTGTATTTTTTGAAAGTAGAAAGCCTGCAAAATGCATCCTTGTAGTATTTGGGTTGGCCCTACTTTACAGCAGCCACCGTGCGGTGCACTTGCTTTTTGTGGCGATGATAATGCATGCCTAGAAATTCTACCATGTGGTGAAGATTCATATTGCCGGCAATAGCATGCTTCCACAATATTCTGTCTATATCTGCATTATCCAGCGTGTTTAACAGCGCCAGCATTTGTTGGCGTGTTTCGCTCCAGCGCTTATCTAAATCAGCCAGTGTTGTAAATTCAATCTTAGGGTCTACAACATCGGGCGCCTTAAATTTTATATTAAAATTAAATACCGCTTTTATCAATAGCCAGCGATATTTTTGCTTAAAGCCTTCTTTGCCCACCGTAGCCTTGCTAAGCACTTTTTTTTGCAGGTATTTTAAGCTATACTCTTCGGCAATCATCATGTGCGTTATTACTTCGGCGACGCTCCATGCGGCATCGTGAGGCTTTTTGTTTAGCATCTCATCGTTATATTGTTTCAAATCCGTAAACAGTTGTTTGCGGTCGGCTTCAAGAGCGTTAAACTGTTTTTCGAGCTGAGCGTGCATGGCGTGTATTTTAAGTGAATTAAAAGGTTCTTTATCTAACAAGGGTTGGTATAAGACATCCGAAGTTTTAAAAACTTTGGATGTCTTGCGCTAAGCACTTTACAAATACTTACTCCCTTCCCTTACACTCAATGGCGAAAGCTTATTAGCCGCTATAAAATCGCGCACCTGCTTAGGATGGGTTTTAGAATATTCGCGCAGAGCCCAACCAATGGCCTTATTAATAAAAAACTCGTTACCGCCATTTAGTGCCTTTATGTTGCGGAACAGTACTTCTTCGTTAGTTTTATGCTTAAATAATAGTTGGCTGATAATAGCCGAACGCTGCAGCCACATGTTGCTACTTTTAACCCACTTCCAGGTAAGCTTATCTACCATTGCGGGGTTGTACTCAAATAAGGTGCGGGTGCAGTTGCCACTTACCGAGTCTACCGAATCCCACCAGCTGTTTTCGGTTATCAAAAACTCGAGGAGCGGCACTATTTCTTTAGGGTGCTGCTTTACAAATTTAGAGGCCAGGTGAATAGCTGCGTAATGAAACTCGCGCTCCTTTTGTTTATAGCAAGCCGTTAACACCTCCTCAAGTTTATCGAATGGCGGCAAGCCATGCTCTTTAATAAAGCCTTTTACTATGGCATTACGTTCGGGTGTTTTAATGCCAAAGAAAGGGAACAGGTTTTTCATATAAGCCGATTGTTCTTTAGCAATTTGCTTATCGGCCAGCAAGGCAAAGGCTGCGCGTAGCTGTTTAATGTATAAATTTGTATTGAAGGATGACATAGCGGATGATTAACGATGTAAAATTAAAACTATCAAAACTTCGCAACTTTCGGGTTTTAGCAGTGATGGCCGCGGTGCATCTTTGCCCTATAAATATTAAAACATGACCACGCAGCAAGACCTGAATTATGACCGGATAGCCGAAGCCATTAGCTACATACAACAAAACTTTAAGCAACAGCCGGACCTTGATATGGTGGCCGAAAAAGTTCACTTAAGTCCCTACCACTTTCAGCGCTTGTTTACGGACTGGGCCGGAGTAAGCCCCAAAAAGTTTTTGCAATACATAAGCGTAGAACATGCCAAGAGCATTTTAAAAGAGCAGCAAAGCACCTTGTTTGATGCCGCCTTTGAAACCGGCCTTTCGGGCACCGGCCGCCTGCACGATTTATTTGTAAATATAGAAGGCATGACACCCGGTGAGTTTAAAAACGGGGGAGCCACCCTGGCTATTAACTACAGCTATGCTGAAACACCTTTTGGCAATATGCTGGTAGCCAGCACGCCCAAAGGTATTTGCTATATGGCTTTTGCAGAGAATGAGCAGAATGGTTTTGCCGACCTGCAACAACACTTTCCGAACGCGCAATACAAGCAGATGGTAGACCTGCTGCAACAAAATGCCCTTTACATTTTTGCACACGATTGGAAAAAGATAAGCCAAGTAAAGCTGCACTTAAAAGGCACGGCCTTTCAGCTAAAGGTTTGGGAGACCCTGCTTAAAATACCCATGGGGCAACTAACCACCTACGGGCAAATAGCCGGTGAGATTAAAAAGCCCGGTGCATCGCGGGCTGTAGGCACGGCCATAGGTAGTAACCCTGTTGCTTTTTTAATACCGTGCCACAGGGTAATACAATCAACAGGTTTATTTGGCGGGTATATGTGGGGGCCTACACGAAAGACGGCTATAATTGGTTGGGAGGCAGCGAAGGTCGATGCAGAGGTTCTCACAGAAAACACAGAAGAAAACAAAAGGCACTAAAATTGCGTTGCATTTATTCTGTGCTTTTTGTGCTTTCTGTGAGAGCCATTGCCTTTAAAAACTGGAAAAATGAATTTGTTCGATAACCATATAGAGCCTGATAAAAACCTGCTACCATACGATGGCATTGTAAATTACTATGGCAAAGTGTGCACTACTGCTCAGGCCAATCATTATTTAGAGGCCTTGCTAAATACCATTGAATGGGGGAATGATAAGGCCATTATATTTGGTAAGCTGATTATAACCAAACGCAAAGTGGCGTGGTATGGTGAGCGGGAATTTGAATACACTTACAGCAATACGACCAAACGCGCTTTACCCTGGACTAAGGAACTTTTAGAATTAAAACTTATTGCCGAAGAGAAGGCCGGTGAAACATTCAACAGTTGCCTTTTAAATTTATACCATACCGGTGAGGAAGGCATGGCCTGGCATAGCGATGGCGAAAAAGATTTAAAGAAAAACGGAGCCATTGGATCGATGAGTTTTGGTGCTGAGCGCAAGTTTATGTTTAAGCACAAACAGACCGGTGAAAAGGTAGATGTGTTTTTGGAACATGGCAGCCTGCTGGTAATGAAAGGCACCACCCAAACCAACTGGCTGCACCGGTTGCCGCCCACTACTAAAATAAAAACCCCACGAGTAAATTTGACATTTAGAACGATAGTGGAGTAAAACCCCGGACCGGTTGTTTTAGCAGAATAAAATCTTTTATTTTGTAAAAACCACCCATTATGAAAACACAGATTGCACTACTGTTTGCATTTGCTTTTTTAATTGGCCTGTACAGCTGCGAATGCGGTGGCTGGAAGTGCAACAAAGCCAATTACATGTATGAGGTAAATTTTAAAGGATTTAGCGATAGCGACTTAACCCCATTGGTAATTAACCGCTATGTGAAAAATACAAATTTGGACAGCTTTTACCGCACCGATACTATTTACGACCTTGAAAGCGGCTACACCGACGTAGAGAAAACGAGAACATTGCATTTGAATGAAACTGCTTATGATTACGCATTCGTTGCGCCACGCCTAAATGCGACATACACACTTACGCAAATAGGCTTTACCACCGGCACTTGCACCAATTGCAATAAAAAATACAAGATACAAGAGCTTAATAGTTATGTATTAAACGGCACTTATAAAACCGGGCAGGACGTAGTAATTCAAAAATAGAGCTTGGTTTATGTGGCACAAGCGGACTCTCGGGCCAGTTTCGTTTTTTAACTCTTCTATAAAACACCAATGACACTTCAAACCTTTCGGAACGCGCGTGGCAGACACATTAACGCATAAAACAAAACAGCACAGCGCCAACTGGTAACTAGTAATTACTTCCTCGAGTAATTCGGGCTTTCCTTCGTAATCATTACATCGTGCGGGTGGCTCTCTTGCATACCCGCGTTGGTAATGCGCACAAATTGTGCTTGTTGTAAAGCGCGGATGTTTTTGGCACCGCAATAACCCATACCAGCTTTAAGGCCGCCTATGTATTGGTATATAACTTCCTGCACGCTGCCCTTAAACGGCACACGGCCCACAATACCCTCGGGCACCAGTTTCTTTATATCGTCTTCCACATCCTGAAAATAGCGGTCTTTGCTTCCCTCCTGCATTGCTTCTACGCTGCCCATGCCGCGGTAGCTTTTAAACTTACGGCCCTCGTAAATAATAGTCTCGCCCGGGCTTTCGTCGGTGCCGGCAAAAATACCACCAGCCATTACCGTATCGGCGCCTGCAGCAATTGCTTTTACTATATCGCCGGTGTAACGTATACCGCCATCGGCAATAACAGCAACACCCGATTTTTTAGCGGCTTTGCTGGCTTCGTAAATGGCCGTTAATTGCGGAACACCCACACCCGCTACAATACGCGTAGTGCAGATGGAGCCGGGCCCAACACCAATTTTAACTGCGTCTACACCGGCATCTATAAGCGCTTTAGCTCCAGCACCGGTGGCCACGTTGCCACCCACAATTTCTAAATGCTTAAAGGCTTGCTTGGCTTTCTTAATCGATTGCAATACACCGCGGCTATGGCCGTGTGCGGTATCAATACAAATTACATCTACCCCCACGTGGGCCAGAGCCTCCATACGTGTTAGTATATCGGCCGTTACACCTACAGCAGCGCCACACAGCAAACGGCCAAACTTATCTTTGGTGCCGTTAGGATGATTACGCACCTTTAAAATATCTTTATAGGTAATAAGGCCCACTAACTTACCGGTGCTGTCTACCACTGGTAATTTCTCAATCTTATATTTTTCCAGCGTTTTTTCAGCCTGCTTTAAATCGGTGCCTTTGGGGGCGGTAATCAGCTTTTCTACCGTCATTATATCCGTAACCTTACGCTTGGCGTTTTTCTCAAAGCGCAAATCGCGGTTGGTTAATATGCCCACCAGCTTACCTGTTTTGCTTACAATAGGAATACCGCCAATGCGGTTTTCGCTCATTATACGAAGCGCCTGGCCTACCAAGGCATCTTCGGTAAGGGTAATGGGATCTATAATCATGCCCGAATCGGCGCGCTTTACTTTACGCACCATTTCGGCCTGCTTTTCAATACTCATGTTTTTGTGCAAAATACCTATGCCGCCCTCGCGCGCAATGGCAATAGCCAGTGCTGATTCGGTAACTGTATCCATAGCTGCCGATACCAAAGGCACGTTAATGCGTATGTTGCGGGTTAGCTGGGTGCTTATATCCACCTCGCGCGGTAAAACCTCAGAATAATTGGGAACCAGAAGGACATCATCGAAGGTAATGCCCTCAAAACCGAATTTATCGGTAATAGAATTTTTGCTTGCCATGCGCAAATATACATTTAGGGCGCAAAATTCATAATCACTTTTAAATCAATTGGCAAATGTGGAACCTAACCGTGTAAACAGCCCGCAATGGTTGGTCCGTGGCAAATTCGCCATTCATACAAATTAACAGGAATGAATTATGTTCACGCCGTTAAATTTAGCAAATGAAAAAAGTGGTCAGCCTGATTGTTATTATACTGGTTATACTCATTATTCTGCCCCTGGGCTACATGGCCCTGCGCCCAAGCCTGATAGTAAGTAAAAGTAAAGCGAAAGAAGATTTGGCCCAGGCCTCTTCTCATTTTTTGCAATGGCGCGGTGCCGAAATACACTATACCGACGAAGGCCGCGGGGTGCCGGTGCTAATGATACATGGCTTTGGAGGTTCGTTCCGCAACTTTCAAAAACTGAACGACAGCCTTAAAAACGATTACCGCACCATACGGGTAGACCTGCCGGGCTTTGGTCTTAGCGACCAACCAGCTGCCGATAGCAAAACGAATTTTGTGGAGCTGTATACCGATTTTATGCATTTTTTTATGGATACCCTGCACCTGGACTCTGTTTACGTAGTGGGTAATAGCATGGGCGGCATGGTAGCCTGGGGCATGGCGGCTAATGATACAGTAAGAATTAAAAAATTGGTATTGCTGAATGCAGCGGGCTATGAGTTAGATAAGGTTGCGAAGGGTGCCACCGGTTTTTTAACCAGCAAAGTAGGGCAATTGATGTTTAAGAAAGGTATGCCATTAAAAATGAGCGAGGGCGGTGCAGCCAGCTGCTATGCCGATGATAGCCGGATAAACCACGATGAGGTAGTAGTGAATAATGAATTATGGAATCGCGAAGGAAATATACCTGCCGCTTTTGCTATGGCCAGCAGCGGGCAGTTTCCGGATTCTACCCAAATATCTAATATACAATGCCCTACCCTGATTGTATGGGGAACACAGGATGAAATTATACCGGTAGCACATGCCGAAAAATTTAAGCGCGATATAAAAAACAGCCGCACCATCATTTACGACCCTTGTGGCCATTGCCCCATGATAGAGTTGCCGGAAAAACTTACACCGGATATAAGGAAGTTTTTTGCGGAGTAAGGTGCTGCCTTATTTCTTTACAAAGCTTTTAACCACTTTGCCGTTAGCTGATTGTAACACCGCAAAGTAAGTACCGGCAGGTAAGCGGTTAAGAGTAACTTCCGTTTTAGTTCTGCCTGCTACGTTTTCGGTGTAAACCACGCGGCCTTCTACATCCATTAATTGTAAGCTATAATTATTGCCTATGCACTCGCCGGCCTCTACTGTAAGCGAACCCTTAACCGGAACAGGGTAAAGTTGCAGCGCACAATTTAAACTGGTTTTAGGTATAGCGGTAGGTATAATAGCGGCGTCTGTATACGTGCTATTTTGCAACCCGGCTAAAGCAGCAAGGGTGGCTACTGAGCCCTTTACCACGTTGCTCATAAACGTAAAGTTAAGAGCACCAAGCGTATCAGAAGGCTCGTGGTAATTGCTGTTGCGGAAGTTGGCGCCATCGGTAAGCATAAGCGCAGGCACATCGTTATCCCAGAAAGGGGCATGGTCGC
Organism: Chitinophagales bacterium; assembly: GCA_044228435.1. GTDB lineage: Bacteria > Bacteroidota > Bacteroidia > Chitinophagales > LD1 > Bog-950. The sequence continues at coordinate 120,849 of JBGAUW010000014.1, forward strand.
TACGGCGGAAGTCGGCAGCTATGGTGCCGTTACCGGGCAATGCCAACGTTGAAAGCTTTAACGCAGGAACATATACATGTGAAAGGCTATCGAATGCATTATTGAGTTCTACCGATTGAGCATCGCCTACGTTTACAATAAAATTGCCACGAAAACTATCGGCCTGCAAAGCTGCATATTGGCTAGGGAACAAAATATTGAAACCCGAAACAACCTGCTGTGAGTTGGCCACATTGCTGTAATAGCCTATCATTTCAAAATTAAGCACGCCTTTAAGTTTCTCCCAGGCGGGTATGCCGCTTTGCACATATTTAATGCTACCGTTTAAACCGGTCTCTTCAAAATCGAAACCTATAAAACGGATAGTTTTTGTAAAGTGATAAGGGGCAAGCACGCGCAGGGCCTCTAACACACCGGTAACGCCCGAGCCATTATCATCGGCACCCGGTGCATCGTTAACCGAATCGAAGTGGGCATCGATAATGTAAGTAGTATCCTCTTGCCCCAAGCCCTGCTTGCGGCCAATAATATTTTGCCCCGTATAGCCAGACTTAATAAAATCCTGCAGGGTAGTTTGCAAACCCGCCGCATTAAAGCGGGCTTCTATGGTATCTTTTACCTCCTCCAGGTGGCTAGGGTTGGCCTGGTAGTGGCGTATGCCTTGTATAAACTGCAGGTTATTGCGCATACGCACGCTATCTACCTGATCTACTATTGTCTGTATATCTGGCACTTGATGGTCATCGGCTACCAGCCGCAAGGTGTGGCTATAAATATTGCTGATGGTATCGTAGTTCCAGGTAATTTGCTTTCCGAAGCCAGGCGTAATGGCTGCCCCCAAATCGCCGGTGGCGGCAGTGGTGTTTACCAAAAAGGTTTGGCCACCATTATTCGATACCAGAAATTTAACTTCAGCAGGATTGCTTTCGGCATCGCTTAAATCATAAATAACAGTTACCAGCCCTCCGCTGATACTGATATTAAGGTTGCTGATAACCGGTGCCTGATTTTGAGCAAATAGTAAATTGCAACAGAACAGCGCTGCCAATATTTGAAATAGTTTCATACCACTTTGTTTATGGTAAAGTAAACAAATTGCGGCTAAATTTTAAACTACCCTCAATATGCCGAGTTCTTACCCTTCTTCTTAAGTGCCTCGTTCACCTTTGGCCTATAGGCTTTCTTGCGTTCATCCAGCTTCTTTTCGGTGTTGTTCATATCGCGCTGTAGCTTATTCAACCCTTCGTTTTGCGAAGTTGTTGGCTTGTTATCGCTGTAAGTAATGCCAAAGTAGATATCGCTTATTTTATCACGCAGTTTTTCCTCATCGGCAAACAACACGGTTCTACCGGTTTTAACCGGTACCAGTTCGGCCCTTATAGCTTCCAGGCTATCGTAGTATTCTTTTACCAATGGCGATTCACCCTGCAAATCCATAATCTTCTTTTGTTCGGCAATTACCGAGTCCATCAGTTTGGCCAAATCCTCCTGCATTTTGTAGGTACGCATTACAGCATTGTAGTTCTCGTCACGCTCAGCAGCAGTAGTAGTTGCCCTTGGGTCTACTACTAATTGCAATTCTCCTTCAGCCGTTTTATCGCCGGCAATTACCTTCACTTTGTATTTGCCCTCGCGTACCAGCGGCCCGGTAGTAGAAGCGCCAAAATCGGCCTTTGCACCACCCTCTGCCACGCGGGGTGGCTTAAGGCGCATGTTCCAGGTTACAATATTTAAGCCCTTGCGCTTAGTGCCGGGAAAGTCAATCAGAAAGTTGCCTTTATCATCATAAATCTGCACCGTTACTGTACCGCTGTTAAGGCGCTGTTTAAGGTAATAGGTTATGCGGGCATCTTCGGTAGAGTTTCCGGCGCTGTAGCCATATTCACTATCCCAAAAATATTGGTAGTGCCCGTTGCTGATAGCATTTGCTTTGCCGGGTATTACTGCAACATCGGCGTTTAGCACAGCAGCATCCATTTTTCGCAATGGGGAAATATCGTCCACTATTAAAACGCCACGTCCGTGGGTTCCTACAACCAAATCATTTGTTTGGGGTTCAATGGTGAGGTCGCGCACCAGTGCATACTCTGGTATATGCCCTTTCATTTGCAACCAATTGGCGCCGCCATCAATAGTTACATAAAGGCCCATTTCGGTGCCTAAAAAAAGCAGGTCCTTACTTACCAAATCTTCTTTTACTTTATGCGCATAGCCTTTAAATGCCGGGCTGCTAAACATTGTCCATGTTTTACCCATATCGACCGACTTAGCCACATAGGTTTTCATATCGCCATAAGTATGGTTTTCGAAGGTGGCATACACTACGTTTTTATCAAACCGACTTGGCTCAATACTGCTTACCCAGGTTTGTGCCGGCACGCCGCTAAGGGCATAGTTTTTTGCCAGGTTGGTCCATGTTTTTCCGCCATCGGTAGTCAGTTGCAGGTTACCATCATCAGTACCTACATAAATCATATTTACATCCAGCGGCGACTCGGCAATAGTAAAAATGGTGCAATGGTTTTCGGCACTGGTGTTATCGTTGGTAAGGCCGCCACTCTCCTCTTGCTTTAATTTGTTAGGGTCGTTAGTAGTAAGGTCGGGCGAAATTTTATCCCAGGTAATACCGCGGTTATCGCTTTTATACAAAAACTGCGAGGCCATATAAATACGTTTTTTATTATTTAGGCTTCGAACAATTGGAGTGTTCCAGTTAAAGCGCAACTTAGGGTCACCTTCACCGGCTTTAGGTTGCACATCCTGAAACTGGTTTACGTGTCCATCGAATTTAAAAATGTGCCCGCCCTGGTATTCGCTGTAAACAATATCATGGTCTTCAGCATCGGGCTGCACCCAAAAGCCATCGCCACCACCTACGTTTTTCCAATCGCCGTTTTCGATACCACCCGGCGATTGCGATGGAGCGCGCCAGCTGCCGTTATCCTGCATACCACAATACACATAATAAGGGCTGCGCTCATCTACCTGCACATGGTAAAGTTGCGATACAGGAATGGTGTTTAAATAAATCCAGTTATTGCCTTTATCTACACTCATGTAAACGCCACCATCGGTGCCCACATACATTTGCGAAGTATTTTTGGGGTTAATCCAAAGAGCGTGCATATCGGAGTGCACATAGGTGTTGGCCGTGGCGCCGCCACCGGCCCAGCTATAGCCCCCATCGTCGCTATACGAAAAGCGGAAGGCCGGGCGGTAAATGCGTTTAGGGTTTTCGGGGTCTACTACCAGCGTGCTAAAGTAAAACGGACGCGCGCAAATATTATCATCGGCGCTCTGTTCCTTCCAGGTTTCGCCGGCATCGGTGCTTAGTAATAATGTGGTGCGTTTGCTTTCTACAATCATTACCAGGTTTTCCGGTGCCGATGGCGCAATGGCGATAGCCGCGCGGCCAATATCGCCTGCGGGCACACCGTTTTGTATTTTGCGCCATGTTTTACCACCATCGGTAGATTTCATTACACTACTACCCGGGCCACCTGAGTTAAACGCATATGGTTTGCGACGAAACTGCCAAAAGGTGGCATACATCGTATTCGGATTTTTAGGGTCCAGCACAAAATCGGCACAACCGGTGGAATCGTTTACATAATAAATCTTCTCCCAGTTTTTTCCTCCATCGCTTGTTTTATAAAGGCCGCGGTCCGGCGAGTTGCTCCAAAGCTTTCCTGGCACTGCAACAAAAACGGTGTTTGGGTCATTTGGATGAATAACCACCTTGCTGATATGCTCTGAATTAGGCAAGCCCATAAACACCCAGTTTTCGCCACCATCGGTGGTTTTATAAATACCGTTACCAATAGATACGGTGTTGCGCATATTGCTTTCTCCGGTTCCCACCCATACTATATCTGGGTTGATTTGATCGATAGCTACTGCGCCAATACTTTGGCAATGCTTATCGAACACCGAAGTAAACTGTGCGCCACCGGTTGTGGTTTTCCAAACCCCACCGCCCGCTGTGCCTATATAAATAATACGCGGGTCGGCATTGTAACCATCAATAGCGCTTATGCGCCCACCGGTAAGTGCCGGGCCAATATGGCGGGCTTCCAATTTACCTAAAGCTGCGCTTGTTAGTTTGGTGGTAGTGGCAGCTGGTGCTGCACTTTTAGTTTTACCTTTTTGCGCCCATGCCGAACCGGTTAAAAGTATAAGCAGCGAAAGAATATATATTTTGTTTTTCATAAGAATATCGTTTATGGAATTTGCTCTTTGTTTAGATGATGGGGGACCGTTGGGTTATGGCATTTTAGGCAGGTCGAACATTTTTGAATCCACAACCGGGTTAATCTCAACCTTTGTAAAATTTACCGGCCCGCCCTGTTCGCTGCCATTAGCATCTACCCGCTGGCTGCAAAAAGGAACCGTTACGCCATAATCGGTTTTCCTAAAGTCGGAATAAACAAAATAGCTTTTCAATTCCTTATCTTTCAGTTTAACCCGCTGCACCTCTTTAAGTATCAGGTAGGTTTCGGTATCTAAATAGTAATAAACCATATCGCCATCGGGGGTGTTCAATCTTAGTTTATATACATCTGTTCCGTCCATATCGTCGGTGCCCAAAAACTCAACGGTATAGCCCTTTGCTTTGTAGTTAAACAAAAGGCCTTGCGGGTCGCTACCCAATTTATCAGAACGAATATCTTCCGGTGCCAGGGGGTCGGTTTCGCGCTTACCGCCAAAAGGGTTATAGGTCCAGCCGCTATCGGCCCGTATAGCCGTTCTACTGGTCATACCCTGCCAGCTAAAATCGGAATAAGAGCCCTTAAACGGTTTGCTGGAATATAATCCCGTTACAGGTGCCTGCATACCGGGCCCTATTTGGTAAGTACCTGTATACTTAAGCGAAACTACCTTGCTCCACTTATCGGCGCCACCGGTAGCGGCTACATATTTATTGACGATATCATCGGCAGTTTGGGCAAAGGCCCCAAAGGTTGCCAGCAGTAAAAGGACAAGGCTTAATTGTTTCATGGCGGTTGATTTGGAACGCCAAAATATAATTTTTTCAGAAATTATGTAAGTGCTTACGTTTTTATTTTTTGTAACCGATACTTACGTCAAGTTGCAAACACCGTTTTATACAAAATGCAAGAATCGAAATGCAAAGATTACACTTAACAGGCTTATAAAATACAGAGCTGCGCTTGTCCAAATTTAATTACCGAAAAAAATGACTACTTAGCAATGATGCCCGCCTCTATTACCTTTATAGCAACGCCACCATAAGGCAATAGCTTACCGGTTTCAAACAAGCATACAATATCGCCATTGGGCAAAGCTACCAAATCGTTATAAGCGCTAAGGCGTGCGTTTAGGGTAATTTGCTTAGGCCATGTTGTGCCATTATCGTAACTGATACGGAGCGTAAGATTTTTACGCTTTTTTCTATGCGCGGGGTTAGTAAACAATAAAACATTTGGCTTAAAGGAATAACGCAACAAGGCTCCCTGGCAAACCGGCTCTATCAGCACACTGTCAAATATGGGCGAAGACCAGGTAAGCCCTCCATCCACACTAGTGCACACCTTGCGATTGGGTAGGGGCCGATCATTATTCCGCATGTTCAACATTAGCCTGCCATCGGTTAATTCAGCCACCGTGCATTCATCCGTTTTTTCGGCAGCTACGCTACCGCCCAATTTCCAGGTATAGCCATTATCATCGGAATAAATAACGTGCGATACGTGGTTGCCATTGGCCGCTGTGGTATGGTTGCAGGGCACCACCAACCGGTTTTTGTAACGAACCACCTGCATTTGTATAGCATGCACAGGACCCGCTGCATACCATTTCCAATCGTTGGGTTTTACATCTGCAGTAATTTCTACCGGCTGATCCCAACTTTGTCCCTCGTTTTTAGAGCGCAGCACAAATACCTTATCGTTATTTAATGTAGCTACTACAATCACATCTCCTGTAATGGCATCAACCACTGGTGCCGGATTGCCGCAGGTATTTTTACCATCGTTCCAAATTACGCTTAGTGTGCTCCATGTTTTGCCACTATCATCCGACGATTTTATTACCAGGTCAATATCGCCATGGTCCATTAAACTATTGCGGCCTTCGCAAAAAGCCAGCAACTTGCCGCTATTAGTTTTAACAATAGCAGGTATGCGATACATATTGTATCCCTCTTTATGGTTTTTGAAAATAAAAGAAGGGCGATTCGCTTTTGCAGAACCCAAAAACAAAAAAGCAACAAAAAGGAATAACAGTGAGTTTTTCAAACTACCCAATTTTTAAACGGATTAACCGACAGGTTAGAGTTGTAATACTTCGGCTCCTCAGTTACCTCGCGGGTTATCCAATCTGGCAGTTCGAATTTTTCAGTTTCGCTTAGCAGTTCAATTTCGGCAACTATAAGCCCCTGGTTATCGCCCAAAAACTCATCTACTTCCCAAAGCTTACTCTTATATTCTATCTTATATCTGTACTTGGTTAAGCCAGCCACAGCAAATTTATCAAGCAACTCGCCCGCCTCGGTTTTGGGTATTTTATACTCAAATTCATCCCGCGTGGCGCCTACCGATAACCCTTTTATAGTTATATAACCTGCATCATCGGTTTGCCTAACGCGAATGGTTTTCAAAGGGTCGGTCAACAAATAGCCCTGCCTGAAAAAAGCAGGTTTGGGCTTTTCAAGAGCCAACCATTTCGCTTTATCCACCAAAAACTTTCGCTCAATCTCTAAGGGCATTTTGCCAGGGCGCAGTAAATTGAATAAAAAAATTAAAACCTATCCAGCTTGATAAACTTCTTACTTAAAAAATCAAGAATAATCGGATTCACCACTCCTGGCTTATCCTTTTGCGGGTAGTGTCTTGTTCCAGGTATTACTGCCAGATAACCGCGCTGTACGTTTTCGAACATCTCGCTGGTGTGGCTCATTTTAATTATATCATGGTCGCCGGTAACAAAAAGGGCCGGGCACTTAATTTTTTTAAGGTCGTCAGTTGTCAGGTTAGGTTCAGTAAGCAGCATGGTTTTCATACGCTCGGTAAACTGCGTAAGCAATTTATCGTTAGGCCAGCCACGAAAGTTGTTACGCACAAACGAGTAAACCTTATCACTATCCCATGCTTTTACCTTCTCCAATACTTCGTGGTAAACTACACTGGTATCTACCCGATAATTAGCACCAATAGCTACCAATTTACGCACACGCTCGGGGTGCTCAATTGCCAGGTAAAGGCCAATAATACCACCATCGCCAAAACCTACAATGTTCGCGCTATCAATTTTAAGCACGTTCATCAGCCCCAGCACATCGTCACTCATTAAGGCGTAATCCATTTTGCGGTCGGTAAAAGTGCTTTTGCCGTGGCCGCGGTTATCCAGGGTAATTACTTTATAGCGCTTGGCCAAATCGGGTATTTGTTTATCCCAGTTCCCCATGCTTTCCATGCTGCCATGCAATAAAAAAACCACATCGGCACCGGTTCCGTAAACTTTGTAGTGAATTTTAATGTCGTTTATTTTGGCAAACTGGCCCTTAACAGTATCAATAGCCGATTGTGCGAAAGCGGTGCTTATGCAAAACAAAAGACAGGCAAAGAGGGTAATTTTAAATTTCATGGGTATTTTTTTTAGCCGCGCGAATATATATTAATCGAACCAATATAATTAGGGGTATAACCCGAAGATTGCACAACCAAAAGTCCGTTTTAAAGCAAAGGCAGGCTAGTCGTTGGCTGACTTTGCCAGCAGTTTCTGAATTTGCCGGCGGTGGCGCATCAAATGCACAATGCCATGCTCTACCAACTGTTCAAAATCGTATTGCTGCTGCCAAGCCGTTTTTATTATGTTTTGCAATACGTCTTCCATACTTAAGTCTGGCAAATTTCCTAAGGTTTCGATAGTATAAGCCAGCATTTTTTCCAGTTCAACCCCGGCAGTAGCGGGATCCGGCACATCATAAACATCCTTCCTGGTTTGTAATGGCTGGTTGAATTGTTTGCGGATGTAATTTGCATACCCATAACCAGCCCTTATAACATGGTTAGTAATAGCTTCAGCCGAACGGCAATCGGCATCCTCTGTAGCTGCATCTAAAATCTGCCGGTAACGCTCTGCGCTTAGGGATATAATTACCTGCTTATATTCATTAGTGGCACGCTCGTATTCATCCATTAATGCACCTATGGGGCCTTCTCTAAATTTCATAGCCGGGTTAATTTTCTGCTAACACTAAGCTAATAAAATATTGTAATCGGCTTTTGGTTGCAGCGCTTAGCCAAGCATCCCCTTTTTTTTAATAGGTTTGGCGCGTGAAAAAAGAATTCGATTTATCGCTTCCCGTTTTTAAAATAATAGCCGAAGCCGCTGCCGAACTAAACTGCGAAACCTATGCGGTAGGGGGCTTTGTGCGCGACCAGTTATTGGGCCGCCCCAGCAAGGATATTGATTTTGTTTGTGTAGGCAGTGGTATTGACCTGGCCCAAAAGGCGGCCGAAAAGATTGATAAGGGCCTTCACGTAGCCTATTTTAAAAACTTTGGCACGGCCCAGTTTAGATGGATGGATTTAGACCTGGAATTTGTAGGTGCGCGTAAAGAAAGCTACCAGCGCGATAGCCGTAAACCCATTGTAGAAGATGGCACTTTAGAAGACGACCAAAACCGCCGCGACTTTACTATTAATGCACTGGCAGTTTCGCTTAACCAACAAAACTTTGGCGAGTTAATCGACCCGTTTAATGGTGTACAGGATTTAGAAGATAAAATTATTCGCACCCCGCTTGGGCCCGATATTACCTTTAGCGACGACCCTTTGCGGATGATGCGTGCTATACGCTTTGCCACGCAACTAGGCTTTACAATTTTACCCGAAACCTTTGAGGCTATTAAACGCAATAAGGATAGGATTAAAATAATATCGCAGGAGCGCATAAGCGACGAACTGAACAAAATTATACTGGCTAAAACACCCAGCATTGGCTTTATACTGCTGGAGGAATGTGGCCTGCTGGAAATTATTTTTCCGGAGTTTCAGAAACTAAAGGGTGTAGAAAACTACGAGGGCAAGGGCCATAAAGATAATTTTTACCACACCCTACAGGTGTTAGATAACATTACCAAAACCACCAACGATTTATGGTTGCGCTGGGCGGCTGTACTACACGATATTGCCAAGCCACCTACCAAAAAATTTGTAGAGGGCACCGGCTGGACCTTCCACGGGCATGAAGTGCTGGGCAGCAAATGGGTGCCAAAAATATTTGCGCGCATGAAGTTGCCTTTGGGCAACGAAATGAAGTTTGTGCGCAAAATGGTTTACCTGCACTTACGGCCAATAGCCCTTACCAAGGAAGAAATAAGCGATTCTGCCCTGCGCCGTTTATTATTTGAAGCCGGCGATGATATAGAAAGCCTGCTTATGCTTTGCGAGGCTGACATAACCAGCAAAAACCGCGAAAAGGTAAAACGCTACCTGATGCGCTTTGAAGTAGTGCGCGAAAAATTGAAAGAGGTAGAGGAGAAAGACCAGGTGCGCAATTTTCAGCCACCGGTTAGCGGTGAGTTGGTAATGCAAACTTTTGGCATAGGCCCCAGCCGCGAAATTGGTGTTATTAAAGAGGAGATTAAAGAAGCCATACTGGAAGGTAAAATACGCAACGATTACAATGAGGCTTTTAATATGATGCTGGAGTTGGGCGAAAAGTTGGGGTTGAAGAGAGTAGCATAGTGCCATGGAAACGAATACAACACACCTTATAGTAATAGCCGGCCCTACGGGCATTGGCAAAACAGCCCTTAGTACTGAAGTAGCCAAGCATTTGGGCGCCGAAATAATTTCGGCGGATAGCAGGCAGTTTTACCGCGAAATGAATATTGGAACGGCGAAGCCAACCGAAGCGCAATTGAATGAGGTGCCACACCACTTTGTAAACAACATATCTATACACACCAAAAACTACAGCGCCGGCAAATACGAATACGAGGTGCTGGAGTTTTTAGAGAAATACTTTAAAGAAAAACCGGTAGCCGTAATGGTAGGCGGCAGCGGACTTTTTATAAACGCAGTGTGTAGTGGCTTTGATAAGTTTGAAAAAGAAGACGATAACCAGCTATGGGTTACCCGCCGTTTTTTGAATGAAAAAGATTTACCCTGGCTACAACAAGAGGTAGAGCGCCTGGACCCCGAATACTACGCTGTAGTAGATAAGAAAAACCCGGTACGCCTTAAACGGGCATTGGAGATCATATACACTACCGGTAAAAAATACAGCGAGCAACGCATTGGCAAAAAAACCGAGCGCCCTTTTAATATCATTAAAATAGGCCTTAGCCTGCCCCGCGAAATATTGTATGAGCGCATTAATAAGCGGGTAGATGATATGATGGAGGCCGGCCTATTGGAAGAAGTAAAGCAATTATACCTGCATAAAAAGCTGCACGCTCTCGATACTGTAGGCTATACCGAACTGATTGATTTTATTGAAGATAAAATTACACTGCCTGATGCCGTGGCCCTTATTAAGCAAAACACCCGCAACTATGCCAAACGGCAAATGACCTGGTTTAAAAAGGATGATGGCATTAAGTGGTTTCAGCCGGAGCAGAAAGAGGAGATAATGAATTACATCGATTCTAAAATTACTGGTTAGAAAAAGTTGTAAACTTGCACCGCAAGTGAAGGCAGCTTTAAACAAATATCTTTCTATCCCCCGCATTATCATTTACCTGATGATGGCCGATGTGTTTTTGCAACTCATCAACTCGGCCTTTACCATGCTGCTGAACTACCAGATGCTGGACCATGGTTTTAAAGATTTTGAAATTGCCAGTATGATAGGCAACCGGTACCTTACCGTGCTGCTTTGTTCGGTGCCGCTGGCCTTAATAGCTAAGGGCAAAAGGCTAAAGCCTTTTATGATGGCCGGGGCTATCTCCTCCCCCATTGTAGCGCTGCTTTTAATATTTGGCATACATACCCACAATACTGAGCTGATACGGATATTAATGTCACTATGGGGTATCAGCTTTTCGCTGCTGCAAATTTTAGTAATGCCCTACATACTGCTTAACGGCAGTAAAGAGCACGAAACCGAGAGCATAGCGCTATTCTTTTCGGCAGGCAACCTTACTACCATATTTGTGGGCGTACTCGGCTTTTGCCTGCCGCTTATCAGCAGCTTTTTCTCTACTGAGGTATTATTAATATTTTACTCTGCGCTCGGGTTGTGTGGTATTTATTTTATAAAGGAATTGCCCGAGCAGGAAAACCTGGGCACCAAAATCCCACTTACCAGTGTGCATTCCGATTATGATTGGGGTTTGATTGCACAGGCTACTATACCTACCTTCATTATAGCCCTTGGTGCTGGCTTTACCATACCTGTTATAAATTTGTTTTTTCACGATGTGCACGGTATGCAGGCCCCGGCCTTTTCGTTAATGAACTCCGTAACGTTTACCCTGGTAGCCATTAGTGCATTAGCCATACCCGAAATTAAACGGCGCTTTGGTTACCAGGTAGCTATTACGCTTATGCAATCGCTGGCGGTAGTATTTTTGTTTTTAATGGCTACTACCGAATGGTATAACCACACCGCTATTGGCCTTTGGATGGCCATAATAACCTTTACCCTGCGCCAGCCCCTAATGAACATGGCCGGACCTATGACGAGCGAGTTAACCCTAAACTACGTGGGCGAGCGCAACCGCGAAATGATTTCGGCTATAGGAGCCTCTATATGGAGCGGTTGCTGGTTTGTGAGCGCAAAAATATTTTCGGTATTGCGCGAGGCAGGCATGGCCTACTCAAACATTATTTTCATTACAGTGGCACTATATATTATTGGTGTAGCCTGGTATTATGGCCTCATCAAATCGCACGAAAAAAAGATGGCGGCCTAACTATTCCTGTAAAGTCAGCTTAACGCTTTTACCCTTTAGCTTCTCCCCTTTTACCTTATTAAGCACCGCTGTAACTTTTTTGCGTTTAACGGCGACATAAGCAATGTAATCCTGCACCTCTATCAGCCCCAAATCCTCTTTTGGCAATCCACCCTTTTGGCACAAAAAGCCAACTATATCTACCTTATTAATCTTATCTTTTTTACCGGCCGATATATAAATAGTAGCCCATTCGCCATGCACCGGTAAAGTATATTCTTCGGGCAAATCAAGCACCGGTGCGGCTTCTTTAATAAATGGTGGCATGGTTTCCTCTTCGCCTAAAATTATATAGGCAGTACCTTCGGAATGCATACGGGCAGTACGGCCATTGCGGTGGGTATAAACCTCTAAGGTATGCGGCAATTGGTAATGCACTACGTGTTTAATAGCCGGTATATCGAGTCCGCGCGCGGCAAGGTCGGTAGTTATTAAAATGCGGTTGCTGCCATTCCGGAATTTTACCAGGGCTAACTGGCGCTCATCCTGCTCAAGTTTGCCGTGGTATACATCGTGTATCACTCCCTTCTCCTTCAAAATTGCGCTAATCCGGTCTACGGCGTCGCGGTGGTTGCAAAATACAAGCGTGGTCTCATTACCTATGGCGCCAAGCAGCGCCATTAAAGCTTGTAGTTTATCTTTTTCGCGGGCGCGCACTGTTTTAAGTGTTAGCTGCGGGGTTACGTGGTCTTTTAAAAAGTTTATTAGCACTGGCTGCACCAAACCCGCAAAGGCCGGAATTTCGACACCCTGGGTTGCAGAGGTAAGCATGCGCTTATTAATACCGGGCATGCTTTTAATAATTAACTCCATTTCGCCCTGAAAGCCAAACTCCAGCGATTTATCAAACTCATCCAACACCAGCGTTTTCACTTTCGTAGTATCAAACGTTTCACGCTCTATGTGGTAAAGTATCCGTCCGGGTGTGCCTACCAGCACTGCCGGTGGGTGAATAAAGTTATTGCGCTCTACCTTGGTATCGTGCCCGCCATAGCAACAGTTTATTTTAAACCCTGTGCCCATGCTTTTAAAAACAGTTTCTATTTGCAGTGCCAGTTCGCGGCTGGGCACTACTATTAAAGCCTGCACAGCATTTACCTCTGGTTTTAACAGCTTAACTATAGGCAGTAAGAAGGCCAGTGTTTTACCCGAGCCCGTGGGCGAAAGCAAAACTAAATCGCGTTCTTTTTGGGTTTCGGCGCTTTTTAAAACCGCCTGCTGCATATCGTTTAGGGCTTCTATTTTAAGGTTGGCCAGTATTTTCTGTATCATAATTGTGGCGCGAAGGTAAACTTATATAGCTGCTTAGCCTTACGCCTGCTTTCCACCAGTTAGGCATTTTGCATATAATTAGTAATTCTGCACCTGCAATCCATTACTATGCTCCGCATTGGTTTAATTTCTGATACACACAGTCACCTTGATAAAAAGGTGTTCGATATTTTTAAAGATGTGGACGAAATATGGCATGCCGGCGACCTTGGCACTATTGAGCTTTGCGACGAATTAAAGGCCTTTAAGCCCTTTTACGCCGTTTATGGTAATATAGACGATAAGACTATACGCATGGATTACCCGCTTAACCTGGAGCTGGAGCGGGAGGGATTTAAAATATTGATGACCCACATTGGCGGCTACCCCGGCCATTACGAACCTAAAGCACGCCGTAAAATTGAGGAGGTGCTGCCCGATATATTTATTTGCGGTCACTCGCATATTTTAAAGGTAATGCGCGACCCCAAATACAACAATATGCTGGTAATGAACCCCGGCGCGTCAGGTGTGCAGGGTTTTCATAAAATGAAGACCGTTTTACGCTTTACGTTAAACAATAAAAAAATAGAAAACCTGGAGGTGGTGGAGTTGGGCAAGCGGGGAGAAATAGTTTAATATTGCGCCCTTATGAATCCGGCGGAACACAAAAATCTTCTTACTAAAGCCCTTAATATTAAAAAGCGCTTTTTGGGTATGTATAAGGCAGCTAATGCAGGGCACGTAGGCTGCTCGCTAAGCGTGGCCGAGGTTATAACCTTTGTGCGCTTTGGCTGGATGAAGGATAACGACGAAATTATACTTTCTAAAGGGCATGCTGCTGCTGCGCTTTACAGCACCTTGGCTGAAGAAGGCATTTTAAGCGATGGGGATATTGCTTCTTTTTATAAAAACAGTACCTACCTGGCAGCCCATCCGCCGGTAAATAAAATTAAGCGTATACCCTTTGCTACCGGTAGTTTGGGGCACGGTTTATCGTTGGCGGCTGGTTTGGGGTTAGCCCAAAAATTGAAGAAAACCGACAAGAAGGTTTTTTGCATTACCAGCGATGGTGAAATTAACGAAGGCACCACTTGGGAGGCAGCGTTGTTTATAGCGCACCATAATTTAACCAATGTAGTTTGGCTGGTAGACCGTAACCATTTGCAGGGTTATGGCCGTACCGAAGATGTAATGCGCTTAGAGCCTTTAGATAAAAAATTAGAGGCGTTCGGTTTTAATGTGCTAAGAGCCGACGGGCACGATTTTGCATCGATGGAAAAAGCGAAAGCAGAAGCTGCCACTACAAGCAAACCTACCGCTATTATTTGCGATACCACCAAAGGCAAGGGCTGGGTTACATACGAAGACAAATTAGATTGCCATTATTTGGCTATGAAAGACGACCAGTATGAGTTGGTGTTAAATGAGATTGAAAGGGATTTTAATAACAGAATTAGCACATTGGCTAATTAGCATATTACTAAATTATCATGAGAGTTGAATTTGCCCAGGCCATAATGAATGCTTTTGATAAAAACGATAACCTTGTTTTTATAACCGGCGATTTGGGCTACATGGCGCTTGAAAAGGTGCAGGAAAAGTTTGGCGAAAAGTTTATTAATGCCGGTTTGGCGCACGAGGGCTTTGTGCCCTGGGCTTATAGCATTTCGCCCTTTGTTACGCTAAGGCCTTATGAGCAGATACGCAACGATGTGTGCCTGCATAATCTGCCCGTTAAAATTGTAGGCAATGGTGGTGGTTATGGCTACGGTATAATGGGCGCTACCCACCACAATATTGAGGATATTGGCGCTATGCGTATTTTACCAAACATGCGTGTATACGTACCGTTTACTGCAGCCGATGTAGAAGATGCCGTGCAGCAGATGGTAGCCGATAAAAACCCGAACTATTTGCGCCTTAATATGGGCGCCAAGGTTAATTACCCGGTTGCTCCTTTTACCCAATGGCGCAAAATTAAAGATGGCACCCGTGGGGTAGTGGTAGGCACCGGTCCGGTTACCGAAAACATATTGAATGCTGCTATAGCCGATGATTTAGAAGTTTGGGTGCTAAGTATATTCCCTATTGTTGATTTGCCTGCTGAGCTAATCTCCTCCATCAACGCCACACAAAAGCTGATTACGATTGAAGAACACAACGGCGAGTGCGGTTTGCGCGAAACCCTTGCGTTTCACCTTATCAACCAGCTTACTTCTTCCATAAAAATATTATCGCTGGCAGCTAATGGTTACCCCAGCGGTAAATACGGCGACCAAAAATTCCACCAGGCCGAAAACAACCTGGGTGGAGAGGGTTTGATAAGTGAGTTGAGTAAGTTTTTAGGATAATCTGGCTTCGCGCTTCTCAATCATTCTTCTATTTTTGGGTAAAATTAAACACACATGAAAACCAAACTTTTTCTTTTTATGGCTATTGCCACCATTGCTCTTTCTTCATGCAAAAAAGATTTATTTTCTTTTTATGGCTATTGCCACCATTGCTCTTTCTTCATGCAAAAAAGATTTAGCTAACGATTGGGAAGGAACTTACAATGGCACAAGCGGCAGCGGAATTGTTCGCATCGTTATTACCAGCGTAGATAAAACCACCATTAAGCTTAATTTGCAAACTTCGTTTTTAGGTACTTACGTAAGCTATGCCACTATAGGAAACGGCAAACTAAAAGATGCTTCAACCTTAACTGTAGATGAGGATGGAACTTTAGCTAACAATGCTAACGACACTTACCATTTTACCGGTGTGGGCACACGTAGCGGAAATAGCTTAACATTAAGTGGCCAGGCGGTAAACAAAAACAACTCCAGCGATGTGCAATCGCTTGTGTTTGCCGGCAACAAGTAATTAAAAGCACTTTTAATTTATAGCAGCGGGGTTAGGCAAATTGCTTAACCCTGTTTATTTTTATGCAATGGCAACACTTTCGGCCTTTACATTTATAACCCTCAACGGCTTTTTTAAAGGAGCTAACAACGATACAAACTGGCACCAGCATGGTGCCGAAGAAAGCCAATACGGACTGGATTCAATGCAGGCTAATAATATTTTATTGTTTGGCAGAGTTACATACGAAATGATGGCAGGTTTTTGGCCATCGGAGATGGCTAAGCAGAACATGCCCCAAATGGCAGAAAACATGAACAAGGCAGAGAAGATTGTTTTTAGCCGCAGCCTGCAAAATGCCGATTGGAATAATACCCGCGTAGTAGCAGATATGCTAGGCGAGGTTAAGCACCTGAAGCAAACAGCGCAACATAACCTCACTATTTTGGGTAGCGGCTCTATTGTAACACAATTAGCAGAAGCCGGGCTTATAGATAGCTTTGAGATAATGGTAGACCCTGTGGTTTTAGGTAGTGGCACATCACTATTTGCCAATATTAATAAGCCATTAATCCTGCACTTAACAGGCACCCGCGCGTTCAAAAGCGGGGTA
>JBGAUW010000015.1:0-137462 GCA_044228435.1 Chitinophagales bacterium
AACGTAATACACAGCTACGCTGATACCGGCACCTACACCGTAACGCTGATAGTAATAAGCGAAGGCGGATGCAGCACCAGCAGCAGCCAGACCGTAACAGTTAGCCAAACGGCTACAGGTATTGGAACAATAGCCAATGGCGGTCCAATCAGCATATGGAGCAACGGCGGCCGTGTGTATGTAGACCTTAGCAGACAAAGCAAAGTAGAAGCTGAGATACAGATATACAACGTAATAGGCCAGGAGCTGGTAAATGAGAAATTTGGCCGCAGCACCATTTACAGCAAACCGATGGCCAACATAGAGGTTGGTTACGTAATAGTAAAGGTTAAAAACGCCGGCAGCTTTACCACCAAAAAGGTATTAATTACAAATAACTAAAACCAAAAGCAGAGTCGCCTGCCCCGCAAAAGGGCGGGCGATTTTATTTCAAATTGCTGATATGTGTCGAAAAGTTGAAAAAAACGACTAAAACCAGCACTTTTTAAGTGAAAATGGCTTATTTGAGCGATAAATCGGGGCTTTTGTTTTGTTTTTTACAAAAAAAGGTAACTTCGCGACCAAGCGCAAGGCCTGCTTTTTGCTGACAAGCAAATAGTTGGAAAAAACAAGTAGTAAATTGAAACTTTTTTAAAAAGCGCTTGACAAAACTTAAAACAGACATTACTTTATATAGTATAAACTTAAAAGCTATAAAATGAACAAGCTAACAACAACTTTGGCAATATTTGCAATATCACTTCGCTCGTTTGGAGCGGTGGGCGATTGCCCTTCACTTTCGGGTGAGTTTACCATTGGTGGAGAAAATTCTGATTTTTCTACTTTATCTCAGGCTGCCGATGCATTAAAATGTGGTGGCGTAACCGGCCCGGTAACGTTCCTTTTAGAAGATGGAACTTACAACGAAAGATTAGTGCTTTCTACCATTCCGGGTAGCTCGGCTTTCAATACGGTAACCTTCGAATCTAAATCGGGTTCTAACACCGGCGCTATTATCAGCTACGGCAGCGGCGATGCTACTGTGGTATTGAATGGTGTATCGTATGTTTCGTTCGAAAACGTAACTATCGACCATAAAACTTCTACCTACGGCAATTGCATGCGTGTAGATGGAAAATCGAATAACCTTACCTTTAAAGGTGTTGTGTTTGATGGTGTAGAAGTTGCAAGAACCGGAACTAACAGTTCTACCGTATACTTTACCCCAAGCGCACCAAAATCTGATATCGCTTTCGAAGATTGCGAAATCAACAACGGCAGCACAGGTATAAGCAAAGGCGGCAACAGCGGCGAATCGTTAGATACTAAAACAAGCATTACCGGCACTTTATTCTTCAATCAATTTGAATCGGGCCTGGCGCTTAACAATGAAGATGCCCCGGTTATTACCAACAACGTGGTAAGCACCCTTTCTAACTACCCTCAGTTTAAAGCTATAAACTTAGATAACGTTGCCAACAACGTAATTATAAGCAACAACATAGTAAACGCTGCTAACGGCGCTTACGGCTTAGCTATGAATAACTGTGTTGCACAAGCTACCAGCCTTGGCCAAATAAACAACAACTCGATAGCAGTAGGCGGTAACGGCGAAACTTATGGTGTTTACTTATCAGGTTCTTCAGATAACCAGGTTTTAAACTTTAACCGTGTTAAGCTAACCATCAATGGCCAGCAAACAGCTACACAGGCTTACTATAAGAACGTGGGTAGCGGTAACAACATCAACATGATGAATAACATTTTCTACGATTTAAACACAGGTGGTTATACTATCCTTGGTAATACTTACAAAGATTACTTTAACCAATTACCGGGCCAAAGCAATCCTTCTCTTTCGGTATCTGCAAATGGTATAATGGTTGAAAAAGTATCACCTATAAAATAAAAACAAACAGGTTGTTGTTAAGTTATTAAGGCTCTGATGAAAATCAGAGCCTTTTTTATTGGTAGTATTTGTATATTCATACACTAACTGAATTGCCCCTTGCAAACGCCGCTGATAATACCTGATAACGCCTCTGCCGAAAAACTGCGCGAGATGCTGCAGGAAAGCGAAAACAGGTTTAGCCGCCTTGCCGATACGCTGCCGGTAATGATATGGATGACCGGGCCCGATAACCAGGTTTATTACTTTAACCAAAAGTGGTTGGCCTTTACCGGTAAGCCCTTTGCACAAGTAGCCGGAACCGGTTGGTTGCAATGCGTACACCCCGATGATGTAAAAGTGTTCGATAGAGTACAAGACAAAATAAAAAGCAGCGAGCCTTATAACTGCGAATACCGGTTACAACGTTTTGATGGCGAATACCGGTTTATATTTGAAATAGGTACACCACGCACTTTACCCGATGGAAGTTTTGCCGGTTATATGGGCAGTTGTGTAGATGTAACCGAAACAAAGGCAACCCAAAATGAGTTAGCCAGCCGGGCAAGAGAATTAATGCGTTCTAATGAAGAGCTGGAGCAGTTTGCCTATGTGGCCTCGCACGATTTACAGGAGCCGCTGCGTATGATTATAAGCTACGTACAGCTGATACAAAAAAATATAGAGCAAAATAACATAGCAAGAGTTGGTGAGTTTATGAACTACGTGCTGCAGGGCACCGGCAGAATGCAGGCCCTTATTAATGATTTGCTCCAGTTTTCGCGGGTTAGCCGCAAAGGTAACCCCTTTAAAAAGGTAGATTTAAACGAGGTTTTAAAAATTGCTGTATCGCACCTTACGGCACGCATTAGCGAAAATAAAGCCACCGTTATTATACCGGCATTGCCGACGGTAATGGGCGATAATTTTCAGCTAATCCGCTTGTTTCAAAATTTAATTGATAATGCTATTAAGTTTAAATCGGCCGAAACCGAACCAAGAATTGAAATTTGCGTAGAAGAACGGGTTGAAGACTATCTTTTTTCGGTGCAGGATAACGGTATTGGTATAGAAGATAAATTCTACAATCGTATATTTGTAATATTTCAGCGCCTGCACACACGCGATGATTATGAAGGAACCGGGATTGGATTGGCTGTGTGCAAAAAAATAGTAGAGCGCCACGGAGGCGAAATTTGGGTGGAATCGAAACCCGGAAAAGGAAGTACTTTTTATTTTACAATCAAGAAATAACGAATTAATTAAATATGGATTTTTTAAGGAACAATAAGGCTAAACCGCGGGTGCTGTTGGTAGAAGATAATCCGGGCGATATCCGGCTTACACAGGAGGCATTGAAGGAAAGCCAAATGGATATACACCTGGATGTGGTAAGCGATGGCGAGCAGGCTATAGATTTTTTAATGAAACGCGGCAAGTATGTTGATAGCATTAGGCCGCATATCATTCTGCTCGATTTGAACTTACCCAAAAAGAATGGTATTGAGGTTTTAAAGGAAATTAAAGCGCACGACTCGCTTAAAAAAATTCCGGTTATAGTATTAACCACCTCCGATGCCGATCATGACATTTCGAAAGCTTATTCACTTAATGCCAACTGCTATATTTTAAAGCCCGTAGATTTTGATGATTTTGCCAAGGTAATTCGATTGATAGAGGTTTTTTGGTTTAATACAGTTCAACTTCCCCACGAATAACAAAATCCTATGTCGCAGCAAGAACTTAAAGTTTTATTGATTGAGGATAACCCCGGCGATGCTTTTTTAATGAAGTTTTACCTGGGCGAATCTACCTCGCCGCTGTTTCATGTTTCGCATGCCGAAACTGTAAAGGCGGCTTTAGATCTTTTGGCAGAGAACACCTTTGATATTATACTAAGCGATATGAATTTGCCCGATAGCTTTGGGGTAGATACTATCAAATCTATTTTATCCAAGTTTCCGGGTAACCTGGTAATTGTACTTACCGGTTTAACCGATGAGGAGGTAGGCCTTGAAACGGTACGCTACGGTGCGCAGGATTTTTTAACCAAGGGCAAGTTTGATAGTAAAGTGCTTATATCATCGGTAATGTTTGCCTTTGAGCGCTTTAAACTGAATAAGCAAATTGATAAGTTTAGTAAGCAGCTGGATGAAGAAAACTCGCGCCTGCACAGCATACAAAAATTATTGGGCATAGGTTATATTGAGTTTGATATAAAAACAAAAACCATTTTTAGAACCGACTACACCCTAAAAATGAACGACCTTGGTGAAGATAAGCGCAGCGAACAATTAGAGGAGGCTATAAAACTTGCCGAAAACAGCGAGGAACTGATGACGGTAGCCCAACAGGCAATTGCCAATGGTGGCGTTGGAGAGTTGCGCTATAAAAGAAAAGGTGACAGCCGCGAGTTCAGGTTGTTATACGAAACCAAAGGCGATAAAATGTGCGCCGTTATTCAGCCGGTTTAGTAAGTAAGCAATGTATATTTTGGATTATTATATTTTTATTACCCATAGTTTTTTACACGTAGTTAGAAAACTAAATAATAACGATTACGAAGGGAGAACAAAAAGTTTCGTTTCTCTTATGTTGTTCACGATAAATATGCTATTCTTTTCAGTAGTATATGGAATGGCAATATTTGCTGGTTTACTACATTTTCATAGGGTTGGTATTTTTGTATTTGCCATTTTTATGGCAATGTTGTCTTTTTATATTGTTTTTACCCGATACAAAGTTAGTTATTATGCTGTCATCGCATCCTTGCAAAAACTATATAAGTATTCTACTGCAAGAATTTGCATCACTTTTATACTATCCTGGTTCATTCCGGTTTTTTCTTTTTGGGCAGGATTAATCCTCATACGAAAATTAATCTATTAGTATATTCAGAGGACAAATGATATTCAAAATGTGCGCCGTTATTCAACCGGTTTAGTAAGTAAATTATTCATCTAACCGGTTGCCTTCGGGGCTTAATATAGTTGGCAGAAACAGGTTTTGTGGTTTAACCGCCCGTGTATTATCAAATCCGCCTACAATAGCATAAGGCTTTAACTGCGGTATTTTAAGGTTAGGGTAATAAGCAAAAGTAAGCTCAAACATACCTATGCCCAGCCCAAGGTTGCGCAATCTTATTCCGGCGCCATAGCCCTGTTTTAATTCATAATCTTTTAACGAGTTTTGTTGCGTAATGGCAATATCGGCAAAGGCAAACACGCACGATGTAAAGTTTAAAACTTTAAAGGTGGGGTATACATCGGTTTCGAAGTTGAATACATAATTGCGGGTGCCGCGTATATAGTTGGTAAAAATTCCCCGTATGCCGTTCGCATCGTTTACCACCAGCTCTTTACCAATAGGGCGGTTAAAACCCAGGTTTACGTTGGCCGAAATAAATTGACGCAACATAAACCGCGGCCCCAATTTAATAGGGCTCGAGTAAAAATTTTGACTAAGCTTGAATAGTATTTGCTGATACGAATCGCGCTTGGTAAACCCGCCATACGATGCGCGTATGTTATAGTAGCCCGCTTTGCCCAGGTATTTGCCATAATCTAACTGCACACCCGAGTAAAAACGCTTTTGTAACTCTTCATCGTAATCAAAGCCAAGTATTAAGGCGCCGTTTAAGCCGCGGCTAAAATATTCGGCGCGGCCCAGGTAGTACACCGAGTGGTCTACATAATAATTCCAGTTGGCAAACCCTATGCTGCCCAATACGTAAGTATGGTCGGTAAAGCTTTGTGCACCATCTTTGCTTCGCACAAAGGGCCTGTCGGTATAGCTATACCGGTACATGCGCCCCGAAAGCACAAAGCGCAATAAATCATGCTTTTGGCCAAACTGCCCCGGCAGTTTAAAGGCGGTGGCTAACCAAACATCCTGCCAGTTATAAAATACATTGGTAGGTATAGCCGCGCCAAATGAATTGGGTTGGGCCGCCGATTCGCGAAATAAGCCGGCCTTTATATGCCCGGCCCATTTAGTGTTAGCCGAAAAAAAACTGCGGCGAAACTGAATGGTGCCACCCTTGGTAAAGTTGCTGTACTTGTACGATACCTTGGCATCGATTTGAGAGCGGCGTATGTTTTCGTATAGGTAACTTCCATAAATACTCCACAGGTTATCTTTGCGGTAGTTAAGCGATGCCCAAAACGAAATCGATTGCGGTAGCCCCAAAAAGTTTTTAAACTGCAGGCCTGCCGCCAGCTTGTCGTACTCCAGGCTGCTGTTAAGGCTCCAGCTCCACATATCCTGCACCATTACCACTACATCTATCAGTTCTTCGCTGCCCTCTACCGGCACCATAAATATTTTCAAATCTTTAAATGTGTTGCGCTCCCAAAGGTTCTTTTCGGTATCGGCAAATAATACGGGTATCACCCGGTCGCCGTGCTTAAAAAGTAAATCGTTGCGCACCACCCAGTCCTTTGTTTTTATCTGTATGCCGTTAGCAAACTTCTGAAACTTGTTGTATCGATTATTTTCGGGTGTTTCTATACTTACCCCATAAGGGTTAATTACCTTTATATCAATGTTGCGGATAATTTTACCACGGTATGGCTCATACTCTGCAATGCCCGTAAGCGGGCGGTCTACACTACGGTCTTTATAACTTAAATACGATATGTAAATCAGTGTTTTATTAAGCCCCTTCAGTATTTTCTTTTCGCGCTCTTCGCGCTTTAGCTGCTTTACGGTTTTATCCAGGCACACCTCGTCATCGTAAGCCGATTGGGCACGTAAGCCAACCATGCCAAACGCCATAAGCGCACAAAGTATGCATACACGTAAAAAGAGGGTCATGTGTGTGTTTACGGTAAAACCTTGGGTTGAAGATAAAATTTTGCAGGAAAAATGTTGGACTCATTCGTCTGTCGGGCACCCGCAAGGGGTGCCCGGCCAGTACCCCGCGGAAAGACTTGCTCAGGGTGGCGGAAACCGCAGCCCCCTCGCCAACAATGGAAGCAGAGCCTGGGGTTGTTGTTGCCGCACTCTGTTTATTGTTTAAGGAGGTTATAACTACCAACAATGGCGGTCAATGGCCAAAGGCGCTACAGCACGCAGGCGCGTGGCAGGCACACAAATGCGAAAAGGGCTACAGCACGGCCCCAAAATGTATTTATCATGTATTGGCTGCTATCTATCGTCTGAAATCTACCGTCCAAGGGCTGTTTTATCCCTCTTATCCACATCAATTTGCAATCTAATTTGCTTTTTGGCTAATTGGCTTTATTTTCGGGCGTGAATGCAAACCGAGAAGAGCTTATTGAGGAGGTAAAAAACATCTTTTCCGCCTACCTGGAAAGGAAGGAGCTGCGCAAAACCACCGAACGTTACACCATTTTAGAAGAGATATATAAGCGGGACGACCACTTTGAGGCCGAAGCCCTTTTTAATTTTTTTAAAAAGAAGAAGTTTAATATTAGTCGCGCTACCGTATATAATACGCTGGAACTGCTGGTAAGCTGTGACCTGGTAAAAAAGCACCAGTTTGGCAAAAATTTAGCCCAGTACGAAAAAAGCTACGGTTATAAACAGCATGACCATATTATTTGCGTAGATTGTAAAAAAGTAGTTGAATTTTGCGACCCGAGGATACAGAATATTAAGAGTATGATGGGGGAGTTGCTCAATTTTAAAATAACCCACCACTCGCTTAATATGTATGGCATTTGTGGCAGCTGCCAGATAAAGCGCGAAATGGATGCCGCCCATAAAAAAGAAGAAGAAAAAGTGAGTGTAGTAGACTAACAGGAACCCTTAAACAATTAAATATAAAATAACAACGAGTATGAAAAACGAAATCAAAGACGGAGTACTGGTAATTTCGGTAGAAGGAAATTTGTTAGGCGAGCACAGCAACGCACCGGTTATGGAAATGATACAAAATGCAATTGCCGGCGGTAACAAAAAGGTGCTTTTTAACCTGGCCGAAATGAAGTTTATAAACAGTACCGGTTTGGGTATGCTTTTAACGGCGGTAAGCAAAACGCGCAATGCCGGTGGCGAAGTTGCCCTATGCAGCCTGCCCGAGCAAATGACCAAGCTACTGCACATGACCAAACTTGGCAGCGCCTTTATAGTAAAAGCTAACGAAGAAGAAGCTTTAACCTTTTTAAAGGGATAAGAGGCTAACCCATTTTTGATTATTGATAAAAGATTATTGAATGACAGTAGATATATTACTCGGCCTGCAATGGGGCGACGAGGGTAAAGGAAAAATTATTGATTACCTGGCGCCTAAATACGATGTTATAGCGCGCTTTCAGGGGGGGCCAAACGCCGGGCATACGTTGGTTATTAACGGTAAGAAAACGGTGTTGCATACGGTGCCTTCAGGCATTTTGCAGGATAGGCCCATGAACGTAATAGGCAACGGGGTGGTTATAGACCCGGTAACGCTTAAAAAGGAAATTGAAAACCTTACCAGCATGGGCGTAGATGTAAATAAGCGCCTGTTTATTAGTAAAAA
This sequence comes from Chitinophagales bacterium, assembly GCA_044228435.1. Taxonomy (GTDB): domain Bacteria; phylum Bacteroidota; class Bacteroidia; order Chitinophagales; family LD1; genus Bog-950. The sequence goes on from JBGAUW010000015.1 coordinate 8,352, forward strand.
GGCCCACCTTATTTTGCCTACTCACAAAATACTGGATGCCGCCAGTGAGGCTGCCAAGGGTGTTGCAAAAATAGGCTCTACCTTAAGGGGTATATCGCCTACGTATATGGATAAAACCGGGCGTAATGGTTTGCGCATTGGCGATATACTGGCCGATAACTTTAAAAGCATTTACGAGCGCATAAAAGAGAAGCACCTGCACTTGCTGAAGCTATACGATTTTGAGTTTAGCCTGGATGAAAGCGAGAAGACCTGGTTTGAGGCTATTGATTTTGTGCGGTCGCTTAACCTTATAGACTCGGAATATTACCTGAACGAGGCGTTAAGCAAGGGCAAAACAATATTGGCCGAAGGTGCACAGGGCACTATGCTGGATATTGATTTTGGTACGTATCCGTATGTTACCTCAAGTAACACTATTACCTCGGGTGCCTGCAATGGCTTAGGCATTGCCCCTACTAAAATTAAAGAGGTAATAGGTATAGCCAAAGCGTATTGCACACGCGTAGGCAGTGGCCCTTTCCCTACTGAGTTATTAGATGCTACCGGTGAGCAAATACGCCAGGTGGGCAGCGAGTTTGGTGCCACTACCGGCCGTCCGCGCCGCTGTGGGTGGATAGACCTGCCGGCCTTAAAGTACGCCATTATGATAAACGGCGTTACCCAAATAGCCATGACTAAGGCCGATATATTAAACGACTTTGATGTAATAGAAGCCTGCACCGATTATAAGGTAAATGGCCAAACAAGCCAGCAGGTGCCATACGATATGGCCAACACTATCATTGAGCCTGTTTACCATAAACTGGCCGGTTGGAAAACCGACCTGCGCAACTTTAGCAACTACGATGATTTGCCGGAGACCTTCCTTGGTTACCTTGATTTTGTAGAGGAATACCTGGGCACGGAAGTGAGCATGATATCTACCGGGCCGGAGCGCGAGCGCTTAGTGTTTAAGCGCGCGGCAGAGTCGGTTTCGTAAATACAAAAGAGAATATTTATAAGAAGGCCCTGAAATTATTCGGGGCCTTTTACGTTTTGGGCCACAGGTGCGGCATAAACGGCTGGCTCCTCCACATATGCAAGTATATCATCTATCTGTTCATCGGTAAGTGTAATAAACACATTCATCTCTGAGGGGCGGGAATTGGCCATTGCTACAGCATAGGGGTAACCCGCTTCAACAGCCTGGTGCCAGTTTTTAATCCATACCTTAAGCCATTGCTCGGGCGTTTTGTTTTTGTATTTGCCTGCCGCCTGCCACCGGGCCGTAACGCCCATTAAAGCCGGACCGGTGCCATCTGCTTTGGGGTTGTGGCAACTGGCGCAGTTAGATTTAAAAAGGTTTTTTCCTTCGCGCCACTGGTTTTTAGCTTTTTCGCTTAAAGCAGATGTGTGAGGTTTTTCAGTTACCCGGTCTATTGGTTGTGGGGCTTTGGGTTCGCCAAACATTAAATGCTCTGAGGAGGCAAAATCAATTTTAAAAGCGAAGTAAACGGAGAGGATTATTGCGCTTAGCAGGAGAGCTAATTCTGTATACCACTTACGTAGCATGGTGCAAACCTACACCACAATTGTTAGATGGTATAATAATTACAAGTTTTCTTTTTGCTCATTTTGGGTAATTAATTTCTCTGTTAGTAAAGGTTAAATGGGTTAAACAAGAGGTTTAACCCATTTTTAACAGGCATGCCTTTTTAACAGACGTGCAGATATTATTTAACACACAAACTAAAAAGAAAATGAAAAAGCAAATTTTTTATATCGCATTTGCTGCGATAGTTAGCGGAGGAATATTTACCTCATGCGAATCGAAACAGGAGAAAGTAGAAGAAGCTAAGGAAGATGTACGCGAGGCAAAAGAAGATTTAAAGGATGCCCAGGCTGAACTAAACCCTGAGTATAACACCTTTAGAACAGATGCTGAAGCACGTATTGATGCCAACGATAAGCGCATTGCGGACTTACAGGCTGTAATAAACGAGCCCGGCAAGAAACCTTTGGATGGTGCACGCGCTAAAAGAATTGAAGAATTAAAAGAAAGAAACGCTCAGTTAAGAGCCCGTTTATATGGTTACGAAAAAGAGCGTTCGGACTGGGAATCGTTCAAGCGCGAGTTTAACAGCGATATGGAGGGCTTGGGCCAATCGTTTAAAGATTTAGGCGAAGACAACAGGAAGTAAGAATTGTTGGGTTTTTAAATTGACAGAGAGCAGCTCCTTCGGGGGCTGTTTCTTTTTGGGGATATAGCCACGAATTGCACGAATAAAGGCGGGATTGAAATGCAAATGCGATAACCACGAATGGCACGAATAAAGGCAGAATTGAAAGGCAAATGCGATAGCCACGAATTGCACGAATAGAGGCAGAATTGAAGTGCAAATGCGATGGCCACGAATAAAGGCAGGAATTAAATGCAAATGCAATAGTAATCGCTAGGTATTAAGCAAGTGATTTCTAGTAATAACTCACCCCTTCCCAAGCCTTGCGTTGGGTGCCATCGGGGTCTAACACCAATTCGCTTTTGCGGTTAAATATCATGGTGTTGCGCTCGTTGGCGGTGTAGGGTTTCCAGGTTTGCTGGCCGGTGCCGTTGGGGTTGCCGTAGCGGGCAAAGTTAACCCAGCTTTGTTGCATTTGACCCGATAGACGTTTAATGGTTTTTTTAGTGCAAATAAGCTTTAGCAGTTTACCGGTTTTGCCTTCGGTGCAGTGAAACACAAAAGGAAGTTCCAGCCCGTGGAAAGATTTAAGCCCGGCTATGTTTAAGGCGAATGAACTCCATTCAAAGCGATACATATACACCGGTGCATAGGTGCTGCGGCACTCGGCCAGGCGCACTGCCGGTATGCGGAATATAGCATCGGTAAGCACATCTATTACAGCAGAAGTTTTAGGGTATTTGGGGTACGATGCCAAAACCTGTTTTTTACTTTTTTCGTTGGTTACCTCGTCAAAGTATTTCTCGAGGCCTTTGCTGGTGCGCGGGGCCATAGCCAGTTTTTTGCTGGCAAACATGGTGGCCTCGTGCTTATTAGTACCTATCATTACCGGCACCTCGCCGCCCAGCGCGGGTTTCATACATTTAAAAATATCGCCGGTTAAAATGTCGCCGTCTACAGTTGGCGAAAACACCTTTTGGTTGGTTTCTTTAACCATATAGTCCAGCAGTGCATCTTCGGCCACTTTTAAGGTATCTAAAGGTATGGCCTTAAGTAAATGCAAGCTATCGGGGCTTATGTGCAGCAGGCTTAAATATTTGTTGGTTACGCTTTCGCCAATCTCGGGGCTCCAGATAATGGCGGGTGGCCCGCTTTGTATTATTGCTTTGCTAAACATTCCTTTAGCCGATGGTGTGCTTAGCAGGATTTCTACACTGGTTCCGCCGGCGCTTTCGCCAAATATAGTTATCTGTTCAGGGTCGCCGCCAAAGGCGGCAATGTTTTCGCGCACCCATTTAAGGGCGGCAATCTGGTCGCGTATGCCCAGGTTATTTTCAAACTGCTTGTTCTTAGTATCTTTAAAATATAAAAAGCCGATAGGGCCCAGGCGGTAATTAATGGTAACCACTACCACATCGCCGTTTTTAGCCATATAGGCACCATCGTATAAATCGGCCGAACCGGCACCAATTACAAATCCACCGCCGTGTATCCAAAACATAACCGGGCGCTTTTTGCCATCTGCCGCCGGCGACCATATATTAAGCGAAAGGCAATCTTCGCTCTGCTCAGCGTATTTTGAAGTTAGGTTGCTGCTCATTTGCGGAGCTACCGGGCCAAACGCGGTAGCTGTTTTTACGCCCTCCCATTTTTCGGGTGCCTGCGGTGCTCGAAAGCGGAGTTCGCCAACAGGTGCTTTGGCATAAGGTATGCCCCGCCAAACCGAAACGCCTTTATCTTCTACCCCTTGTAGTTTGCCCTGTTTGGTTTCTACCAAAGCACCCGCCGGTTTTATATTATCGTTTTTAGCTATGCCTTGCTGGACATAAAAACACAAGGAAACTGCGAGCAGGGAAACTTTCAAAAAGGCTAATTTTTGCATGGTGGCTACGTTAAGGGCTGCGAAGATATTTGTTTTAGAAATTGAAAGGACGATATGGGAGATAAAAAATTGTAAAAGGACGAGCCTAAAAAATTGTCTTTCTTACTTAAGCGTTTTTTCGGTATGCTATTCAGAATAATGCATGTGCTAATCTCATTGCGTAATACAGTGCTTCCTGCTCAATTCGCCATCCTCTCCCAATATCGCTAAAGCGATATCATCCTCTCCCAAGAGGGACATAACAGCCGCCTGCCCGCCTTGTGAGCCAAGATATAGCAGCCGCCACATCCTGTTTAAAAAGCAAAGACAAGGCAATGCCTTGTCTTTACCAATACAAATTAGCGCTCTGTCGCTTATTTCTTTCCCTTGCGGCTGGCCAGGGCATCGCCTTCTACCTTGCCGGTTTTTTTAAGATGGTCTTTAGCTTGTTTGTTGGCAATGGCTATACCTAGTTTTAAAACAAAGTTTTTGCCCGGCGGAGTGCGCTCGGGGTGCTTTTTTCCCTTACGGAATTTATCGAAGAAATACTTTGAGTATAAAATAGCGAATGGCGCACAAGGGTTGTGCGACAGGTGCTTGCCAAATACGCGTTTGTGTACCTTATCGGTTTGGCTGTGCATATAGGCGTAGGCTACCTCAGTGTTTTTATACATTACCTCGTTATCGCCATAGCAGGCGCACAACTGCATAGGTGTTTTAGGTACCCAACGCACCAGGCAGTTCTCTTGTAATTTGCGGGTAAAGGCAAACGAGGTATCGCTGCGGAACCTGTTTAGCAGGCTATCAATTACCATCTCGCCCGGTACTTTAGGCAGAATAGAATTTACATATCCATAATCTACTTTGCGGGGCTGGGCAAAGGCAGTGCGCAGTTGCGCATTGTAAGGCTCTTTAAATACATCGTATATGTCGCCAGAAATTAGGTTGTAGGCATATTGGTAGCTGATAAGCAGGTAAGGCAGATAGTGTGGCTGGTCGTAACTGCGGAACATGGTTTTAGCCTGTTCGCCGGTCATATCGTAAGCGCCGCTCATAGGAGAGGAGGCCGTTAGTTTTATTTCGGGAAACGTGCCGGAGTCTAACATTTTGGCGGTGGCCATACTGGCGTGGCCGCCCTGCGAGTAGCCGGTAAGGAACAACTGCCCGCTGGTAGCCTTGCCTATTTTGGTATAAATTTCGCGGCAGGCTTTTATCATGTAAATAGTGCTCATAGCCTCTGTCCAGCTATCCTGATAGATATGTTCTTTTTCGCCGCCGCCCAGACCGTAGTAGTAAGGGAAGATAGCTACATAATTATCTACGGCGTGCATCATGCAAACTACCTGCTCCAGGTCGTCGATGCCCGGGTGCTGATCTAACGATATACGGGTGCCGTGGCAATACACCATTTCGGCCGAAGGCTTATCGCCTTTAGGCACATACACCACACCCTTGGCCATAATAAAGCTGCTATCCAGCCACATGCCTTTGTAAGTAACCTCATACATTTCTACCTCGTTGCGGATAGGCACCAGCAGTTGTGGTATATGGCTTTTTTTCCAAAACTTTGTTAGCGAATCTACCGTGTAGGTATACTTTAAATTGTAGCTGACAAGTACACTTTCGGGGGCAGTAAAAGCAGCCTTTACAGGGGCAAAGCAGAGCAATAAAAAACAGGCAACAAGCAGGCGAAAAGTGGTTTTCATGGATGTTTTTTTTGTATAGAGACCGTTTGGATTTACCTGGGTAATTTTTTTATGATTCTTTTTGGCTGCACCTGCGGCAGATTTTCTTGCCAGAAATATTCCATTATGGCTGCAAAAATCTTTCTTGGTTCGCTCAAAAATAATCTATAAAAAATCTTACCATTCAAATCAAAACAGTCTCTGAGTGCGCGAATTTACCTAAAATAATATCGGCTGGGCCAAATTATCATAGTTAAAAACAAATTAATTCGAGAATATTATTCGGGCGAAAATTATGCTGGATTATAAGTTTGCTTTTTGATTAAATTCGGTTGATACAAATCTGCCTGATACGCATGGAGTTTATAGTTGAAGTATTGCTTATGCTTATGCTCCGTTATCCCGGAGCTTTCGTTATAAGTTTGTTTTCTAAAAGAACCTCTAAGCAAATTTTAGATGAAGATGGAGAAATAGCCGCGATGTTAGGATTGCTACTTATGGGTTGTGTGATTGTTGCTGTAGTTAATGCCGATAAATTTCTTTCTACTTCTCCCGCAACGCCATAATCGCCCCCGTGCTCCACAGCGCCCAAAGTATAAGCACCGGCTGAAAAAATAAGCGTACTAAGCGGGCGGTATCGGTATGCATAGAAAAGGCATCGATATGGTTGACGTATTGATGGATGTTGCCGGGAAAGACCAGAACAAAAAATATAGCCAGGGCTGTGCCCGCGTGTACTTTGTATTTGGTAAGGAACACCATAGCAAGACCAAAGAGTAATTCTACCACGCCGGAGGCCAGCACTACAAAATCTTTACTGAAGGGAACAAAGTCGGGCACCTGTGCCTGGAACTCGGCACGCTTAAAAGAGAAGTGGCCAATTGCAGCCAGTATCATAAAGCTGCCCAGTATTATGCGGGCTATATTTTGGGTAGTGGTGGTTTGTACTGGCGTGTTCATGCTACAATGTAGCAAAGTTGCGGCCACAAGGGTTAGCCTTTATTCATCGGATGAATTATGGAGCGAACAAAGGGTTGCTGCAGGGTGTGCTTTTTTTGCAATAAAATTCATCCGATGAATAGGCTTCTCGGCTGGCACTTCTTTGGCATATTAACAGTATGCCCTTATTAAACCCACAAATTACTCCCAAAATCAGGCGTGCTGCCATAATAGTGGGGATAATAATGCTCATATTCTTCGTTTTGCTGTTCGTTTTTATTTCGCCCATAGCCAAATACCTGATACAGAAATACGATGAAAAATTACTGGGCCGGCAAATTGAAGTGGGTTGGGTGTATGTAAATCCGTTTACGGGTTATGTATATATTAAAAACCTGAGGGTGTACGAACCCAATGGCGATACCTTGTTTTTTAAGGCCAAAGGCGTAAGTGCCGATTTAAGTATGCTTAAGCTGTTTAAGCCAACCTACGAGATAAGCTCGCTTACGGTATACAGCCCGTGGGGGCATATAGTGCAGAATAAAAGGCATATAAACTTCGAAGATATTATCGACCGTTTTCGTCCGAAAGATACTGTTACTGTAAACAAAAAAAAGGTGCGTTTCAGTATACTTGATTGTAGCATTAAAGATGGTGTTTTTCAGTACGATGAATTGACTACACCTGTTACGTATTTTATAAAACACGTTGATGTTAATAGCCCCGGCAAATGGTGGACGGCTGATACGATGTTGTTTAGGGTGTCGTTAGAATCTGGCCCAACGAAGGGGACTATTAATGGCAATATGAGTATCAATTTTAAAACCCTCGATTACCGCTTTAGCGGTGCTATAGATACTTTTGATGTGAAACCACTAAGCCAATACATGAGGGTGCTAAGCAACTACGGCGATTTTGGCGGCATTGTAAATGCCAGATTGGATGGTGAGGGAAACTTTAAAGGCAAGCTGGATTTAAAAACGGCGGGGCTGATTTCTATTGAGCAGTTTCAGTTCGGCCCTTCTATTTATGAAGATTATGGTTCCTTTCAGCGGCTGGTGCTTGATTTTACCGAGGCCAACCCCGGTGGCAAAAAATACCTGATAGATTCGATAATGCTGGACAGGCCTTACTTTAGGTACGAGCGGTTTGATTCGCTGGATAACCTGGCGCTAATGTTTGGCAAAAAAGGTAGCAAGCGGGGCATAAATGGCGAGCAGGCACAGTTTAACCTGATACTTAAAATTGCCGAATACCTGCAGGAGTTGCTGCGCAACTTTGCACGAAGCGATTACCGCATAGATAAATTTACGGTGTATAAAGGCAACTTTGTGTTTAGCGATTACAGCCCCTACGAGCGCTTTAATGTAGATGCTATGCCCGTGCATATTACCGGCGATTCTATCAATAAAAATAATACCCGAGTTAAGCTGAAGCTAAGAACAGTGATAAGGCCCTTTGGCGACATAGAACTGGATGTAAGCCTGGATCCGAAGAACTACGGCACCTTTGATGTAGACTATGGCTTGCACAAAGTACCGGTATCTATTTTTAACCCCTACCTGCTTACGTATACCTCGTTTCCGCTTAACCGGGGAACAATAGAAGTAAACGGCAAATGGCATGTAGTAGATAGTGTAATACAAAGCACGAACCATCTGCTAATAATGGACCCGCGCGTGGGTAAACGCATGAAGCGGCGCGACCTGAAATGGATACCCCTGCCACTGATAATGAGTATAGCCCGTGAAGCCGGCGAAGTAATAGACTACGAAATACCGGTAAACGGTAATTTAAAAAGCCCGGTGTTTAACTTTAAGTATGTAATACTGGATGTGGTTAAAAATATTTTTGTAAAACCACCGCTTACACCTTACCTGATGCAGGTAAAGCAAACACAGAATACAGTAGAAAAAATGCTAACGATAGACTGGGATGCGCGCAGGGCTTTATTAAGCCCGCAGGAAAAAAAGTTTGTGGGCATGATAGCCACGTTTTTAAAGCGTAACCCCGGCAATGTTATTAATGTAGAGCCTTTGGTGTATGCCGAAAAGGAGAAGGAACATATTGCTTACTTTGAAGGGAAGAAGAAATACTACTTTATAAAACATGGCCTGAATGGTAAAATGACGGAGGATGATTCGGTGGCTATTGAGCAGCTATCGGTAAAGGATGAGGGCTTTAAGCGTTACCTTAAGGGACTTGCACCTGATAGTATGATGTTTACCACCCAGCAAAGGTGCCGCTATTTAGTAGGCGATACGCTGATTGAAAGGCGCTACCGGCAATTAAACGATGCTCGTAAAAGAACTTTTTTAGCTGCTTTTGTTGATAATGGTACTGCCGGACAAATAAAATTTGCCGCACCAAAAATAGATGTTCCGTTTAATGGCTTCAGCCGCTATAAACTGGATTACAACGGCAATGTGCCCGAGCAGTTGAAAAAGGCGTATGAAGACTTAGCTGAAAACAATGCACAGGTGCCACGAAAAAAATACAATAAGGAACGCTGGATGCCGAAGGTGAAGGGGATGAAGAGGAAGGGGTAGTTAAACTGTTATAATTTGGGTTTAATACTAATAAGGCCTGCTAATGCGAAGCGCCTTTAGCTATACATTATATTTATTTATTATTGTTTATACAAAAGGCGTTAGCTATGGACAATAAGCTATTAAGGTATTTTTCGGCAATTATGTCTATTTCGAAAGAAGAGATAGAAGCAATTATAGAAACGATGACTATCCGGCAATATAAGAAGGGAACAGTACTGCTAAGAGAAGGCCAGATTTCGACAGAAGCTTATTTTGTTTTAGAAGGTTGTGTAAGGCAGTATTTTATAGTTAATGGCGAAGAGCGGACCGGAAACTTTTTTACCGAAGAACAATGGGTAATCAATATCAACAGTTTAATGCAGCAGGCACCCAGCAACAGTTTTTTGGAGTGTTGTGTGGATAGCTCGCTGGTGGTGGGCAACCGCGAAAAGGAAGAAGACCTTTACCGCAGGTTTCCAAAACTTGAAACTGTTTCGCGCATTGTAATGCAAAAAGTATTTGCCGAACAGCAGGAAATATTGGCTTCGTATAGTACAGATACTCCCGAGCAGCGATATCTGAAGCTGCTAAAATCCAGGCCGGGCTTGTTTCAACAAATTCCGCAGTATCAAATTGCCAGCTATGTTGGTGTTAAACCAGAGTCGCTAAGCAGAATAAGAAAAAGGGTGGCCGGCAAGCTTTAGCCCCTAACATTTAAATTGTTATTGCCACATTGCCTTTTTTATGCCCCCGCTGTGCATACGTATGCGCAGCGGCCATTTGTTCTAACTTATAAGTTTTATCAATAACCGGTTTCAACTCGCCTGCCTCGGCTAACTGCTTCAACGTTTTTATATCCTCTTGTGTTTGCCTTGTTACGCCGGTTAATACTTTGTAGCCGGTGGTCATATTAATCCAAGCGCCTTTAAGCATTTCTGACAAGCCTGCCGCACTTAAAATTAGTAGCCCATTTTTATTTAAGGCTTTTAAACTGCCCAAAATAGAAATTGTATTAACGGTATCAAAAATTACATCGTAGGTTTCTCCGCTGTTAGTAAAATCTTCTTTGGTATAATCGATGGTTTTATCGGCGCCTATGGATTTGACCAAATTAATATTTGCGGTGCTGCATACCCCTGTTACCTGTGCCCCGTAGTGTTTCGCCAGCTGAATTGCCGCAGTGCCTACTGCACCCGATGCGCCAACAATAAGCACCTTTTTGCCCGGGGTTATGTTTGCTTTGTTTAGAAAGTGCAGGGCTGTGGTTGCGCCAAAGGGAATTACCGCAGCCTCTTCGAAGGTTAAATTTTCGGGTTTTAGGGCCAGCGTTCCGTTTTCGGGCATGCACTTATACTCGGCATACGCGCCAAAGCGCATATCGGTTGACCCAAATACTTTATCGCCAACTTTAAAACCAGTTACATCTTTTCCGGCCGATTCAACTTCGCCCGAAAAAACACCACCCAGTATATTCAATTTGGGTTTTGTTAAGCCCCCAAGTAGCCTAATGGCAAAAGGGTCGGCTCTTCTTAATCTCCAATCAGCCGAATTAACGGCTGTGGCCTTAATTTTTATTAAAATTTCGTTGTTGCGCGGAATAGGTTTGGTTACCTCTTGTAGTTGAAGTACTTCTGGCTCGCCGTATTGGCTGTAAACTATTGCTTTCATTTGTGTGATTTTATTGGGTTATTATTTAAGCACAAAAATATTTGGCGGGCCATGTGATTTCATTGACTTGGGTTAAGAAATAGGGCAGACACAGGTTTTTGAAATTTATACTATGTAAGAGTCTAATCCGAAGCTGTTTATTTTGCTTCACTCTATAAAAAACTAAAATGCCATATTCGTGCCTCGGTGAAGACATTTTTACTTAGCACTTACGATTTTTTCAGAGCCCGTAAAGCGCTGTTTTACAGTGTTACGGTTTTGCTATTTGTGGTTTGCGGCTTATTGGCCAGCCGCATTAAGCTGGAGGAGGATGTAAGCCGTCTGTTGCCAAACGGAGAACAGACCCGGCAGATTACCGATATTTTTAAAAGCAGCAACTTTGCCGATAAGGTAATTGTAAAGGTAATTGCCCACAAGCCCATCGAGCCGGAGGCGCTGATGGCTTATGCCGATTCGTTTAGCGCGATGGTAATGGCACAGCATGCCGCGCAGATTGCCCAGATTAAACTGACGGTTAGCGACGAAACGACTTTGGATATTTACAATACCGTCCATGCTAACCTGCCCATTTATTTAGATGAGGAAGACTACAAAGCCATAGATACCCTTATTGAGCCTGAGCATGTAGCCCAAACCGTGTTGGAAGATTATGCGGTACTTACCTCGGCACAGGGCATGATGATGAAAAAGCTGATTGCCGATGACCCCGTGGGCATTAGCAAACTGGCCCTGCGCAAATTGCAACAGCTACAGGTAGATGAAAACTATTCGTTGTATGATGGTTACATTATGGGTAAGGATAAGCAAAGCTTATACCTGTTTGTTACTTTAAAAAATGCCAGCGGCGAAACAGGCAAGAACCAAAAACTGTTTGATGATTTTGATAGCTATATAACAGCACTTAACCCGGGTAAGCAAAACGTTGAAATTTTATATTACGGCAACTCGGTAGTCGCAGCAGGCAATGCAAAACAGTTAAAGAAAGACTCGGCGCTTACGCTTACCATTACCATTGTTGCTATTCTGTTATTTATCTGGTTGTTCTTCCGTAAAAAGAGGGTGCCGGTAATAATGATGTTGCCAGTGGCTTTTGGCGGCTTGTTTTCGCTGGCAATTATTGCCACGCTTAAGGGTAGCATTAGCAGTATTGCGCTGGGGGCAGGATCGATTGTATTAGGTATTGCTATTAATTATTCGCTGCATTTTTTTAGCCACTACCGCCATGTGGGTTCGGTAAAGCAAACCATTGTCGATTTGCTTTCGCCAATGACCATTGGCAGTATAACAACGGTAGGTTCATTCTTCTCGTTAACACTGTTGCAATCGCAGATATTGAACGACTTTGGCCTGTTTGCAGGGCTTAGTCTTACCGGTGCTACTATTTTTGCGCTTGTATTTTTACCTCATTTTATGCCCGAGGCGATTGCTGCTGATGTGCATGCAGAAAGCAAACTTGAAAGGCTGCTTAATTTCCGAATCCGCTACCAGGGCGTCATTTTTTTAGTAATAGTAGGGCTTACGTTTTTCTTTTTGCACTATGCCAAACAGGTAGGATTTGAGCGCGACCTTAACCGCATGAACTTTTTGGATACTAAAACGCAGTATGCCCAAAAAGAGATTGATATAACGCAGGATGATACCAGCAAGATGGTTTTTATTGCCAGCACAGGCGCCACCGAAGAAGAAATGCTGCGCAATAATGAAGCCCTGGTAAAGCAACTTAAAACGGCCATGGATAATGGCTGGATACAGAAGTATTCTTCGTTCAGCAACTTTATACCCAGCCAGGCGTTGCAGCAGCAAAAAATTGACCGCTGGAACCAGTATTGGACGGCTGATAAAAAAGAGAAGCTATTAGCTGTATTAAAAAGGGAGGGAGCCAAGGATGGTTTCTCTGCCTCGGCGTTTTCAAGTTTTGAAACGCTGTTAAATGAATCTTACACCCCGGCCACACCAGATGATTTTGCTGCTATTAAAGATGCCTTCGGCAGCGAATACCTAATAGCAAGCAAGGATAAGTTTACTGTTATAAACCCTGTGCGGGTAGATAAAAGCCAGCGCCAGAGGCTGTATGCCGAGTTAAGCAAAAGTCCATCTACCGTAATACTGGATAAGCAAATTATCATCAACAAGTTTGTAGAGATTATTTATAACGATTTTAATTCCATTCTGCTCTATTCATCGCTGTTAGTTTTTGTCGCTTTACTTATAAGCTATGGGCGTTTAGAACTGACGATAATTACCTTTTTGCCTATGGTAATTACCTGGATTTGGATACTGGGTATAATGGGGTTAATGGGGCTTCAGTTCAACCTAATCAATATCATTATCTCTACTTTTATATTTGGTCTGGGTGATGACTTTAGCATTTTTATAACCGATGGGTTGACTGAAAAGTATAAGCGCGGTAAAGAGACACTGGCCTCGCATAAGGTGTCTATCTTCCTTTCGGCGGTAACGGTGCTTATAGGTTTGGGGGCGCTTATTTTTGCAAAGCACCCCGCCCTTCGTTCTATTGCCTTTATATCGGTTATCGGTATTTTTTGCGTGGTTATTATAGGGCAAACAGTTCAGCCGTTCCTCTATAACTTTTTTGTGCAAAGCCGTAAAGATCGCGGACTTCCGCCATGGACAATACCCACGCTTATACTCACGTTTATTGCCTTTACTTATTATGTAACCGTATCGCTTACGGTAGCGCTGGTAGGGTATATACTACTTTACCTGGTGCCTTACCCGGGTAAAAAGAAACGTAAGTTGTTCTTCCATTACCTGGTACGCAATGCGCTATGGGTACTTACTTATATGATGGTGAACGTAAGAAAGCGGCATGTGGGCAGAGAGAATATGGACTTTAGCAAGCCCGCTTTGATAATTGCCAACCACGCTTCGTTCTTAGATATATTGGTAACCGTAATGCAGCACCCCAAGCTAATACTGCTTACTAATAAGTGGGTGTATTACTCGCCGGTGTTTGGTAAGGTGGTGCAACTGGCCGATTACTACCCGGTGATGGAAGGTGTGGACCCTGCTATTGAAAAGTTTGTTGATATAGTGAAGGATGGCTACTCGATTGTTGTTTTTCCGGAAGGTACGCGCTCGCCCGATGGGCGTTTGAAGCGTTTTCACAAGGGGGCGTTTTACCTGGCTGAGCAGTTGAATTTGGATATAGTGCCTATGCTGCTGCATGGCACCGGCGATACGATTAAGAAGGGTGACTTTATGGTGATGAATGCCTTTATGACCATGCAGTTTTTACCGCGCATTAAGCCTGAAGATAAAACCTTTGGGGAGGGATATGCTGTACGTACTAAAAAAATAGCAGCCTATTTTAAAAGCGAATACGAAAAGCTACGCGAAGAAAATGAGACTGCCCGCTACTACCGGCAGCGCTTGCGCATGAACTACATGTATAAAGGGCTTGAACTGGAATGGCTGGCATTAAAAGAGAGCAGGAACGAAGCCTATTACAATACGCTTAATAATATACTACCGCGCCAGGGCATTGTTACTGAGTTAGGTTGTGGTTATGGCTTTGCAAGCTATATGCTGCACTTTACAGGCTGGAACCGTACTATTATAGGAGTGGATAGTGATGAAGAAAGAATTGATGTGGCGAATAACTGTTACTCTAAAAATGAGCAGCTAAGTTTTGTTTGTGCCGACCCATTAACTTATGATATAACCGGCAGCGATGCTATTGTTATTAATAATATAAACATGCAATTGCCTGTTGCCAGAGCTGCTGAACTGGTTAAGCACTGCTTCGCTAAATTAAGTGGCAACGGTGTGCTTGTTTATACAGGTGATAAGAGCGCATTGCATAATTGCATAGCCACTGAACTTTCTCCTTCGGTGTTTCTGCTTAAAAGATAAGGTAACCTTCCGTTCATATTAGCGGGTCTGTTATGTGTTTGTACAAACACAAGGCAATACTTGTAACACAAAGCCTGAACGATTTATTAAACAAATACTACCCCATCTATTTTGCTGAACACCACCGATAGTGCCTCGTAGAAGAGGGCATATAAGGAAGAGAGACCTTGTAATTTTTGTAACTTCTTACAATTTGGAACATGAAAAAAACAATACTATTTGCTGTTGCGGCTTTAATAAGCACAATAACATTTGCGCAAGCGCCACTAGGAATGAATTACCAGGCGGTAGTTCGAAATTCGGCCGGCACACCGGTGGCCAATGGTATGGTACGCGTAAAATTCAGCATACATGATGTATCGGCTTCGGGGGTGGTTATATATACCGAAACAGCCAGCGTTCCTACCAACCAGTTCGGGCTTATGAGTACGGTAATTGGAAGCAATGGAAATATGGCGGGTATAAGCTGGCGCAGTGGTGGTAAATTTTTGCAGGTAGAAGTAGACCCTGCCGGCGGAACTAACTTTATAGATATGGGTACTACCCAATTGATGAGCGTGCCTTACGCTTTATATGCCGAGTACTCTGGCAATAGTAGCAGTGGCGGGGCTACAGGTGCTACGGGGCCACAAGGTGCTACAGGTGCGCAAGGAGCTACCGGTCCGGCAGGTGCTGCAGGAGCTAATGGCACTAACGGTACTAACGGAGTTAATGGAGCCGCTGGTGCAACAGGGGCTAAAGGCGATACCGGACCTAAAGGTGATACCGGCGCACAAGGGCCACAGGGTGCAACAGGCCCCGCAGGAATTAACGGAACGAATGGTGCAGCAGGTGCCGCTGGCCCCACAGGACCCAAAGGCGCTACCGGTGCCGATGGTGCATTAAACGCATGGGGCGTTAACGGAACTTCGGGAACTAACAGCGCTAACTTTTTAGGAACTATAGATAATCAGCCGCTTAGTTTTAGAATGAACAATCAACCATCGGGTAAAATAGAAACGGGCAATACCTTTTTTGGATATAAAACGGGTGTAGCCAATACCGGCATTCAAAATTTGGCGGTAGGTGCCGAGGCTTTGAGCCTGAATACCAATGGATTTTCGAATACTGCAATTGGCTACCATGCCATGCTTAGCAATACTACGGGTAACTATAACAGCGTGGTAGGTAATAGTTCGTTAGTAGTTAATACAACCGGCAGTGGCAATACAACCAACGGTGCCGGAACCCTGTATTATAACACTACGGGCAGCTACAATACGGCTATAGGCTACGATGCACTATTAACAAACACCACAGGTCTTGGTAATACGGCCACCGGAACGGGTAGTTTATTTAATAATACAACCGGTAATTATAACGTAGCACATGGCTACGAGGCTTTGAAAACAAACACAGTAGGCGCTTATAATACGGCTATAGGAACTGCCGCTTTAACCAATAACGTTGGCGGAGGATATAATACAGCACAGGGTTATAATGCAATGCTGGCCAATACTACCGGCGGAAATAACGTGGCAACCGGTTACCGTGCATTGCTGGGTAATACAACCGGTGGGGGCAATACAGCATTAGGGTATAGTTCACTATCTAGTAATACTACCGGCGACTTTAATACTGCTATTGGTTATAATGCAGGCCCCACAACCAACGGGTTTAGCAATACAACCGCCATAGGGTATGGTGCCGCAACTTCTGCTCACAATCAAATTCGCATTGGTAACTCGTCGGTAACCTCTATAGGTGGTTTCCAGGATTGGACAAACGTATCGGATGGCCGCTTTAAAAAGGATATTACTGAATCGGTTCCGGGGTTGGCTTTTATTACAAAATTGCGCCCCGTTACTTATCATTTAGATATGCAGAGTATAGCATCTTACTTGCACACGTCTGACAATGCGCGTTCGGCAGAGGCTGAAAGCTTAAAGGGTAATATGTTGCAAACGGGCTTTATTGCGCAGGAAGTTGAAAAGAGCGCTAAGGAACTAGGCTTTGATTTTAGCGGGGTGGATGTGCCTAAAAACGATGGCGATTTCTATGGGCTTCGCTATGCCGAATTTACTGTGCCTTTGGTAAAAGCAGTGCAGGAGCTAAATGCCAAAAATGAGCAACAACAACAGGTAATAAGCGAATTGCTTAAGCGGATAGAAGCGCTTGAAAAAAATAAGTAAGGGTAATGTAGTGTTTAAAATGTAAAGGCACTCCCCAAAGGGTGCCTTTTGCTTTTGATGCCTGGCACAGCAACTGCGCAGTGATGCCTTTAATTTTTATTTTCGCCCATTCTGTAATGCATATACCAAATACCAAATTTGATGTAGTAATAATTGGCAGCGGCCTTGGGGGCATGGTGTGCGGTACTATACTTAGTAAAGAGGGCAGAAGCGTTTGTGTAATAGAAAAGAACGAACAAATTGGCGGTAGCCTGCAAACCTTCAGGCGTGAAGGGGTAACCTTTGATACGGGGGTGCATTACATAGGAGGGCTGGCACCCGGCGAGAGCCTGTATAACATTTTTAATTACCTGGGTATAATGGAGCGGCTTGAAACCATGCGCATGAACGAAGAAGGTTTTGATGCTGTTTTATTTAGAGGGGATAGCAAAGAATACCTGTTTGGTATGGGGTATGAAAAATTTAAAGCCCAATTGATTGCGAGTTTTCCGGAGGATGTAGCCGCTATTGAAAAGTATTGCGCCGATATGCAGCGGATTTGTGCCGGCATACCTTTATACAACTTACAGGAAGGCGACCCACAGGATATGGAAGCTTTTACCATAGGCGCTAAGGATTATTTTGAGCAACTAACCGATAATGTAAAGCTGCAAAATGTATTGGCCGGAACTAATTTGTTGTATGCCGGAGTGGCCGATAAAACACCCTTGTATGTGCATGCATTAGTGGTAAACAGCTATATAGAAAGTGCCTTTAAAATAAAAAATGGTGGCGACCAGATAGTGAAGCTAATGGCCCGCATTATTAAGGATAATGGGGGTGAAGTATTGCGCAAACAAGAAGTAAAGAAGATAGGGGTGGAGAATGGAAAGGCCGAGTATGTGGAATTGGAAGGCGGCGAAAAAATTTATGCCGAAACTTTTATTTCTAATCTGCACCCGGCAAAGACCTTAGAGATTACTGAGACGGATGTAATTAGGACTGTTTTTAGAAACCGGATTAAAGAGCTTGAAAATTCGATTTCTACCTTTGTTGTGTATGCTATATTAAAGCCCAGCACGTTTAAATTTCGCAACCGCAATTATTATTATTACGATGAGGTAGATGTATGGAAAGGAGTGGAGTATACGGAGGCTAACTGGCCTTATATGTATGCATTATTTGAAGAGGTGCCTGAAAAACAAAATGAATTTACAGAGGCCGTTACTATTATGACTTATATGCGTTTTGCCGATGTAGAAAAATGGAGTAATACGCACCATACTACTTTAGATGAGAACGAACGCGCAGAAGAATACCAGCAATTTAAAAAGGAGAAAGCAGAAAAGGTGTTAAAGATGATTGATATTAAGTTTCCGGGTTTTAGCGCGAATGTGCAATCGTATTATACCAGCACCCCGCTATCGTACCGCGACTATATGGGCACGGATGACGGCAATATGTATGGCATAATGAAAGATTTTAACGAGCCGGTTAAAACCCTAATTTCTGCTAAAACAAAAGTGCCAAACCTGTTGCTAACCGGGCAGAGTATAAATTTGCACGGGGTGCTGGGTGTAACTGAAAGCGCTTTGGTAACCTGCTCGGCTATATTGGGCAAGGCTTACTTACTGAATAAAATTAAAGAGGCAAATGCGTAAGCTGCTTAAAATTACCGGGTATGTGTTTGGCTCAATTGCATTTCTGCTGTTTGCCGGCTATGCCTATATTAAATGGGGGCTGGCTCCACATATACCCGAAGTGAAAGATAAATCGGCCTTAAATTTACAGCGCGAAACGGTGGGTAAAGATTATTACCGTATTGGTAATAACTGGCTGCGCAAAACCGATAGCGGGCTTTGGGAAGAGTATGTAGAGGGCGAGCCTTTTGAACGCGGGGTAATTACGGGTAAATTAGAGAAGGAGTTGCTATATACACAGGAAGAGGCCTTTGTAGAACAGATACACAACCTGGTGCCTAACGATAACTACCTTAGTTTTTTGGGCATGTTTACGCGGGTGTTTAACCGCCGTTTAGATGAGAATTTTCCGGAGGAGAATAAGCTTGAAATTTATGGGGAATCTTTTTCGGCCCCGCATGAGTTTGATTTTATAAACCCCGCTTACGACCGCATGCTTAATTACCATGCCGCGCATGATATTGGGCATGCCCTGCAAAGTTTAGCGTTGGTAGGTTGCACCTCGTTTGCTGCATGGGATGAACGGACTGCTGATAGCAGCATGATAATTGGGCGTAATCTGGATTTTTATTTGGGCGATAAGTTTTCGCAGGATAAGATAGTTTACTTCTGTAACCCTAAGCAGGGCAATAAATTTGCCATGATAACCTGGGCCGGTTTTATGGGCTGTGTATCGGGTATGAACGATAAGGGTATAACGGTAACTATCAACGCGGCTAAAAGCGATATACCGAATGCAGCTACCACGCCAATATCCATACTAGCCCGTGAGATTTTACAATACGCGAATAACATTGATGAAGCCTTTGCCATTGCCAAAAAGCGTAAAACCTTTGTTTGCGAAACACTGATGATTGGCTCGGCCCCCGACCATAAAACCTCATTGATTGAAAAGAGCGTAAGCCGAACCGTGTTGTTTGATAGCGATACTGATTTTATTTTGTGCGCTAACCACTACCAAAGCGATAGTTTTAAAAGTGATAAAAGCAATATTGAGAACATAAACACAAGTGCTTCGATGTATCGCTTCCATCGCTTAGAGGAACTGATGGAGCGAAACCCAAAGCTCGACTATTTGAATGTTGCCTCTATACTGCGCGACCAAAGGGGCCAGCACGATAAAAATATCGGAACAGGAAATGAGAAAGCTTTGAATCAACTTATCTCACACCATGCTGTTATTTTTCAGCCGGAAAAATTGAAATTTTGGGTTACGGCCAATCCTTACCAGTTGGGTGAGTTTATCTGCTACGATTTGAATAAGGTGTTTGCCCAGGCACCGGGTAAAAAAGATGGAACCGCTTTAAACGAGGCTGCTTTAACCATACCTGCTGATACCTTTTTGCTTTCGACAAACTGGAAAAACTTTTTGCAGTGGCGCAATTTGAAAGTGCAAATAAAGAAGGCCACCAACGATAACCTTGCATTGAATAATGAGGCAATTACTGTAACAAACTTTATAGCTTACAACCCGGAGTTTTGGGAGACATACCAATTGTTGGGTGACTACTATAAGGCTAAAAAAGATAGGGAGGCAGCTAAAAAGTATTTCGCTCTGGCATTGAGCAAAGAGATTAACGATACACATGAAGCCGATAAATTGAGAAACGAAATTAAAGCTTTGCAATGATTACCGGTATTGGTACCGACATTATACAGGTAGAACGAATTAAGCGGGCTGTTGAAAAAGAGGCATTAAAGCTGAAGGTTTTTTCTGCCCGAGAAATAGCGTATTGCGATAAAGATAAGTCGGGTGAGAGTTATGCGGCCCGCGCTGCAGGTAAGGAGGCCTTTTTTAAAGCACTAGGCACTGGTTGGCGCGATAAGATGGGTATAAGCGAGGTAGAGATATTAAACGATGAATTAGGCAAGCCTTTTATTGAATTAAGCGGTGAAACTTTAAAGGTATTTGAGCGCAAAGGCGGGGGGCGGATTCACATTTCACTTTCGCACACTAAAGAAAATGCCGTGGCATTTGTTATAATTGAGCAGTAATGAGCAATAACACAGGTCTTGTATCGGCGGCGGCAATAAAAGCCATGCAACAACAAAAGTTGAAGCAACAGCTTTCGTATTTGCAGCAAAATTCGCCTTACTATCAGCGGTTGTTTAAAGCAAGTGGTATCGATACCTCTGCTATAAATACGATTGAAAATTTGGTGCAGATTCCTGTAACCACCAAAGAAGATTTTAGTAAGCATAATTTCGATTTTTTGTGCGTTCCGCGTAATAAGGTTATTGATTATACAACTACCTCGGGCACTACTGGCTCTCCGGTTACTGTGGCCTTAACCGAAAACGATTTGCAAAGACTGGCTTATAATGAAGAGCAATCTTTTATAACCGCGGGTGGCAAGCCCACCGATGTTTACCAGCTTATGCTTACGCTGGACAGGCAGTTTATGGCGGGTATGGCCTATTACCTGGGTATACGCAAGTTGGGTGCCGCGGCAGTTAGAGTAGGTCCTATATCGCCGCAAATGCAGTGGGAGAATATTAACCGGGTAAAGCCCAACTCGATAGTAGCGGTTCCTTCGTTTATTTTAAAGTTGATTGATTATGCCGAGGCCAACGGTATTGACTTAAATAATTCGGGTATTGAAAAGGCCGTTTGCATTGGCGAACCTGTGCGCAATGCCGACCTTACGCCAAATACTTTAGCTAAGCGTATACAGGCTAAGTGGAATATCAAGTTGTTTTCTACCTACGCCAGTACTGAAATGCAAACGGCTTTTACTGAATGTGCTTGTGGCAAAGGCGGGCACCATAATCCGGAACTGCTGATTGTTGAGATTTTGGATGATGCTGGTAACCAGTTAAAAGCGGGCGAGTTTGGCGAAGTTACTATTACCAGCCTTGGCGTTGAAGGAATGCCTTTGCTACGGTACCGCACCGGCGATATTTGCTGTTATTTTGATGAGCCCTGCGCTTGCGGTAAGAATACCATTCGCCTTTCGGCGGTGGTTGGCCGCAAAAACCAGATGATAAAATATAAAGGCACCACTATTTTCCCTCCATCCATTTACGATGCCCTAAGTGCGGTGCCCGAAGTGAAAGATTATATAGTGGAGGTTAGTAAGAATGATTTGGGAACAGACGAGATTCAAATAAATATTGCTTTGAACGGAGCGCTGGATATTGCCGAGCAAAAGATAAAGGCTTCGCTACAATCAAAACTGCGGGTAATACCAGCGCTTAATTTTGTTTCGGCCCAGCATTTGCAAAGTATGCGTCCTGCCGAGAGCCGTAAACCGGCCATGATTCTATTCAGGTAAAAACGGGTTGCTTTAATCAATAAGCAGGAAATTTGCCTGTTAAAATCAACGTTTTCAACTTTTGGGTTGATTTTCAACACTTTATTGGTTTTAATTTTTCAAAACGCTACAGGCCGTAACCAAACAATTTCCTTTATTTGTGCCCTATTTCAAATAACTATGTACGATTTAATAAAAGAATTTCCCGAACAATTGCGCGAGGCACTGCGCATAGGTGAGCGTGCTACTTTTACAACTACGTTTAATACTACTATAAAAAATATCGTGGTTTGTGGATTAGGTGGCTCGGGTATTGGCGGCAACCTGCTGGCAGAACTGCTGCGCGATGAGTTGAAGTTACCCGTAATAGTTAACCGCAGTTATTTTCTTCCCACCTTTGTTGATGCTTCTACACTGATTATCCTCTGTTCGTATTCGGGCAATACCGAAGAAACCGTTTCGTGCGCGCAAGAATGTATCACAAATGGATATAAACCTGTTTGCATCAGCTCGGGTGGTAAGTTGGCCGATATTGCTAAGGAGCAAAAGTATGACCTGATAACAATTCCTTCAGGGTTCCCTCCGCGTGCATGTTTAGGCTACTCGCTGGTGCAGCTTTTCTTTGTGCTTGAGAACTTTAAACTTATTAATAACAGCTACCGCGCAGCCTTTGCCGGGGTGGCTGATTTTTTAGAGGCAGAACAAAAAGATATAATGCCGGCTGCAGAAGCTATGGCCCCTGCATTAATACAAAAAGCCGTTATACTTTACGCCGAAGATAAATACGAAAGCGTAGCCCTGCGTATTAAACAGCAGGTGAATGAAAATGGAAAGCAACATTGCTGGTATAATGCCATACCCGAAATGAACCATAATGAATTAGTTGGCTGGCGCGAACCCAACAGCGCTTTAGGTGTTGTGCTTTTGCGTGCCGAAGATGAATACCCTCGCACTGCTGCACGGCTTAATTTTAGCCGCGATGTAATACGTAAAACAACCGATAATGTGCATGAAGTACATGCGAAAGGGGCAAACACTTACGAGAAGCATTTTTACCTGATACATTTTGGCGACTGGCTATCGTTTTATTTAGCCGTAAAACAGGGATACGACCCCACGGAAATAGAAGTGCTTTTAAAGCTGAAAAGCCACATGAGCGCTATACAGTAGGAACGTTGATTAAACATTCAATGTAAATAAACTTAAGCACCACCTCGTCTTGCTTCGCAAGACCACCTCCTCCTTAAATCCCGCTGCGGTAGCAGCGAAGGAGGAGAACTAACAGCCAATTACCGCTTAAGTTAATTACATTGCTTAAAACCTTGTTATGAAAAAAGAAATTGCAGAAGATGATGACCTTTCGGTAGTAGCTGCCGAAGCGGGCGATGTGCTTGTTGAAGAGGTTAAATTAACCGTGGATAAGGGCCAGGCCCCTGTGCGGATTGATAAGTTTATAAGCGTTCATTTAGGCGCTAATGTAAGCCGCACCAAAATACAGGCTGCCGCCGAAGCAGGTAGTATACTGGTGAACGGCAAGCCCGTAAAATCGAATTACAAAATACGGCCTGCGGATGAGATACTTTTGCTGCTGCCTAAGCACCGCGAAAATTACGACCTGGTAGCTGAAGATATTCCATTGGATATAGTATACGAAGATGATGATGTGCTGGTAATTAATAAGGCACCGGATATTGTAGTGCACCCCGGTCTTGGTAACTGGCGCGGAACTTTGATTAACGCAGTACTTTGGCATTTTCAAAGCCTGCCAAAGGGTAAAGAAGATTTCAGACCGGGTTTAGTGCACCGTTTAGATAAAGGTACCAGCGGCCTTATTGTAATGGCTAAAACCGACCATGCCCTGGCGCACCTTGCCAAGCAGTTTTTCGACCGTAAAACAAAGCGTAAGTATGTGGCGTTGGTGTGGGGCGATTTAAAGGAAGAAGAGGGCACAATTAATGTAAACATAGGCCGCGATACCCGCGAGCGTATGCAAATGCAAACCTACCCGGAAGGAGATGGCGGCAAGCATGCTGTAACGCACTACAAAGTAATTGAGCGCCTTAACTATGTTACGCTGGTCGAGTGCAGGTTAGAAACCGGCCGTACGCACCAGATACGTGTGCACATGAAATATATTGGCCATACTTTGTTTAACGATGCGCGCTACGACGGCAGCCGTATTTTAAAAGGAACTATATACAGCAAGTACAAACAGTTTATAGATAATTGCTTTGATATATTACCGCGCCAGGCATTACATGCTGCTACACTTGGGTTTACCCACCCGGTAACCGGTAAGGAAATGTTTTTTGAAGCCCCACTACCGACAGAGTTTGAAGCCGTGCTTGATAAATGGCGCAAATACTGGAGTAACCCTAACCAAATGGTGTCGGAAGAGTAAGTTTACTTACTCAATTGTTTCATTCTATCTAAACGTGGCCTTTCATTTTGCGCAAGGTAAGGGTCGGTTGATAGAAACTCGTAGGCTTTTTCGAAGTGGAAGGTAGACTTGAGTTTATCGGCCTTTATTAGAAACAGTTCGCCCAGCTCTTCATGCACATAGCCATCGGTTTTACCGGTGCTGATACTTTCTTCGAACAAGGCTAACTGCACTTTAATAGCATCATCAATTCTATTAAGGGCGCGTAAAGTGCGGGCTACACACCATTTGGCAATAAAGGTCTCATTTACCTGCTTTTTATCTTCGCGCCATTTAAGTGCACGTAAAAAAACACTCAACGCCATTTCGTAAGCGCCCTTATCAAAATAGCCCCAGGCCAGGTTGTTGTATAAAGAGCCTAACCAGTTTTTAGCTCTTTCCTCTGCGCTGCTTTCGGCTAATACAATAGCTTCTTCATTTAGTGCTATCGCTTCGTCGGGTGCGGCAACTATGGCCAGCATGTGTATGGCATCAATCGCGTAAAAATCTTCTTTCAGTTTTTGAGCTACATCCAAAGCTGTTCTAAAACAAACTTCGGCGTTACGTTTATCGCCGGATGAGTTGAATGTACGGCCCCGCTCTAAAAAATAGCGGATGTGCTCTACCCGATGTTCTTCGCTCAATTGGGCGCCTACCTCATCTAATTTTTGGTGGGCCTCATCAAACCTGCGCTGCAAGCTTAGGGTACGTGCAATTTGTGTAAGCAACTGCAGCCTGTAAGAGGATGCGGCTTCGCCGGCAAACGTAGTTAGTATATCGTTAAACTTAATTTCGGTTTCGGCGGGGTTGCTGTAATCCCAAAGCTTGTCAAAGTTTTCCATGGCAGGTGTTTGCAGTTGTAGTATGCTTATCGCCTACGATTTTAGTTTTTTTTAGCGAAGCTTACAACTGTAAAATTAGCCAACAAAGGGAAGCGGCAAGGCCATTTGCATAGCCTCGCCTTTTTGATGCTTCCCCTTAAACTAAAAACCAAGCAAAAAGCTACCTGACTAATGTTACTGTGCCCCTTTGAAGAACGCTACCCTTTTGGCTTACATAGCGCACGCTATATACGTATACACCTATGCTTGCATATTGCCCCTGGAATCTACCATCCCATCCGTCGTTTTCGTTAGAGGTGGTAAATACTTCTTCGCCCCAGCGATTGCAAATGGACATTTCGAAGAAATGCACTGGTTCGCCGTTGGGCACTTTTATAGCGTGGAAAATATCATTCACACCATCGCCATTAGGCGAGAAGCCGCTTGCTAATAAAAACTGGGCCTGGTTCAGGTTAGCCGATGTATCGCATGGTAGCACATAAATATTGCCCTGCGCGGTACATCCGTTTATGGTAGTTACCGTTACGCTGTAAAAGCCGGTATCGGAAACAAAGATAGATGAGGTAACTGCCCCGGTGTTCCAGTGATAATCGATAAAGTTACCCGGTATGGAAATCTCTTTAGGTGCAGCGCATAAAGTATCTAAGAGGCCCGGTAAAGTAGGGCTTGTTACCGTTACGCTTATCGTATCGCGGGCGTTGCAACCGCCACCGCTTACATTTACCCAATAGGTGCCGCTATTATACACTGTAAATCCAGGTCCTGTAGTTCCGTTCTGCCAGTTGTAAGAAGTAAAGGCACCGGGATATAATGTAATGCTATCGCCATAGCAAATGGTAGTATCATTACCAAGGTTAATTTGGTTATTGAAGGTACCAATGTGAATAGTATCGCCGGCGGTGCAGCCAATGCTGCTAACTACATGCACGTAGTAAGTGCCACTATCAGTTGCTGTATATGTATTGCTGGCAGAGCCGTTTTGCCATTGATAAATACCAGAAACACCTGCAGTTAAAACAACTTGTTGGCCTGCGCAAATGGTTGTGTCGTTACCAAGATAAACGGAAAGCGTTTGAGAACTAACATGAATGCTATCGCGGTCAACACACCCTTGCAGGGTAGTAACCTTTACAAAATACAATCCGCTATCCTGCACCGTGTAAGTTGCTGCAGTAGAATTATCCTGCCATTGGTAGCTGCTGTAATTGCCGCCAGAGAGTAGTAATGATTGACCCTGGCAAATAGTGGTATCGTTACCAAGGTTTACAAAATTACCCAGCATAGCCACGTGTATACTATCTTTAGCGGTGCAACCGCCGGTGGTAGTTACGGTAATTATATATAACCCGCTATCAGATACCGTGTAAGTAGCGCTGGTTGTGTTATCCTGCCATAAGTAAGTGGAGTAAACACCGGGATTTAGCAATAAGGTAGCACCCGGACAAAGAGAAGTATCGTTACCCAGGTTTATAAATGAGCCGAAGCTTGCTATATGAATGGTATCGCCCGATGTGCAGCCTGCATTATTGGTTACCTGCACGTGGTAAGTGCCTGTATCGGTAACGGTAAAGGTTTGTGCGGTTGAGTTATCCTGCCATAAAAAGCTGGTGTAGGCACCTGCATCCAATAATACCGTCTGCCCGGCGCAAATAAATGTATCGGCACCTAACTGTATGTTGCCGGCATCAAAAACATCAACATGGAAAGAGGGCGAACTTTGCGCGCAACCGCTGGTGGTAGTTGCCGACAGGTTGTAATCTCCGCTTACAGTAAGGCTTATTGAGGCCGTAGTTGCACCGTTAGACCACAGGTAGCCCGATAAGCCCGCAGGGGCGTTTACTGTAATATTATCGTTTTCGCAAATTTGGTAACAACCAGTAGGGAAATAATTGAAATCGGGCATTGGTTTAATATCGGCATAGGTGTAATTAGAACTACCACAACCGAAATTGTTAGTAGCCACTACCTGGTAATAGCCGCGCTGGTAAACGGTGGTTGAATTACCCGACGCACCATTGCTCCAGGTATAAATATCGGTGCCCGAAACGCTTAAGGTAAGGGGGCTGCCGTAGCATACTGTGCCTGCAGGTGCCTGCGCTACAGATGGCATAGGGGGCAGAGGATGTACTGCTATATTAACTGCAGCAGAGGTATCTTTACAACCGTTTGCATCGGTTAATACTACCTGGTAAATACCAGTGTTGCTTTGGTTTACGCTCCAGTAATTAACCGAACCGCCCGCCTGCAGCGAAGTATTGTTTTGATACCATTGAAAGGTTACGGAGCGGTTAGCCAGGGCTCTAAGGTTTAGCTGTTCCTGGTCGCAATATTCGGTTTCGCCTGTAATGTTAGATATGTAGGCGCGGGGCGGCGTGTTTACGGAAACGTTTACGGTATCGCTAAAGCCGCTGCAACCAGTACTTGCCTCAGTTACCCAGGCGTAATAATCGCCCCTGCTGTTAACTTCATTTGCAGCAGTGGTTATACTGTTGTTCCAGTAGTACCGGTTGCCGGGTGCCAGCGATAGTGTTACTGAACTGCCCCTGCAAAAAGTGGTAGGCCCACTGGTAGTTACAGCCGGCTTTGCAAAATTGGAAACCACTATGTTTTCGGTATGTGTATCCAGGCAGCCTTCGGCATCTTTTATAGTAAGGCTTGCCGTATATGTTCCCGCTGCTGCGTAGTAGGTAACAGGGTTACTGTAATCGGCAGTTTCGGTGTTGCCAAAGGCCCATGTATAGCTGCTTATTAAATCGCTATGCACTGTGGCATCGTTAAACAATGCGGGGCTATTGGTACAAATGCCGCTATAAGCAAAATCGGCTACCAGTTGGCTTACGCGAATAGTTTTTTGTAATACATCCGTGCAAACCCCATCGTTAAGCGAAAGGGTAATATTGTATGAAGATGCGGGGTTTGGATATTGGTAGTTAACTGTATTGCTGGTTACCGTGTTTCCATCGCCCATTTGCCAGCTAACAGAGGTTACCGGTAGGGTAGAAGTGGAGGTGTTGGTTAATGTTACCGCGCCGTTGCAGCCATTGGTTTCGGTAAAGCTAAGATTCATTACCGCGTTAATGGTAAATGTTTGCGAGCATTCGTACCAGTTAAGCCCATCGTTGGAGTAAATAAGAATTACTGTTTTACTACCCGGCGAATTGAAATGATGTGAGGGGTTTGCTGAGGTGCTGAATACGCCATCGCTAAAATCCCAGTGGTAATAAGTGGCTGCAACGCCGGGCGTAAATTGCACCGGGTTGCAAACCGGGTTGTTAATGGTAAATACCGGGGTTATGCCGGGGCATGGCAAAACAGTGCCTCCGCCGTTGCATGTTCCGCCGCCACCGGAGCATTGCCCTGCGGCTGTTGTAACTACTACACTTTGCACGGTAGTGCAGCCATATTCATTGGTCATAGTAACCGTATAAGTGCCGGCTGTAGCGGTATATTGTGTGGCTTCTGTATTGCCGGTGTTCCATAAATAGCTAACGGGTGCCGGTGTGCCGTAAGCGGTTAACTTAATATAGGCATAAGGTATGGGGCCCAGAGGTGCTACACCCGCTATACCCGCATTGGTAAATGCATTAGATGGTATAGGGTTAGCATTCAGGCTACCGGTTGCGCTGCAGCCTTTGCTATCGGTTACGGTTACAGTATAAGTTGCTGGATTTGTAATAGTAATGGTTTGCGTTGCAGCGCTGTTGGACCATACATAACCTGGGTAATCTTCTACCACCTTTAAATCGGCACTGGCGCCCGTGCAGGTTAAGTTTCTGGTTTCAATATGCACCGGTGGTGTAGGCCTTATTACAATGTTTTTTTGCAGGTAGGTATTGCAAACTGCATTGCGCAATCTTAATGCGCCTAGTTGTGTGCCTTGCCAAAGTATGGTTACGGTTGCTGTGTTTTGCCCGGCTGTAATAATCCCACCTTCGGCTTCCCATATGTAATCAACTCCGGCTACCGGTATAAATGTATAGGTTTCTGAGTTGCCCTGGCAGGCTACGGTGTCGCCTGTAAAATCAGGAACCGCCTTCGGTGCTACAGTTACGTTATAACTGCTGGTGTTGCTACAGCCTGCAAAGTCGGTGTAGGTTACCTGCAGGGTATGTGTGCCGGCAGCATTCCAAATTACTGTTGCAGCGTTACTGTTATTGTTGCCGCTTATTGTACCTCCGGCCGGAACCGTCCATGTAAATTGATTGTAATCAGGTGATATTTCATAGTCTTCGGTAGAGCCCAAGCATGTTTTATCGGCACCCTTAACTGGCTCAAGCGGGGTTTGTATAACTTCAACCAATGCATGGCTTTCGGTATTACAGAAAAAAGTAAGATTGGTGGCGCTAACAGTATAAATACCTGCCGTGGTCCACGTGGCCGATATATTATCGGTTCCGTTGCCGCTGTTTATTGTACCATTTTGAACCGTCCAGTTAAAATTGTTACCGGTGTAAGTTTGAATGGAAGTAGCGTTGCCAACACATGCGCGCTGCGGTGCATACACCCTAAACTCGGTTAGTGGCGTAACCACTAAACTGGCCTGGCCGTTACAAGCCAGTATTTGATGATTAACCTGAACGCTAATGGTAGATGATGCGCCGCCGTAAATGTACACCTGTACCTGGTGGGTGCCTTGCCCCGATTGTATACTGCCGTTGGTAACCGCCCAGGTATAAACCCCACCGGGGATTATATCGGTTGTATAAGTTTCGATGGTATACTCGCAAGGTTTTAGTTTGCCTTGTATGGTCAGGTTGCCGCCCACAATTTGCACTTGTTCTACAGTAGGGAACTGGCAGTAAACGCCAGGGCCGCTAAGGTAAAGTGAAATAGTGCCTACAGAGCCATTGCCCCATTGCACTTCTATCGTATGGTCGTTTAGTCCGCCATCGGCAGTTATTGTTCCACCGGTAACGGCCCAATGATAACTTACGCCCGCGGCCGAAGCAGTAGAGTATACTACCGTGGTACCGGTGCAAACCGGGCCAACGCATTCTATAGCAGGGCCGGCAATGGCATCTACCTGCGCTGTTGCAACTGCAGTATCGGCACAGCCACTGCTGTTAGTTACTATAACCTGACCGGTATGTGCGCCGGTGGTGGCAAAAGTATGAACGGTAGGGTTGGTGTTGGAGTAGCTGCCATCATCAAATAACCAATTGTAGGTTATTATTCCGTTTTGCTGGGTTGTAGCGGTAAAACTATTTTCGGTGCCAAGGCAGGCATTGTTTGCTGCCACGGTGGCAATCGGGCTTTCGGTTACTTCAACCATAGCTGTAATAGTATCGGTGCAGCCTGCTGTAGTTATTTCAGAAATTTTAAGGTAGGTAGTGCCTGCCGCTGCAAAAACAACCAGCATGCTATCTACTCCCTGTGGTGAAAGCAGCGTGCCATTTCCCACGCTCCAGGTTATGATGCCATTGCTGCCTGTGCTGGAAATTACATGGTACCATACCGGTGTGTTTTGACAAATGAACAGTTCAATTTGAGATGAATCGCTGCTGTTGCCGGCAAGAATGAGATTTGGATTTGGCTGTACCTGCACCGGCAGCTGCAAAATAGAATCGCAACCCAGCCCATTGCGAACCACTACCGATACAACTGAATTGCCAGCACCGGTGAAAGATACCTGTGCCTGTGTGCCATGGTTGCTGCCTATAACATCGCCGCCCGACACCAGCCAGGTATATTGCAGATTGGCCGAAGGATTACTTAAGGTGTAGGTGTGGCTACTGCCAAGGCATACGATGGCAGGGCCACTTAGTTGCTGTTGAACATAGTCGCTGATAAAAATCTGTTGGGTTACAGAATCGAATCCACTGTTATCCTGCACGATAAGGGTAGCGCTGTAAGTGCCGGTAGCATATTGATGGAAAGCCGTAGGGCCGGTGCCGGATGCTAAATCGCCAAACAGCCAGCTGTAGGATGTATAGCCGGGGTTAGTGGCAATAAAAGTTACCTCGCCATTACAGCCAATCTGTGCGGTAAAAGCTGCGCTTACCTGCGCAAACAGGGTGTTGGTGCAGGTGGATAATAAAACGAATAGAAATAGAATCCGGGTCAGATTTAAAAAGCGTTCCATGTGGTTAGGTTTGTGTGTTGCCTTATTTGATAGAGTAAAAAAGAAGTTGGTTGCAGGTGCAACCATTACTATCGCAACAACATCTTACGCGCCAAACTTTTGTAATTTGAATGGCAATGCCTGTGTTTATTAGGTATAAGGGAGTATGAGGGCGCTATTTATTACGCGGTAAGGACAAAATGCCGATTCTTTATTTAGCTATTTGATAGGAGCGAATCCATAAATAGTAATGTAATACTGAATTTTCTTGCCTCTTCTGCCGGATCTTTCCATCGCTGGTGATCGGATAACTTAAATTTAGGAAATTGAAAGTTTACAAAACTATCCCAGGGGCCACCTGACCTTATAATATCAGCAGCGTAATTGGTGTTCTGTGTTTTATCGATATACAAAAGCGCATGAAGTGCCAGATATTGAAAGCGCTCTACGGGAAATGTGGTAAACTGCAAAGCTTTCAATAAATAATCTGATAAGTATTTTGCTGCCTGTGGTGTTCCAAATTTTGCCAGTGCGTAGCAATAACCTACTTCGGCATTTTTGCCCTGTAGTAAGAACTTTCCAATATCATCGATAAACTCACATTTATTGGCGGCAAAAATAAACCATGCACCGGTCAGACTACCGCGCCAGTTACTATCCCAAAGCAGGTCTTTTATAGTTGCATCATCGGCCTGCGCCAGTTTTTGCCTAAAAAGATTTTTAAAAGCATTTTGTTCATCTACACCGGCCTGTTGTAGTAAAGCAGGGTTTACCAGGCTTAAATAAACCGGGGCAATATAATTTTCGAAATGCGCTATATAATTGGATGATGTAGTAATAACCGGTCGGTATTTGTCAGGGTCGGGCGGTGGTCCAAGGCTTCTCCACCAGCTTTCATCAGTTTCTAAATTTTCAATGGAATATTGAAGTGGCTGATAGGATAAAACATGGTCAACAAAAATCTGCGGCAAACGAACATGGTGCTTTTCTAAATAATGGCTAAGTCCTTCGGGCCAATAATAAAAGCCATCGGTATATTCCCTGAAACCTAATGTTTTGTAGGGATCCGGACAATCAAACCGGCATTGGCTATAACCCCGATAAGTTTCGAACAGTTTACCGCTTTTTAAATGTGCTATTACTTTATTGCGCTCGTTAACATCCCAGTTCGCATCAACCATATTTTTTGGGTCAGGCCAATGCGCGATATAATTACTACTCCAGTATCCAATCAGCTTCACTTTTTGCATTGGGGTTGGTTACTCTGCCACTTTAGCTATAAAAACATCTACCCGGTCGTTCAATTTTGCGGCCAGTAGTTTTAGTAGATTCACTTTGCCAATTACATATTTGGTGTCGTTGCTGGTAAAGCGCTGCGATATATCGTGCACCTCCAGCTCTTCTAAAATAGAATCGTGGCTGTAGCGAATGTATAAAGTCAAATCGTGGTCGTTGCTGAATGGCACCTTGCCGTTTTGCTGCACCTTTTTATATTCATAGCGGTAGTTATAGCTTAGGGCTGCTATATCTGATAATACTGCCGAACCGGTGGGGTAGCTGCCGGCACCTTTGCCTAAAAAGAATTGCTTATCAGAGAAGGCGGCGCCTAACTGCACGGCATTAAACTCGTTACGGACATCAAAAAACAAATCGTGCGGCTTAATAAATTTTGGAACTACGTACGATACCACTTTATCGGCCGTGCGATAGGTGTGCGCTATTAACTTGATTTTATATCCCTTTTCGCGCGCATAAGTGCTATCGGCTACCGATAGGTTTTGTATGCCAAAATTGAAAATCTCTTCGGGCTTTACAATTAGCCCAAAGGTATGCAGGGTAAGTATAGTAAGCTTAAACTTGGCATCAAATCCTTTTACATCTAACGTGGGATTGCTTTCGGCAAAGCCCAATTGTTGTGCCTGGCGCAATGCTTCATCGTACGATAAATTTTCTTCCGATGTTTTAGTGAGTATGTAATTGGTAGTGCCGTTGCAAATGCCTTCTAAAGAGCCCAGCAAATCATTGTCGTAATATTCCTCCAGGTTACGAATTACAGGTATACTGCCGCATACCGAGGCCTCGTAAAGAAAAGGGGCGTTGTGCTTTTGCTGCAAATCGTAAAGTTCCTGTAAATGCTCGGCAATCATTTTTTTGCTGGCCGAAACTACTGCCTTACCCTTTTTAAGCGCTGTTGAAACTATATCAAAGGCTTCATCAGCATTGTCAATCAACTCTACCACAACATCTAAGGAATCATCATTCAGAATATCGTTTTTATCGTACGAGAAAAACTCGGCAGGTAAGTCGCGTTTCTTATCGCGGTGCTTAACTACAATGCGTACAATTTCGGCATTCAGCCCTTTTGTTTGGTGCAACACATCGTATAAACCATGGCCAACAACGCCATAACCAAACATCCCTATCCGTAATTTCTTGCTCATATATTCAAATGTTGTTTCAGTAATTGAGTAATCTGTTTTGTTTCAATTAAAAAGCCGTCGTGCCCATATGGCGAATCAATTTCGGCGTAGATGCCACCGGTTACCGTGTCGGCTATTTGCTTTTGCTCTTTTGGCGGAAAAAGAATATCGGAGGTAATAGCTACCGCCAGTGTTTTAGCCTTTATTTTTTTAAGTGCTACTTCGACGCCCCCTCTGCCGCGGCCCACGTTGTGTGAGTCCATGGCTTTGCTTAAAATAAAGTAGCTATCGGTATTAAATCGCTTCTTCAATTTTTCGCCCTGGTAGCGTTGGTAGCTGGCCGCTTTAAAATCGGTAGTGCGTTCATCGGCATCCGTCTGCGACGATTCGTACATTGTATGTGTGCGGTACGATAGCATAGCAATGGCGCGTGCGGTTTCGAGGCTACCGCTTTCTATGGCCATACGCTGCGTTTCGTTAAAAGCAATACCCCAGGCAGAGTGACGGGCGTTGGTGGCAATTACAAACAGGTTGGCAATAAAGCCGGGCTCTTCAATGGCCCACTCTAAGGCTTGTTGTCCACCGGTTGAGCCACCACATAGCAACTGAATAGATTTTAATTGCAAGTGCTGCACAAGTAGTCGGTGCGCTTTTACCATATCGCGTATGGTTACCTGCGGAAAACTTCGACCATAGGGTTGACCGGTTTCGGGGTTTATGCTTAAAGGCCCCGAACTGCCGTAGCAGCTGCCAGGTGCGTTGGCGCAAACCACAAAATATTTATCGGTATCAAATATTAGCCCCGGCCCTACCATACCCGGCCACCAATCGGCTACATCGGCATTAGCGGTGAGGGCGTGGCAAACATAAATCACATTGTTATGCTCCGTATTGAGCGTGCCATAAGTGCAATAGGCAATTTCTACCTGTGGTAAATGCTCGCCGCTTTCTAATTCAAAGCCCTTGTTATATGTAAGTTTGTGGGTGAACATAAAAGTGCCCTACCCCGTTTTTTCGGAGCAGGGCGAATTTAATTTTTATCGCGCGGTTGGCACGCTATCCTTTTCTTTTTTGGTGCTAATAGAACCTGTGGCAGCTTTTACGGCTGCAAAGGCCTGGGTTATATCTTCAATTATATCATCGACATGCTCTATACCTACCGATATGCGTATACCGCCAGGTGTAACGCCGGATGCCCTTTGTTCTGCTTCACTTAGCTGCTCGTGCGTGGTAGAGGCGGGGTGTATAACCAGGGTTTTTGCATCGCCCACGTTAGCCAACAAGCTTACCAGCTTAAGGTTATTTATAAATGCTTTAGCGGCATCGCTGCCTCCTTTAATTTCAAAATTAAGCACACCGCCAAATCCGTTGCGCAGGTATTTTTTTGCCAGTGCATGGTAAGGGCTGCTTTCTAAGCCCGAGTAGTTTACTTTTTCGACAAACTCATTTTTTTCTAACCATTTGGCCAATGTAAGTGCATTGCTAACGGTGCGTTCTACGCGTAGCGATAGAGTTTCTAAACCCTGCAACAATAAAAACGAATTAAATGGACTTAGAGCTGTACCAAAATCGCGCAGGCCTTCTACCCGGGCACGGATTATAAAGGCTATGTTTCCAAACGGGCCACCGGTGCCAAAAATTTCCCAGAACTTTAACCCATGGTATCCTTCGCTGGGCTCGGTAAATTGCGGAAACTTACCATTGCCCCAGTTATAGTTTCCTCCATCTACAATTACACCGCCAATGCTGGTGCCGTGCCCGCCAATCCATTTAGTGGCCGACTCTACTACTACATTGGCACCATGCTCTAAAGGCCTGAACAGAAAGCCAGCTGCACCAAAGGTGTTATCTACTACCAAAGGCAAATCATGTTTTTTAGCTACAGCGGCTATGGCCTCAAAATCGGGTATGTTTAACTGAGGGTTGCCTATAGTTTCAAGATAAATGGCTTTCGTTTTATCATCTATCAGTTTAGCAAAACTTTCGGGGTTGTCGCCATCGGCAAAGCGTACTTCAATTCCTAAGCGTTTAAAAGCTACTTTAAATTGATTGTAAGTTCCTCCGTATAAAAACGAAGTGGATACGAAGTTATCGCCTGCCTGTAAAATATTATTAAGTGCGATAAACTGTGCTGATTGGCCTGATGAAACTGCTAAGGCAGCTACACCGCCCTCAAGCGCCGCAACGCGTTTTTCAAAAACATCGGTGGTGGGGTTGCCTATTCGGGTGTATATGTTGCCAAACTCTTTAAGCCCGAAAAGATTGGCTGCATGTTCAGTGTTATCAAATACATAAGAACTGGTTTGGTAAATAGGCACCGCGCGCGATTTTGTAGTTGGGTCGGTTACCTGGCCTGCGTGTAATTGAAGTGTTTCGAATTTATGGTTGCTCATTAGTTTAAAATTTAGATTGGTTTTTTAATTCAACAGTTAAAGGGCTGCGTTGGTTTAATACCTTTTTGCAGCGGCGGCAAAACATGCAGGGTAACATCGGCGGTTGCTGCTTGAACTTAAAAATATGTGAATGTGAACGTGCACTTCTTTTTGGTTTTTGGGTGACAATAAAACAGGGGAAATACTAAAAACTAAAAGGCTATTGTATTAGCACATACAACAGCAGCAACACATACAACACATGGCGTGTTGTGTAGGGGTAATTATGTGTGCGTTGTTTAACATTCGGTGGCAAATAAATGTTTGCAGCTTGTAAATTCCAAATTTTTAGGGGTTTATATTTTGTTTAAGCAAGGCCAAGGCTGGTTGGTATTAACTTTTTTACCCCTGCAACAAAGCCCGCGTTGTAACTTTTTAACAGCATAACGGAACAAGCACCCCACTTATTCAGTAAGCTATAATATCAATTGCTCATTCAAAAAAAGCAGCTATGGAAAAGAAACCTCTACGTAACGATTTGTTCTTATACGATTTGGCCATACGGGTGCTTGCCTTCTGGACCACCATACTGTTTTCGCTATTGTTTTTTACCGGTGTGCGTGCCGGTGAGCACACAAACGGCATAAACCCAAAAAATGTAAATGAAGTGGTTAAGCCACTGATTGAAATAAAAAGCGACAAAAGATAGATTCTTTTGTTGCAAGCGTATCGGTTCCGGGCATGGCAGGCAGGTATATAAAACTTGCTTGCCAACCCCAGGGGCTGAAAACAAAATACGCTACAGGTAAGTGTTAGCGGTTTTTAAAACGGTGTCGCTGCCCCCCAAATGGGCCTGCATGTAATCTTTTACTTTTAACTTATATAAGCTATCCGTTACAAGGTGGGAAACCGCGTAACGGATTTTTTCATTAAGGCCATCGTAGTCGCTTATTGTAAATGCCAATTGCAAGGCTAGTAATTCTTTTGCCTCTTCAGATTTTTGATGATTAGGGCCGAAAAGAACCGGTATATTATTGATAGTGGCTTCGAGGATATTATGCACGCTGGTATTAAAGCCGCCACCTATGTAGGCCATATCGGCATAACTATATAAGGATGCAAGGTTTCCAATGTTATCTACTACTATAATCCTTGCCGTAATGGCATTTTCTGAAGATAGAGCAGAGAAACGCACAGCACCAGGCTTTAGTTCGTTTATTATTTCATCAATTCTTGCCGGGTTAATGTTGTGCGGGGCAATTATGAATTTGTAATCGGGCAAAACGTTTTCGTTAATCAATTTTATAATCAATTCTTCATCCTTTTGCCAGGTGCTGCCTGCAATAAAAATTTTGGTGTTGCCTTTAAACGATTCAACCAAGGGAAACGATTTTCTGCTTTGTGCTATTTGATAAACGCGGTCGAACCGGGTATCGTTAGCTACGGCAGCTTTTATTCCAATGTTTTCCAATAATACTTTTGAATCCTTGTTCTGCACAAAAATGTGGCTGAATGTTTTAAGCATTTGGCGAAAGATGCCGCCATACCATTTAAAGAAAATCTGATTGGGCCTGAATACAGCCGAGAAAAGAATAACAGGTATATTTTGGTTTTTAAGCTGGTTAAGGTAGTTGAACCAAAATTCGTACTTTACAAAAAACACTAAGTCGGGTTTCAGTTGCGCAATAAAATTGCGGGCATTTTCTGGCGTGTCTAATGGCAGGTAAGCTACTAAATCGGCCCCTTCATAGTTTTTCCGTATCTCGAAACCGGAGGGGGAGAAAAAGGTGAGTATAATTGCATCTTCCTTTCGCTCGTTTCTAAGGCGTTCAATTAAAGGCCGGGCCTGCTCAAACTCGCCCAGCGAGGCGCAATGAAACCAAATCCGCTTGCCACTTTTTAAACTAAGCTTGTTCCAATTAGGCTCGTTTTTCCTGCCGTCTACCCACAGCCGTGCCCTGTTATTAAACGGTGCTGCCAATCGTATAGCAAGCCCATAGCAATAAATAGCAATGTTGTAAAAAAAGATACCTGGCACTTAGTCTTTTTAGTAATAGTAAAACTCCTTATCGCTGGATTGGGTAAATACTGGTATAATCCAGCCTACGCGGATGCCTAAAAACATATCCAGGCGCTTATCGTGTAGCGGTTGCATACTGTAAAAATCGTATCGGCGGCCCTGGGTAAAGCCAAGGTCGAACTGCACGCCGGCATACAGGCTTACATATTTGCGGCGGGCCATAAACAAGCCACCTATAAACTGCGAAATAACGGGACCATTAGCCAGACGGTCGTAGCCCTTACGGTAGGTTTTGTTTAATTGTGGCAGAGAGGCTGCTTTAACGTTAATGGATATTTGGTGCGACAGAAAGCCAAAGCCTGTAAGAAAAAGCAGACCTGCATCGGGGTATTTTTCGCTAAAGGGAACCAATTTACCTACTGTAAATTTTATGTTGGCGCCCATTTCCTGCAATTTGGGGCGTATCAAATCATTATTTTGGCCAATTAGCTGGCCGCTGGGCAATGATATGTTGTTTAAAACATAGTTTTCGCGAACTGTGGTTCCAAACAAAAAGCTGCCTTCTACTCCAATTATCCAGTTCTTTTTCATTTTATAGCCTACCTGCAGGCCAAAAAGCGAGTTAAAGCCAAAGCGGTCGCGCATGTTGCCAAACGGAAACTGGGCGGTATAGATGGGTGCTATAATTACCGCGTTGTTGGGCTCAAACCTGCTTTTTTTCTTTTGGGGTGCTTCTTCGGTTTGGCCCATACAAAGGGCGCTGGCGGTTAAAAACAACAGCAGGAGAATAGAATAACGAAATATAAATAATGATTTCATGTGCGCTTGAACGGTAAAAGTGCAAAAGTATTATTTTAGCGCGCTCTAAAAACGCACACTATTGAAGGAAATTAAAATGGTTGACCTGAAAACTCAGTATGAGCGAATAAGGCAGGAAGTGGATGCAGCTATGGCAGAGGTGATACAAAACACCCAATTTATTAAAGGCCCACAGCTAAAAAAATTTGAAGATAACCTGGCAGCCTACCTGGGTGCAGGGCACGTAATTGGTTGTGCCAACGGCACCGATTCGCTGCAAATAGCTATGATGGCCTTAGGCTATCAGCCCGGCGATGAGGTAATTACGGCCAGTTTTACCTATGTGGCAACTGCCGAGGTAATTGCCCTTTTAAAACTAACGCCTGTATTGGTAGAGGTAAACCCCCACACTTTTACTATAGACCCTGCGGCTATTGAGGCTGCTATAACCCCCAAAACAAAGGCTATTGTACCCGTGCATTTGTTTGGCCAGTGTGCCGATATGGAAGCTATTATGAAAATAGCCGCCAAGTATAACCTTGCAGTTATAGAGGATAATGCGCAGGCTATTGGAGCCGATTATTTTTTTGCTGATGGAACCAGCAAAAAGAGTGGAACCATGGGAACGGTTGGTTCTACCTCGTTCTTTCCATCAAAAAATTTAGGCTGTTATGGTGATGGCGGCGCATTAAACACGAACGATGATGTGTTAGCTAAAAAACTACGCATGATTGCTAACCACGGACAGAGTGTGCAATACGTGCATGATGAAATTGGCGTTAACTCTCGTCTGGATACTTTACAAGCGGCCGTATTAGATGTAAAGCTTAAATATTTGGATGATTATGCGGCCCGCCGCCGTAAAGTGGCTGATTATTACGATGAGGCTTTTAAAGGGCTAAGCAATGTGATAACACCTGCCCGATTTAAAAACTCAACACACGTTTTCCATCAGTATACCTTGCAGCTTAAGGGTGTAG
This sequence comes from Chitinophagales bacterium, assembly GCA_044228435.1. Taxonomy (GTDB): domain Bacteria; phylum Bacteroidota; class Bacteroidia; order Chitinophagales; family LD1; genus Bog-950. The sequence goes on from JBGAUW010000015.1 coordinate 48,090, forward strand.
ACCGTGATGTTGTGCGTAAAAAGCTGGCTGATGCGGGAATACCCTCTATGGTTTATTATCCCATTCCGCTGCATATGCAAAAGGCGTATAGAGATGAACGCTACAAGCAGGGTATGTTTCCTGTAACCGAGGAATTGTGCAAATCAGTTTTATCATTGCCAATCCACACGGAATTTGAGGCGGAAGAGTTGGGCTACATTGCGGAAAATGTGAGAAAGGCCTTGGGTTGAGCGCTTCTGTTTGGGGTGGATAAATGGATGAGTGGATGAATGGATGGAATACAATGAATGAAATGCAGAAATGCACGGATACGTTGATAGCTGGAATGATAGATGAAATACGGGAGAACAAATGATAGATAGGAAAAATATAAATAGAGGGTATAAAAAACTGGAGGTCTGGGGCGATGCCATTCAGTTATACTCTTTGGTGTGTAAGCATTTGTCGAAGGTTCCATTTGTACATCAAAAATCCGTTTCTAACACAATAGACGCTGCGCATTCCATTATTCGCAATATTCCCGAAGGTTATTGCAGAAGAAGTTTGAAAGAATACATCACCTTTTTATATTACGCGCTGGGCTCTTGTGGGGAATTGCATTCTGCTTTAATTGCTTTGCATGGTGCTAATGTTATTTCTGAAGAAACGTTTAATGAAATTGATATAGTTCAGTATAAGGTTGAAAATAAATTAATAAGACTAACAGAGTCATTGCAGAAAAAATTACAAAACGGGGAAGAGTGGTCGGATAATTTCATCCAATCATCCACTCATCCAACCATCCAATCACCCACAACATGAAAATAGCAGTAGTAGGTACAGGTTATGTAGGTTTAGTTACAGGAACCTGCTTTGCAGAAACCGGAAACGATGTGATATGTATTGATGTTAATGAGGCAAAAGTAAAGTCGTTGCGCGAGGGTGTAATACCCATTTACGAGCCCGACTTAGATGTGCTGTTTGAAAGGAACACCAAACAGGGCCGTTTGAAATTTACGACTTCTTTAGTGGAAGGTATTGAAGGCGCTAAAATCATTTTTTTGGCTCTGCCAACGCCACCCGGCGAAGATGGCAGTGCCGATTTGAAATACATATTGGGCGTTGCTGATGACCTTGGTAAGCTTATTAATAAGTATGTGGTAGTGGTAAATAAAAGCACGGTGCCGGTGGGTACCGCCGATAAAGTGCGCGAGGCCATTGCTAAAAACGCTAAAGTGGACTATGATGTGGTAAGTAACCCAGAGTTTTTACGCGAGGGGGTAGCTGTAGAAGACTTTATGAAGCCCGAACGCGTAGTGGTAGGGACAAGGTCGGAACGTGCTAAAAAGCTGATGGATGAATTATATGAGCCATTTGTAAGGCAGGGCAACCCCGTGCTATTTATGGATGAGCGAAGTGCAGAGGTTACCAAGTATGCTGCCAATGCTTTTTTAGCTACCAAAATTTCGTTTATGAACGAGATTGGAAATCTGTGCGAACTGGTAGGGGCCGATGTAGATAACGTGCGAAAGGGCATTGGTACCGATTCGCGCATTGGCAAACGCTTTTTGTTTGCAGGTGTAGGTTACGGCGGCAGTTGTTTTCCTAAAGATGTAAAAGCGCTTTACCATACAAGCAAAGAGAATAATTACGACTTCCGCATTTTGCGTTCGGTAATGGATGTGAACGATTTTCAGCGCGAAAAGTTTTTCGATAAAATATTACAACGCTACGGCAATAACCTTCAGGGTAAAACAGTGGCTGTATGGGGTTTGGCTTTTAAGCCAAATACAGATGATATACGCGAAGCCCCGGCTATTTATGTTATTGAGCAATTGTTAAAGCACGGCGCAAAAGTAAAAGCTTACGACCCTGAAGCAATTAATAATGTAAAGCAGATATTCGGCGATAAAGTTTATTTTGCCGCCGACCAATATGATGCTTTAAAAGACGCCGATTTTTTAACCATTGTTACGGAATGGAATATATTCCGTTCACCCGATTTTGATAAGATTAATTCCTTATTAAAAGACAAAGTGATATTTGACGGCAGAAATCTTTATAGTATTGAGCATATGAAGGAGTTAGGCTATTATTATTATAGTATAGGAAGAGAAACTATTGGCTTATGAAAAGAGTTTTAATAACAGGTGCAGCAGGTTTTTTAGGGTCGCACCTTTGCGACCGGTTTATAAAGGAAGGATACCACGTTATAGGGATGGATAACCTGATAACCGGTGATTTGAAGAACATTGAACATTTATTTAAGCTCGAGCATTTCGAATTCTATCATCACGATGTTTCGAAATTTGTATTTGTACCCGGCAAGTTAGATTACATACTTCATTTTGCATCGCCGGCATCGCCTATCGATTATTTAAAAATTCCTATTCAAACTTTAAAAGTTGGCTCGTTAGGTACCCATAACTTGCTTGGCCTTGCTAAGGCTAAAAACGCCTGCATGCTTATAGCCAGTACCAGCGAGGTATATGGCGACCCCCAGGTGCACCCACAACAGGAAGATTACTGGGGTAATGTAAACCCGGTAGGCCCGCGTGGTGTATATGATGAGGCTAAACGTTTTCAGGAAGCCATAACCATGGCTTACCATACCTTCCACGGGGTAGATACCAAGATAGTGCGCATTTTTAATACGTACGGCCCCCGTATGCGCCTGAATGACGGACGCGTTTTGCCGGCTTTTATAGGGCAGGCTTTGAGAGGAGAGGACCTTACCGTTTTTGGAGATGGTTCGCAAACCCGTTCGTTTTGCTATGTAGATGATTTGGTTGAAGGTATTTACCGGTTGTTGTTAAGCGATTATCATCAACCGGTTAACGTAGGTAACCCCTCAGAGATTACTATTTCGCAATTTGCCGAAGAGATTATAAAGCTAACCGGTACCAAGCAAAAGGTAATTTATAAAAACCTGCCTGTAGATGACCCTAAGCAACGCCAACCGGATATTACCAAAGCCAGAGAAATACTGGGATGGGAACCAAAAGTAAGCCGCGAAGAGGGACTGAAAATTACCTACGACTATTTTAGAAATTTGCCGGAGGAGGAATTGTATAAATCTAAACACCGTTTTGAGTAATGGCTGACAAAAATTATTTCGCACACGAAACGGCATTGGTAGACGAAGGCTGCACCATTGGTAAGGGAACCAAGATTTGGCACTTTAGCCACATAATGAGCGATTGTACCATTGGCGAGAATTGCAATTTTGGGCAGAATGTAGTAGTAAGCCCGGGTGTGGTGTTAGGTAATAATGTAAAGGTTCAGAACAACGTGAGCATATATACAGGGGTAGTTTGCGAGGATGATGTTTTTTTGGGCCCAAGTTGTGTGTTTACCAATGTGGTTAACCCCCGCAGTGGCGTTAACCGCAGAGGGCAATACAGCAAAACAACAGTTAAGCACGGGGCCAGTATTGGCGCTAATGCCACTATTGTTTGCGGTCACGATATTGGGGAATTTGCTTTTATTGGTGCCGGGGCAGTGGTAACCAAAAACGTACCGGCTTATGCGCTGGTAGTTGGGAACCCCAGCAAACAAATAGGTTGGATGAGTGAATTTGGCCACCGCTTAAACTTTGATAAAGATGGATTTGCGGTATGTGAAGAGAGTAAAGAGAAGTATGAGTTAAAAGATGGTGTGGTTAAAAAATTGGGAAAGGGATAATGGGGCAGAGAAATGGAATGATAAATAGCAAAAACAAGAATTAAAATGGGACTTTGAAAGATTGACGGATTTTTTAGGTTTGAATTTATCCATTCATCCATTATTCCATCATTCCGCTGTTCCGGTAAAAATATAAACAGACAAAAGCCATGGTAGAGCAATTACTAAAAAAAGAGAAGAAATTGGCAGTAATAGGTTTAGGTTATGTGGGTTTACCTATTGCCCTTGAGTTTGCCCGCAAAATTTCGGTTATCGGTTTCGATATTAACCAGAAACGCGTGGACATGATGAAGAACAAAATTGACCCGAGCAATGAGTTAGAGTCGTCGGCGTTTGATGGCACCGATATCCAGTTTACGGCCAATATTGATGATTTAAAAGCAGCTAACTTTTTTATAGTAGCAGTGCCTACGCCTGTAGATAAGCACAATGTGCCGGATTTAAAGCCGGTTTTAGCTGCCTCTACCACCATAGGTAAGGCCTTAAAGAAGGGTGATTATGTAGTGTTTGAATCAACCGTTTACCCCGGTTGCACCGAAGAGGATTGCTTACCGGTAATGGAGCAAATATCGGGCCTTAGTCTTGCCAACGGCGATTTTAAATTAGGCTACTCGCCTGAGCGTATTAACCCGGGCGATAAAGAGCACACTATTACCAAAATTATGAAGGTGGTATCGGGCAGCGATGCAGAATCGTTAGATATAATTGCCCGCACTTACGAAATTATAGTAACTGCCGGCACGCACCGTGCATCATCTATTAAAGTAGCAGAGGCGGCAAAGATTATTGAGAACACCCAGCGCGATTTGAACATAGCTTTAATGAATGAGCTTTCGCGCATTTTTGACTTGATGGGTATTAATACCTACGAGGTGTTAAAGGCTGCCGGTACTAAATGGAATTTCTTGAAATTCTTCCCGGGCCTGGTAGGTGGACACTGTATAGGTGTAGATCCTTACTACCTTACTTATAAAGCCAACGCACTAGGTTATACACCGGAAGTAATATTGGCCGGCCGCAAAATTAATGATGATATGGGGGCGCATGTAGCGCGCAAATTGGTGCAGCAATTAATTAAGCAGCATAAGCAAATTGATGCTACCCGCGTGCTGGTAATGGGTGCTACATTTAAAGAAAACGTAAGCGACATACGCAATAGCAAAGTGGTGGATGTGATACAGGAATTAAAACACTATTCGGTTAAAACCGAGGTGATAGACCCACTGGCAGATGCCGAAGAGTTTCATGAGGAGTATGATATTCATTTGCAGAAAGAATACGGAAAAGACTATGATGCCGTTATAGTAGCCGTAAACCACGAGCAATACTCTGATTTGGCAGATGACTTTTTTGCCACCATCTTAAAAGCTGATGGTATTGTAGTAGACGTGAAGGGTGACCTTAGAAATAAAGTAAAGAAGTTTAATTACTGGAGTCTATAATTAAAAAGCAGATGAAGAAGATATTAATTACCGGTGGTGCAGGTTTTATAGGGAGCCACGTGGTGCGCCTGTTTGTAACCCAATACCCAAATTACCAGGTAGTAAACCTGGATAAGCTTACGTACGCAGGTAATCTGGAAAACCTGAAGGATATTGAAAAGCTACCTAACTATAAGTTTGTAAAGGGAGATATAACCGATGCGCCGTTTATCAATAACCTTTTTGAACAAGAGAAGTTTGATACGGTAGTGCATTTGGCGGCCGAAAGCCATGTGGACAGAAGTATTTCGAATCCGCTGGAGTTTGTAACTACGAATGTGATAGGCACCGTTAACCTGCTTAATGCAGCCAAACAAACCTGGGGTTGCAGTAAAGATAAACCGGCACCGGCCGATAAGCGCTTTTACCATGTATCTACCGATGAGGTGTATGGAACCTTGGGAGACGAAGGAATGTTTACCGAAGAAACTGCTTACGACCCACACAGCCCTTACTCGGCCAGTAAGGCTGCCAGCGACCACTTTGTACGCGCTTATTACGATACTTACAATTTACCGGTAGTAATCAGCAACTGTTCAAATAACTACGGGCCTAACCACTTTCCCGAAAAGTTAATACCGCTTTGTATACACAATATCAAAAACAATAAACCCTTGCCTATTTACGGCAAAGGCGAAAACGTGCGCGATTGGTTGTATGTGGTAGACCATGCTACTGCTATTGATGTGGTGTTGCACAATGCTAAAAATGGCAGCACGTATAATATTGGTGGGCATAACGAGTGGAAGAACATTGATGTAATACGCCTGCTTTGCAAAATAATGGATAAAAAGCTTGGACGCGCAGAAGGCGAAAACGAAAAGCTGATAACTTTTGTAAAAGACCGCGCCGGCCACGATTTACGCTACGCTATTGATAGCACCAAGTTGCAGAATGAGCTGGGCTGGAAACCAAGCCTGCAGTTTGAAGAGGGGTTAGAGAAAACAGTGGATTGGTACCTGGCCAACGAAGAATGGCTGAACCATGTTACCAGTGGTAACTACCAAAATTATTACGAAGCTCAATATGTAACCCGCTAGGAATGTACGAAACCCCATATCATACTTTAGATTTAAGTAAGGCCTCTTTTCTGGTTACCGGTGGGGCAGGTTTTATTGGCAGCAATATAGTAGAATACCTGCTTAAGTATGGTGCTAAAAAAGTGCGTGTTTTCGATAACCTGGCAACCGGACGTGCTTTAAATATTGAAGGATTTAAAGGCAACCCGGCCTTTGAATTTATGGAGGGCGACCTTCGTAATTTAGAAGCCTGCCGTGCGGCTTGTGCCGGTATTGATTATGTTTCGCACCAGGCTGCTTTGGGTTCGGTGCCACGCTCTATCAACGAGCCCTGGAATACCAACGATGTAAACGTAGGTGGCTTTGTAAATATGATAACTGTCGCTAAAGATGCGGGGGTTAAGAAGTTTGTATATGCATCTTCTTCTTCGGTGTATGGCGATGAACAGAGTTTGCCCAAAGTAGAAGAGAAGATTGGTAAACAACTTTCGCCTTATGCAGTAAGCAAATATGCTAATGAGTTGTATGCAGATGTATTTAGTAAAGTATATGGCATGCAGGTAACCGGCTTACGCTACTTTAATATTTTCGGGCCTAAGCAAGACCCTAACGGCCAGTATGCAGCGGTAATACCTTTGTTTGTATCGAAGATAATGAGCCGCGAAGAGGTGTTTATTGATGGCGATGGCGAGCAAACCCGCGATTTTACTTTTGTAGATAACGCGGTGCAGGCTAATGTGCGAGCTATGCTTACCGATAATAAAACGGCATCTGGCCAGGTATTTAATATAGCCGTTGGTGAAAACTTTTCGGTAAACCAACTATACAACAATATTGCCTCGCTGCTAAACAGCGACCATAAGCCTATCTACCGCAATGCCCGTGCAGGCGATGTAAGAAACTCACTGGCCGATATATCTAAAGCTAACCAGCTTTTAGGGTACAACCCTCAATATGATTTTAAGAAGGGGCTTGCGCTGACGGTGGAGTATTTTAAGGCGCTGAACTAAGGACGTCCATCTACTTTTATTGTACCCAACAGGCGGCACCTCCGGTGCGCAATTTCATTTTGCTTATGTTTTTCTACAAACAGGCGACCGCTACGCGGTGTTTAGTGCACTTTGCATTCGCTCCGTAAGAGCATTCTATTTGTAGTAAGTCGGAAAATCCTATATCGCGCATTGTAGATGCCGCCTAACGACACAAAGACTTCCGAAGTTTTTATTGGCAGCAAAACGCTTATTAAGGCCTGGAAGAGGTTCTGTTATAGTAAAGAAACTTAGGAAGTCTTAATAACACTGCTTAGAGATAGCCTGATTTGAATTCGAGGAACGAAGGGCATAGCTTTGACATTTTTTCTAAAGTTGTCAAAGCTGAATAGCCGGTTCTGCTATAAACAAAAATGCCCCCGACTGTCGGGGGCATTTTTGTGTGTTTTATAAGGTTATTTACTCATCCTTTAAAGTAAGTATAACCTCTTTGCCTTCAATTACGGCGCGAATAATTCCGCCTTTTTCTACACGAATGGTTTCGTATTTGTTTTCAATCAATACTTTACCTTGCTTATTTATCATGCCGGCTAAACCGTTTTTGCGGGTAATTGCATAAAAGCCATTAAAGCGGCCTATTTCTCCATAAATATTATCAACTATTACTCTACCTGTCATAGTTATAAGACCTTTTAAACCCTTTTTAGTGGTGTATGCAATACCATCGCGGCCAAAGTGCGAAATGTCATCATACTGTGGTTTAATAATTTCTTTACCATCCTGGCTTACCAGACCCATTTTACCATTTTTCCAGCAGCGGGCTACACCCTGATCGAATTTGTCAATTTTATCGTAGTGTTGGGTTGCTTCCTGGGCAATAGCCGAAACTGTAAACGCGCAAAAAAGAATAAGGATTAAGTTTTTCATTTTAGTTTATGTTTTTGTTATGTCTTTCTATACGGCAAATATATAAACGGAGCCATAAAAATGGCTACCCCGAAAGGGTGATATTTATTAGCTTATTCTTCGCAGTGTATTCTAAAGCCAAATTTTAAACCAAGCGAGCAATCGAAATTATCGCCAAAATCGGTTCTTGCTTCTTGTCTGTCTTTATCGAAAAAAGCAAGGTTTACAAAGTTTATTTGCGGCCCTATAAATAAATCGGCATGCTTAGCTAAGTGTACTTCGCCACCCAATAAAATGTTCCAGCCAAGGGTGGAGAATTCACGCATTTCGCTGGTTGTATACTTGTCTTTACCTTTATTGGTAGCCATTTTATCTCCATCAGGATTATAGCCGGCAGCACTGTAACGCGTGTTTACAGGGAAATTAAATTGAGGGCCTGTGGCAAACTCGAAGGTGCAGCCCGGCAGTTTTTTAAATAAGTGAAATTCGAGAGGCACACTCAGATAGCCTGTATGGCCGTTACTGCGAATGCTTACGTACTTTTTACCAAAAAAATAATCGGTTTCTCTATAAAAGCTTCCCTGCATTCTAAAACCTAAGCCTGCCGAAACTGCAAAAACTTCCACCGGACGATACATATACTGTCCGCTAATATTAAAGCCAATAAAAGGTAGCTGAAATTCATACGGCTCGCTTTTTTCAAAGTCTTTCCCTTTACTATAAATAAAGTAGTCGGCACTTGGGGTAATGGCTATTTCGCCGCTGTGGTGCCAAAAGCCATCTTTGCTTTTGTTCGCTTTAACGGCAGTTGTAGATTCAGTTGCTTGCGCTGCTGCAAAAATTTACAACTGATAAAATAGAGAAGAATAATAGGATGTTTTTCATGTGGTTGGGTTTTGGTTTTTAAATGTGCAATGTTTATGGGTAGTTTCAAAATTTTGACCAAAACAAAATGGATAAATTGTTGGTTACTATAACTTTAAATATTGCTTTTAACAAGCCAAGTGTTGCCGTTTTGCCATCCCGCTTCTGCCATTTTGCCATTATGGCTTGCTGTTAAGTGCCCGGTTTTATGCTTTTGGCAGAAAAAATCCTTAAAATGACAGATTTGCGCCACACTTAACAAAAGGCACGGTGATTGAGAAAGGAGGGTAATAAAAACTAAACTTATGGGAAAAATAATTGGAATTGACTTAGGAACAACGAACAGTTGTGTGGCAGTAATGGAGGGTAGCGACCCTATCGTTATACAGAACGATGAAGGAAGAAGAACAACCCCAAGTATTGTTGCATTTTTAACCAACGGCGAACGTAAGGTGGGCGACCCGGCTAAACGCCAGGCTATTACCAACCCTACCAAAACCATTTCATCTATTAAACGCTTTATGGGTATTCGCTACAGCGAAGCTGCTAAAGAGGTACCACGTGTGCCATATAAAGTAGTAAAGGGCGATAACGATACCGTGCGTGTAGATATTGACGGACGATTATATACAGCACAAGAGCTTTCGGCAGTTATACTTCAAAAAATGAAGAAAACGGCTGAAGATTACCTTGGCCAGACTGTAACCGAAGCGGTTATTACCGTGCCGGCTTACTTTAACGATAGCCAGCGCCAGGCAACTAAAGAGGCCGGCGAAATTGCAGGCTTAACTGTAAAGAGAATTTTGAACGAGCCTACCGCGGCTGCTTTGGCTTACGGACTTGATAAGCAAGGCCGCGATATGAAAGTAGCGGTATACGACTTAGGTGGCGGTACCTTTGATATTTCGATACTTGAGATGGGCGATGGTGTATTTGAAGTAAAATCTACCAACGGCGATACCCACTTAGGTGGCGATGATTTTGATAACGAAATCATCCAGTGGTTGGCTAACGAGTTTCAAACAGAAGAAAGAGTTGATTTACGCAAGGACCCTATGGCCCTGCAGCGCTTAAAAGAAGCTGCTGAAAAGGCGAAGATTGAATTGTCATCTTCTCAGGAAACCGAAATTAACCTGCCTTATGTAACAGCGGTGGATGGTGTGCCTAAGCACTTAGTGCGTAAGCTTACCAAAGCTAAATTCGATCAGTTGACCGATGCTTTGGTTGAAAGAACCTTAGCACCTTGTCGCCAGGCTTTGAAAGATGCCGGGTATACAGCAGCCGATATTCACGATGTAATTTTGGTAGGTGGTAGCACTCGCATACCTAAAATACAGGAAGTGGTAGAAAAATTCTTTGGTAAAAAGCCAAGCAAAGGTGTAAACCCCGATGAAGTAGTAGCCGTAGGTGCTGCTATACAAGGCGGTATTTTGAGCGGTGAAGTGAAAGATAATATAGTGTTGGTGGATGTAACCCCACTATCGCTTGGATTGGAAACCATGGGTAACGTAATGACCAAGCTGATTGAAAGCAACACTACTATACCTACCAAAAAATCGCAGGTGTTTACCACAGCGGTAGATAACCAACCATCGGTAGAAATACACGTGCTACAGGGCGAACGCGCCATGGCTAAAGATAACCGCACTATCGGACGTTTCCACTTAGACGGTATACCACCTGCACAACGCGGAACACCTCAAATTGAAGTTACCTTCGATATAGACAGCAACGGTATAGTACACGTACATGCCAAGGATAAAGGAACCGGAAAGGAACAAAGCATCCGTATTGAAGCCAGCAGCGGCCTAAGCAAAGAGGAAATTGAGAAAATGAAAAATGAGGCTAAGGTGAACGAGGATGCCGATAAAAAGGCCCGCGAACAAGCTGAGAAGGCAAACACCATCGACTCGCTTATCTTCCAAACCGAAAAGCAGCTTAAAGAAGTGGGCGATAAATTGCCTGCCGATAAGAAAACCGAGATAGAAAGTGCCCTTGCAGCCTTAAAAACTGCCAAAGAGTCGAATAATTTTGACGAAATGGACAAAGCGGCCGAAAAACTGAATGCGGTTTGGCAAGCAGCCTCGGAGGATATTTATAAAGCAACACAAGGTAATGCCCAGGCAAACCCGGGTGCCGGCGCCGACACAAGTGCCACAGCATCAGGCGATAACGTGCAGGATGTGCAATACGAAGAAGTGAAGGACGACAAAAACTAAAATTTTAGATTGTTAAAGCCTAAAAGTTGATGGTGAGAACCCTTAAGTTTGCCCCATCAATTAATAATCACTCTCGGAGTATAAAGAAGTTGGATGTTGCCATGGTTTTACCATAGCGGCTACCCCGCCCCACAAAGGCGGGGTTTTTTTATGCCTGTTATTTAAAAGGTTTTTGGAATACCCCTGTAGCCGTCTCGCATTCCGGTGTTTCGGAATGCGGACGCTGCGGAAAATGTAGCGCTAAACTCTACCGCACAGTCGCCGAGGCCGCGGACATCTGCTGAGGTAGTTATTGTGTTTGCTGATTCGAATTTCCGAATGAGTCTAATCTTTTTTGTGTGATTGGTGTGATGGATGCATGCTTTCAGCAAACGGCCTATGCCAAATTTGTTTGCTTAAGTTTTGCTCATACCTTAAAAAGGAAAAATAGTTCTTACCAGAATTTTAAAATTCTATGCTCAATCCAAATTATACATACTAATTGGTTTAAATATATATTATAGGTGTTTTTCCAACACCTCGAGTATCTTTTTTAGAGAAAGACTTCGAAGTAACCCTCTAAACAATTAGACAGCGTTGTTCTCAATCCACTTTTATGCATCGAAATGCTTAGCCATAAATCCCCCAAACAGGGTATAGCAAACGCAATGGTTTACACGTTCAAGTAACCAATAAACCAATTTAACTATGCGTAAACATATTGCAACAATTCTACTTTTATTTTTATTAAGCGCTGCCAACTGTCTTTGTGCAGCACCAGGGTCAAATGCCGATGGTATAGATTATGAATTTTACTACACGGCTAAGCTGTACGGCAATATTAAAGTTGATAGCATTGCGGTGCATAAGGCAGAGCGTGAATTGCAGGCATTTAGCAACGGGCAACTGGTAAAAATATACCGTGTATGCCTGGGCCAAAACCCTGTAGGCCCCAAACAAGTTAACGGCGACAAAAAAACGCCCGAAGGCCTATACCGTATTAGTTACCGCAATGCGGGCAGCCTGTATCATAAAAGCCTGGCTATAAGCTACCCCAATAAGCAAGATGTAGATAGGGCAAAAAAAATAGGCGAATCGGCTGGCGGAGATGTAATGATACACGGCCTGCCTAACTTTGACGAAAACGCGGGCCCGGATAAATACACCAACGACTGGACATGGGGTTGCATTGCCCTGCGCAACCACGAAATTGACGAGTTGTTTGAGCGCGTTAATCCCGGTACGCCCATTCTAATTATGCCTTAAGCCGAAATACAGTAATAGGTCTATATCTTCCTCATCTTAGCCATGTAAAAACCATCGTAGCCGCTTTGCGCCGGCGATACGGTTTTCTCTTCCAGTAATTCAAACTCCTTATGCCTTTGTAAAAAGGCCTGCACCTGCTGTTGGTTTTCTATTGGAAGAATGCTACACGTAGAATAAACTAACAGGCCCTGCTTTTTAAGCATGGGAGCATACTCATCTAAAATTTGGGCCTGGGTTTTTATAAGTTCATCTATAAACTTTTTGGTAAGGCTCCATTTAGCATCGGGCTTGCGGCGCAATACACCCGTGCCCGAGCAGGGCACATCTAATAAAATACGGTCGCTAAAGCCCTGCAGCAAACCCTGAAAGTGCCGGGTTAGCTTTTCGCTGTGCATGGGCTTAATTATTCTGCAACTGGCACGTTTGGCCCGCTTCTCCAATTCTTCCAGCTTTCTTTCATGCACATCTACAGCCAATATTTCGCCGCGGTTTTGCATTAGTGCACCAATATGTAAGGCCTTGCCTCCCGCACCGGTGCAGCCGTCTATTACATTCATATCGGGTGCGGGTTCTAAAAATGGGGCTATTAGTTGAGATGAAATATCCTGCACCTCAAACAAGCCATTGCGGTAGGCCTGGTGGGTACGAAAATTCTTTTTGGTATTTATTAAAAGCGCATCGGGGGCTATTGCAACCTCCGAAAAATCGATGCCTTCATCGGTAAACAGGCGTTTAATAATCTCCTTATTCGTTTTTATGGTGTTAATACGCACCGAGAACTTAGCGGGTGTATTAAGCGCTGCAATTTCTTTTTCCCAATCAGCGCCTAATTGTTGTTCGCCAAAGGCATCTAACCAATCGGGTATAGATTCTCTTATCTTTCTAATCGTCCGGGCCTCTTCGGCTCTATGCTCTACCTGGTCTATTTTTAGTTCGGCAAATTCTGTCCAAACGGGCAACTCAACACCTTCCAGTATTAGTTTAGCGCCCAGCATTCTCCAAAGCGACAATTCGCCAAAAATTTCTTCATCCAGGCAAAACTCGTAAAGGCGCTTATAGCGGATAATGTGATAAATGTTATCAGCAATAAAATTACGGTCGCGCGCGCCCCAGCTTTTATTGCTTTGCAAAAGCGTGCTTACAATAAAGTCGGCTTGTTGCTTATCAAGCAATACATCTTTTAACGCGGTAATAACGGCCTGGCAAAGGTTGCGGTGTAGTTTCATGTTGTGCCGCTAAAATAATAAGGCTAAACACTTTGCACCCTTATATCTTACCCATCTACCTTATAGTGCCGTCGCCGTTTACACAATCGCCATTTTTTAGTTGCACTTTTGTGCCGGTTTTACGTTTTAAAATAGCCGAGGTATTTATGGTAGTGCCATTGCTGAATGTAATGGTGCGGTTTGTAATTACTCCGTCTTTTTTAATTACCAGTTTGCCATCCACAAGGTCTATGCAATAGATAGGGCCATTTTTGGTGGTATCGGTAGGTTGCCCTCCGTCCTGGCCGGGCGCACCTGCAGTATTACTGCGGTTCATAACCGGCTGAGTAGGAAGGTTTATTTTATCTTTTGGTACAATTGTATCCTGGCTATAGGCAGTTGCAAAGCAAAGAAAAAGCATAAAAGTGGCGATGGTTTTCATAACAGATAGTTTTATATAGCCATCGCTAAAAAAATGTGCCATGCAAAAAGGCTGGTTAATAATCGTCCAGCTCCAGCTTTTTAATACGCATAGATATGGCTCCGCGGGTGCGGCCAAAATGCTTTGCAAGGTCTTTAATGTTTACGCCGCCCTTAAATAGTAGGGTTAGTTCGCGGTCAAGTTTGTCTGTCCAGGCGCGGTAGGCATCTTTATTTTTTTCGCGCGCTGTTTCTACACTGTAAGTTTTTGGTTTTTCGGCTGCCTGCGGCACCGGATAACTTCTTACGGGTTTTATTTTTGGTTCAGCAACCTTGCCTTTGCTAGTTATCTTTTCCTCTTCTTCAGGCTCTACCACCTTCATTACGTGTATTTGCGGATGGGCAGGGAAGCCTTCCGGCATTAAAGGCTCGGGTATATGCAGGCTGTTGCGCGTGCGTGTAACTGCTACATACAGCAGATTTATTTCTTCATTTAGTTTGGTAACGTTTAATGCCTGGCTTTTATCATCCTTTGCGCGCTCTAACTTTTTTTCGGTAATAAAATCATTTACCAAATGCACCACATCGTATTCCATCCCTTTGCAACGGTGCACGGTGCTAAACACCATTTCCGCCTTCTCTTTATCTTCGTTTGGTACGTGTTTATCTTTTAAGCTGCGGATGATGTTAGGTATTTCGTTGCCATATTCCTTTATTATTTCCACCATCATGCCTAATTGCGCCTCTTCTGTTTTTTTAATGTAGTCTTCCAGCTCATCTATATCGCGCATGCCCTGTATCATTTTATCTTTTATCTGGCTGCGCTTGCCATTGTAAAGGTTCAATACATCGTACAGCGAGGCTCCATCATCGGCATAGGTGTATGAGTTTATGTTACCTTCAAAATAAATGTGCTTAACGTTTTTCTTTTCGGTTACGTATTCAATGGCTTTAAGCAAAAGGCCCAGGTTGGTGCGGGCAATAGTGGCCTTTGCTTTTATGTGCTTACCGGTACCCTTGCCGTTAATAACAAGTGGGGTGTAGTCGCCAATTATTTCTTTCCAGTGCAACACCTTCATGGCTAAGTCGGCCAGCGGCTGGCTAAACCTAAAGCTGTTGCTAAGGTTGTAGGTTTTAAAGTCGGCCTTCTCCAACGAGTTTACGGCAAAGCGCCAGCCGTAAATTTGTTGGTGCGTATCACCTACAATTACTTTGGTGGCTCGCTGCTTTAAAAATACATCCAGCATGGCTGCAGAGGCATCCTGCCCCTCATCAAACAAAATATAATCGTAGTTAAGTTGTGGGTTAGCCAGCTGAAATTTCTTCAAATAAAAATCGTGGGTAATTTCTATTTCGCCCTTATCCATTTTACTTAAAAGCAGGCGTACCTGATCTTTTATATACTGGTAAAAGGTGCGCACAAAGGTGCGTGCAATAGGGTCGGTAACTACATCCAGGTAATTTAAATCCTGCACTTTTTGCTTATCGCTGTTGCAGAAGTAAGCTATAAACTTGCTAATGTGGTTGGCTACCACATACTCCATGTGCTTTTCGCCATTGCCCTGCAAGCCCAGCAATTCTACCAACTCGTTTATTTTATAGCCCTGTGCCCTTACATTGTAATTGTGCTTAAATACTATATGCTTGTAGGCAAGGGAGTGGGCGGTTTCTACTTTTACATTATCTAAACCCTTATCGGCAAACTTTTTCTGCGCTTCCAGCTTTACCGATTTGTTAAAAGCCAGGTAAAGTATTTTGCTGCCTTTAGGTCGCGTGCGCGCATACTCAATTACCGTGGTGGTTTTGCCCGAACCGGCTACGGCATTTATTTTAATGTTGCCGGTGCTGCTAATAATGGACTGTTGCTCTTTAGTTAAATTCATTGGAGCGTTGAAGATGGAAATTATTCAGGCAGTTGCAAAGCACTTGTGTGTATGTTGCAAAAAAATAAGCCCCTTCCGGCAAAGGAAGGGGCTACCCATGTTTAGACTATAATAAATCTTAATTAGCCTTTATCAGCTTAAGTATGGTTTTATGGCTTGCATTGCTAAGTGTTACATGATAAACACCGGCGCTATGGTTGCTTAAATCGAGTTTAATTTGGTTAGCACCGGTAGTTAAATCAAGATTTCTGTTCTGCAGCACACGGCCGGTAATGTCGGTTAATACTAAATGCACCTGTGCGCTTTTTTGCAGATTTATAGCTATAACTGTTTTGTCGGTAACCGGGTTTGGCGAAATGCCCTCTATTTTAATCTGGCTAAGGTCATCGAGGCCGGTTACGGCGCTGTTACTGTTAATGCTTACGTTTACATCATCCTGCAATGGGTTATTGGCGTTAATGGTTACATTAAGCGGAGCAGGCACTTTATTAATTTCTTCGGCATATACTTTATAGGTATCTAACTTAAGATTGCTAAAAGTATAGCGACCGTTGCCATCAGTATAGGTGCTGGCCACCGGTACACCGGCAGCAGTAAGCAAGTTAACCTGTATATTTGGGAGCGGGTCGCCGGTACTGCGGCTTTCATCGTGTCCGCCAATGGCTAAACCAGCGCCCTGAGAAACATAACCGCCTATAAAGCCAGGCCCTCCGGGATTAACACCTGCAACTAATGCAAAGTTGTTGTTGTAGTCATCGTTAACCACACTGATTGCTGTGGCATCGGCCCAGTTTAATTCGTTGGTGAAGTATGTAGGCAAATAGTTGTTATAATCAGGGTCCAGGCTATCTAACGCTGCTTTTAAATAGTAAGTGCCGGCGGTAACACGTTGAAAGAAATAGCGGCCACTACAGCTATCGCCTATATGCTGACTTTCTACTAAGCTTAAAAAACCGGCAGAATCTGAAATTAAATAAACAAAACCACTGCATACCGCGCTACTGCCTTTAGCTATGCTACCTGCAAGGTTATAGGTTCGGGGCGGCATTTCACTTACCACCACATCGCGGCAAATACTATCGTAGCAATTGGCTGCGCTAACAGTGAGGCAAACGCTAAAGGTGTCGTAAACTCCATAATTATGCAAAGGCCCCTGAAGTGTAGAAGTGGCTCCATCGCCAAAACTCCAGTTGTAGGTATATGTAGGTGGTGTCAGGCTATCCCACGGGCTGGCATAAAATTGAATGGTATAAGGAGCCTGGGCAAATTGACCAAAGCCCGCGGCGCACGGATTAGCAATATGCGCATTTGCATAAGCGCTATCAACACATCCATCCGGTGTTGTAACTGCAAGGGTAACCCAATAATCGCCGTAGGCTGAATAAGTAATAGACGGCGTAGCACTGGTTGAAGTTTGCAGGGTGCCGGTATTGTGCAGCCCCCAACTATAAGTTGAACCTGGCGGCACATTGGCTACGCCAAAAGTGGCGGTGAGATTATTAACGCTCTGTGTAATCTGAGGATTGAAATCGCAAACATCTACGGTAACAGTTCCGCAGGTATCACCAGTGCAAATTCCCGTAACATGCACACAATAAGTGTAGGTGCCCGAAGCGGCGTAAGTGTGGGAAGGATAAAGGGAATGGGCGGTGTCGCCGTCTCCAAAATCGATATAGTAGCTGGTGGGCAAATTTGTAGAATCGATAAAGCTGTAAAATTGCACAGTAGCACCGTTGGGATTAGCCCAAACGCCAAAATTACATTGGGCCTTTGTAAAGCTAAAGGCTACCAGTAGCAAAGCCAGCAGCAGAGTTTGTTTAAGTGTTTTCATAGGATGTTTTTTAGGTTTTTAGTTCTTTCCTATGCAAATATCGCGGGCAATTGCTTCGAATGCAATTCGATTTAATGAAAATCTTACGCGGATAAAATCGTTTTTTTTGAAAAAAAATAGGGTGGTCAGCTTTAGATAGTGGCAAATGCCCTGTTTTATCTTACGCTAAAAAAATGCAAAAGTAACCTGTAAGGCATTTTTTCGAAATGAGCCAATAAATAGAAACACCCAATAAACTTACGTCTATTGGGTGTCTGTTTTGCTTAAGGCAAGTAGTTACTCTTTTACAAATCTGCGGGTAACCTGAAACTGCTGATTGCTTACTTTTACAAAGTAAGTGCCGGTTGCAAAATTGCTGCAGTTAATAGTAGTTCTTTCGGTAACTGTTTTTTCGGCAACTAATACACGGCCGTTAAGGTCGGTAATTTGCAATGCAAAAGTTTCGCCGGGAAGTGTAATAGTAATATTGCTGTTTGCCGGATTAGGGTAAACGCTAAGTAAATCATTAGCGGCTATCGATTCAATACCGGTGCAAACTCTTACTAATATAGTTTGGTCGGCACTTGCACTGCAACCAAAGTTATCGCTAACTGTGTAGGTAATGGTATTTTGACCAACACCTGCTGCACCAGGACTAAATGAATTATTACTAACCCCTGTGCCCGAATACTCTCCACCAAGAGGGCTTCCGCCTGTAAGCGTTACCGATGGTGCATTGCTACAAAGTGTATCCTGCGCTGCATCAACCGTGTAGGTAGCTACCGGCAAGGCATGGAAGGTAACATTAACCGTATCGGAATAATAATCGGTACCAGCATGGGTTACCTTAACCGAGTAAGCTCCATTGGCAGTAGTGCGGTAAAGTTCCTGGTTAGCTCCATTTATTGGCGTATTATCTTTATACCATTGGAAGGTATCGGTAGCCGATGGATCGCTTCTGAAAGTAAGCGTATCGCCTGCACATGCATCAACATCCTGGTTAGGATTTATATATGCTCTAAAGCTACTATCAATACCAATAAAACTAAAATCATCTACCCACAGTTTGCTATCAATTACAACATTTTGCGACGAGCCGGATATGGCCTGAATTAATAGTGTATCAGGTTGATTATTGGTTTGATATTGTAATTTTTGAGTAAACAATGTATACGTTGCGCTGGGGGCTATTGGTACAAAAACCTGCGAAACAACATTGGCCCGGTTGTTAGCCCAGCGCGTAAGTGTCATTACCACTACACCTGTATCGGTGCTGCTTGGTCCGCTTGTAAATTTTGCGGCAAAGCGGATAGAATCGGGCCTATCGGTATACGTGGCACCTGTTACAAAAGGAGAGAAGGTAGTTATGTTTAACCCAATTTTACCCAAACTTACCACACCCGGCACATCGCGTGCACCAAGCGGAGTAGATACATTTTTAGTAGTTAATAATACAGCGCTGGAGCCGGCGTAAACGTTAGCGGGGGTGGTTTCCTGTTCCGCAGTTCCGGGGTCCGGAAGGCCAAAGCCAACAAGCACGCCGTCTGAAGTTCCCCAACTATCCGGATTGCCGGTAGTCCAGTTTTCAAAACTTCCATTCGGAATTTGCGTTTGAGCAAAAGTATTGCCTGCAAGTAATAAAGCGGCAATAAAAAGAGGTATAATTTTTTTCATGTATAATTTTTATTTTTTAAAGGTAATCGTGTTTAGCTATTAGCAAAGGTTTTTAGCCTGTAAATTGGATTTTTTTGTGAAAAACAGGAGCAAATACTTTAAAGAACGGTGCATACCATGTGCATTATCCATCTGTAAATTGTAGCTTTTAAAGAAATTGTGGAAATTAAAGGCGGTTATACCGGTGTTCCCGGTTAGGAGTTTAAGTATATCTTCTAATTTTGCGGCCGTTATATTTAGCCAATGAGTGAAAAAAAAGTGCTGCTAATAGAAGATGACGACGATGACCAGGAGATTTTTCTGGCGGCTATCGATCAACTTGAAAATCCTGTTGCTTGTATTGTATATAATAACCCGGTTAAGGCATTAAAAGCGTTAGAGGATAAAGTGCTTGAGCCGGATATTATTTTTTTAGATCTTAATATGCCGTTAATGAACGGCCAGCAATTTTTAGTGCATATTAAAAATAATGAGGCCCTGGAGCATATACCGGTTATTGTACTTTCTACTTCCTCTCACGCATCTTCCCGTACTTCGGTTAAAAGTCTTGGAGCCACCGATTTTTTTTCGAAACCTAACAGCGTGCGCGAACTGGTAGAGGTTATTAAATCTGTTTTAGTATAACCTAATTGTTCTTCCGTTCAGCAGCAGTATATGTATTTACAAAAATAACTTTTGCCTGAGTGTAGTTTTGCTGGAAATAGGGTTATGAACAATTTAATTCAACTCGCTCTCATCTAATCCGCCATCGCTGCCGGTAAACATAGAGCCGAAGAGGTCTTTAAACTGAACGCCGCGCTCTAAAGTTACTTTGCCTAATTGCGAATGTTCGGCAAGACCATGCAGCAAAAATTCTTTCATTACATAACGCTCGTTGCCTTTTAGGTTGGGTGAGTATTTATCTACTAATTCATCCAACGCGGGTATTGCATCTAATATGCTGTGGTAGGTTTTATCGCTGTCATCTACCAGTAAATCCACCACATTGTTTTCGCTAAACCAATCGGCTACCTTTTGATAAGGCGATTGTTGTTTTTTCTTTTTCAGTTTACCCGGGTCAGGGAATATGGTGATAAAGTAATTGCGGATAGCTTTGCTTATAAGGCTTTGCGCTACCATGGCGCTGCCCTCTTGCTCGCCTTCATATACTAACTCTATTTTGCCGTTGATGGCCGGTATTACACCGGCAAGGTCGCTTATACGGGCGGCAGTAGTTGCTTCGCTGTTAATTATCATGCGGCGCTCGGCCGTGCTGGCCAAATTTTCAAAAGCCGAAATAGTTAAGCGGGCGCTAACACCGCTCTTCTGATCTACAAACTCACTTAAGCGTGCCTCGAAGGCAATACCCTCAATTAGAGTTTTAAGCACTTCGCCTACTTCTACATTTTGTTTTTGGTTGGCACCAAGGCCAGCCTCCTGCGCCGTAATCAGCTTACTCATCTCTACCGATTTAGGGTAGTGCGTCAATATTTGCGAGCCTATACGGTCTTTAAGTGGGGTTACAATACTTCCGCGGTTGGTATAATCTTCGGGGTTGGCGGTAAATACAAATTGAATATCTAAAGGCACGCGAAGTTTAAAGCCGCGTATTTGAATATCGCCTTCCTGCAAAATATTAAACAAAGCAACTTGTATACGTGCCTGTAAATCGGGCAACTCGTTTATTACAAAAATGAACCGGTTGCTACGGGGTATCATACCGTAATGTATTACCCGCTCATCGGCATAGCTAAGTTTAAGGTTGGCGGCTTTAATAGGGTCTACATCGCCAATTAAATCGGCAACGCTTACATCGGGCGTTGCCAATTTTTCGGCATAGCGTTCGCTGCGGTGTAACCAGGCAATAGGAGTAGAGTCGCCTTTTTCTTTTATTAAATCTACTGCATAGCGCGATATAGGCTGTAACGGGTCGTCGTTTAATTCACTGCCCGCTACTACCGGTATGTATTCATCCAGCAGTTCAGTCATCTGTCGCGCAATACGGGTTTTTGCTTGTCCACGCAAGCCCAATAAGTTCATATTGTGGCGAGATAGAATGGCCCGCTCTATATCCGGTATTACGGTGTCATCGTAACCCATAATGCCCTTAAAAATCTTCTCTTTGTTTTTAAGCTTAATTAAAAGGTTATCGCGTAACTCATCTTTTATAGACTTTGATACGTAACCGCTCTTTTTTAATTCGCCTAAGGTTTCAATTAACTTCATCTTACTTTTCGTTTTTTATTTCTTTTCAAATAATTCCACAAGCTTACTTTTTAAATACATGTTGTTTTCTGCAACCCAATAATCAATCACATCAAAGCAAAAATGCTGTTTGTTGTAGGACAGGTTATAGATGTAAACTGTAGGATGGTCAATCCAATAGTTGGGTTTCTTAAATGGCAAGGTGTCGTTCCAAATTTTGTTTGCAAAAAAGAAGTTAATCGTTTCAGTTTTTGTTGGCGCAACTTTACGAAGCTTTCCAGAAGAACGTTTTTTGGATTGGATTTGATATTGGTAATAGGTCCCATTATTTACATAAAGAACGAATCCTTCACAGTAGGTGGTGTTTGTTCCAACATTAAGAAAGTAAAGCACTGTATCTACGCCCTCTGCCAATAATTGTTTTTTCTTCTCAATACATGCAGAAGCTGCCGGAAAGCGCGACACCAAAATAGAGTCATTACAATACGCGCCTTGGGAATAGCTATTGAAAACGAAAAAAATAGTAGCTAACGATAGCATCAACTTCATCTTACTTTTCGTTTTTTATTTCTTTCAAAATCTTCAAACAAATATTCGCCTAAACCTTTTAAGGAGGTATAGAAGGCCTTGCCGCCATTTGCCTGCGTAAACTCCTCTACAAAACTTTGCAGGTAAGGGTCGCTGGCAATCATAAAAGTGGTGATAGGTATTTTAACCCGGCGGGCAGATGCAGCCAGGCGCAAGCACATGTTTACGATTTTACGGTCGAGCCCAAAGCTGTTTTTATAATAGCGACCATTCTCTTTAATGCAGCTTGGCTTGCCATCCGTTATCATAAAAATTTGCTTGTTAGCATTCTTTTTACGGCGCAAAATATCCATGGCCAGTTCAAGCCCGGCCACGGTATTGGTATGGTATGGGCCTACCTGTAAATAAGGTAAGTCTTTTAATTCAATTTGCCAGGCATCGTCGCCAAACACAATAATATCGAGCGTATCTTTAGGGTATTTGCGTTTAATTAATTCGGCTAGCGCCATAGCCACATTTTTAGCCGGAGTTATACGGTCTTCTCCATATAATATCATACTGTGGCTAATGTCGATCATCAGCACCGTACTGGTTTGCGTTTTGTGTTCTTTTTCGCGCACCAGCAAATCATCTTCGCTCATCATAAACTCACCAATGCCGTGGTTTATTTGTGCATTTCGGAAGCTTTCCAGCATACTTATCTGCTCCAGGCTATCGCCAAACTGAAAGCTGCGCAGGTCGCTGCTCATCTCATCGCCGCTGCCGGTGTATTTGGTTTTGTGGTTGCCGCTTTTGCCCTTTTTAAGCTTGCCAAAAATACGGTCGAGCGCACTTTCGCGTATCGCCTTTTCTGTTTTGCTGGTTATTGCAAACTCGCCACTGTTTGGTTCAGGTTCTTTCAGGTAACCTCTCTCACGGAGTTCATTAATAAAATCGCCAATGCCGTACTCAGGCGTGGTTAGTTTATATTCTTTATCCAGTTCGGTCAACCAGCTAAGGGCTTCGCCCACATCGCCGCTGGTATAGGTAAGTAGTTGCTTGAAAATATCAAACAGCTTATCGAAAGGCGATTGGCCTTTATCATTAAATTTAGAAAAACGATACCCAAGCATAGTATGGTATAATAAACAACTGCAAGCTAATATAGTTGCAGCCAATAACCTAAAAATGGAAACACGCGGTGTTGGTAAATGGGGGGAGTTTGGAAAAGATAACAAAATGTTAGGTGCTTAATGCCTTACATTTTACTTTCTTTTGGCTTGAACCAAAAGAAAGTAACAAAGAAAAGTTCAAGGCTGTGCGACTTTTGGCTAAAAATCATCCTGCCAACCTAAACTGCATAAACTTGTGGCGCCGAAATCTTATCGCGCTATTATAAATTGTTTAGCGCGCGCCACTTCAAACAGTATGCAGTTTTTAACGGTTGTGCAGAATAATTTTCTTAACGCCAAAGTTCGCAAGGCCAATTAAATACACTAGGACATGTGGGCTTAAATTTCTTCCACTTTATTATCGTAGATGGCAAAAACTTTATCTTCTTTCTGTGGTTCAATTAGGGCCAGGCCTGTGAATTTGCTGAAGGCCGGAAGGGTGCAGGTGTTTGGAGTAAAATGAAAGCAGGGCAGTTTAATAACCTGTCGGCCAAGGCCGCTGAGGCGGATGCCGGGGTGGATGTGCCCGCTGAAGCAGAATTGTCCATCATCATGGCAAGGCTCATGCGAAAAGTTAAAACCACGCAATACGAATGTTTCGCGGTGAACAGTAATCTCTAATTCTTTAAACTTTTGGGCCGAAAGTATATCGTGGTTGCCTTTTACCAAATGGATGGGGAGATGGGGATATTGCACCCGCCAAAGGTCGAACATTACTACCTCGTTATTGTGATGGCTGTGGAACATATCGCCTACCACAATCAGCATAACCGGACTAAACCTTTCAATTAGTGTTGCCAGTTTTTGTAAGTCGTCATCAAATAACTCTTTAGGAATAGGAATGCCCGCCTTTCGAAAATGCATACCCTTACCGATATGTATATCGGATAAGATAAGTGCTTTTTCCTCTTGCCAAAAAATGGCCCGTTCGGGTAATAATTCGAAATGGTGGTTCTGTAACTCTAATTGCATTTTCTCTCGGATGCAATTCTATGAATTGTTCCGCCTAATCAAGTAAGATTAATGTTAAACAGTCAATTAAGGCTTCTCTAATTGTGCTTTCATTTTTTTAATACGGTCTTCTAGTTTCTCGCTGGTCAGGTTTTCGCGCATCGAGTCTACTTTTATGGGGAACGAAAAAGGCGTAAGCTTTTTGGGGTATTTTAAAATGATATCCGATTGCTGTATTCGGTGCATGGCTTTGCGCAGGCGCACTTCTTCAATCTGGTCGTTAAAGGCTTCATTATAGGCCTGCTTAAGCAGCAGGCTTTTTTCGTCGTAATCATTAAACACTGTAAATAGTATGCCAGAGGACGATTGCAGGTGTTTGTTCTTTACCCCTGCCCCCGGATAGCCCCTAAACACCAGGCCCGCTATGACGGCTATGGCCCTAAACTTGCGCCGTGCCATTTCGGTAGCGTTTACGCTTTTTTGTATGTCAGCCACCAGGTTATCGGTGCTGAACATATCGGTTAGTATTTTATTGCTGATAGGTATGGGCTGGTCGCTCAATAACTCAAATCCATAATCGTTCATGGCAATTGAGAAGGTAAGTGGTTTTATTAAGCTTAAGCGATAGGCGAGGAGTGAAGCCATCACTTCGTGCACACCCCGGCCCTCGAAGGCATAAATAAATAAGTGATGCCCGTCGCGTGTTTCAATGTATTCTACCAGCGTTTCGTTTTCGCCGGGTACATGTGATAGTTCGTTTTGTAGTTGAAACAGAGGTTGCAATACTTTCATTTCAATTTCATCGCTGCCTTTAGTTTTGCTTGTATCGCTGGCAGAATTGTAGGTATGTCTTAGCACTTCGCCAAGGTCGACGCTTAAAGGCATGCGCCCGCCTTGCCAGCTTGGCACAATGGCTTTTTTGCCGGTGCTACGGCGCACCAACACGTCCATATCTTTTATCATTACATACTCCAGGTTGCGGCCTGCTAAAGAGAATACATCACCTTTATTCAAACGAGATATAAAACTCTCTTCTATGGTGCCCACATAGCCACCCTTCATAAACTTCACACGAATCATAGCATCGCCTACAATGGTGCCAATGCTCATGCGGTGGCGCATGGCCAGCTTGCGGTCGTTTATCTGGTAAAGCCCATCGGTTATCTCTACTTTTTTGTATTCATCATAACTGCCAAGGCCACTACCACCGGTGGTTATAAAGTTAAGTGTCCATTGCCATTCATCATCTGTAAGGTCTTTGTAAGCATAGGTGCTTTTAATTTCTTCTAACGTTGGTTGCGGCCTGAATCCTTCGCCTACAGCCAGTGTGCAGAGATATTGTATTAAAACATCGTAAGCATTAACCACCGGTTGACGTTGCTCCACTATATTATCGCGCACGGCTTGTTTTAAAGCAGCGGCTTCTACTAACTCCAACGAATGTGTAGGCATAAAATAAATTTTACTTACGGCATCGGGCGAATGACCGCTGCGACCTGCACGCTGCATAAAGCGAGCAACGCCTTTAGGCGAGCCAATTTGTATAACCGTATCTACGGGCCTAAAGTCTACACCCAAATCTAAGGAGGAGGTACACACTACTACTTTTAAACCACCTTCGTGCAAAGCATTTTCAATCCACTCCCGCGTTTCGGCGGATACGGAACCGTGGTGCAAGGCTATAACACCTGCAAACTCCGGGTGCGCGTTTAAAAGCGCGTGGTACCAAATTTCGGAAAAGCTACGGGTGTTAGTGAATAACAAGGTGGTATTGCTTTGCTCTATCACCGGTATCACCTTCTCCAGCATACGTATACCCAAGTGCCCCGCCCATGGAAATTTATCTATCGAATCAGGTAATATAGATTCTATCTCTATCTTCTTTTTTAAATCAGCTTTAACGGTTACGCCATCTTTTGCATTGGCGCCTAAAGCTACTTCCATAGCCTCGTGCAGATTGCCAATCGTGGCGCTTATAGCCCAAATGCGTAAAGGCTTATCGGTCTCTGGTTTCAAACCTTTTAAACGGCTAAGGGCAAGTTCTACCTGCACACCGCGTTTGGTGCCTAATAGTTCATGCCACTCATCAATAACAACGCTTTGCAGGGGCTTAAAAACTTTAGGATATTCCTTTTGTGCTAATAATAAGTGCAGGCTCTCGGGTGTAATAATCAGTACCTCGGGCAATTGTTTTTTTTGTTTAGCGCGTTCGGTGGTGCTGGTATCGCCGCTTCGCAAACCAATGTTCCAGGGTAGTGAGATGGCATCACATACTTCCTGCATGGCGCGTTGTAAATCTTTAGCTAAAGCGCGTAAAGGGGTTATCCAAAGCAGTTGTAACCCATTCTCTTTTTTATCCTGCCACTTATCGGGGTTTTTATCTATCCAATCAATTAGCACTGGTAAAAACAGGGCGAAGGTTTTACCAAAACCGGTAGGAGCATTTAGCAAGCCCGACTTACCTTCGGCAAAATGTTGCCAGGCTTGTTTTTGAAAACCAAACGCAGTCCAGCCTTTGGCCTCCATCCAGTCCATTACTACCTGCTCGCCTATACCTGTTTTTTTAGCCATTATCCTGCTCTGCCCTGTTGTTGTAAATATGCAGCAAAGCTTTTAAATCATCTATGCTGTTAATGTCATCCAGTGTTTTATCCTGCCGCCAGCGCAGCATGCGCGGAAAGCGAACGGCTACGCCCGATTTATGCCGGCTGCTTTCGGCAATGCCTTCAAAACCTATTTCAAAAACCAGCGATGGGGTTACGGTGCGCACCGGTCCAAACTTTTCCAATATGTTGCGCTTAATAAAGTAATCTACCTGGCCGAACTCCTTATCGGTAAGACCCGAATAGGCTTTGGCAAAAGTTACCAGTTTGCCCTCGGCATCTTTTACGGCAAAGGTATAATCGGTATATAAACTCGATCTTCTTCCGCTACCCTTTTGCGCAGCCACTAATACCGCATCAATCGAAAGAGGCTCTACTTTCCATTTCCACCAATCGCCGCGTTTGCGTCCCGCCTGGTAAATAGAATCTTTTCGTTTAAGCATCAGGCCTTCGCTGGCATTTAAGCGCGAGTCCGGTCGCAGGGCTATAAGTTGTTCCCAATTAGTAAATTGAACTAAAGGCGAAAGCTGCAACACAAAATCGTTGTTTGCGGGTTCAGATGTTTGCTTTGTCTGCTCAACTATTTTTTCCAGCAGCAGCCTCCTTTCAGCCTGCGGCTTGGTGCGGATATCATTGCCATCATACTCCAATACATCATAAGAAAGGAATACCGCCGGTGCATCTTGCAAAATCTTTTTGCTTACGTTTTTTCTTCCAATACGGGTTTGCAAAACATTAAAGGGTAAAGGCTTTCCGTTTATAAAGCAGATGATTTCTCCATCTAACACAGTGCCGTCGGGTAACAGCTTTTGCAGTTTTTGATACTCAGGAAATTTATCGGTAATCAACTCTTCACCACGGCTCCATACAAATAACTGGTCTTTGCGTTTTACTAATTGACCGCGTATGCCATCCCACTTCCATTCAGCCTGCCACTCTTCCGGTTGCCCCAGGGTTTCGGGTAATTCTTCCAAAGGATAAGCCAGATAAAAAGGGTATGGTTTACTGGCGTCGGTATCGGTATGTTCGCCGTGTGCCAATTCATGGAAGGTTGTGTTTAATGGATTCCAATTGCCACTTATACGATGGGCCATTACTTGTGCATCGGTATTATAAATTTTAGCCAGCGCATTTATTATTAATGCCTCTGAAACTCCAATACGAAACGAAGCGCTCATTAATTTATTAAATACGAAACGCTCTTTTGTTCCCAATTCTGCCCAGGCAGAAGTAACAGCCAGTTTTTTTTCTTCTTCTGTTTTATCCCCTAAATCAATCAGGTAATGCATCCAATGTGCCAGGCTTTTTTCGCTTACTGCGTTGGATGGTGGCAATATCAAAGCAATAGTTTCACCAAGGTCGCCTACGTTTTGGTAGCTTTCTTCAAATAGCCATAAAGGCAAGCCTGCCATCTCGGCACACCATTCGTGTAACTTAGTTGAATTAACTGTGCGCTTTGGGCGGCGGCCGGTAAATAAAGCCAACGCCCATATTTTATCTTCCTCATTAGCGGATGAAAAATAGCGGATGATAGCACTCAACTTTTCATTTGTTTTGGTGCTGGCAGAAACCTCATCAATAAGTGTGGCAAACAACTTCATGGCGTTTAGGGTTCATTGGTTGTTTCGGGAATGTCCTCACCGCTTTCATCGCCATACTCGGTTTTTACTTCTTCGGCTTCTATACCAATTTCGGTAAGGTAGCGGGCAAAGGTGGCCTGAAAGCCATGCGTTACATATACCTTGGTAGCGCCGGTGGCTTTTACCGCTGTCAGTAATCCATTCCAATCGGCATGGTCGCTTAGGCTAAAGCCTGCATCGGCATTGCGGCGGCGTTGTGCACCGCGCACATGCATCCATCCACTGCACACGCCATCCACTAAAGGCTCAAACCTTTTAGTCCACGGCGTGTTTTGTGCCGAAGGCGGCGCTACTATAATTATGCCTTTCTCTTTTTCTTTAATGTTAGCCCAATGTTCCACCGGGTATAAATTCTGACCCGCATCTATCATCGCTTTTTGGGCGTTGTAAACCGATGTGGCCGCATATATGTTGCCAATTTCTTTATCAAGGTATTCTAACACCCGCTGCGCTTTACCCAGGCTATAGCAATAAAGGATACTGTTTTTGCCGGCGGCTTTATTTTTATCCCACCAGTTATTTATGTCGGAAAAGATTTGGGTTTGAGGTTTCCACTGGTAAACAGGTAACCCAAAAGTAGACTCTGTAATAAATGTGTGGCATTTAATGGGTTCAAAGGTACCACTTATGCCATCATCTTCCGTTTTATAATCACCCGTAAATACCCATACTTCACCATTATATTCCACTCTTATTTGCGCCGAGCCGATGATATGCCCGGCCGGGTGAAATGTTACCTTTACCCCATTCATAAAAACAGCTTCATTAAAATTAATGGTTTGTAGATTTAAATCGGCACCGAGCCGAAGGCGCATAATGGCTTCCGAATCGTGATGGGCCAAGTAGTTTTTGCTGCCCCATCGTGCGTGGTCGCTATGGCCGTGTGTTATCAGCGCTCGCTCTACGGGCCGCCATGGGTCGATATAAAAATCGCCCTGCCGGCAATAGATGCCCTTATTGGTAAAGCGTAGTAGTGGCTGCATGTGTTATGTAATAACAAATTTGTTGACGAAAAGTGCGATTAAAATCCAACTTTTCTTCCCCATTCGCCACCCAGTTCGTTTTTTGTTTTGGTGTTTATAGTTTTCATAATGCTTGTAGTTTACCTTATGGTATAAAAGCAGGTGCCTATTAATCGCTGTTAAACTTGTAGAAATTCAACCTCAAAAAACTGTTAACTACAGTAGCTGCATTGCTGTGCAGGGTATATTTGCGGAGTAATTAAATTATTATGAAAAAGACAGCCTTATCGGTATTTGCTACCATGCTCAGTTATGTTGCAGTGTATGCACAAACTACCACTACTGCTGATAACGATTTTGCACCAGGCTTATTGATAGGTACGGTAGTGATGGCAATAGGTGCTTTATTGCTTATTGGGGTAGGTATAGTGCTGTCTCTAATGGTTTTCGCTTTTGTAGCAGTGCTGGTTTCTGCGGGGGTATTGTCTACTTCAGTAATTGTTGGGCTTAACAAGCGATCTTTTACCAAAGGTTTCAAAACTTTTATCTATTTATTTCCTTCCAGCTTTGGTTTGCTTATCGGCGCCTTAGGCCTGGCATTGCTTAATATGGTAATGCACTGGTTTAGCCCGGGGGCAGCTACATTAATTGGAGCTACTGCAGGATTAACCGCCGGCTTATTTATTGGCTTTTTATTGCTGTTTGCCATCCAGCGTATTACTACACATTATAAAAGAAGGTTTTACTCCGTTATTACAGGAATATAACCTTCTTTTATAATGCAATCCACTACTTTAATTTTGAATCTTTAATAGCTGTGGCTGAGTCGAGGTGCGTTTGCAATGTGGGTAAGGTGCGGCCTGCAAAACCACGAATATCGCTATCTACAGCGTCACCGGCAGCCTCTTTAAAAGCTTCAATATCTTCATGGTGGTCATCTACCATCATGTCTATATAGGCTTTGTCAAAATCTTTACCGCTTTTCTTTTTAAGGTCGTCCACCATCATTTGGTGGTGGTTGCTCATTTCTACTGGCAGGCTAACCTGTTTATCGCCGGCAATTTTCTTTAACTCGTCATTCGCCTTGCTATGGTCGCGCACCATCATGGCGCCAAAGGCTTTTACGCGGGCGTTAGATGCTTGCTGCTGTGCTAAGTTGCCTAATTCCACCTCCATCATTCCGCCGCTGGCTGCCGAGGTTAGGAATTTCGAATCTTTTTCACTTACAGGAGCTACCTGCATCGAATCCGCTTTCTGCGAATTTTCGGTATTGGCTTCTTTAACCGAATCGTGAGAATTGCAGGCTGCGAGAAAGGCTCCTACGGCAAACATGGATGCTAAACGGATGATTGTGTTATGTTTCATATTGATTTTTAAATTTTGGTTTTAGGCAAAGTATGCGCTGTGCTATATATAAAGCATATGCCTTATGGTATAAGTTTTTAGCATATAGTGATGTGCTTTGATAGGCAGGCTACATGCCCCAATGGGGTAATAAAATTCACAATGCCAACTTCGGCTAATTTCTCATTTCCCCGTTCTGCTTAATCCATATTCGGCTAAGCTATGGCATAAGTTTTTTGAACCACGGGAACAACAAAAAACCATCATCATGCAAAACGAAAGCAATAAAGCCGTTGTGGCTACCCTTAATTCATTAATGGAAATTAATAACGACCGCGTAGAGGGTTATAAGCACGCGCTTAAAGAAACTGAAGATACTGATTTGAAAGAACTGTTTAAAGAAATGGCCGAGCATAGCTTTAAGTTTAAAAACGAATTGGCCGACGAAATTATAAAAGCAGGTGGCGAACCTACCGGCGGAACTACCAATAGCGGTAAACTTTACCGTGCCTGGATGGACTTAAGAGCGGCCATTACTAAAAAAGACCGCGCTGCTATTGTAGATAGCTGCGAGTTTGGCGAAGATGCTGCGCACGAGGTGTACGAAATGGCGGCAAAAGAAGATGGATTGCCACAGCCAATTAAAAATTTGGTTAATGAGCAGCGCCAAAGCCTGCACCAGGACCATATAGCCATTAAGCAGTTACGCGATAGTTTAAAAGGAAAATAAATAGCAAGTTATGTACTACTATAAAATCTGGAACTTATTAAATGAAGTTCCTTCTGAAACAGAAAAAGGTTCGGGGTGCCTTGAATCGGAAGTGTCAAATCAGGAGGAAGCGGCGGATTCATTTATCATTGATAAGCGCTTAAGCTTTTACCCGATAAAGTATTTACTGAAATTTTTAATTCAATAATAATATGAGCGATAAGTTAGGCAATAAAAAGGTAGCCGTTCTGGTAACCCACGGTTTTGAAGAGTCGGAATTCAGCAAACCTGTGGAGGCATTAAAAGATGCAGGCGCTAAAGTAGAAGTAATTTCGCTTAAAAGCGGCAAAGTAAAATCGTGGAGCGGGAAAGATTGGAGTGCGGAGTATGATGTAGATAAAACTATTGATAGTGTTAGCGCATCTGATTACGATGCCCTGGTATTGCCCGGTGGGGTAATGAACCCAGATGCTTTGCGAATGAATGTATCAGCTGTTCAGTTTGCTTCTGAATTTATGGCTACCGGTAAGCCTGTAGCTGCTATTTGCCACGGCCTCTGGACTTTAGTAGAAACGGGAAAATTAAAAGGCAGAAAGGTAACATCGTGGCCATCGCTAAAAACAGATATAACCAATGCCGGCGCACAATGGGTAGATGAAGAAGTGGTGGTAGACCAGGGATTGGTAACCAGCCGCAAGCCCGATGACTTAAAAGCCTTTTGTAAGAAGATGATTGAAGAAATAGCTGAGGGGAAACATCCCAGAAATTGAAAAACCTAAACTTAATAAACAAAGCCTGCAAGCAATTGCAGGCTTTGTTTATTTATAAGCTGTTACTTTTATCAGTAGCAACAATCTGTTTTAACTGCATAGCATTTGTGTAGCCGGCTTCGTAATACGTATTGTTAAAGTAAATGTGGCTGGTTTTGCCTTTGGCCGGAAGTTGTTCCGTAAACTGCTGCAGTGCATCTAAATCGTAACTGGATTTGAATAATACGGGAGTGCCGTGCATGCGTAAATAAAAATTGGGCGAAGTATCTACAATGGGAGTTTCCAAGCCCGGAAAATCTACATTACACATGGTTATTTTGTGCTTTTTAAGCGCCTTGTAAACATCCTCATTCCACCAACTGACATGACGAAACTCTATTACGTTGTTGGGTGAACAGGCTATTGCTTCTAATACCCGGTCTATATTTTCGTCGTTATATTGAAACGAAGGGGGCATTTGATACAATACGCATGAAAGCTTATTGCCCAATCCTTCTTCGATCAGGCTATGAAACTCGTCAATGCCCTGCTGGCAATCTTTCAACCGCTTAATATGGGTTACGAAGCGGCTCATTTTAACCGAAAATTTAAAATCATCGCCTGTAGCTGCTGCATATTTTTGTAAAGCAGCTAGTGTAGGTTTACGGTAAAAAGTTCCGTTTAGTTCAACCGTATTAAAAATGGTGCTGTAATGGCTCAGCCATTGGGCGGGTTTTAAGCCCTGCGGGTAAAATTTATTTCGCCAGTAAGAGTAGTAATACCCCGAACAACCAATATACAGCAACGGACCTTTCATGCACTAATGCCATAAAAAGCAATGCCAATAAATTTATGCTTAGCACTCGGGCACGTTAAGCGGTATGTTGATGGCCAATCCGCCATCGGCAGTTTCTTTGTATTTGCTGCTCATATCCATAGCGGTTTCCCACATGGTTTTTATAACCGCATCCAAAGATACCTTCATCAGGTCGGCATCGCCCTGCAGCGCCAGTTGCGATGCTGTAATGGCCTTAATAGCCCCCATGGTGTTACGCTCAATACAAGGTATTTGCACCAGTCCGCCAATGGGGTCGCAGGTCATACCCAGGTGGTGTTCCATTGCTATTTCAGCAGCCTGCATAGCCTGCGATGGCGTGCCTCCTAAGCATTCGGTTAATGCCCCGGCGGCCATAGCACTGCTTACGCCTATTTCTGCCTGGCAGCCTCCCATAGCCGCTGAAATGGTGGAGCCTTTTTTAAACAGGCTGCCCATTTCGGCTGCGGTAAGCATAAAGCGCACGGTATCATCATCATTACTGCCACCGGCAAATAGTGTGTAGTACATTAATACAGCCGGTATTACACCGGCGGCACCATTGGTAGGTGCGGTAACTACGCGGCCAAACGATGCATTCTCCTCATTAACGGCCAATGCAAAGCAGCTAATCCAGTTCATGGTGCTGGTAAATGTTAGGTCTGTTTTTTTTACAGCGGCCAGCCACTCTTCATAATTAGTATACACAGCGTTTTTCAAAAGCTGCTTATTCATTTTGGCGGCACGCCGCGTAACATTTAAACCACCGGGTAAGGTGCCGCTGGTTTGGCAACCGCGGTAAATGCAATCAAACATTACATCGCTCAGGTTTAATATTCCCTTGCGCGTCTCGGCTTCGCTGCGCCAGCATTTTTCATTTTCCATTACCAGCTGCGAAATACTTAAACCGGCCCGCATACAGTTTTGTAGTAAATCATCGGCATCGTTTATTTCATACTTTAGCTTAGCCGATTTTTTATGCGTGGCATCTTCTCCCTCTTTAACTACAAAGCCTCCACCTATCGAGTAATATACTTCCTCTTTTAGTTCGCCGTTGTTGAACGTAGCCGAAAACTTTAAGGCATTGGGGTGGAATGGCAGGCTTTCCTTCTTTAAAAAAACTATATCCGCATCCGGGTCAAAATCGATTTCAGCTTGCCCGGCCAGCTTTATCTTTTTTAAGTTTTTAATGCTATCCAGCGTTGCAGTAAGCTGTGTTGTATCAAATGTTACAGGGTCTTCGCCGTTTAGCCCCAGCACTACTGCAATATCAGTTCCGTGGCCTTTGCCGGTTTTTGCCAGCGAGCCATACAGATATACCTTTACGGCTTTTACCTCCCTAACATCCAATTCACTTAAAAATCTTTCTGCCGCGCGCCAGGGCCCTAGTGTGTGTGAACTTGAGGGGCCAACACCAATTTTAAAAATATCGAAAACGCTTAATTCTTCTTTTGCCATACGCACCGAAAGTAACAAGGAAATTAGATTTGTAATACAACTGTTAAATGTCATATTTTAGGTACGAACAAATTGGCTTGATTAGCGTTTAGTTTTTTACACCAACCCTATGGAAATTGCACGCCTTGAAGGCGCAGGAAAAGTTTATAAAAGTGGCGACAGCGAAGTTGTGGCCCTGCAACCTACCGATTTTAAAGTAAGTAAAGGCGAACTGGTGCTTATTATTGGCCCTTCTGGTTCGGGAAAAACTACACTGCTAT
This sequence comes from Chitinophagales bacterium, assembly GCA_044228435.1. Classification (GTDB taxonomy): domain Bacteria; phylum Bacteroidota; class Bacteroidia; order Chitinophagales; family LD1; genus Bog-950. The sequence goes on from JBGAUW010000015.1 coordinate 82,821, forward strand.
CGCTTTTGGGCTGTGTTATTTACCCAACGCAGGGTAAAGTTTGGATTAACGGTACTTACACTAATAACCTTAGCGATGCACAAATGGCCAATGTGCGCCTTAATAACATTGGCTTTGTGTTTCAAAGTTTTAACCTGATAGCGCCTTTAAATGTAGAGGAGAATGTAATGCTGCCCCTTACCTTGCAAGGGGTGCCTAAAAAAGAAGCGCAACCAAGGGTTATAAAAGCATTGGATTTTTTGGGTATGACCCACCGGTTAAAATCGTTGCCTAAAATGCTTTCGGGTGGCGAGCAGCAGCGGGTGGCTATTGCCCGTGCATTGGTGTCGGACCCGCCTATGTTGCTGTGCGATGAGCCTACGGCCTCGCTGGATGTAAAATCGGTTGGTATTGTAATGCAACAGTTACAGCAGCTGGCAAAAAGCGGTATTGGTGTGGTAGTGGTAACGCACGATCAGCGCCTGGTGCCTTATGCCAGCAGGGTAGTAGAGGTGCAAAACGGTGCCGCTAAAGAAGTATCGCAATCGGAATATTTGAAAAACTTAAGCCATCCATAAATTATGAGAAGCATAAAACAACTTTTATGTGCTGTTTTGCTGCTAAGCCTGTTAGCCGGTTGCAATAGTAACACCGAAAAGGCTGCTGCGGAAGCCCCTAAGCTTTCGGCCGAACCGGTACGGGTAATAGCTATTGGCCGTGTAGAACCGGAACAAAAAATTACGGCTATTGGTAGCGAAGTAAACGGTGTGATAAAGAAAATTTATGTGCATGCCGGCGATAGTGTAAAAAAAGGGCAGGTGCTGATTGAGTTTGCACATAATTATGAAGATGCCAAAGTGGCGCAAGTTCAATCTAAAACAGGGTCACAAAAGGCAGAGATAGAAAACATACAAGCACAAATTGCGGTGGCACGTATTAAAAGCGAAAATCTAAAAGTAAAGTCGGACCGGTTGAAAAAGATTTTTGAGCAGGGTGCAGAAACCGGGCAGAATGCCGATAACGCGCGGGCCGACTACGACCAAACCGTTAAAGATTTAGAGCGCCTGCAGGCTGACCTACACAGCGCAGAAAGTAAACTAAATGAAACCGGTGCCGATGCCCGCTTAGCCACCGTAGATGCCGAACGCCGCCGCGTAAAAGCGCCGGCCGATGGGGTTATACTAAACATGGATTTAACGGAGGGTAGTGTAGGCAGTATTGAGAAACCGTTGTTTGATTTTGCTCCCAATTCGCCGCTTAGTGTTTTGTGCGAGGTAGATGAGCTTTGGGTAAACAAATTAAAGATTGGGCAAAAGGCTACTATCCGCACCCAGGCCAGCGATGAGGTTTTAGCCGAGGGTGAAGTAGTTTACCTGAGCCCTTACCTAAAGAAGAAATCGCTGTTTAGTGATGACAGCGGTAACATGGAAGACCGGCGGGTGCGCGAGGTTAGAATTAGAATAATCAATGGAGCCAGTTTGCTTATTAATAGCAGGGTAGAAGCGGTAATTGATTTAACTAAACCCTAAGCCCCGCATGTTACGAACCGCCATCCGCTTTATATTATACGATAAGCCCAAAAGCATAGGAGCTTTGTTTGGGGTTGTAATTTCTATTTTTTTGATAGGGCAGCAAACGGGTATCTTCTTGTTTCTTACCGGTATGATGAGCAGCCTGGTAGATAATATTGAAACCGATATATGGGTGGTAGATAACCGCACTACTAATGTGGCCGCGTTGGGCCAGATAGATGCCCGCTACCAACGGCAAATAGAGGCACTAGGAGGTATAGATCATGTTTATCCGTTGGTAATTGCCGGTTCATCAGCAAAGTTTACCGATGGCAAGTCGGGTGGTATAACGCTGGTGGGTTCGCAAGCACCGGCTTTTGTAGGTGGCCCCTGGAAGATTAGCGGCGGCACTACCGATAACCTGCTTTTTGACGATGCCGTAACCACCGATGTGTTTGATAAAAAATTGCTGGGTGGTGCTCAACTGGGTTCGCAGTTCGAAATTGGCGGCAAGCGGGCTAAGGTGATGCTACAAACTAATGGCGCACGTGGATTTGGTGCCTCTTTTGTGTTTACTACTATCGACAGGGCCCGCTACTACAGCAAGTTTCCGCACGATAAAGTGAGCGCCTTGCTGGTAAAGGTTAAGCCGGGCACCGACCCACAGCAGGTTATTGCCCTTATTGATAGTACTATGTTTGGCGTAAAAGCCTGGACCAAAAAAGATTTTTCAAAAGCAACGGTATCTACCATTTTAGGCAGCAGCGGCATAGCTACCTCGGTAGGCACGCTGATTGTTTTTGCCATTATAGCCGGCAGTATAATTATAGGCCTTACGCTTTATTCGGCCGCTACAGACCGACTTAAAGATTATGCTACCCTTAAGGCCATAGGCGCTACCAACGGCTACGTGCGCACACTTATATTAACCCAGGCCTTCATTTTTGCCATAGCGGGTTACCTGGTGGGCATATTATTAATGAACGGCTTTAGGCTGGGCATAGCCAAGGCGGGTATAATGTTTACTTATTCCCCGGCAATGTACCTGGCTTTTGCGGCTATTACGCTCATTGTATCCATGCTGGGGGTGGTGGCGGCCATCAGGCGTATTACGCAGGTGGAGCCCGCTTCGGTGTTTAGAAGTTAGCGGAACGTTTAAAACAGCTTTATCAACGGTTCGGTTAAATCGGTTTTGGGTTACTAAAATGAATTCAGTTTTTTGTTCCAGTAAAATATGTGTATGAAAAAGATTTCTCTTTCGTTTGTGCTATCGGCCTTTGCTGCAATTGCTATTGCGCAGCAGCCCGTTAAACTTAGTTTAAACGAGGCTATTGATTATGCCGTAAAAAACCAACCTGCGTTTCAAAACTACCGGGTCGATCAGCAAATTGCTTCGGCTAAGGGCTTAGAGGCCACCAGTAAATACCTGCCTAAACTAAACGGAACATTCGATTTGCGCGACAACCTTAAGCTGGGCCAAATAGTGCTTAAGTTTCCTAACCCCATTACGGGCTTAGATGAACAGCGAACTATCCAGCAGGGAACCAAGTACTCTTCAACAGCCGGGGTAGACCTTACCCAGCCTATAGTAGATATCGCTGCCATTAGCGATATGAAATATGTTAAGCAGCAGCAGCAACTAAGCAACGTGCAATTGCAGCAAGCTATGGTAGATTTAAAAATGAGTGTATCGCGCACTTATTACCTCGCCTTACTAAATACCGAAAGGGTAAAAAAAGCGCAGAAGAGCGTAGAGAGAAATCAAAAAGCATATGAGGATACCAAGGTGCGGTACGATAACCAGAACGCTTTAAAAAGCGATATGAACCGGGCCTATCTAAATTTATCGAACGCTAAGTATCAACTAAAGGTAGCGCAGGATTCGGTAAAAACGGCGGCCTTAAGCCTGGCGCAGGTGATAGGTTTGCCGTTAGATTCAAAATTGGAATTGGCCGATGCCTTGCCGGTAGATATTAAAACAGAAACACTGCCCGAATACCCCGATTATAAATTTGCCGAAGCCAACCGGGTAGAGTTAAAAGCAGAAGGTATGCAGCAGCAGCTAAATACTTTACAACTTAAAAAGATAAACTACGGCTACATACCTACACTTGCCGGCTATGGCTACATAGGCGGGCAAGGACTGGATAACGATAATGTTTTTAGAAAAGATGGATGGTTCTGGAACTCTTACATCGGACTTAAGTTGACGCTGCCTATTTTTGATGGCCTGCAAAAAGTATCGCTCGCCAACCAGCAAAAACTACTTATTACCAAAAACGAAAATAACCTGCGCACGTTGCGCAACACGGTTAATTACCAGTTGCAATCGTCGCTGGTAAATTATGCCAACGCCGCCAGCAGCCTGCAACTGATAAAAGATAATGTTGCCCTTGCCGAAGATGTGGTAAAGGATGTAACGGTGCGCTATGCCAATGCAGTGGCCACCTACCAGGATGTGCTGGATGCCGAAAATACTTTAAAGGAAACCGAGTTCAATTACCTGCAATCGCTTTACGCATTCCTGTTAGCAGAGTTAGATTGGAAGAAGGCGAACGGGAAGCTGTAAAACTTAGATGATTTGGCCGTTAATGACGTTGTTGAAATCTGCTATACCTATACTTTCAAAATTACCCATGGATTCGATTTTGGGAGATCTCTGTTTTTTATATTTTATTTTCCGTTTAGCATATTTCACCGCATTGCCTTCTGTATAGGATATGTATTCATCACAATATAATTTATTGGTGCCTATCCAAACAATTTTTACTTCTATTGCGCTATTTAGATTCATAAATTGTTACTTGCAATATATAGAAATTTGATTATACCCTCTCATTTCATTGAAATCGCCAGCTTTACTCCAATCAGAACAAGCCCCAATTTTATCATGTAATTTAATTTTAGCATTCCCCCTCAAATAATAATCTAGCCCTGATTCGCGCAATGCTATAGCCTTATTTAAATCTATAATTGCTTCGGTATATTTTTCTAATTGAATGTTTATTTCCGCGCGACTGCTTAAGGCAGATGCATTTTCGCTATCCAATCCAATTGATTTATCAATATCTCTTAAAGCCTCATTTATATTCAAGCCGGTTCCAAATTTTATGTATCCCCTATTGTTATATGCCATTGAATGATTGGGATTCATTTTAATTGCTTCGTCATACTGCGTTATAGCATCCCCATATTTTTTTTGTTCGTTAAGAGCATATCCTAGCGCAAAGTAACCTTCAGCATTACGGGGTTTTAATTTTACCAATAGTTTTGAATCGCTAAATCCATCATCGATATTCCCTCCATACAAATTTGCCCAAATGCGACGTTCTAAAATTTCTAAGTATTCATCTGATGATACGCTTAAGTTTGACATAACTCTTGTATAGTCATCTACTGCAGCCTTATATTTTAACATAGCCATCAAACAATCACCTCTCATCAAATAAGCATAGTTTTGATTAACGTTTTGTTGATTTATGAGGTTGTTGTTTATATAGTTAAGAGCTTCTTGGTACGCTTTGGTTTGCATCAGCATCCTTAAATGCTTCGAATTGTCAGCAGTGTTTTGATTAGTTTTTAGTCTGTCATTATATTCTGAAATGGCAAACTCAATTCTGTTTTTTATGCTTGAAAGTTTAGTTGTTGATCGAGACAAATCACCGACATAAAGTATATCTAAATCGCTTTTAATGCCTGTGATATCTTCTTTAAATTTTTTATCAGTTTCTTTTTTGCTTAGATTTGAAATAAGTTCGTACAGGCCATCGGCAAAACTTTTTGCATTATCATATTCATCTTGACGTTTTTGTAGTGCATTATTTAATTTGTCGTAATCAAGTGTATATGGTTGGAAACTCCCACTAGGGCTAGTTGCTGGGCTATCATAACGATTAACCTGTGAATGGCAATAAATTCCAACAAGAAGGAGTGCTACGGTGATTATTTTATTCATTGCTATGAATATATATAGGTATGTGATTTTTTTATAATTTTTTTTTCACCATCTCTAACGCTTTCTTCACACTCCCTTCTTCCAGCAACAATTTGTTTGCAGTTGCATAATCCAATCCGGTGGCTTCCATTATCATTTTGGTGCCGCGGTCTATTAGTTTTTCGTTGCTAAGCTGCATGTTTACCATTTTGTTGTCTTCTACGCGGCCTATTTTAATCATTACACTGGTGCTAATCATGTTTAGTACCAGTTTTTGGGCCGTGCCGGCCTTCATGCGGGTGCTGCCGGTTACAAACTCGGGGCCTACTACTACCTCTACCGGGTAATCGGCTTGTTGGGCTACTGCACTACCGGTATTGCAAACTATGCAACCGGTAACAATGCCGTTTTCGCGGCTGGTCTGTAATCCTCCAATTACATAAGGGGTGCGGCCGCTGGCGGCTATGCCCACTACCGCATCTTTATTGGTGATATTGTGTTCCTGTAAATCTTTCCAGGCCTGGTTGCGGTCATCCTCGGCAAACTCCACCGCTTTTCGTATAGCTCCATCGCCGCCGGCAATAAGGCCTATTACCATGCCCTGCGGCACACCGTAGGTGGGCGGGCATTCGCTGGCATCTACAATGCCTAAGCGTCCGCTGGTGCCTGCACCTATATAAAACAGTCGCCCGCCCGCCAGCATTTTATCGGCAATGGCATCTACCAGTTTTTCTATTTGCGGGATGGCTTTTTCAATGGCAAGTGACACTAATTTATCTTCCTGGTTTATATTGGTGAGCAACTCCAGGGTGCTCATTTTTTCGAGGTGGCGGTAGTTAGAGGTAGATTCGGTGGTGCTCATAAGGCGCTAAGATGCCACGAATTGCACGAATTATAACAAAACAGCCAATTGATTTTTGAAGTTATTTCACAATGTATTTAATTTTTGATTGCATTTAATTCGTGATTTTCGTGGCATATTCCTATTTTGGCCCTATGAACAAACAGCCGCAATTACAATCAGTCGTGGTGCTCTCCGGCAACAGAGGGTAGCATACTTATGCATAAAATACATAAAGCCCTCTGATAACTCGGAGGGCTTTTTATTTTAGCGGCCTTAGCCACGAATTGCACGAATAAAACCAGGATAGAACAGAATGGTTATAGTGAAAATCAGGCTATTTATCTTATTACTTAATACTATCTACTTTATACTCAAAATATGGAATTACCTACAAAATACGACCCCACCCAAACCGAAGATAAATGGTATAAATACTGGCTGGACCTGAACCTTTTTCACAGCGAGCCCGATGAGCGCGAGCCTTACACCATTGTAATACCTCCGCCAAACGTTACGGGCGTGCTGCACATGGGGCACATGCTTAACAATACCATACAGGATATACTTATCCGCAAAGCCCGCATGGAGGGCAAAAACGCCTGCTGGGTGCCAGGCACCGACCACGCCAGCATTGCTACCGAGGCCAAAGTGGTGCAGATGCTGCGCGAAAAGGGCATTAAAAAGAGCGACCTGAGCCGCGATGAGTTTATGACCTATGCCTGGGAGTGGAAAGAAAAATACGGCGGTATCATACTAGAGCAGCTAAAGAAGCTGGGCGCCAGCTGCGATTGGCAGCGCACCCGCTTTACCATGGAAGATAAGCTGAGCGATGCCGTAATTGAAGTGTTTATAGACCTGTATAAAAAAGGCCTTATTTACCGTGGCCTGCGCATGATTAACTGGGACCCTTCGGCTAAAACTACACTTAGTAACGAAGAAGTAATTTACAGTGAAGAGAACGGGCAGCTGTATTTTGTAAAGTATAAGCTGAAGGATAGCGAAGAATTTCTATCCGTAGCTACCGTGCGTGTAGAAACCATTATGGGTGACGTAGCAGTTTGCGTTAACCCGAACGACGAGCGGTACAAGCACCTGATAGGTAAAACGGTTATTGTGCCTTTGGTAAACCGGGAGGTGCCGGTAATTGCCGATGATTACGTAGATATTGAATTTGGAACCGGTGCATTAAAAATCACACCGGCTCACGACGTGAATGACTACGAAATTGGTAAGAAATACAACCTGGAGGTAATTGATTGCTTTAATGCCGATGGTACTATTGCAGAGGCCGCCCAAATATTTATTGGTGAAGACCGCTTTAAAGCGCGCAAACTGGCTGCAGAAAAACTGGAAGCCGATGGCTTGCTGATTAAAAAGCAGGATTACCAGAATAAGGTGGGCCGTAGCGAAAGAACAAACGCGATTATAGAGCCGCGCTTATCGTTACAGTGGTTTGTGGATATGAAGAAATTCTTCGAAAAAAATCCGCAGGTGTTGGATGATGTAATGACGGATGAATTGAAATTCTACCCGCCTAAGTTTAAAAATACCTATAAGCACTGGATTGATAACGTACGCGATTGGTGCATTAGCCGCCAACTGTGGTGGGGCCAGCGCATACCTGCGTGGTACGATGCAGAGGGCAACTTGGCCGCTGTAGCTAAAACGGAAGCAAAAGCTATTGCTATGTCGGGTAAACAAGGCCTAAAACAAGATGAGGATGTGTTAGATACCTGGTTCTCATCGTGGCTATGGCCTATATCGGTGTTTGATGGTTTTGAGAACCCTAACAACAAGGATATAAACTATTACTACCCAACTAATGATTTGGTAACAGCACCGGAGATTATGTTCTTCTGGGTTATGCGTATGATTATGGCCGGTTATGAATGGAGAGGGGAGAAGCCGTTTAAAAACGTTTACTACACCGGTATAGTGCGCGATAAGCTTAGAAGAAAGATGAGCAAATCGTTAGGCAATTCGCCTGACCCTTTAGACCTTATTGAAAAATATGGTGCCGATGGCGTGCGACTGGGTATGCTGCTATGTTCGCCGGCTGGTAACGACATTTTGTTTGATGAAAAGCTATGCGAGCAGGGCCGCAACTTTAGCAACAAGCTATGGAACGCTTTGCGCTTAGTAAAGGGCTGGGAGGTTTATGAAGGCGAAAATGCCGAGAACAAAGTAGCTATTGATTGGCTGCACAGCAAAATAAATAAGGCGATACTGGAGCTAAACGATAGCTACAAAGAGTTTAGATTAAGCGAAGCCCTTATGACTTTGTATAAGTTGATTTGGGATGATTTCTGTAGTTGGTACCTGGAGTTGATTAAGCCCGATTATCAAAAACCGATTGATAGCTATACCTATAACAAAACGGTAGAGTTGTTTGAAACCCTGCTTAAGTTGCTTAACCCGGTTATGCCTTTTGTAACGGAAGAGATTTGGCATTTGTTAAATACGCGGGTAGAGGGTTCAAGTATTTGCGTGGCGCAATACCCGCAGGCCGGTAAAGTAGATGAAGGACTGATTGCGGAGGCTGCACTTACTTTTGAGCTTATCACCAATATTAGGGATATACGCGCCCGCGCTGGCAAAAAGAACATTGAAACCGTTGATGCATTTTACACCGGAACCGATGCTGTAACCTTTGATGGCTTTAAAGAGAAGATTATAAAATTAGCGCGATTAGGTAAGCTTGAAAAAGTGGAGCAAGACCAACCGGGCACCAAAACTTTTATAAGCAAAGGCTACAAATTTTTTATACTAACCGGTGAGGTTGAAAATGCAGGTGAGGAGAGGGAAAAGCTATTAAAAGAACTGGACTATGCCAAGGGCTTTTTAGCTTCGGTAGAAAAGAAACTTAGCAACGAAAAATTTGTCGCATCCGCCAAGCCCGAGGTGATAGAAAATGAAAAGAAAAAGCGCGACGATGCCCTTTCAAAAATAGCCATGTTAGAACAATCGTTAGCCAACTAATGTAGATATATGTTATAACATTGGAAACTTTGCAATATGACAAAGTTTCCAATAATGCCTGCTGTTGTGGGTTTGAGCGGAAACCAACTTAAATAAATTGAGTTAAATAATTTGTTTAGGTTGGTTTAAAAACTAAATTCGTTTGCTCAAAATCACAACCCATGATTGAAAACACCACCTACCCAAGACAACAAGTGCAACATAAACAGATGCACTATTCACCCAATTTATTAAGCACCGTTAATAACGCCATAGATAACCGCAAGGTGGCCGTTATTGAATACGACAGCAGCCAAAAAGGAGTTTCGATACGCGAAATTGAACCGGTGGCTATTGTGTATAAGGACCGTAAACGCAACTTAGTTGGTTGGTGCCGGTTACGCAACGATTACCGGTCGTTCCGGTTAGACCGCTTGAACAGCATTAAACTAAAACAGGAAGAATTTGCAGCCCGCAACGATTTTAATGTAGCCGATTTTCAGGATGACCCTAACGGCAACGGCAGCTACGAAGAATTTGACGAAGAAAATTAATTTAAACATACACTACACACCAACAAAGACAGGGCTGCCATACAATGGCGGCCTTTCTTATTTTATAGTGCCTGGCGCTCTTGCTTAATGCGGTCGTAAGCTTCTTTTACCTGTTGTAGTTTGGTAGCCAGTTTTTTCGTTTCGGCTTCGCTTAAGTGGTTGTTTCTATCGGGGTGATATTTTAAAACCAACTGCCGGTAAGCCGTGCGTATTTGCGCAATAGTAGCATCGGCGCTTACACCCAGTGTTTGGTAAGGCGAGCCGGTCTCTACAAATGTGGTAGCATTAAGGCCGCTTTTTATTCTTCTAAAATCAACATCATTTATGTTCAGGTAGCCGGCCAGCTTAAATATAAAGTAGTTTTCGCGGTCGCTTAACTCACCATCGCTAATAGCCAGTTCAAACAGAAACTGCACTACCTGCAGGCGCGAAGTGTGTTTGGTATTGTTGCGCAACTGCCCACAGGCTGCGCCTAAATCATATTCTTTTTGCAGGCAATGGTGTAGTATTTGTTTGCGCTTTTCGGCAAAATTTGCGTCGAAGTGCTCGTTCATAAACTGCTCGGTAAACGAAATTTCGCGGGTCGAAACCTTGCCATCGGTTTTAATTAAATGCGAGGCTATAACCAACAGGTTTACTTCAAAATCGGTAACGCCTTTACTTTTTTCGGCGGGTTCGTTATTGCTTTCGCTTACACTGCCGGCCAGGTAGCCCAACAGGCCACCCAGCGGATTGCCGGTAACAATCCATCCCAAACCAGCACCTAACCATTTTTCGTATTTAGCCATTAATGCAAAGTAGTCAGTAGTTTAAAAAATACCAAAAGTAAATCAGATACCCTGCGTGTTTTGTTGGCGGCCATAACTCAATTTATTAGCAGCGGTTAAATAGGCCAGCACAATCCCTGCTATAATAAACGGTAAATTGAGCAATTGTGTTTTGCTAACGGCATCAAAAAATAAGGCACCATCGGGTTCTTTAAAAAATTCGAGTAAGAAGCGGGTGGTAAAAACTGAAATTAAAAACGTGGCTAAATAGAGCCCTGGCTTTTTCTCTTTATATTTTGAAAACAAGGCAAACATTAGCAGTTGAATTAAAAAATACGCTATGCTTTCGTACAGTACCACAGGATGCCGTGGCAAAGCATTGCTTACCTCGGGCGAGTTTTCGAAAATAAAACCCCAGGCTACCAAAGTGGGGCGGCCACAAAGTTCTGAGTTCATCAGGTTGCCCAGCCTGATAAGCGAAGCCAGTATAGGCACCGCAATAATGCTTATATCCAGCGTCCATAAAAATCCAAACTCTTTGTGGTTGCGGCAAAACAGGTATAGGCCTATCAACCCGCCTACTACTCCACCGTGGCTGGCAAGGCCGCCCTTCCATACGGCTATAATATCGGCGGGGTTTTGCAAATAATAACCGAGGCTATAAAACAGTATGTGCGCCAGGCGGGCCCCTATAAGGCCACCTATAAAAATGTATTGTATGCCAAGGGTTACTTTTTCATCGTCGCGGCCCAGCTGTTTAAACAAATAGCGGCAGATGAAAAATACCGACATTAAGGAGGCGCCCCAAAGCACGCCATAATACTTGATAGAAAATCCTCCAAACGACAAAAAATCGGGCGATGGTGCCCAATGTACAAATAGTTGCATAGGCAATAATAAGTAAAAAGCATTACCTGCTATTTGGGCTTAGTAAAGGGTTTGCCCAAAAGCATGTCGTAAAGGCTATTTCACCCAAATGGGGGATATTTATTTTTGACATCCATCGTATAAATAGTTAGGTTTGGTATCAATAAAAAACTATATGATTCTTAAGTATTACACCTCTATAATTATCCTGTTGGCCTTCTCGGCATGCAGCAGTCAAAAAAAAGTTGTAAGCTCTTCGGATTGGAAGGGTAAATCGGTTCAGTTTGGCTCGGGCGGCGGTATAACCGGCGTATCCAATATATATACCTTGCTGGAAAACGGGCAGCTGTTTTTGCGCACCGGTATTGTAAATGGAAAAGAAACCAGCCAGCCGGATGTAAGTAAGCAACAGGCAAAAGCCATATTTGCCAGGCTTGGTAAACTTAACTGGCCGGACGAAGACGTTTCGCACCCCGGTAATATGTATTATACCCTTGTATATAAGGACCCCGCCAAGGCACATACCATAACCTGGGGCGATGGCAAATACCAGCCGGATGCCGAAATAGCACAACTTTATAAGGATTTGAATTCTCTTATCTCACCCGAAAAAAAATAGTTATGAAAAGAAATGTACTTCTCACAGCTGCGCTCATTCCGCTTTTAGCTGTTGCAGGCACCGGGCCAGCACCCGGTAAGCCGCAAAAGGCCATTACCACCGTCTCGCCGTCGGTTAACTACCTAACCATTCAAAATGGTGTATTACCGGCTGCGCAGGGTTATTTTAAACCTATGCCTTTTGCCACCCGGCAAAGCCCTGCTAACCTACAGCAGTTTGAGGTTCACCGCGACCCTAAAAACGGTATGCCCATACTGATTGACGGAATGCCCTTTACTGATAAAGTAAGCGCCGAAAACCAGGTGCAGGCAACGCAGAAAGTTATTGGCTCTATTGCGGATGCTTTAGGTATTCAGCGCAATGCGGATGCATTTAGAATAATGCATACCGAAACCGACCGGTTGGGTACAACGCATATTAAACTGCAACAGGTTTTTAACGGCGTTGATATATATGGTGCGCAAGCCTGGCTGCACTTTGCCAACGGAAAAGTTTGTTTTAATGGCCGCACGCAAATTGCTCCAAACCTGCCTACTGTAACTCCGGTAATAACTGAGCAATCGGCACTGGCAATCACACGCTCCGATGTAAGCACTGTTAGCCGGTTTATGGAAATTACTACAGCCCAAAGCAGCTTGCTGCATGTAAAACAGTTTGAGAGCCACCTGGTGGTTTTGCCCGATGCTAACCGCTTTGGTAATTTTAACCTGGCCTGGCACGTAACTGTTTACCCTAACCTGCTTAGCCGTTGGGAGTATTTTGTAGATGCCACCACCGGTGCTATTTTAAATAAGTACGAAAATATCTGCTCGTTGGGTGCAACTACGGCACAAGCTGCCGATATAAACGGCGTTACCCGCACTATAGGAACCTTTAATGCAAATGGCACACACTATTTGGTAGATGCCAGCAAATCTATGTATACCGGCACCCAAAATGCTTTGCCTGCTACCGGTAAGGGTATTATTTTAACTCTAAACGCACAAAATACCTCGCAGCAGAATATGCAGTATGCCGATTTTACATCTACTAACAATAACACCTGGAACGATAGCCGTGGTGTTTCGGCGCACTACAATGCAGCGGTTTCGTGGGATTACTATAAGAACACCCACGGCAGAAACTCGATAAATGGTAACGGCGGCGATGTAATATCGTTTGCCAACGTAGCTGATGATAACGGTGGAGGCTTGGATAATGCGTTCTGGACAGGGCAATACATGATATACGGAAACGGAAATACACAATTTAAACCACTGGCAGGCGACCTTGATGTGGGTGGCCACGAGATGACGCACGGCGTTATTCAGGAAACCGCCGGCCTGGAATACCAGGGCGAATCGGGCGCTATGAATGAATCTTTTGCCGATGTTTTTGGTTCGCTAATCGAACGTAACAGCTGGCGCCTGGGCGAGGGTGTTGTTCAGCTTTCGGCATTCCCTTCCGGTTGTCTGCGCGATTTATCTAATCCGCACAATGGCGGTAACCAGTTAGGCGATGCCGGTTGGCAGCCTGCGCATACCAACGAGCAATATACCGGAACGCAGGATAATGGTGGCGTTCACATCAATAGCGGTATTACCAATAATGCATATTACCGCATTGCAAATACGCTGGGTAAAGGCCCTGCGGAGTTGATATACTACCGGGCACTGTCATTATATCTTACTAAATCTTCCAAGTTTATCGATTGCCGACTGGCAGTAGTTAAAGCCGCCGAAGATTTACACGGTGTGGGCTCTAACGAAAGCAATGTGGCTAAAGCCGCATTTGATGCAGTAGGTATTTTTGATGGCACACCTACTAACACCAACCCTACCTTGCCTAATAACCCGGGCGGCAATAAATTGCTGCTGCTTAACCTGGATAATACAGACCAAAATACAATTTACTTAACCGACGACAATGCGCAGAATTTTACGCCCATTTCTCAAACCCCTGTTACGCACAAGCCATCGGTAACCGATGATGGAAGCTATGCAGTATTTGTAGGAACGGATAACAATATTTACTCGATACAATTAACTTCTCCGTTTACCCAAAACCAACTTACTACGGATAACTATTGGAGCAATGTGGCTATATCGAAAGACGGAACGCATATAGCTGCCACGTCGCAATACCAGGATACTGCAATATGGGTTTACGATTTTGGTTTAAATCAATGGGGTAAGTTTAAACTGTATAACCCTACTACCGGCCAGGGCGAAATTGCCGGTGGCGTATTATATGCCGATGCTTTAGAGTGGGATTACACCGGCGAGTATATAATGTATGATGCCTACAATAAAATTAACGGTACTGGTGGACAGTTTTTAGATTACTGGGATATTGGATTTGACCGGGTTTGGAACCGATCATCAGGTAACTTTGGCGATGGGCAAATATTTAAAGCTTATAGCAGCTTACCTGAGGGTGTAAGTGTAGGTAACCCTACGTTCTCTAAAAACTCGCCTAATATTATCGCCTTCGATTTTATTGATTCGCGCAGCGGCACAGCCGATTATTATGTAGTAGGAGCCAATTTAGAAATCGGTGCCAGCGGAACTATTTTTCATGGTAACGTAGCAGGTTTCCCTACTTTTAACCCGCAGGATAACAAAGTTGCTTTTAATAATATCAATACCAATAACGTTGCTTCTATCGCCTTTATTAATGTAGACCAAACCAAAATAAACGGCAATACAGCATCAGCAGTAATAGCAGTTTTAGGAGCAGGCTATGCGCAATGGTTTGGTACAGGCACCCGCCAGTTGCCAAGTGCAGTAAACGATGTAGTTCAATCTAACCTTCAGCTATATCCTAACCCGGCTAATAACCGCTTAAGCGTGGTGTTGCCCGATAACTTTAACCAGGGTGTAGCCGAAGTATACAATTTACTGGGCGAAAAAGTGATAAGCGTTCCTGTGGAAGGCGCTGGTAAAAAACTGTGCACTTTAGATGTAAGCGTGCTTAATAGCGGAGCGTATTTACTTCGTTTAAAAACAGAAAACAGCAGCAGCACTGCACGTTTCGAAAAGTTTTAAATTTTAAGTAGATACACAAACTAACAATTTATCATCAACCGGAAACAGGCCACACCTGTTTCCGGTTTTTTGTTTTTATGAACTAAGTTTAGTGCCTTATAGTTGCAATTGATTGGTGATTGGTCTTGAACCGAATAAATAGAGTTATTCCTAAATTTCCCTTTTTACAAAACAAAATACCGGTTAACACAAAGTTCGCAGAGCAAAAACAACGCAAAGAACCGCAAAGTAATGGGATTTCTCTGCGATTCTTTGCGAGATTATTAGTGCGCTTTGAGTGAGATGTATTTTATATAGGTTTAGCTACCTGTATAAAACAGAAAAGCCCCCGTTTATACGGAGGCTTTTCTGTTTTATACTCATTAATAACTATCGTACAATTTGCAGCTTTGTGTTGCTTACATTTTTTGTAACCACATTACGTAGTTGGCAAGCATAAAGACCTGCCGGTAATTGCTCAACAGTTATAACTGCTTTAGAACCGGTAATTACTTTTTCAGCCACTAGCTTTCCATCTATCGAGTAAACAGCAAAGTTGAATTTGCCTTCCATGCCGGTTTCTACTGTTAGTTGATTGTTGGCAGGGTTAGGATAAAGTTGAACGCTGGCAACGCTTAAATTGTTGATAGCCGAAGGTGCGCTAACATCGCCGCAGGTACTTGCCGAGCATCCGTTGGCATCGGTAACTGTAACACAGTAATTGCCAGCCGCAAGGTTGCTGCCGTTACCGGTGCTCCAGGTATATGTATAAGCTGGTGAGCCGCCGGTTGGCGATAATGTAATAGCGCCATCGGTAGCGTTAGCGGCAGTTGCATTGGTTATTGTAAGAGCTCCTATTACAAGTGCTGTAGGTTCGCTTACGATAGTAGAAGCAGTTATTGAACATCCGTTATCATCCAGTGCTGTAACAGTATAAGTGCCTGCGGTTAAGGTCGCGGCTGTGGTACCCGTGCTGCCGCTGTTTGTCCAGGTGTAGGTATACGGAGATGTACCGCCCGAAACAGTTGCAGTGGCACTGCCATTTGCACCACCAAAGCATGAAACGTTTGTAGATGAAGCAGAGGCTGAAAGTGCTGTAGGCTCATCAACGGTATAAGAATATGAGGCTGTGCAGCCGTTATCGTCGGTTACAACCACGCTATAGCTACCTGCAGCTAAACCGCTAAGATCTTCAGTTGTAAGTGTATTGCTCCAAAGGTAATCGTAGGTGGGCGTTCCGCCGGTTACGGTTAAGTCAATCGAGCCATTGGTGCTGCCAAAGCAGCTGGCATCTACATTCGTTGCCGTAATATCTATGGTGCTGGCCTCGCCTACTACTGCTGTAAGAGTAAACGAGCAGTTATTGTTATCGCTAATGGTTAGTGCGTAAGTGCCTGCTACCAGTGTATCTAAATCTTCTGTAGTTTCAGTGGTGTTCCACGAGAAAGTGACAGGAGCCGTGCCGCCGGTGGTAGTTACCGCTACAGCTCCGTTATTGCCACCGTTGCAGCTAACGTTGGTAACTACATAAGTGGCAGCTGGTCCATTAGGGGTGGTAACGCTCGTAGTTGCTGTACCGCTGCAGCCGTTGGCATCTGTAATGGTAACCTGGTAGCTACCTGCACCCAGGTTGCTTATGCTATTGGTATTGCCCTGGTTAGACCATAAATAAGTATAAGTTGGGGTGCCATTAGTAGCTACTACCGTAGCCGAACCAGTAGCGCTTACACAACTGGTTGGGGTAGATGTAATGGTTGAAGTGATGGTAGTAGAAGTGGTATTTACAGTAGTGCCCGCCGTGCCTGTGCAGCCGTTGGCGTCGGTAATAGTAACCTGGTAGCTGCCGCCATTTAAATTGCTAACGGTTGCTGTATTACCAGCGCCGCCAGACCATAGGTAAGTATAAGTGGCAGTGCCATTGGTAGGCGTTACGGTAGCTGTGCCCGAATTGCTGGTGCATAAGGTATTGGTAGAAGAAGTTGTGCCTGTTAAAACTGTATTGGTAGTACCTACGGTGGTGGTAGCAGTAGCAGAGCAGCCAATAGCGTTTTGAACGGTAACGGTATAAGTGCCTGCTGCTAAGCCGTTTACAGTGCTGGTGGTAGATTGTGCTGCGTTAGACCATAAATAAGAGGTTGCGCCTGTGGCAACCGCCGTTACCGTTCCGCTATTAGCGGTGCAAGTAGTATTGGTTGAAGATGCTGTAGCTGTAAAAGTGCTGCAATCTAAAAAGGCAAGGTCATCTACATAAAACACGCTGCCATCTACCGGGTTATTGGTATCGCTGCTGCTCATTGTAATTAAAGCACTGTCGGGGGCTGCCGCATTGGTATAGGTAATTGTGGCAATAAACTGAGTATAGCTGCCTACGTTTGCGCTATTATAAAAGGTAGCTGTGCCTATAGTGGTGCGAACGCCCCCAATCCATTTCCAAAGCAAAAGCTCAATAGAGCTGCTATCGTTGGCGGACGGGGTGCCTTTATACCAACCTGTTAGTGCAATAGGGCGCTGGGTGTAGGTAAAGCCGCCTTCAACAGCCTGGGTGTTGGTATTAATTCTTGCGTTACTAACAGTAATACCCGGGGCCACCTGATTGGCAAACGAAATAAAGCGGCTTGATAATTTGATGGCATAACTGCCACTGTGCGAATTAGCCTGGTTGGCCCGTTCGGTTGTAAAAATCTGTAGTATGGATGTAGAGGAGTTTAAGGTGCCCCAGTTATCAGGCTCCTGGTAAGGCGGGAAACCGGCGGAGCTCCAGTTTTCGAAGCCCGCATTAGGCAGCTGAGCGGTAGCCAGCAGTGTAAAAAACGAAAAAACCGAGACAATAATAATTTTGTAATTGTTTGTCATAATAGTTTTATTTGAGAACGGAAGTTAAAATCTAAACCCAAATTGCATGAAAAAAATTTACTTCTTATTGCTGATAGCATTTAGCGCCTCAAATGCTATTGCACAAAGCACCTTTAACCGCGTTTATACAATCCTGCAATCGCACTGCGTCGCGGGTTGCCATAACGCTACTGATAATGCGGGCAGCCTTAACCTAAACGGAACTGAACAAGCTGTTTACGCTGCTTTAGTGAACGTAACTCCCAGCAATCCGGCTGCCGCTGCCCAAGGCCATAAGCTGGTAGACCCGGGCGACCCGCGTAACAGCTTTTTGTTTAAAAAAATAAACCGTGGGTTAGATGCTAACCTTGCTTTAGGTGCTAACGAAGGAGCCGAGATGCCTGACTCATATCCTGTAAACGCTCTATCAGAAACAGAGCGCGAAATGGTGCGCCAGTGGATTTTGTTTGAAGCTAAAGATACCGGTGTATTGGTAAATGAAACCGTTATAAATGATTTTTATGTAACGCAAGGTGGGCAGCCGCGCCAGCAACCATTAGCCCCGCCGGCAGCTAACGAAGGTGTGCAAATTTACTGGGGCCCTTTGTTTATGAGCGTAGGGCAGGAGTTTGAATACGCAAGTAATTTTAAGGTTAGAAACCCGGTAAAATCTGATGTTACGCGCCTTAACGTAGTGGAAAATGATGAGTCGCACCACTTTGCTTTATATAAGTACTTTCCTAAAGCAGATACCGCGTTTGCTCCGGGTATGCATAAGATAAATGGCATTGCAGATGAGGCGCGATTGTTTTATGCCGCCGATGTAATTGCACAATGGCCAAATAACATCGATTTACGTTACCCTGCCGGTACTGCTTATTTGTTCGATAGCAACTCGGTAGTAAATATCACTTACCACCTGATTAATTATAACGATTCGATTATTGCGGCCGAGGCTTACATGAACATTTACTACCAGCCGCACCAACAAAGCACTATACCTATTAAAACGGCACAAATACGCTATGGCGGCGACCAGGTTGGCGATTTGATAATTAAAAATACCGGCACCGATACTACCTTTGTAATTAATCAGTTTGAACCCGATTCGGCGTTCTTATGGAACATTATTTCTATGCAGGCCCATACACATAAATTAGGGAAGGCCTATAACGTATGGACCCGTAATGCCAATGGCGGTAAAGATTCGTTGATTTATGACGGGCGCTACGATCCTACCTATACCTTTAACCAGGGTGTTTACATTTGGGATAACCCGCCTTACCGACAGTTTAGCCCGCCGCTACCGGTTGATTTGCGTAAGGGCTTAATACACGAAGCTACCTTTAGAAACAACGGTCCTGCCTGGGTAGGCTTTGGTTTAACTACCGAAGATGAAATGTATGTTACGTTTATTGTTTACTACAAATCGGAGTTCCCTACCGGCGTAACGGATGAGACCTATGTAGATAATAATATTAAGTGGTACCCTAACCCGGTTAATAATGTTGCTTATATACAACTTAATGAGCTACAGCAATTAGATAATATAGAACTTAAATTATTCGATTTGCTGGGTAACGAGGTATCTAAAGTAAAAGGTAATACCGCTACCGGTGGTGTAATGAAAATAAAAATGGACCACCTGCAAAACGGATGCTACATATACCGGTTATCGGATAATGGAAAAGTTACCGGCACCGGAAAAGTAATGGTTCAAAAATAAATCTATAACGCCATGTATGTCCTTTGGCGCCTGCCAAAGGACATATTTATTTAACCAAATTATGAAACCACGCATTAAGTTCCTGTCTATTGCTTTTGTTGCTACAGTTTGCCTGCTTTTTAAATACGAGCTGAGCAATTCAAACATTGAGCAGCCTGCAGCGGGTAATAATGGAGCCCCTAATACTGTGCCGCCTAATCAAACCTGTGCGCAATGCCACTCGGGTGCCGGTGCCCAGCAAAATGCTGTGCCTAATGTTGATTTTAGTTTTAATGATGGCACTACAGATGTGCCGGTGGCTAACTTTAAATATGAATTGAATAAAGAGTATACGGTGCGCTACCGCCCTCTTACTACCAGTAAGGCTTATGGCTTTCAAATGAGCGCTCTTACCTCTACTAATGCCAATGGCGGAAGCTTTACATTAATAGATCCTAGTACAACTACATTAGTATCTACCCCTACTAATTACATAGCGCACCACAATGCCAGTAGTTTTCATGATTGGTCGTTTAAGTGGACCGCGCCTGCTACCAACGTAGGTAATATTACCTTCTATTATGTGTTTAATGCCTCTGATAGTAACCTTGCCCAAACCGGCGATACTATTTATGTAGGCAACAGTGTGGTGCAGCCTGCACCTGCAACCGGCATTGCCAGTATAACAGCACTTAATAATCTGTCGGTTTACCCCAACCCGGCCAGCGATTTTGTTACGGTAGCTTTTAATACTACTGCTACCGAAAAAGTGCAGATTAATGTATTTAGCACCGAAGGTAAATGGCTTAAAACAATTTTTGAAGGGACAGCAAGTAACAACTTTAGCACTACCGCTAATATTGCCGGTTTACCAACCGGTATTTACCTGTTGCAAATTAAAGCAGGCAATAATTTAACCTGCCGAAAAATAGTAGTGCAGTAATTTAAATACGCTCTATTACCATTAAAATATACTCCTTATGTGCGGCAAACACTATAGGGTTAATGGTGGCTATATTCTTATCTATTTTGGCATTAATTTCGGGCAGGGCCGGTTGCAGGGCATAAAAAATACCCGGTGCCTTTACCTCTAATTTACCTTCAATAAACTCTTTTATAGGCATGCCTATTTGTGTGGCCCACATGTGGGCATATGCAATGGTAGGCAGTATGTGCGGGGTAATATCGCGCTGGTAGGTAATTGTAAAACCGTTCTGCTGGAGTCGCTCGCAAAACAGTTTCCAGTTGTGCCCGCTTTTCTCCCCGGCTTCGCCTTTTTTAAAGTAGTCGCAGGCAATCCACTTGCCGCCGGGCTTCAATATTTTATTAATTAAAGGCAGGGCTTTATCTAACTGCAAATATTGTAGCGATTCGCTGGTTATTACAGTTCCAAAGTGAGCATCGTAACCGCCTGGCATATCTTCAAACCGGCAATCGAGCACGGTGGTGCCCGCGTATTTTTTGGTAACGTATTTTACCTGGTTCTTATCGGGGGTAAGGGCAACCACCTGTTTGTTTTTGGTATGCAGCAAGCTTATAAGTCCGCCCATACCACAGCCAATATCCAATATCGGGTTGTTGTAATCGGTTAGCTGGTTTACAATTTGCCAGCCATAATCTTCCTGTGCCTTATATATATGGCTTATCGAAATATCGTGCGGGTTTATGTGCGGGTCTTCAAAATAACCATAGTGTAAAAAATCTTTAGGCAGCAATTGGGCATACAGCTTTAGTTGCGCATCATCATACACACGGTCTTTTTTCTTCCGGTTGCGCTGCAATTGTATTACGCGAGCCAGGTGCTGCGGATATATAAAGCGTTTTAGTATGGTGGTAAGAATGCTCATGTATTTTAATGCTTTATCAGTTCAAAAAACACCCAGCCATTTTTGCGGTAGGTTTCGCGTAATTCCCAATACCAGGGCTTTATGTTTTCTACCTTATTTACTTTTGTTACCACATATTTTTTTAGTAGCGTATCGTTTGGTGTAGGCAAAGGTTTTTGCGCGTAAAACAGGTGGCCGTAGCTTTTAAAGCCCGCAGTTTCTATTACACAAGGCTCGCCTTTTTTCGATTCGAAAAATTCTATCAAAGCAGCCTGCGAGTATTTTTCTACCCGGGGGATTATGAGCGTCATTAAAGTGCTTACAAAAAGTGCGCTGCTTATTATAAGCAGGTAGGCACCCCACTTAAGGTTTTTGGTTTGTATAAGTAAGATGGATACAATAAGGCATGCCAGGTAAATTATACCATAAAAAATATCGTTGCGGGTCCAGTATACGGTGGCGCGCAGGCACTCTTTGGCAAAATCATCTTTTATATAATTAATAAATACATCGGGCCGCTGCATTACAAAAATGCCACCGGTAACAGCCGCTACTATTAATACGCCTATGGTAAGCAGGGGCGCCGTTTGCTTCCAGGTCCACTTTAGTTTGCCATCAAACAAATGGTTTAAATAGTAGGCTGCCAAAAATGTGATAGGGAAGTTGCAGAGAGATGAATAATGCAAAATTTTGGTGCGCACAATAGAAAACAAAATCAGCACTACCAGTAACAAGTAAACCATCCACCGCTTAAAAAAGTGTTGGCTAATAGTATCTTCTTCATTCTTTTTAAACGAATCGAATATAAGTGCAGAGGCAGGAAAAACACCAATCAATAATGCCACAAAGTGGTAGAAGAACGGTCCGCCGTGACCGGCATCTTCGGTTTTAAACAGGCGTATTTGATACTTTATAAATTCATCAACAAAGGTAAGGCCGTTGGCTTTTATTTGAAAACTAAGCCAGGCAATTACTACCAGTGCAACCACTATCCACCACACAATCATTTCGCCCAGTTCTACTTTAAGTTTACCGCGGTTTACAAAAAAGTAGGTGCTGGCTGTAAGTATGAGTATTAAAATAGCAACTGGCCCTTTGGTAAGCGTAGCC
Source organism: Chitinophagales bacterium (assembly GCA_044228435.1). Lineage (GTDB taxonomy): Bacteria > Bacteroidota > Bacteroidia > Chitinophagales > LD1 > Bog-950. The sequence continues at coordinate 105,332 of JBGAUW010000015.1, forward strand.
AGGCCTATAAACACGGCAGAGAGCAGAAGGTTCCAGCGGCGGTTGGCGCGCTTGCGCTTAGGGTCTTCAAAATCGTTTTGCAGGCTAAGCTTAAATAAAAAAAAGACGCCTAAAAAAATGAAGAGGTTAAATACAGGGTCTATAATGCCGCTTTTAAAATATATCTGCGGTAACAGGCTACAGGCAAAAAACAGGGCCCATAATATGCCCAGCTGCGATTTAAACACATAGCGGCCTACGTTAAACACTACCAGCATGGTTACTATACCGCAAATGGCATTGGGCAGGCGCGCTGCAAAGGCATTAATGCCAAAGTAGTGCATGCTTAAGGCCTGCAGCCAAATAAAAAGCGGGGGCTTTTCGTAAAAGGGCTGAAAATTAATTTGCACCATGCGGTAGTTGTGGGTTAGCAACATCTCCCGTGCGCTTTCGGCAAAGTTTATCTCGTCCCAATCAAATAAATGCACGCTGCCTATAAAAGGGATAAACAGCAACGCCCCTATAGCAACTAGTAAAAGCTGCGTGGGAAACTGCATGATTTGTTTTCGTAACCGTTCTACCATTTAAGCAAGGCTTTATCTTTCCAGTGCAGGCTGTTATAAAAGCCCGACCGGACGAAAGTTAGATAAAAAACCGAACTGATAACTACACCAACCATTGAACCGGCATAAACATCGCGGAAAAAGTGCTGTAACAAATATACGCGCGATATACCTACCAGCAGGGCTAAAAAGAAAAAGGCGATGCTATAGCGTTTGTTTTTTATTAAGAAAGTGAGCATAGCAAAAAGCCCGAATGCACCCGAGGTATGGCCCGATGGAAAGCTGTTATATTTTAAAACTATAAGGCCATTTACAAAGTTAAGCTGGGCTTTACCTTCAAAAAAAACAGAGGGGCGCACCGCACTATCGAAAACCCAGTGCTTAAGCACACCGGTAATGGCAAACACCAGTAATATGTTCAGCGCCAGTATAAGCCCTTTACCGTAACTAAAGCGCAGCGCTACTATTAATATAAAAAGCAGCATGGGCCCCTCGGCCATTTGGGTAGTGTATTTAAAAAAGGTATCCAGCGCGGGAGTATGCAGGGTATTAAAGTAAAGTATTTCGCGGCCCTGCTCAAACTGAAATACGAGTATGCCCCCGATAAGTAGAAATAATAGGTAGAGCCCGAAGAAGTAACGGTTTTGATATACAAACTCTTTCAAGCAGCAGATTTTTTTGGCAGCAGTTTGTTAATTACATTACGGTAATAATCGGTGCTGTAAATTTTTGAATCGTTGGTAGCTTTAAGCGTTAAAAACAGGCCTATGGGCGTAAGTATAAATGTAGAAAGCCACATGCCGCCAAAAACGGTGAGCACATTGTTTTCGGATAGCTTTTCGCCAATAATAGAGGTAACGTGGTACACAATAAAAAATATAACGCAATAGAACAACGGCCAGCCCAACCCACCCTTGCGTATAATAGAGCCTAGCGGGGCACCAATAAAAAACAGCACCAGGCAAGCTACCGATAAGGTGAATTTTCGATACACCTCTACCATGTGGCTAACAAAATCTTTCTCTTTATACTCTAACTGTTTGGCTGTTATATCCGAAAAGTTTTTCACATTGCGGGCGCGGGTCATGGCTACTTCCATTACCTGTATGCGTTTGGTTTTTTCAAACTCTTCTACAAGCGCTTCGGGTTTGTCAAACTTTACCGGTGCTACTTTTGCATCTTCTTTTGCCGTATCTAACCCAAACTTTTTAAAGCCCATGTACGGAACGTTGTATTCGCTATAGCCTTTTTTTAGTTTGCCGGCTTCTATGTTTATGGTGTCTATTTCGCTGTAAAGCTGCTCCAGGTTAAGCATTTGCTTTAAATCTTTAAAAAAGTTTTCGTCGGTGCGGGCCAGTTTAAACTGCGAAAGATCGAATCGTTTTTCCCACGATGAAAACTCGGTGTTAACCATAGAGTAGGTGTTTTCCTTACCCGGGTCTTTGGGGTCAATTTCGCGGTATTGTTTGCCGGTGTCCAGTTTAAGGGTTAGGGCCAGGGCCTGTTCATCCTGCGTCATCATACCCCTTTTAGCAGTTATTACATGGTCATCACCTTTGCCGCTGGTGTGGTCGTAAACAGTAATGTTGTAAAGCGTATTGGTTTCATCATCTTTTTCGCCGGCGCGTATGGCAAAGCCATCTATACCGCTGTAAAAAATACCGGGTTTAAGCGCTACCGTTGGTTTTTGATGGCGTATATCGTAAAGCAAAGCCCCAAACTTTAAGTTGGCCCGCGGCAACAGGTTGTTGGAGAAGAAGAAGGCAAAAATGCTTATCAGGGCTACCGTAACTATTAGCGCGCGCATAAAACGGAATAGCGAAATACCGGCCGACCTTACCGCCGTAAGTTCGTAATGCTCGCCAAAGGCGCCGTAGGTCATAATAGAGGCCAGTAACACTGCCAGCGGCAGGGCCAGTGGTACCAACCTGGCCGATGCGTAAACCAACAGCTCAAAAAGCACCCAGCTATCGAGGCCCTTGCCCACCAGGTCATCTACATACTTCCATAAAAACTGCATTACCAATACAAACTGGGCAATGCAGAAGGTAAGTATAAATGGCCCTATAAAGCTTTTAACAACAAGCCAGTCTAATCTCTTCACGCGCATAAAACGCTAAAGTAAGAAAGTAAGTATGTAGCGGAAATTATCAATAATCAATTACCAATTTTCAAACAATACAATTAACGGCATAACAGCACATACCTAAAAAAAGGCAGCCCTGTTTAGATGGATAATTGGAATTTGATTATTGGTAATTGCCTGTTTAGGCTCCAATGGCGTGTTTCAGGTCTTCCACCTGCTTATCCCAAAGGAAAGATTGCTCTTTTACCTCTTTCGCATCGGCAAAGTCGGTTATTTCGAGGATGGTATCGTTGGCTATTTCTGATTTATAAACACGGAAAGAGAAGTATTCATCTTTATTGCCGTGCTCCCAGTGGTATTTAACAAACTCTTCTTCTACAATCTCTACCTGGCGTGCACGCTGAAAATCGCCGCCCCAGCCAAAAATGAAAATATCGTCCTGTGCGTCGCAAACATCGGCAAACCATTGTGCTAACGAGTCCGGCTGGCTAACAAATTCAAACAAAATTGCCGGCGATGAGCGGATGATGTATTCCAGGGTAAATTTTTTGCGCGGTGCTGCCATTATTCTTTTCTATTATTCGTAGTGATTGGTGCAATAGTATAAAATATATTCTAACCGCAAAATAAATTTAGGGCTTACCAAAATATGCATAAAATGTGCAAAACTCATTTAAGTGAAGCCGCTACGTGGCTCAGGCTATGTTTTAACAGTGTAGCCCTGTAAAGTGCACAAGCAACAATTAAATAAACGAAGGCCCCGGCGAAGCACCACACATTAAATATTTTTATTTTTTTAGCGTTTTAACCATAGCATGACTAAACACCTTATAGACAAGGTACTTATTACCCTTGAGGTTGGCGACCAAACCGCCCTGCTTATTTTGCTGGCCCGAGATGGCAGCGTGCACCGCAAGGGTAATGGCAGCCCCGATGCCAGTAACCTTAGATTAGCGCAGGCGGTGTCGCCCGATGGGCACTTTGAAGCCCTGATGATGACTATAGATGAAAGCATATTTCAACATGCGGGGGTAATACGCGTGCCTAACCCGCAGGGGCGCGAGTGCCGTATGTCCATCGTGTTTCAGGGTAAGGGCGGGCTCGATTATTCTTTCCGCGTTATTTATGGCGAAAAGTCGGACGGGCCACCACAAGAGCTGGCCCAAATATTGATAAATGCTGTAAAGCTTACCGAAGATTGGTATTACAAACAACTGCAACCCCAGGCCGAGGAAAAGAAGTGGTGGGAGGTGTGGAAGTAAAACGAAAAAGCAGATGTTATGAGTGAAACGAGTATATCTATTATACCCCGAATAAAAGATTACCCCGACCGCAAGGCCAGGGCAGAGGAGATAATTGAATGGCTGGCTGATTTGGATATAATTAAACCGGAGCTATCGGATTGTTTAGCAGAAAACGCCCGCGGTTATGCCGTTTCGGCGGGGGTTAAGAATTTTGTGCTTTCTGGCGCCAACACAGCATTACCCAACTGTGCATTGGAGGTAATTACCGAACATACCATGTTTTGCGGCTACATGAACCAGGGGGCCAGCAGTTTCGGTTTTAGCCAAAGCAACTTAGGCTTCACCTTTTGGAACTGGCCGGAGTTTAAGCCCGAGTTTCTGCAGAGGTTCAGTAAAAAATTGAACCACGAGATTGATGTAATAATGTTTAGGCCGTAAGTGTAATGGCTTTCTACTGCTGCTGTTGTTGCTGCATCATTTCCATATAGCTGCGGTAGCTGTTGGTGCTGGAATCCGTAGAGGTGCTAGTAACGTTTTTAACCGGTGCTGCGGTAGAGGTATTACTATCTTCAAACGAGCGCCCATCCTGATATGATACATTTACTTTTACTTCCAGTTCGTGGCGCGAGGTGCCTACATAAGTGCCGCGCACCGGCGAGCAATCGCGGAAGTTGCGGCCTACCGCCAGGCGTATATGTAAATCGCTTACCAGACAGTTGTTGGTGGGGTCTAGCCCTACCCAGCCTAATTCGGGCAGGTAGGCTTCTACCCAGGCGTGGGTAGCGCCTTCGCCACGGTAGTTGCCATTTACGGGGCACACATAGCCGCTTACGTAGCGCGCGGGTATGCCTGCCATACGCAGGGTAACCAATAAAAAGTGTGCAAAATCCTGGCAAACGCCGGCCCGCAGGTGCCATATCTCGTCCAGCGTGGTATCTACTTCCGTTATGCCCTTTATGTAGTTAAAGTTGGTGTAAACGTAATTGTTCAGCTTTTCGGCGGCGCTTAAAGTGCTTTCGGTTTGCAGGTTCATCGCTTTCACTATGTCATCCACCTCCTGAAGTTTATCAAACTCTTCCTGCTTTAAATAATCCATTAGCATGGCATTAGTGGCAAACTGGCTTACCATGGCCCATTGTTCGGCCTGGCTTAAAACGCAGGTTGGTAAAACCCGCGGGTGGGTAACAACCTCAATTTTCGATTCGATAATAAGTTGCGAGTGGGGTGGGGTATAAGTAAAGTAGCCTACCTCGTTGCCATAATAATCCTGGTAGGTTTCAATTAGCGGGTTGCCGGTAATGGTCAGCTTTTGCTTTACCAGTTCCTGGTATTCATCGGCCAGCGGAAACAGCATTATTTTATTAGCGCTGTTTTTAACGGCGCTCTCGTAGGTATACCGGGTTAAGTGGTGAAGTATAAATCGGGGCATAGGTTACTAGGTTGGTGCAAAATATTTTTGATTCAGTAAGTCGGCAATGCCATGCAGCTGGTTTTTTACATCGGTAAGGTAAACATGCAAACCGGTATTAATAATATGTTGGGCCGTGCTGTATTGCACATCGCTGCTTAGTTTGCCCATGCGGCGCTCCAGCTCGTGGCTACCGGTGGGGCCCTGTTGCAATTGCAGGCGGTTAAAGTTGGTGTGCAGGTTGCTTATAGAGTGCATTAGCGACCTTGGAAAATCGCTATTCAACACCAATTGTTCAACTACATTTTCAAACTCGAAACCGCTGCGGTAAGTTTTTAAATAAAGCTCGTAGCCCGATACCGACATAAGCAGGTATTTCCAATAAAGTATATCGGCTGAATCGTTGGTGAAATTTCTATCGCTGAATTTGGTATCTAAAATATCGGCGGTTTGTATACCCCGCTCCAGGTATTTACCTACGCTTATAAACGAATAGCTAAGCCCGCGCGCCATGGTAATATCGGCGGTGCCATAATACAAAAGCCCCTTTTTTATCAGTTCATCCAATATGGTAATAGGGTCTTCGCGCTGTAATAATTCGGTTAGCCTTTCTTCGCGCACGGCATGGTAAAGTTCGTTCAGGCATTGCCAAACTTCTATAGTAATATGGTCTTGCACGCTGCGGGCATTTTCGCGGGCCATGGTTACCACATTTACTACCGAGTTGGGGTTGTTTTTATCCAACATCATATACCGTATCACGGCCTGCGAGTCGTCGGCTATTTTAGCCGCATCCTCTTCGCTCAGGTAGGTAAATATGCGCAGCACCGGTATCCACGAAAACTCCTGTATATCATCCTGCGACGAGGCGTAATTTATTTTCAGCATTCGCAAAATGCCATCGGTGCGCTCCATGTAGCGCCCCATCCAAAACAACGAATCTGCAACCCTGCTCAGCATTTATTTTCGCTTTATCTTTTTTACTTTATTGCTATACTGTTTACGAGGCCAGCACCCACGTATCCTTACTGCCACCACCCTGCGATGAGTTTACTACCAACGAACCCTCTTTAAGCGCTACCCTTGTAAGGCCACCGGGCACAATATCAATACCATCGGGGCTGCAAAGTGCAAAGGGCCTTAAATCTACCCGGCGTGGCGCCAGTTTGCCATTTATATAACATGGCGCCGACGATAAACTGATAATCGGCTGAGCTATAAACTCGCGCGGGTTTTGCAGCACTTCTTTTTTATACACTTCAATTTCCTGCTGGGTAGCACTGCGCCCCATCAGCATACCATAGCCGCCGCTCTCGTTGGTTTTTTTAATTACCATTTTTTCAATGTTGGCAAACACGTGCTCGCGGTGTTCGGTGTTGGTCATTAAATACGTGGGCACGTTTTTAAGCAGGGGCTCTTCGTTCAGGTAATACTTTATCATATCGGGCACCAGCGGATAAACGGCCTTATCATCGGCCACGCCGTTGCCTACGGCATTTACAATGGCCACATTGCCCTGCCGGTAGGCGCTAAGCAACCCGGATACCCCTAAAAGGCTTTGCGGGTTAAAGGTAAGCGGGTCTAAAAAGTCATCATCTACCCGGCGGTAAATTACGTCTACCTTTTGCAGGCCGGTGGTGGTTTTCATGTATACCTTGTGGTTATCTACTACCAGGTCGCGCCCCTCTACCAATTGTATGCCCATTAAGCGCGCCAGTGTGGTGTGCTCAAAGTAAGCCGAGTTATGTATACCCGGTGTAAGCATTACTATAACCGGGTTAGCATTTTGCGTGGGCGAAAACTTTACGAGGTTTTTATGCAGCAGATTGGGGTATTCGGTTACGCTGCGCACATTGTTGCGCCTTAGCAGGTCGGGGTAGAGGCGCTTGGTTATTTCGCGGTTTTCCAGCATGTAGCTAACGCCGCTGGGCGTACGCAGGTTATCTTCCAGTATAAAAAATGAGCCATCGCTGTCGCGTATCAAATCTATACCGGCTATATGTATGTAAATATCGTGCGGCACCTTTAGGCGGAACATTTCGCGCAGGTAGTGTGGGCAGCTATACACCAGCGCGGCCGGTATTACCCCATCTTTAATAATAAACTGGTCGTTGTAAACATCTTTTAAAAACAGATTAAGCGCTTTAATGCGCTGCTTAATACCATCTTCAATAAACTTCCACTCGGCTGCGGTAATTACCCGCGGTATTATATCAAACGGAAAAATCCGCTCGACCCCCTCGCCGCTGTTATACACTGTAAAGGTTATGCCCTGGCTCATAAAAAGGCGGTTGGCCAGCTCTTCCTTACGGGTAAGCTCTTCGTCGCCAAGGCTTTGCAGGTAATGTATAATGCCCCTATACTGGTAGCGCGTGCTGTTGCCGGTATACATTTCATCCCAGGTGTGCGGGTCTACCAAATACTGCTTTAAATACTCGGGCATGTGGGTGTACTGCTTAATACTTTATAAAAATATATATATGATTTTTATAAACGGAAAAATAGCAAAAATGAACTGAACGATCCTGAAAAGTGAAAAATTATCTGCTTTTAGGCTGATTTTTAATCAGCAAGCAAATAAAAAGTGTGTTTTTTTGTTTTAGAAAACAAAACCTGAGGAAAGGAATAGACCATTAATATTTGGCAAAGCAGGCTTTTCCTCACCTAAGTATATGCAAAGGGATGCACGGGTGATAAAGCCGTGCTATTGTGCCGTAATTTAAAGGAGGATATTGGCCTATGGCCGCTGGGAAATACTAATACAAGCTGCTCTTCATTAATCCCCACTTGTTAAGGCGGTGGGTTAGCGATACCTGCAAACAGCCTAAGCCGTAAGTAACGCTGCGGCTAAAGTTGATAGAACTGGCCTCTTCGAAATATTTGGTAGGGCAGGTAACCTCGGCAACCTCAAAACCCGCATAAAATATCTGACTAACCATTTGGTTATCGAACACAAAATCGTCGCTGTTGTTCATAAACTTAATGCTGGTAAGCACCTGCTTGTTGAACGCACGGTAACCTGTATGGTATTCGCTTAGCTTTTCGCCAATAAGTATGTTTTGGGTAAGGGTAAGCATGCGGTTAAAAATATACTTATACAAAGGCATTCCGCCTTTAAGAGCGCCGCCGCCTAATATACGCGAGCCAAACACAACGGGGTAAACCTCGTTACCTATTATGCTTATCATGGCCAGCAAAAGCTTAGGGGTATACTGGTAATCGGGGTGCAGCATTATCACAATATCGGCACCTATTTCGAGCGCTTTGGTGTAACAGGTTTTTTGGTTGCCGCCGTAGCCTTTATTTTTTTCGTGCTTAATTACGTGGTGTATACCCAGGGCCTTCGCCTTGCCGTACGTATCATCTTTACTGGCATCGTCTACCAGTATAAGTTCATCCACCACATCCATGGGCACTTCGCGTAATGTTTGCTCCAGTGTTTTTTCGGCATTATATGCCGGCATTACTACCACTACCTTTTTACCGTTGTACATGCTTTGGGTTTGTGTTTTCTGTTGATTTGGGTCGTCTGCTTTCTAAATCTCGTCCGTCTACCTTCTATTTTCTACATTCGCGCGCAAATCTAACAGAGCTTGAACATTCTGCAAATCACTAAAAAATTTCCGTATCCGGTAATTGATGGAGAAGTAATTGCCATTAATAACCTTACTAAGGGGTTTGCAGACCTTGGCCACCGGGTAACTGTTTTAGCCCTAAATACCCAAAAACACTACTTTGATAGTGCAAAATTACCCCCTAATATTAAAGCGCAGGCCAAATACCTGGCCGTTGATATAAATACCGAAGTAAGAGCAGGGGCAGCCTTTTTTAACCTGTTTACCACCCAAAGTTACAATATAGAACGCTTTTGGTCGGCGGCCTTTGAGCAAAAAATAGCCGAAACCCTGGCCAGCCAAAACTTCGACCTGATAGTGCTGGAGACCATTTATTCCATGCGCTATATTGATGTTATTCGCAAGCACACGAAAGCAAAGGTGGCCCTGCGTACACATAATGTAGAGTATCTGATATGGGAGCGGCTGTATAACGAAGAAAAGAAACCCTTAAAAAAACTTTACTTAAAGCTGCTGGCCAGCCGCCTTAAGCGCTTTGAACTGGAGCACCTGAACAAAGCAGACTTACTACTACCCGTAAGCGAAGCCGATATGGCTATGTTTAAACAGCATGGCTGCACTATACCCTACCATATTGCCCCTATTGGCTACGATTTAAGCCAACTGCAAACACCTGCGCAGCAAAGCGAAAATGCGGTTGCCTTTATTGGCAGCCTGGATTGGATGCCTAACCGGGAGGGGGTAGATTGGTTTATGGATAAGGTATGGCCCAAAGTAACTGCCCAAAAGCCGGACGCGAAGTTTTACCTGGCAGGGCGCAACTTTCCGGCAGAAGTTAAGAACATGCAGGTGCCGGGTTTGGTAGTGGTGGGCGAGGTAGAAGATGCCCGCCAATTTGTAAGCAGTAAAGCTATAAGCATAGTGCCCCTTTTTGCAGGCAGCGGTATGCGGGTAAAAATTATTGAGGCCATGGCCCTTGGCCGGGCTATTATAAGCACTACGGTGGGGGCCGAGGGCATTAATTATACCAACGGTGCCGATATTATTATTGCCAACGATGCCGATACCTTTGCTGCGGCAGTGCTAAAGGCGCTTAATAACGAAACCCTGCGGCAAAGCCTGGGGCAGCAGGCGCAAATACTTGTAAACACCCAATACAACAACCATAACATTTGTATGGCTATAATTGCCTTTTGTAAACCCTATTTGTGATAACCCTCGCCCTGGTAATTTTTTGGCTTTCGGTAGCGCTTATGTTCCATTCATACGTGCTGTTTCCTTTATTACTAAAGCTGTTTGCAATAGGTAAAAAACCGAATGAAGTAGTTTACGACCGGAACCTGCACGAGTTGCCCGGGGTGTATGTTATAATGTCGGTGTTTAATGAGGAGAGGGTGATTAAAGAGAAACTGGAGAGTATTTATAATACCGATTACCCGCTGGATAAACTGCACGTTTTTATAGGGTCCGATAACTCTGCCGATGCCACCAATAGTATTATACAGGGCTATAAGCAAACCGGTGCGCAACTGCACTTTGTGCCTTATACCCAACGGCAGGGCAAACCCAATGTAGTTAACGCGCTGGTGGCCTCAATTCAACAACAGCAACCTGATTTAGAGCATGCTATTTTTATATTGACCGATGCCAATGTGGTATTTACCCCTACTACCATTTTCGAAACGGTAAAGCACTTTAGGAACGAAAACATAGGGTTGGTGGCTGCCAATATTTTAAATAAAGAGGTCGTTAAGGACGGGATTTCGGTGCAGGAGAAAAGCTACATACAGCGCGAAACCAACATTAAATACCTGGAGGGGCTAAACTGGGGCACTATGATGGGCGCCTTTGGTGCCTGTTATGCCATGCGCGCCAACCTTTGGAAAGCTATACCCGCCAATTTTATAGTAGATGATTTTTACCTGACTATGAACGTGCTTAAAAAAGGGAAACAGGCTATTACCGAGTTAAATGCACTGTGCTACGAAGATGTTTCGAACGAGGTGGCCGTAGAGTTTGGCCGCAAAACCCGTATACAGGCCGGCAATTTTCAAAACCTGGCTACCTATTGGCCAATGCTTTTAGGGTTCAATGCCACGGCCTTTAGCTTTCTATCGCACAAAGTTATACGCTGGCTGGGGCCTTTGTTTATCGTTTTGTCATACATAGCCAATATTTGTCTGCTACCGCTCGGACAGTTTTACGTGTTTACCTTTGTGGTGCAAAACTTGTTATTGGTTTCGCCTGTTATAGATACCGTGTTGAAAAGAATGGGGCTGCATTTGATATTATTGCGCTTTGCATCGTATTTCTATACCATGAATTTTGCCCTGGCACTTGGTTTTGTAAACTACCTGCGCGGTGTAAAAACAAATACCTGGAACCCGACAAAAAGGCGACTGGAATAATGGAGGATTGGAAGGATGGATGAATGAAATTGGAAATGCATTGGATTTGGATTTTATCTTATTACTAACTACTATTTATTAAATACCCATGGCAACTAAACTAAATACAATACCCGAGGCAATAAGCGATATAAAAAAAGGCAAAGTGATTATAGTGGTAGATGATGAAGACCGCGAAAACGAAGGCGACTTTGTAGCTGCGGCCCAAACTATCACCCCTCAAATTGTGAACTTTATGGCTACCCACGGCCGCGGGCTTATTTGTATGCCTATGAGCGAGGAACTATGCGACCGGTTAGATTTACCTATGATGGTAAGCAAAAACAGCGCGCAGCACGAAACAGCCTTTACCGTATCGGTAGATTTACTGGGCCACGGCTGCACTACCGGTATTTCGGCTCACGACAGGGCCAAAACCATACAGTTTTTGGTAAATAAAGAAGCCCGCCCGGCTGATTTTGCCCGACCCGGCCACATATTCCCTTTACGCGCTAAAGCAGGTGGGGTATTGCGCCGTGCAGGCCATACCGAGGCCACAGTTGATTTAGCCCGCATGGCCGGCTTTCAGGAGGCCGGTGTGCTGGTAGAAGTTATGAATGCGGATGGCAGTATGTCGCGCCTGCCCGACCTGCTTAAAATAGCTAAGAAGCATAAGCTCAAAATCATCTCTATAAAAGATTTGATACAGTACCGCATGAAACACGACCGCCTGGTTAAGCGCGAAGTGGAGGTAAACCTGCCAAGCAAGTTTGGCAACTTTAAAGTGCGTGCATACTCGCAGATAGGTACTAACGAACCGCACCTGGCTATTATAAAAGGGGCATGGAAGAAAGATGAGCCGGTGCTGGTGCGTGTGCACTCATCGTGCCTTACCGGCGATATTATGGGTAGCCTGCGCTGCGATTGCGGCGACCAGCTTTCGGCGGCCATGCAGGCCATAGAAAAAGCCGGCAAGGGTGTAGTGCTGTATATGCAGCAGGAGGGAAGAGGCATTGGCTTATTGAATAAGCTGCGCACTTACCAATTGCAGGAGCAAGGCATGGATACTTACGAGGCGAACTTACACCTGGGCTTGCCTATGGATGCCCGCGACTACGGCGTAGGTGCACAAATACTAAACGACCTCGGCATTAGCAAAATGAAGCTGATGAGCAACAACCCTAAAAAGCGGGTAGGCTTAGTAGGTTATGGCCTGGAGATAGTAGAGAATGTATCGCTGGAAATAGAAAGCAACAAGCACAACCAAAAATACCTGGAGACCAAACGCGATAAAGGCGGCCACACTATTTTAAAGAAGAAAAAGAAAAAGTAAGTTCACCCTGCTTTATCACACGTACTTTTTAAAACCCCACGGCACCCATGCAAAACTTTAAAAACAAAAAAGTAATTATTACCGGTGCCGGTTCGGGCATGGGCAGGCACCTGGCATACCAGTTGGCAGAGCAGGGAGCCGAGGTTTTTATTACCGATGTAGTGGAACAAACGCTGGCCGAAACTGCTGCCGAAATACTAGCTAAAGGCGGTAAATGCAAAACCTATTTGGTTGATTGCGGTGATGAACAGGCCATTTACGACTTTAAAGATAAATACCTGGCAGCCGAGCAGTTTGTAGATGTGCTGATTAACAATGCCGGTATGGCCCTTGGCGAAATTACATTGGTAGATGTAAAGTCCGATCACCTAAAGCGCATTATAGATGTAAACATGTGGGGCGTTATCCATTTTACAAAAGCATTTTTACCAAACCTGCTGACGCGCCCCGAGGCTAATTTGGTAAACACCAGCAGCGTGTTTGGTATAGTTGGGGTGCATACACAGGTGCCTTATTGCACTACTAAATTTGCGGTGCGTGGTTTTACCGAGGCTTTGCGAATGGAGCTGGCTGATACTAATTTAACGGTTAGCTGCGTACACCCCGGCGGTATTAAAACCAACATTGCCCGCAATGGTATCCACTATGGTAATGCCGATAAGAGCGTAGAAAGATTAGATAGGGCCTCGCGCACTACCGCTCCCGAAGCCGCCGCCATTATTATTAATGGCATAAAAAAGAATAAAGAGAAAATACTGATAGGCGCCGATGCCTGGTTTATTGATAGAGTAGCCCGCTGGTTTCCGGTTGGGTATACCCGGTTCTTTCTGTGGCTGGAAAGGAAGAAGCTTGTTTAGTAAATAACCCTTATTAAAGGTCTTTACTTTCGACAGATTTAACCGCAGGTCCATTTGATGGACTGCTTTTTAGAGGAGCGGATTTAGTAGAGTCTTCAGCTAAATACCAGGTGGTGGTTCTGCCTAAAAACGACATACCTAAAATATAGCCACGAAGCTCGAGTTTTTTACCATTCTCCCTTAAGGTCATTTTGCAGTTGTAATAATTGCCGTGGCTTGGGTCGTATATTTTGCCGTTTATAATTTCAGTTTCCGATTTTTTTACCAGCCCGTTTATAATTTGCAGGCCCAGCCAGGGGGCGTTGCGTTTAGTGTGGTCCGGGTTCTTTTTATCAATAAGCGGTTTGCCATTAACTATGCCATCGCGCAGCCATACTATTTTACCCTGGTAAACTCCATTAGCCGCTAAATAAATCTGCACTTTGCTGCCACCCTCTTCGGTATACCAAACTTTACAAAATTTATCCTGTGCTTGTGCGGTGCTAATTAAAAACAGGAAGCTGAGTGCCGGGAGAAGAGTTTTTTGAAACATGAAGTGTAAACGCGTTTTTGATTTTATATTTTACCATGCCCCGGTTAAAGTCTTTAGCACATTGGCAAAGAAAGCATTTTGAACGGGGCTTGCTAAAAGTATTTACGACGTATTTGTTAATACGGATCTGCCCTTATTCAATTTGCCGCCGCTACAGCATGCCGGCATTTAGTATAAATCGAACACCCGGGTATAATCACGGTCATTCGTGCTGTGGCAGCCCGTGCAGGCCTTTCCCTTATCGTTTACACTTACTACCAGTTTGCCATCGGCTTTATATTCGCTCCAAAGCCAGCCGTTTGCGGCCAGCGAGTTAGAGGCGGTCTTTTCCATAATGGCAATAAGTTTTAATGCGCCGTTAGTGTTGTCGTAAAGTTCTTTTACCACTAGCGAGCCTTCGGGAAAAACGCTGCCTGCCGGTAAACGGCCGCTGTCGGTAAGGGCCGTATAGGCAATTTGATTAAAACGCACTCTAAAGTAAGGCTCGCCATGTCCCGATGCACTGGATGAGGGTAAATAAGTGTTGCTATTTTGGTAATAGGTAAACCCGGTGGTGCTTACTGCCTTATTGTATTGCACCTCATCTTCGGGCGTTGGTTTTTTGCAGTTACTTAATGTAAGCGATAGCACACTTATGGCAAATGCCGAGAGGAGTATTTGGTTTTTCATACACTTTGGTCGCCACCGGTAATATAACCTTACAAACAATTTTCAGCTCACCGGTAAGCGTCAAGTATTTAGTACATTTTTTTTACTTCAAAAATTCTGCCTAAAAATTCTTTCTATAAAAAAATACTGCATACATTGTTTCCAACACTAACGAATTACCCATTCTATGAAAACTATAAAACCCATCCTGCTGGCTGTGCTGTGCATGCTGTTTACCGCCACCTATGCCACCCAAAACCCGCTCACTAAGTATTATGTTCAAAATGCCGGACAGGTAAAAGATGAGGCTGGTAAAGCTGTGCCGGGCGCTTTATTTTATAACACAGCAGGGCAAACGCAGCTTTTTATTACCCGAACAGGTTATGCGGTAGTGTATAAGCAAAAAAGCGGCAATGCTATGCTTTATAACACTATAGAGGTAAAACTGGAGGGCGCTGCTATTAGTAAAGAGCAGATTGTATTTACCGAGGCACAAGCACCTGTGATAAATGCATACTACGGCAGCGAAGTGAACGAAAACATAAAAACAGCGCGCACCTTTATTATACGTAATATTTACCAGGGTGTAGACTGGCTTTGGAGCTTTGATGCCAAGGGCAACCCCAAGCATGAATTTATGGTTAACGTAGGGGCCGATGCTTCTAAAATTAAGTATACTATAAAGGGAGCTGCTGTTAGTGCACATGAGAATACCATAGAATACCGCGCCGATAATTTTAGGTTAATGGAAGGGCCGGTGGTATACGACTACTTAAATAAAGACGTAACCGGTGGAATAAATTTAAAGGGCAATCAGCTATCATTTAATATTCCGGCCTCTATGGCCGGAGGCGGTTTTACTATCGACCCCGCACTGGAAACTATTTGGGGGCTTAACGACACATCTATTCACACAGTGTTTCGCAGTATAGACGTTACTAAAACATTCGAAACTATTACCGTGGGTGCTACCGACCAGTATTTACCAGTGTTTCCGCAGGTTTCCGGCTCGTATACAGCTGCCATTCCTGCCACTCAGGATGTGATGATAATGAAAACCGATAGCAACCAGGATTTGATATGGGCTACCTACTTAGGCGGCGTTAATAACGATGGTGCCAATGCCGTGGCAGCCTGTCCTGCCGGTATCTTTATTACCGGCTATTCGCAATCGTGGAATTTTCCGCAGGCAGTATCGGGTAACTATAACCGCCCCGTGGATTTAATTGGGCAGGATGCGTTTATCGCTAAGTTTGATAACGAGGGTAAGTGGAAATGGACCACAGGCTATGGCGGCAGCGGTAGTGATGAGGGTATTGATATAAAATACTTCAATGGCAAAATATATGTTGCCGGTTTAACCCACTCATTCGATTTTCCTTTGCTCTCCAAGAGCGGTGCTTATAATTCAACATCGTTAGCCAATAGCACAAATGCCGATGGGTTTTTGCTGGAGTTTGATACACTGGGCAACCGCAGCTGGGCTACCTGTTTTGGCCGTTTGGGTAACGATGCCATTACCTCTATTGATGTAGATAATAATGGCGTGTATACTACTGGTTATACCAATAGCGATATTGATACCCTGCGTTTGAGTGGTGCTTACTTTCAGGCCGGCCATACCGGTGTAGATGGCTTCATTACTTTGTTCGACCCGGCCGGTGCCTTGCAATGGTCTACTTACTTTGGTGGTAACGGTAGCGATTATCCCGGTAGTATTTTAAAGCGCCCCTGCGGGTTATTTATAGCCGGTAAAACGAATGGCAGCGGGTTGCCTGTGTTATCGCAAAACAACGGTAATTACTATCGCCCCAATTACTCGGGCGGAAGTTCCGACGGCTTTTTGGCCAGGTTAGATGCCAACACCCTGCAAAATACCTGGTGTACTTATTACGGCACTACGAATGCCGATGTGCTAACTAAAATGACAACCGATTCGGCCTGTGCGTTGATAGTAACCGGTTTTTCTAATGGAGCCATTACCAACGTAGGTAACCCGCTTTACTTTTTTGAACAGCCCGGTAATTACGGAGGCTACGATGCTGTAATGCTACAGTTTGGGCTAAGCCAGAATTTGGTGTGGGCCACGCATTTTGGTACCGATGCAAACGATTTTGGGCTGGATGTAAAACCCGCTATTGACGGGGCTGTTGATATGGTGGGCGAGGGCATTTATAATTACGGCCTGTTCCGTATTGGCGGTACCTATACCACTACCCCATGTTTTAACCAGGTGCTTTGTCCGCGCGTAACCTGCAACGGTGTATCGAACCGGTTTTTATTTATTGATTCAATTTCGGGTCGACTGGGCGGTGGTGCCGGTAGTGGAGGGGGGGGCGGTGTAGGAGGAGGTGGCTGTAATAATTACCTGTTTTTTCAGGCGCTTATTCCCGAAAAAAATACCTGCCCAAATCAATGCAACGGGCGCGCGCATATTGATACGGCTAATATAGTGGGTTGTCCACCTTATACGTTGCTATGGAATAACGGCCACCGCGGCGTATCGGATAGTACCCTTTGCGAGTTTTACTGGAGCCGTGTTATTGACGGGAATCTTAAAATACGTACTATTTATAACCGGTTTAATGTATTGCGCGTTCCGCCGATACCGGCGGCCGAAACATATTGTGGTATAGTGCCGCTATGGGATTCGCTGATACAGCCACTCGGAGGTGGTCCGCCCTATACCATCGATTATCGTGGCATTATTGGCGATACATGCCCGGGCCAGGCTTATTTTAATATAATTGATACGGCCCAGTGTATTGTTAGTTATGCGGTAGAATGGAAGCGCTACGATGAAGGGGTGACATTTGAAACGCGCAGCGTGTCCGCTTGTAGTGATCAAATAAGAATAAGGGAGCTGGCAGGGAATTGCCGCGGTGATAGTTTTGCTATTTGGCGGTTTGTGTTTATAAACGGAACCGATACGCTGCTGGTGCAGCCGGCAATTTACGATGAATGGAGAGATTTAGCATTGCCCGATAGTAGTGCCAATTACACGGTATACCTGGATAAAGGTGCTTGCGAAACTCCCTCTCAAACGTTTTTTAAGCAGGGGGTTGTTAAGCACGATGCTTATCCTTTACTAGCCTGCCACGATAGTGTAGGCAGTATTAAAGTAGTATTACAGCCCGATGCAGCTGCCATAAATAGTATGGGTAGTTACGATGTAACGGTTGGCTTATATTCTGCTAATTCTTCGGTATTTGTAGATAGGCAGGATTTGCATATTACCACCGCCCGTGTAGATACTGTAGTGTTCGAAAATTTGCCGCCCGGTATTTATTATGTGGCGGTATTTCCACCGCAATTTGCATTGGATAGTTGCCCAATTAAAAAAGATAGTGTCAACTTAACTTTAATTGATATTAAGGTTAACCGGCCTTCCGTGTTTTGCGGGCAGTCTAATAGCTTAATAGCCTCGGCCAGTGGCGGTTTTCCTCCTTACAACTACCAATGGTCGCATACGGGTGTGAATAATGATACCGTTGGCGTAAATACACCCGGCGATTACAGCGTATCCGTTACCGACCAGGATGGCTGCGGTTTTTCGGTTACTGTTTCGGTACCCGGCTCTTCGGCAGTGGTTATTGATAGTGTAAGAGAAAACACCAGCCCCTGCGAGCCTAACTTGTTCTCCAGGGCATCGGTAGATGTATCTGGTGGTACACAGCCCTATAGTTATGTGTGGAGTAGCGGAGAAATTTCGGCTAATGCACAGTTTTTACCCCAGGGCAATAACTACGTAAGAGTAACAGATGCTCTTAACTGTACCGATATAGCTTACTTTGTAAATACCAAACAAATGCCGGTAATTGTTACTGCAACTTCTACCAATGTAACCTGCAGTGGTTCTGCCGATGGTAGTGCCCAGTTGGATATTACTTATGGCTACCCGCCTTACCAGATTACATGGAGCAACGGCAGCCACAACGACAGTATTTTTAATTTGACCGAAGGTATTTATACTTACCGTGTTACCGATAGCACCGGATGCATGCGATTTGATACGGTAAAAATAACTGAGTCGGCGCCGCTGGACCTGAACGTAACTACCCTGGCTGCTACCTGCATTGATAGCAACGGAGCGGCACAGGTTACGGTATCGGGCGGGCATACACCTATTACTATATCATGGAACGATGGCGACGTGCAGTTTGCCCGTAACAATATGTTTGCCGGCCAATACTTGTTTACTATTACCGATGCCAATGGCTGTAACCTGACTGATACAGCGTTTGTAGATACCATTAGCCCACTTACAGCACAAATATTTAAAAACGATATTACCTGTAATGGTGATGGTGATGGCTCTGCCTCGGTTATTGTGTTTAATGCAATAGCGCCGGTGGTTTACCATTGGTCTACCAACGATTCAATTCCCTTTTTGGCTAATTTAGATGGAGGTGATTATTCCGTAACGGTTACCGACCGTGCCGGGTGTCAGTATTCAACCAACATTAATATTTACGAGCCCGATCCTTTTATTGCCACCGCTACCATTACCACGGAAATATATTGCAACGGACAGCAGGCCGTAGTATCGGTTGATGGGCAAGGGGGAAACTATCCTTACAGCGGGGTAGGCAATAATTTCTTACCTGCCGGGCAGTATGATTTTGTTATTACAGATGATAAAAATTGCGAGGCAACTACCTCGATTGATATTACCGAGCCACCTTTACTAGAGATTAATACGGTAGTTACAAATGCTTATTGCAATGATTTGGGAAGCGTTGAGTTTTTTGCCACTGGTGGAGTCGCCCCTTATTCAACAAATGGTGGGCTCTATCAATTTAATTCCAGTTATGTTTTAGATAGCTTAAGCCCGGGCGCTTATAGTTTTTTCTTTTACGACGATTTTAGTTGTGGGGTTAACGCAGACGTTGTAATAGATGGCTATACTCAACCCGATGCCAGTTTATCGGTTACCGATATTACCTGCAATGGTTTGAACAATGGCGAAGTGAATGTGCAAATTACCCAGGGCTACGCACCGTTTACAGTACAGGGTGTTACTTATAATAATGGCTATACCGCCAGCGGCCTTGCGGCAGGCACCTATAGTTACAATGTGATAGATTCTGCAGGTTGTGCAGTCAGTTTTTTGGCTACTGTAAGCGAGCCTACACCATTGGTAGTATCGGTTGATACCGGTAGTGGAGTAAGCTGCACGGGCTTTCCGGCATTTGTAACTATTACCGCCAGCGGAGGAACGCCACCATACAACGGCACCGGTAATTATAACCTAACCGGGGGTGCTCACCAGTATACCATTACCGATAATGCCGGTTGCACCGCCGATATTAACTTTACCCTTACCGACCCTATTGCTTTACAAAATGTATTGGATGTAATACAACCCAGTTGCAACGATACAGCAGGTTCAGTACATATAACTTCTCAGGGTGGAACCGGTCCTTATACTGTAGTGGTAAACTCAATCAGCTATGGGCCTTATACCGATACGATTGCAGTAGCGGGACTTGGCGCAGGCCAGTATTCAGTAGCCATAACCGATGCTGTTGGCTGCACCGATTACCAAAATGCTTTTATAAGCGTTTATTCGGCGCCACTGGCTACTTTTTCTACTGCCAATGTAAGTTGCTATGGTTTGCATAACGGGGCTGTAACTATTGCCATATCGAATGGGGTAACACCATACTACGTTAATGGCGCTGCATTTACTACCGGCCAAACTATCGATACTTTTGCTGCCGGTAGTTATACCTTAGTGGTTTCTGATTTTACCGGTTGCGGAACCGATACGGTGGATTTTATTATCAGCCAGCCCGATTCTTTAATCGCTTTTTATTCTATACAAACTAATATTGTTTGCGCGGGCGATTCGTTAGGTGCCTTTATAAATGCCAGCGGCGGTGTATACCCTTATACAGGGGTAGGCTCATATACTTACTTTACCGGTGCAGTTACCCAAACCGTTACCGATGGCAACGGTTGCATAGCCAATGTTTCTTTTACGGTAGTGCAGCCGGCCGTGCTAACGGTAGATACTGTTGTACTTCAACCCAATTGCAGTTTTGGCAATGGCTCGGTTAAAGTAAAAGGTGCAGGAGGAGAGGGGCCATACTTACTGTTTAACGGGCTTGGCTCCTCGCCGTTTGCCGATTCTATTTCGCTTAACCTGCCGGCGGGTAATTACTCGTACCGCGTAGTAGATTCGCGGGGCTGCGAAAAGCCATTTAATTTTACCATTGGCAATGTAAATGCCCAGGCACAAATAGCCTTTACCAACACGCCTTGCTTTGGGCAGCAACTGGGTATTGCAACCATTACTATTACCGGTTCCAGCAGTCAGTTTTCGGTTAATGGACAGGTGTTTACCGATAGCCTTGTAATAGATAGTTTAGAGCCCGGTTACTACCAGTATAATGTAATAGATGTAAACGGCTGTAACTTTGTGTTGCAGGGTACGGTGTTGCAACCCAGCCGGATTATTATAAATCCGGATTTGGTACAGCATGGCCTTACCTGCTACAATCGCAACGATGGGGCGATAGCTGTTACCGCTACCGGCGGAACGCCTACTTACACTTATGGCCTTATAACGGCCCCCGGCGATACTTTGTGGCAAGCTTCAAGCGCCTTTAACGGGCTTGGTGCAGGCGGCTACACTGTAATAGTGCGCGATAATAATTTGTGCAATGCAACTGCGGGCTTTGGCTTTGCGCCATTTGAACGAGGACAAAGCCGCATAAGTATCGATACTATTGATTGCTATGGCTCGGCCACCGGCGCTATCAGCATAAGTTCGGCACCCGGTTCGCGCGGGCCTTACACCTATAGTTTAAATGGCGGCGATACGCAGCAATACAATGTGTTTTATAATTTGCTTGCCGGCGATTATGTAGTTGAAATTAAAGACAGCGCCGGCTGTGCCGATACGCTTTACGCCAATATACCACAGCCTGATTCAATAGACGGCCGTGTATGGCTGAATGGCGAACTGCTTCCGCACGATTCATCGTTGATGGATTTACGCAACCTGGCGGTTTTTACTAAAGAGAGCAGCAACCCATGGCGGGTAGTGCTTAATCCTAACTTTAGCGCTATAGTTACTACCGATACGCTTATACAATTTAACCCGCGCGAAAGCGCCGCTTATGTGGTGTATGTTTATAAAGATGCGCTGGATAGTTCCTGCTACATCAGCTATACAGGCTTTATAGGTGTAAACCCGGTTCCGTTTTTACCCGATTTAATGACCCCTAACGGCGATGGATTTAACGATAGCTGGGAGGTGGATTTGGATAAGTATGGCGGAAGCGAGGTAACTATATTCGACCGGTGGGGCGAAATAGTTTTTGAGTCGGGCGATTACCGCAACGAATGGTCGGGCGCTTTCCGCAATACCGGCCGCAGGGTGCCCGATGGAACTTACTTCTATATTCTTAAACCTGCGGGTGCTGAGGCAAAGGCTATAAAAGGTGCTATTAACATTCTTAACTCATCTAACTAAAACACACGAACATGAAAAAGCATAAACTAATTATGGCCCGTGTTTTTGTTTCAAAAGCACTTTTTACCCTACTGCTAATGTTGTTTGCACAATTAAACTATGCCCAACAGGCACCACTGTTTAGCACTTATTTTTTTAATAAGTATTTAAATAACCCGGCCTTTACCGGCATTGATAACGAATACCGCGCCTTTGGGTTTTACCGCTCGCAATGGGCCGATGTGCCCGGCAGCCCGGTTACCGGTGGCGCCACGCTGGAAGGCTCGTTTTGGAAAAACCGCATTGGCGTTGGCGCGTATGTGTTTAACGATAAAATTGGAGTGTTTAACCGCACCAATGCTGCAGTATCGTATGCGCAAAAAATAATGTTTGCCAAGCACCATCAAATATCAATTGGTGTGCAGGGCGGTGCCTTTATTAACCGCATTAACTTTGCCGGCACCCACGCTGTAGATTACAATGACCCCGACCTGGCCAATTTAAAACCTAACCGGGCTGTGTTTGATTTAAACATTGGTATAAGCTACAAATTTAAAACCTTGCTGGTGGGCTTTTCGGTGCCCAACGTGTTGCAGCCTAATGCTAGGTATGCCAATGTTTACGGCGGCGCTACCAACTATCAGTATGTAAGGCATTACAATGCTTTTCTTCAATATAAAATAGTGCTGCTTAAAGGCAAGTTTAATATTACCCCTACTGTAATTATGCGCAAGGGCAAGGCTACCGGTTTTCAGGCCGATGCCTCTTTAATGCTCGATTACAACAACATTGTTTTTGTGGGGGCAGGTTATCGCAATATGTTTGGGGTTACCGGTATGGCTGGTGTAAATATACTAAACATGTTTACCGTGGCCTATGCTTACGATTATACAACACCGCGTATACTTAAGGGCCAGGTGGGTGCTACGCACGAAATTACAGCGGGCTTTCATATAGCTACCGATTATAAGCCTAAACGAAAAGCCCAGCCAAAAGATTTAATTAACCCTGAGGACCTGAATGCTTTAATGAATCGCAATGATACCTTATCGGCTAAGCTAAAAGCTACTGCCGGTAAATTGAACGAAACCGAAAAGCAAACCGCCGTATTAAAAGAAGATAACCAGCAATTGAAAGCGCAGGTAGATAGCCTGCTACAGGCTAAAGCAGCCGCAGCACCGGTAGTTGCAGCTACGGCCGGAACTAATGCGCCTGCTAATACCCGGGCGCAAACCGCACCGGTTAATTTTAACGGCGCAGTAGATGTAACCAAAGCAAGCACTTACACGCTAAACGAAATTTATTTTAATGCGAACGACGACCAGCTTTTGCCCGCAAGCAAAACGCAGCTGGACCAGTTAACTAACTACATGCAGCAAAACCCTTCGGCCGAAATAATGGTTAAAGGTTATACCGATAATACCGGCGAGCCGGAATACAACTACCGCTTAAGCTTGCTAAGGGCTAAGGCCGTAGTTAACTACCTAACCGGCAAGGGCATTAATGCCAGCCGCCTTGATGCACGGGGCTATGGCATGCAAGACCCGGTGGGCGATAACAATACTGAAGATGGCAGAAAGATGAACCGCAGAGTTGAGTTTACCGTGGGGCGGTAATTTTATTCGACGGCTTTCTTAGCTATTGTGTAGCGCTTTGCTAAGGCTATTGCGGTAAAAGAAGCTGTGTTTGTTATTCATAAGTTTTTGGCTTTGTATTTTATAGATAACGCAAGTAGGGTAAGGTTAACCACCAGCGAAAAGCTGTTGGCAATGCTTATAACCAAATCTTGGCGCATAATGCCATAGGCTATCCAAAGCGATAAACCGGTTAACAGGGTTATTACCATAGGCAGCGAAATGTCATCGGCTTTCTTCTCTTTTATAATTTTAATTAACTGTGGCAACATGCTTACCGCTGTGCTTATGCTGGCCACTATGCCAACTATTAAAATTGTTTTGCTATCCATTTTTTAACTGCTGCAAAACAGTTGCCATGTGGTATTGTGCGTTTACCTTTTAGTTTAGTGCTGTAAATTAAACAGTTGCCGCTATGGAATTGAAAACTAGATATGGCCAGTGGGCTTTAGTAGCCGGTGCATCGGAAGGCCTGGGTGCCGCCTTTGCACATTACCTGGCCGCCGAAGGTTTAAACATGGTGCTGGTAGCGCGCCGTACTGCGCCGTTAGAAGAACTGGCCGCTTTGCTTGCGGCCAAGTATAAAATACAAACGGTATGCATTAGCTGCGATTTGGCTTTGCCCGATGCGGCTACCCAAATTGCCACTGCCTTACAGGGCCGCGAAATAGATGTATTGGTTTATAATGCTGCTCTATCTTACATAGGCCCATTTGAAAGCGATACGGCGGAGCATAACCGCCAAATTGCTCACGCCAATATGCTTACACCCATGAACCTGGTGCACCGGTTTGCCGCACCTATGCTTAAAAAGGGCAAAGGGGCTGTTATTTTAATGGCCTCATTAGCGGGCTTTCAGGGTAGTGGGTTTTTAGCCGCCTACGCTGCCAGCAAAGCTTTTAACCGCGTATTTGCCGAAAGCCTGTGGTACGAATGGAAGGATACGGGAGTAGATGTAATAGCCTGCTGTGCCGGTGCCACCGCTACGCCAAACTTTATAAATACCAAACCAGAGAAAGCCGACTTTTTTGCACCCCGCGTGCAAAGCCCCGAAGAAGTAGTAAAGGAATGTTTTGAGCAACTGGGCAAAGGCCCATCGTTTGTAACCGGCACCGGTAATAAACTGGCCAGCTTTATTATGCAGCGGCTTATGCCCCGCAAATTAGCTATAACCATTATGGGCGATACTACCCGGAAAATGTACCGTATTTAATAAACCCACGGAATTATCCGCTTAGGCACCTTAGCCACATACTCCTTCCATAGCGGGCCGTATTTTTCGGCGCAGCGCTTATCGTCGTCTATTTGCCGTGGAAACAACAATACCACATAATACAGCGGATACAGCCACGGCCATGGCAGTAGCGGGTAGCCAACACAAAGTATTATACCGGTGGCCATTAGTATTTCGCCCAGGTAGTTAATGTGGCGGCTAAGGCCCCAAAAGCCATTTACCAGCAACACCTGTTTACCATCGGTAACCGTTTGGGGTGTTATACCTAAAAATGTCTGCTTAGGGTCTTTCTTAAAATAATATTTCTGCAGGTTGGCGCCACGGCTTAGGCCCCAACCGGTAAAAAACAGTAGGGCATATAATACCAACAATGGGGTAGGTGTGCCGGGGTTAGGCAGCTCGGCGGTGCTCCACTGCGCTACCGAGTAAAAGAAAGGATAAAAGGCAATACAGCCCCAGCCCAGTTTAAAGCCAACGCGCTCGGCAAAAAAATCGTAGGTGTAAAGGTGCACCTCTTCAAAGTTTAAATACTCGGTTACAAAAAAGCTGAGCAGTGCAGTTGATAAAAACAAGCCCGGCGAGGATTGTGCCCCATACAGCAGATAGTGATGAACTGCAAAGCTAAGTATGTTCAGCTCCAGCATAATGGCGCCAATTAAATACAGCCACATTTTGGCATCTATACGGCCACCCCATAGTTGGGGGTTCTCTAAGCGGCCTAAATAAAAATCGGCTAAAAATGAGTTTTTAACGGCGGGGTTTGGCAGCACTAACGCCAGCGAAAATATTAAGCCGAAGGTAACCGCTCCCCCAAGCCCAAGCCAGCGGTAGGTGTAAAACCAATCCCAGGGCAATAAGCCAAAATAACACAGGGCTACCCAGGTAGCTACCACGGTAAACAATACCGGTAAGCCATTTAACCGGTAGCGCAGCTTTTCGGTAGTGCCGGTTTTAGTTACATAGCCAATAACCCAGCGACCGGGCATGGCATAGTTTAAAATAAAAATATAAAGGTAAACCAACACCGGTGCCAAAAAGCCTGCTGCTTGTTCCATAGTCTCTATAAAATGAAAAATGAAATTATTTAAAAACCGCAGCAAACAAACAATAACCCGGCGCTAAAGGTTTTGGCAATATTTGTGGCTGGGCTAAAATATTAACAGTATATGACAGATAAAAAGCGAACTTGCTGTTAAATTAAGCATACCCATGAACAAAACCGGCCCCGTAATAATTATTGAAGATGACGAGGATGACCAGCAAATGCTGGCTGAAATTTTTGTTCGTTTGGGTTATAAGCATCATGTTATATTTTTTGGCGATGGCAATAAGGCGCTCGATTATCTGAACCAAAAAGATGTGCAGCCCTTCCTTATACTATCCGATATTAATATGCCCCGCATTAACGGGCTTGAACTGCGCGATAAAGTGCAGGCCAGCGAGTTGCTTCACTTAAAGTGTATACCCTATTTATTTTTTACTACCAACGCCAATAAAAAAGCGGTAGTAGATGCCTACACCCTTTCGGTGCAGGGCTTTTTTGTAAAACCCAACACCTTCGATAAACTGGAGAATACGATTCGGAAAATTATGGAGTATTGGATGGAGTGTATAGCGCCCAACGAATTTGAAAACGATTAGGCTTTAATATTACCAACTTAAATCCATTAGCAGGGCATAGTGGTCGCTCAGGTCCTCATGGTCTTTGCTCCAGCGCTGGCAATAGCTCCGTATAATGCGCTTAATTTGTTGCGGGCGCACGCCATTGGGCCGGTATAAAATATAATCAATAATGTTTTGCTCCTTAGGGTCGTAGCGCTCCATATCGTTATTCAGGTGGTCGTTGGTACAAAACAGTTCGCCGGTAATGGGGCCATCTTCGGCATCTAAGGTAGTTACCATGCTTTGGTAATAAGCGGTATCGAAGTTAGAGATGTTATAATCGCCTACGCAAAATTGAGGTATACCGGGCTTAGCGAATTGCTTTATCAGCCCGCTCATTTCGGCGCATTGGCTGGTTTTAAGTTCCAGCGAGCCTCCGCCGTTCAGGTGTGTGCCTGCAACATGGTAAACGCGGTTTCCATCGTTAACCTCTACCAACAAGGCGCCTTTGCGGGCCCAGCAATCAAAATCTTCGCACTGGCTATATTGCACTTCGCCCAGTTTTTTAATAGGGTATTTGCTGTATACCATTATACCCCCGTTTATTTTAAAACCCGGCTTTTTGTTTAACGGCCCAACACAGTATGGATATACTTTTTTCAGCAGCCGGCGCATAATACGGTTAGCGTTGTTATCAAAGGCTTCCTGCAATACCATTACATCGGCGTTTTCTTCCAGCAGGTGGGCCGGTATCATTTTGGCACGCCGTGCCGGTGCATGGTGTTCGCGCTTAATAAAAGCAGGCAGCATTTTAATGTTGTATGATAATATCCTCAACCGGTTGTTCGCATACGGCTCTGGCTCGCCGGCTATTGCGCAAAGTACAGATAGAAAAAGATAAATGAACAGGAGGGTAGCTTTCATTTATCGTGAATATAAACAACTGTATTGGTAGAAAGGAAAATAAATCTACTACAACTAAGCATACAAAAACGGCTCGTTGCCCTCTGCCATTACGCGTATGTTCTCCAGCACACGTTTCATATACAGCCGCCAAAAGGTTTTGGTAAACAGCCATTGGAGGGGATATAGCAGCGGACTGCCGGCATGCATGGTATACGTGTATTCAATCAAAACTTTGTTGGGCTCCAGTTCGGTGGTTTTCCACTCGCCGGTAAACTTGTAAAAGCCAAGCATCCAGGCCTTAAAATCGCTTACCTCAATCTTCCAGTATGTATTTTCTATGCGTTCAATTAACTTATCGGTGCTGGCCTCGCCACCGGCTTGTGTAAGCGATGGGGCTACAAATACTTTTTTGCTGGCTCCCGGTTTGCCCCAGTCGGCATCGCCGGTGCAATGCGTTACTTTAGGCATTACTATAAAGCCGGTATGCACTTTGGCAACATCGCAAAGCATAGGGGCTTTAAACGCACGTTCTAAGGTGCAGTTGTAAATGGTGGTAACAGTAACGGTATTATTCATGGGTGGGTAATGTGTTGCAATAATACAGCATTAAATTATTTATTAATTTTATAGTATGCGAAACCCAACCCTGTTATTTGCCCCGGTTTTTATTCTTTTTATTGTTACAGTAAGTTCCTGTAAAAAAGAACGTATAACTAAAGATTTAGCCGGTACTTACATAGTGTCGGGGCTGGAACCCAATAATCCTTATTCAAAAGATACTATTACCAACCAGGCTATTGAAATAAGTAAAACGGGCAAAACCGACTTAACTGTAAACTTTAGTTTTTTACCCCTCGGCAAACCTTTAAAGTTAAAATGGGATGATGGTGGCGGCGACCTGGGATATGCCTATTCAAGCTATGAGGTAAATAATAATGAAAAGTATCAGGTAGGTATACTGTTTTATAAGCACGACCAGGATTCGATATTTATAAATTATCATTTTCAGGCCGATACGCCGAGTGTGGTTTACCACTATGTTTTAACCGGCAGAAAGAGAAGATAGGGCATTCGATAGCCGTGCAAAATTATTGGTTTATGCTTGCATGCGCCGGGGCTGTTGTTTTAATATATAAGCAATTATTTTTATATATGCAACACATAAACTAATGCCTTATGCGCTACGCCATTTCGCTGTTATGCCTGCTTTTTTTATTTGGGGGCTGCAAAAAAAACGACCCTATTACTGCTTGCATTAATGAGGTGCCGGTTGCATTTGCCGGTACCCCGGTTACATTAACCAGTTGCTCTTTTAATGCTACCAGCTATTTGTGGGATTTTGGCGATGGAAGCACCTCTACCCAGGTCTCGCCAAGCCATACTTATGCCAGTGCAGGCACTTATACGGTTACCCTTACGGCTACCGGTTCAGGTGGGTCGGTTGGTGCCACAAAAAGTATAACGGTGCAGGGCAGCAACGAAATAAATTATAACCCCGGTGCCTATAAAAGGGTGTATGTTTCGCGTATAGATGTTCCATCTTATCCGCGCACCAACACTACCGGCGGTAACTGGGATAGCGATGGGTTGCCCGACTTATTTGTTTACATGCTAAATATGGCCCAGGGCTCACTTTTCGATAATAGAAATAACTACCGCCCCGATGTAAACTATAGCGGTACCGCGTGGGACCTTAGCAGCGCACCATATGCTTTTTCTTTTCCGCCAGAGGAGACCAAGTTTAACATACTGGTTACCCTTTTAGATGTTGATGGAGGGCTTTCGGAAACCGTAGCCAAAACACTACCCTTTAACCTGTTCGCTCCACAGTATTATGGCCAAAGCCAAATTACCATTATACAGGGCAGTTTTACCCTTAAGTTAGATCTTATTTGGGAGTAGGCAGCAAGGTGGCCTATACTAAGTCGTAGTGCCTATAACTATTTGGTGGCTCTCCAAAACGCGGTAGGGTCTGTAATAGCTAAATCAGTTACGTGCTTTTTATCCGGGCTACCTGTGGAGTATGAGTTTGCCAGGCGTTGGCAATTTGATAGAAGCAAGATGGCCAAAGCGCTTTTACTGCCCACTGGGCCTAGTATTGCTTAGTTTTGAAAACCTTAACTGCGCGTTTTTTAATTATTATGTTTAATTGAAATGAATAACAAATTTCTTCCGTTTGCTGCGTTTATAACAATAGCGCTGGCTTTGCATTGGTGTGGTAATAAGGCTGAAGTTGATTTTATGAACAAATGTCTAAAACAGGAGTTTAAAGGCACTTTTGTAAAGAAGTTTCATCAACGGGGCGATAGGGTAATTATACTTACCGATAAAGGGGAGTTTGAAATAAGTACAGCCAGTGATTGTTTGTATGAAACCGTACGCCCCGGAGATACTTTAGAAAAGCCGGCAGGTTCAAATACATGTTTTATAAGGAACGGAACTATGGTGGTATGCAACTGCTATTACTTTGATGTAGATGAGAAGTAACAATAAACTGTTGGTGGTACCGTATAAACGCACAAAAGGCAGAGGTTATTTCTAACTTCTGCCTTTTGTATTGTTATCAATCTCCGGTTTACTTATCTACCGTTACAATCAGGTATTTGCTCGCTCTCCAAAAGGCGGTAGGGTCGGTAATGGTTAAATCAGTTACGTGCTTTTTATCGGGGCGACCAATGGTGTATGAACTTGCCGGGTGCGAGGTTGCCAGTTTGGCATCTTTAGCGTTAAGCGGTATAGTAGTAGTTTGGGTAATATCAATTTGCGTAAAGCCCGAGTTATTATTGCTGTTCATTACTTTGCTTTTGCCCAGGCCAATAAAGCCGCCTTCTTTGGTAAGTACGCCGCGGGCCAATAAATCTTTACTGGTGCCTACTACATAGTAAGCAGTGTTCAGTTCAGATATGCGCTGGTCTACCATTCGTTGCTTCTCTTCATTTTGCGAAACCAGCTCACTAATGCGCGTGCCTTGCGTGCTTACCGTAGTGTTTAGCTCTGTAATCTTATTGTTTAAGTCCAGCAATTGCGAATCTTTTTGAGCTATTTGCATGGTTAGCGTCGCAATCATTTTATTAAGCCCGCTTATTTTGTAGCCGCTGTTTTTCAGCTTTTTATTTAAGGCATCCAGGCGGTCTTTGTTCTCCTGCATCAACGCCTTAATGTTTTCTATGTTGTCGTTTATTTTAGTGATCTGTGTGCGGCGCAGGTCGGGGTTGCTGGTATTGGTAATTACATTGCGTTTGCTGGTATCAACAGCCGCAAGGTTTGCTTCAATATCATTTATCTCATCCATAAAGAAAGAGATGGTGCTATCTTTCTCTTGTTGGGCGGCCAGTGCATCCTGGTATTGTTGTTCTTTTACTTTAAGATCTTCCTGGTAGTTATGGCATGCTCCTAACGAAAGCGATACACATAAAATGAACATTAATTTTTTCATTGTAGATGGTTTTAAGTTTAGTTAATTGTTGTTGTTGCCTACTGTTAAATTGGTGTGCCATCTGTTAAAATGTTCTTAAGTGCAACAGGTGGGGAAAAACTGACACGTTTTAAAGTAAGCCATCAACAGCCTTCAACGCAAAGCGCGCAAAGCAAATACATCGCAAAGAGCGCAGAGGGTGGGTGCTTCTTCGCGGTTCTTGGCGAAAACCTTAGTGTTCTTTGCGTTAACTATTTCTTGCGTTCCTGCGCAGTTACATTGCGCTGTGCCACTATATTTTCGGCAATATGAAAACCGATAAACACCCCTTTGCCGTTAATATACGCAAGCTACAGCGCTACAACTTCGAATTTTTTACCACCGAAGAGGCCGTATTTTTTGAATATATTATTGTGAAAACCATATATAATGGCGGTGGAGAGTATTATCACAGCAGCCAGGAAATTCGCCGCGAAACCGGTATTAAGCGCTCTGCGCTTAACACCATTATAGAGCGGTTTAAAGCGTTGGGTATTTTAAAAGTAGAAGTAAAAGGTATGCCCAACATAAAATATTTTTGGGTAGAATACCGCAGGGTAATTGAACTACTGCCGCAAATTTTTCAATTAAACAGCTCATATTGCCAACAGGTAAACCAGCATCAGTTATTACTCGATTTCCTTATTCCGCAAATGCACCATAATGAGGAGCGCCGGCTTAACCGCGAATATAGAGAGTGGGAGAAAGAGCAACGTAAACTGGCCCGGAGAAAAGCCCTGGAAGAGCAAGACCTATAGGTTGAAATCAACAAAACCTATGGCTTTTAAAGCATAGGTTAGGAATGAGGTATGGGCAGAGGTTTTGCTGATTTCGGCTATACCTGCTGATATCGACAAAACCTTAGTGTTTTAGGGATGAGCTGCGGGATGAGGTTAGGGCAAAGGTAGGGGATGAGGTAGGTGATGAGGTTTTGCTGATTCCGGCCAACTGGTTTGCATAAATCGGTCAATAAGAGAATATCAATATAGTATTAAAGGAAACTAAACAAAACTAAACTATTGAAATACTAGCCGCGGTCAATGCACCGCGGCCCTCCTCGAAAAAATTTTAATAGCTGAATTCAGAAATACAAATACAGATTTTTCGCGGCCGCGGCGGGGGCGGTTTTGGGCGGGTTTGGGTTGGGTAGTGCAATTGGTGCGGGGTTGTATATAAATGCCTGTAATGGGCTTTAAATGCTTGTTGTGATTTATCTGCTAGCTAACA
>JBGAUW010000016.1:0-134577 GCA_044228435.1 Chitinophagales bacterium
GGATATTGAGAAGGGCTTGTACTTCGATTCTAATATTCCGCAGGGCTATGGCCTTGGAAGTTCCGGTGCATTAGTGGCTGCCATATACCACCAGTATTTTCAGTTTAGCCGCAAAAATATGTCGGTTACCGATTTAAAAAACCATCTGGCTATTTTAGAGAGTTATTACCACGGTAAAAGCTCGGGGCTGGATGCTATGGTGTGTTACCTGAATAAAGCGGTGTTGCTTAACAACGGCGAGGTTACCGAAACCTTTGATTTACCCAAAGCGACTAAACCGGCACTAAAGATTTTTTTGATAAACACTAAAGTGCCGCGCAGCACAGCACCTTACGTGCAACTATTTTTAGAAAAATGTAAAGAGGCTAAGTTTATGACCACCATAACCCGTAGCCTTATACCTACTACTAATATTGCTATAGAAAGCTTTATGCAGAAGAAGTATGGCGAGTTGATGAACTCGGTAAAGCTTATATCGCAATTGCAATACGATTTGCTGCCCGAGTTTATACCCGATAAGTTTAAAGAGGTATGGCGCGATGGATTGAAGAGCAACGAATACCACTTAAAAATTTGCGGTGCCGGTGGTGGCGGCTTTATAATCGGGTTTGCCAAAGCCGATGCCGATTTGGACTTGCTGATTGGCCTTAATACAGAGGTAATTGAGTTGATGAAAATATAGCGGCCTTATCCAATTACAAACCCGGCTTTCTCCATATCCTTCCAAAATGTGGGGTACGATTTTTCTACTACTTCGGGGTGTGCAATTTCAATAGGGCCCAGCAATGCCAGTGGGGCAAAGCTCATAGCCATCCGGTGGTCGTTATAAGTGGCAATATGCTCAGTGGGTAATTTAAAGGCACCTTTTAGCTGGTAAAAATCGTACTTGGGTGCGTAGTCGAACTCTATATTCATTTTAGCCAGTTCGGTCTGTAAGGCGGCTATTCGGTCGGTTTCTTTTATCTTTAAGCTATCCAGCCCCGAAAAATTGCAGACAATATTTTTAGCTGCAAACATAGCCGCAAAGGTTTGGGCCAGGTCGGGGTTGTTTAAAAAATTCATCTTCATTAAGGTAGGGTAGTTATTGCTTACCTTTCTTAATAAGGCACCGGTAGTGTCAAACTCAGTTGTTACACCAAAGCGCTTCATCCAATCAGCTATTTCGCGGTCTCCCTGTATCCAGTCGTTACGAAGGCCTTCTAAATAAATCTCAGCTTCATCGGCTAAAAAAGCCACCGAATACCAATACGAAGCGGCACTCCAATCGCCGCCAATAGTATAGGCGGTAGCCTGCAATGTTGCCGGGCTAATTTGAATGCTGTTATCGGTCCACTCAAACGGCACACCAAAGTGCTCCAGTATTTTTAATGTCATCTCCACGTACGATCGCGACACCAAACCCGTAGTAAACTTTACGTTCAGGCCTTTGGGCATAAAAGGTGCAATAAGCAAAAGCGCAGTTATAAATTGGCTGCTAATGTTTCCTTCAATCCAAACCTCATCGTCTATTTTATCCAGCTTAACGGGATGTATTGCCACCGGCGGAAAATCTTCTTCTTCTGTATACCTCACATCAAAACCCATCTCGCTTAGCGCATTTACCAGCGGTGCAATAGGGCGTTGTTTCATTCTATCACTTCCGGTAATTGTTTTTTGCTGATTAACGGCGGCATAGTAGGCCGTTAAAAAACGCATGCTGGTGCCGGCATCCAATACATCGGCCACCGGTCCATTTTCGGCCAATAGCTTTAGCATTTGTTGCGTATCGCGTGCTGCCGAAAGGTTTTCTATTTGAATGGTGTTGCCTGCCAGTGCATTTAATATCAAAAGCCGGTTGCTTTCGCTTTTAGAAGCGGGCACACGTATGCCCGTTTTTATTTTGCGGGTAGGGTGCAAAAGGCGGATAAAACTCATGCGCGCTGGCTGTTGTAATACTTTAGTGATTCAATAATTACTGTTTCCTCAACGGAATTATTAATGGAATAGTTACCTATTCCCTGCAATAAAGTAAAACGATTTTTGCCTAAACTGCTCTTTTTATCCTGTTTTATTAATTCAAGCAGGTTGGCGAATGAGTTTTCGGGTATGGCGGGTAGCTTATAATAATGCAAAACCACCCTGGTAACGGTACTCAAATCTTCGCTGGTTAAAAAACCAAGCTTATGCGAAAGGTAGCTTTCGCATATAAGGCCAATAGCCACGGCCTCGCCATGCAAAAGCTTTTCAACAGGGCTATTTAAAAAATAGCTTTCAACGGCATGGCCAATAGTATGGCCAAAGTTTAAAGCCTTGCGGTTGCTTTGCTCTAAAGGGTCTTTTTCTACTATCAGCGATTTAATGTTTACGTTCTGCTCCACCTCCTCGTTCCAATTTAATGCAGAAAGCGGGGGCAACTCACTTGAAAGGCGGTTAAAGGCAATTGGGCCGGCTATCAGGTAATGTTTTAAAACTTCTGCAAAGCCCGATAGCAACTCCCTTTCGGGCAACGTTTTTAAAAAGGTGGTATTTATAAAAATGGCTTCAGCCTCGTTAAACAAGCCAATCTGGTTTTTAAAGCCATTAAAATCTATGCCCGTTTTCGCGCCTACGCTGGCATCTACCATAGCCAATAGGGTAGTAGGTATATTTATAAATTTTATACCGCGCTTATAGCAGCCGGCAGCAAAGCCGCCCAGGTCGCCAATTACACCACCGCGTGGCAAGTGTTTTATTCTCTTCTCCGCTTTGTATTTGTATAAGTATATGCGCGGGTAAGGCAGGTTTAACTAAGGGGTAGCAATGCAAAAGCGTGTTTTCATCTGCAAGTATAAATACCTGCGAGAATGAATTAGCTGATATAAGTTTTTCAAATTTTTGCATCGACATAAAATCTTTACAGAGTTTATTCCCACTTCTAAAAAACGGTTTCTTTTTGTTTAATGGTTTGCAGGTATACCATACATATCTTCATTGGCAAAGGAAACATAATCAAACGTTGCTTTAAACTTTTTATCGGGGCCGATCATTTCTATATAATCGACAGGTATGGCTTTCACGCAAAAAAGACTGACCAAGGAGTTTTGGACAAATTCTTCTTTATTAGAAGTAACCACCGAAAACTTAGTTGGCTTGCCACGCTTATTAAACGAAAATTCTATTACAACCACTCCGTCATATCTATCCTGCTTATAGTTTTTAGGAAAATAAGCTTCCTTCTTAATCCATTTGTTGTACATACTTATAAAAGCAGTAAAGTCTTTTCCGGCAGTAGCTTGGGTTTCCTGTAATTTCACCCTTACATCATAGCGCGCCCCTAAGTAAGGGTTTACATTAAATTCATAAAGCCTAACGCTTGTTACAAGCTGTTTGTTTTTTTCAGCCGGAATGTAGTCTATTAGTTTTAAAAAAGCAGAAGTAAGTATTCTTTCTACAGCTGTATCTAAGGTGCAACCTGCATTTATAACATTTGTAACCGTGCCAAAGGTATCTATGACTAGGTACATTTTTACATGTTGAACTTCGAACTTTAGTTTGCGCAGCCCCATTTCATCAGTCCAGCCATGCATATTTCTGTACCATATTTCTTCTCCATATTTATAATAAGCTTGTTTATCGGGTTGGTAACAAATCGTATCTGGCACCGCTGCAAAAGCTTTAGTCCACGAAATGAGAAATATAGAGAAAATTATCACTGTCTCTTTCATTATCAAAAATTATAAAAGCTAACAGGAACTAATATTTCGCAGCCAATAGGTGCAGATAAGCGATAGGCCGGACTTATATTTTCAATTTGCAATAAAGCCCTTATTGCTTCTTTTTCAAGGGCTGGCGATACACCTTTATATATTCTTGGGGCAATTATTGTTCCTTCCTCCGAAATAAAACACCTCACATATACAGGGCCTTTATCTTTGTTCTTTTCTTCCCCTTCTGGCAATTTTAGATGATTTACTAAAACCCTGCTAATGTCTGCAATAGGCCTCCCCTCAAATTCAGGAGGGTCATCTACAAAGCTATATTCCTCAGTGTTTAATCCGATACGGCGAAAATCGAAATCGCGATTAAAGCTTAACTCATATTGAGCAGATGAATTCAATACTGCTTTATATTTTATTGGAAATGTAATGCGTCCGGTTTGTGGTGAAATGCCAACCAGGCCAGGTTTGAAATTATCTAATGATTCTACAGCTTTTATAACTGCTTTTTCTAATTCCGCAAAAGTGGATTTAATCACTTCTATATGCTTTACCTTACCGTTAGTGTCAACCTCGAAACGGATTATTGATTTTCCGTTTATCCCAAATCGCGAAACGTCTCCGCTGTAATAAATATGGTCAAAAATATGATTGAACATAGCCCCGAAACCGCCTGGGTATTTTAGGCGAAGGTCGTCCTCGTTAGAAAATGGAAGGTCATCGCTGGTGCAGGCAAGGGTAAAATTCATATTCAAAATCACATCACAGGGTGTTGCTTTGCCCGCAATAGTTGCCGGATTCCAATCCGGCAGTTGTTTAACAACTCTAATAGCCTCATTGTCTAAATCGAAATGAACGCTTTTTAAAATAGATACATTGGATACTTCGCCGGTAACGTCTACCGTAAATTTTACTTTGCAAAGTCCTTGAATATTTAATTGACTACATAAAAATGGATAAACAAAAATATGGTCAACATATTTCTCAAGTGTTTTAATGCCACCGGGAAACTGTGGGGCTATGTCTACTGCCGAAACTACCTCCATTAAACCCTCTTGGTGTTTTACAGGAGCAACTTTTACTTTGAAAACAACGGGTATAGTTAAGAGCGACCGTACAGCAAATCCGTTGTTTATTGCCGGGTTGAAAGGTGGCAATAGTTTTATCACCCTTTCCGCTTCTTTTTCCAGCGCCGGATGGATATGCTTTATAATGGTCGATTCAGAAATACGGCCGTCCTTCTCAATCAGACAGCTTATATACACTTTCCCCTGTATAGCTGAATCGGCGCAGGCTTTAGGATAAACTACATTTCTTACAATAAAAGAAAAGAAGGCTGAGTCGCCACCGTTAAACTGGGCGGGAAATTGAGGCATCTTGCAAATAGTCGTGTCTACTTGCGCGGAACAAAAATTTATTGTTATAAGCAATACAAGTACAGGTAATAGTTTCACCATTCTTCTAAGGCATTCTCTCTAAAAACCGAGGGTTAAAAATTGGGCTAGTTAATATATGTTGTTTTAATATTTACAAACTCTTTCAGGCTATACTCCGAAAGCTCGCGGCCAAACCCACTGCGTTTAATACCGCCAAAAGGTAAGCGGGCATCGCTTTTTACAATAGCGTTTATAAACACGTTGCCGGCTTCTAATTCGGGTGCCAGTTTTTCAGCTTTAGTTTCATCTTTAGTCCAAATAGAAGCGCCTAATCCAAATACAGAGTTGTTGGCTGTGGCTATCGCCTCATCTACATTTTTTACAACAATCACGCTCCATACCGGGCCAAAAATTTCTTCGTCAAAGGCAGGCATACCGGGCTTAACCCCGGTTAGTACAGTGGGGGCCACCCAGTTTCCTTTCTCATTGGGTACCTTGGCATTTACATGTGCTACAGCGCCTTTCCCTACGCTTCTTTCTATTTGGTCTAATACTTTTTGTTGCAGATCGCGACGGGCTACCGGGCCAATGTTAGTAGCTTCATCGGCAGGGTCGCCCATTTTTAGCTGGCCTACGGCCTCAATCAGTTTCGCAGTAAAAGCTTCTGCTACAGATTCAACCAAAATAAAACGCTTGGCGCCGTTGCAGGCCTGACCGCTGTTTATTCCGCGCGATTTAATTGCGCCGCTAACGGCCAAATCAAGGTCGGCATCTTCCAACACAATAAATGCATCGTTGCCGCCTAATTCCATTACGCACTTTTTAATGCTTTTACCCGCCAGCGCTGCTAATGTGCTGCCGGTATTATCGCTGCCGGTAAAGCTAATGCCATGCACCAAAGGGTCGGCAATTACCTTGGCAGCATCGTCGTTGCTTAAAAAGTAGTTCTTAAAAATATTAGCAGGCACACCAGCCTCTATAAACATATCTTCAATAGCCTTCGCGCATTGCGGCACGTTAGGCGCATGTTTAAGCACTGCCACATTGCCCGCCATTAAAGTAGGCACTGCAAAACGGAACACCTGCCAAAATGGAAAGTTCCATGGCATAACGGCAAAAATAATTCCCAGCGGTTCAAAGCTTACGTAGCTTTTGCTGGCGTTGCTTTTAATTACTTCTGGTTGCAAAAAATGCGGGGCATGCTCTATGTAATAATCAAAGGCGGTTATGGTTTTGCTTATTTCATATTCTGCTTCGGTAAGGGTTTTGCCCATC
Organism: Chitinophagales bacterium; assembly: GCA_044228435.1. Classification (GTDB taxonomy): domain Bacteria; phylum Bacteroidota; class Bacteroidia; order Chitinophagales; family LD1; genus Bog-950. The sequence continues at coordinate 6,326 of JBGAUW010000016.1, forward strand.
TCCAGGCTAATAAGCTCCGAAAGCCTTTTTTTATTCTTCTCTATTACAATGGCCACCTTTCGCATTTCCACCCCGCGTTCTTCTATGGTAAGTTTGCGCCAGGCTTTAAAAGCCTGCTGCGATATATTCAAATCAGGAAAGGCATCTAAAGCAAATTCCTTTATCAATTCATTGTTAACGGGGTTTACGGTAGCATAATTCATAGTGCGAATGTAATAGATGGAATAGACAATGAAGCAATTGCGGTGTTTAGATTTGTGAAAGATTTCGATTGCTCACAAACTCACCTTCCTCACCTTAATCCAAATATTGCTGTTGCGCCCCTTATCATCGGTGCACGATATTTTGGTGCCGCCTTCTTCGGGTGTAAAAAATAGTTTGGTGCGGGCATCGGTTTGCTTAAAAAACTTATCGTTTATATACCAGTAAACGGTTTTTACATCATTGGTTACATCGCAGCTTAACTGCAGGGGTTCAGGTTGCTTTTTGCTAATGAAATATTCAGTGCCGTTGCGCGGCGAGCGTATAACCGGTGCACCTTCTACAAACACTTTATCACAATCGGGATTGTGTGGCGGTATTTTTTCATAGCCTATTCTGTTGTCGTCATAGTACGATTGCATTTGTGGCGGCACCAGTTTATACCATTTCTTTTTGTAGCCATTTTCGGGCAGGCAGCTTTTGCAGTACGATATTTTTTCGTTGGCGCTAATAGCTACCTCCTGCATGTTATCGCAGCGGGTGGAGTTAGAAATTAGCGGTATGTAATAATCCATAATGGTATTGTGGCAAAAGTCGCTGGGTTGCTTGCCGGTTTCTGAGCATACCTGCCTTATGCCGCACTCTTTAGGCATACTATACCAATCGTTGCTGCTGTTATAATCTATAGTATTAAAAATTTTAAACAGCAGGGGAGTAGCTATGTTAGCCCCGTTCAACTCCGGTACGCCCACGCCCGAAAAATTACCTACCCATACAGCTACAGTATAGTTTTTATTATAGCCAATGCTCCAGGCATCGCGCTTGCCATAGCTGGTGCCTGTTTTCCAGGCAATGCGGGGTGTGTGGCTGCTTTGCTCCCAGTTAGTAGGTAAGTCGGGCCGTGCCAACCGCGAAAGTATTTCGGTAACCATGTAGTTGGCCGACGGCGAAAGTATTTGTGTGCCTTTCGTGTTTTCTTTTTCACCCTTCACCTTTGCCTTTTCACTAACCGTAAACGAAAGAGGATGGTAAACTCCATTGTTTGCGAATGCCGAGTAAAGCCCCGCCATTTCTTCCAGTGTTACACCACAGCCACCCAGTATAAGCGAAAGCCCGAGTTTTTTCTCATCTTTTTTTATCTGCCTAAAGTTGCACTCCTCCAACTTTGCAACCATTTTATCGGTGCCTAAATTGTTGAGTGATTGAACTGCGGGAACATTTAGCGAGTTCTCCAGTGCAAACTCAACACTTACATAGCCATTAAATTTCGAGTCGAAGTTTTCGGGCTGGTAGCCATTTATATTCAAAGGCACATCGGTTAAAATGGTTTTGGGCGTAAGCAAGCCGTTATCAAAACACAAACCATATAGCAGTGGCTTTAAGGCACTACCCGGCTGACGAATAGCGGCAGCGCCGTTTACCTGTCCGCCATCGGTATTGTCGTTAAAGTTAGCAGAGCCTATGTATGTTATTACATTATGCGTGCGATTATCTATTACAACCACGGCGCTGTTGCGTATGTTTAGCGTGTAAAGGCCGCTCACATAATCGCTCACCATTTTTTCGAGCTTAAGCTGCATTTGCATTTGCAGGTGGGTGCGTATTATATCGTTGCCGGTAGCCTTTTTTAATTTAAGCGCTAAATGTGGTGCGGCTTTTGGGGCTTCGGTTCGGCGGGCATCTAAAGGTTCTTCCATCGCATCGGCAATTTCTTTAGCGCTAAAAAGTTTATCATGCTCAAACCGGTGCAGCCACTTATTGCGTTCGCGTGCAATTACATCATTGTTTATACCCAGCTTTAACGATGATGGCCGGTTGGGTATGATAGAAAGCGCCGTAACTTCTGCGAGTGATAAGTGGTCTGGGTTCTTTTTAAAGTAAAGTATAGAGGCACTTTTTACGCCCTCTACATTGCTCCCATAAGGCACCAGGTTAAAGTATAGTTGCAGTATTTCGTCCTTGCTATATTTCCATTCCAGTTGCAGGGCGCGAAAAATCTCTATTACTTTATTAAGGTAAGTGCGTCTTTTAGGCTCCAGCATGCGTGCTACCTGCATGGTAATGGTGCTGGCACCGCTGGTTCGCTTTAGCCTGAAGGTATTCATTACCACGGCCCTTGCCATCGCCCCTGGGTTAACGCCGGGGTGGCGGTAGAAATACTTATCTTCTTTATAAAGCAGCGATTTTTTAAGTGTGGGCGATATTTCCCTCAACTCTGTTTTCATTCGCCACTTTTGGTCTTTTGTTAAAAAGGCATGTATTACTTCGCCTTTACTATCCAACACTATGGCAGAGTAATCTATTTTATCGGGTAGGGGGAAAAGATAATTAAGGGTGAAAAACACAAACACACTAACCGCCGACGCAAAAAGCAGATATTTTAAAATGCGGGCTGGTTTGGTGTTCACGTTGGGTGCTGATAATAAAACGTGCAAAATAGGGCTTAGTATGTTTATCGGTAACAAAATAATTGCTAGCGGTCTTTATCCCAGAAGTAAACGGGGTTAACACACTTGTCGTCATCGGTAATTATTACCGCCCTTTGCCAAAATTTGTAAAAAGGGCTGGTTTATAAATAAATACAGGAAAAATCGGCAAAAATCAATCCCCTAAATTTTTACGTTTCTGTGACAATCTTTTTTCCCTTATTTTTCGTCTGTATAGGGTAACGATGTTTATATTTTTTCGTTCTAACAGTTACCAGTATTTTTATTTTGCGTTCTAAACCTCCAAATTATTCGTATATACGTTTACACTTGGCATAGTTTTAATGAAAACCGGATAAATACTATCAAATTAATACCCCTTAAGCATGGCTTATAAAAATTATAAATTTAAAACCCTACGCGTTTTTGCCAGCGATGAATGGTTGGCAAACCGTAGCCGCGAGTATCGCTCGGTTTTCGACCGCAGCGAAACCACTTATATAAGTGCCGAAATTGCTTTCTACAATAAGCTGTTTGATGAGCAGGATTGGGAAACTACGGTTAACCTAAAGGCATTTTCGCATATAGAGGGTAAAAAGAAGGAGTTGTGCTCGCAGGATGAAAAGCGCAAAATAAGGTTAGATGAAAACGTGGTATACATCAACAAAGGTTGGGGTATGGCCGCACCGGGTAGTTTTTGGAACGCCGGTGAGTATAGCTGGGAGGCTTACATTGATGGCGAGCTGATAGGCACCAAGCGTTTCTATATTGAAGATGTGGGTAAGGTATCTACCGACTATAACCCGTATTTTGATATTGAAAGCATTCGCTTCTTTACCGGCGATTACAATGCGGTAAATAACGAAAACAAGGTTTATCTTAAGCAGATTAGCCGCAACGAAACCCAGTATTTATATGCCGAGTTTAAGTTCCGCAATAAAATACCTACCGAGTGGAACTGCGAGTTGTTTTTTAACTGGTACAACGCATCGGGCCTTTTAAAGGCGCGTATAGAGCGTTTCCGTAAAATAGAAGCAGGCAAGGTGGATGAGATTTTCCCTTTTAACGAGGGTTGGGGCAACGATATACCGGGCACCTGGAAGGATAACCACTACCGGCTGGAGATAGTTTTTATGGATACGGTAATTGCCGTGTTGCACCTGGATACAGGTGAGGATGATGAGGAAGGCGAAGTGGAGATTTCGACTGTGGGTGGAAACATAGCTACCGTTACCAGCAGCCCGCCAACAGCACCCGATGAGTCGTTGGATAGCGCTGTAAAGAAACTGGACGACCTGATTGGCTTGGATGAACTGAAGAAGGAAGTTAAGAATCACATAGATTATCTAAACTTTTTAAAGCTTAGGCAGGAGAGGGGCTTTAAAGATAGTGAGCGCATTAACCTGCACTCGGTATTTACAGGTAACCCCGGCACCGGTAAAACTACCGTGGTAAAGTTGCTTGGCCAAATTTATAAAAGCATGGGCTTGCTAAGCAAAGGCCATGTTAAGGAGGTCGACCGCTCGCAGTTAATAGGCGAATACATTGGGCAAACAGCGCCTAAGGTTAAAAAGGCTATTGAAGAGGCGAAGGGTGGAATATTGTTTATTGACGAAGCCTACTCTTTAGCCCGAGAAGCCGACGATAGTAAAGATTTTGGTAAAGAGGCTATTGAGGTTTTGATTAAAGAAATGAGCGATGGTTCAAAGGACCTTGCTGTAATGGTGGCCGGTTACCCGCACGAGATGGATGTGTTTTTAAAATCTAACCCGGGTATGAAATCGCGCTTTGCCAACTACTTCCATTTCGAAGATTATTTGCCCGATGAGTTACATGCCATTGCGCTTACCTACACGCAGTCTAAAAACGTACATTTAACCGAAGAGGCACAAAGCTACCTTAGCGATGAGTTAATGGAAGGTTTCCGCAACCGCGATAAAAGCTTTGGTAATGCCCGCTTTGCCATATCGGTAATTGATGAAGCCAAAATGAACTTAGGTCTGCGGTTAATGAAACGTGCCGATTTGCGCGAGTTGGATGGAAATATGCTTTCTACCATTGAAAAGGAAGATATTGAGCAGGTATTTAAGCAGCGTGGTAAGCGTAAGTTTAATATAAACGTAAACGAGCGACTGCTGCAAAGTGCCCTTGATGAGTTAAACGAATTGGTGGGTATTAGCAATATTAAAAACGAAGTAAACGAGTTGATTAAGTTGGTGCGCTTTTACCACGATATTGGCAAAGATGTATTGAATAAGTTTTCGCTGCACACCGTATTTTTGGGTAACCCCGGCACCGGTAAAACCACCGTAGCCCGCATAATGGGTAAAATATACAAAGCCCTTGGCTTAATTGAGCGTGGCCATATGGTAGAGCTGGACAGGCAAGGTCTGGTAGCAGGCTTTGTTGGGCAAACAGCATTGAAAACCGAAGAGAGAATTAAAGAAGCAAAAGGGGGCGTGCTGTTTATTGATGAGGCTTATGCCCTGGGCGAAGGAAGTGATTTTGGCCGCGAGGCAATTGAAACTTTGCTGAAGCGGATGGAAGATAGCCGTGGTGAGTTTGCGGTAATTGTTGCGGGCTATACCGACCCTATGCACCGATTCCTGGAATCGAACCCGGGCTTACGTTCGCGCTTTGACCGTACGTTTACTTTTAACGATTACAACGAAAACGAATTATTCCGCATTGCGCTTTCGTTACTAAAGGCCGATAACATCCGTTTGGATAACGAGGCTTACGATTACCTGCAAAAGTATATCAACTCTATTTACGTATACCGCGATAAATACTTTGGCAACGCCCGCGAAATCAGAAAGCTGATTGTAGATGCCATCCAAAACCAAAACCTGCGCCTGGCGGGAATGAAAAAGGAAGAACGCACCAAAGAGATGCTGGAAACCATGACCTTAGATGACCTTAAGGAATTTAAGATTAACGAAGGTAAGCGCGGCAGCTTAGGGTTTAAGTATTAAATGCATTGACGGTGGACGATTGACTATTGACCATTGAAATACAAAAAGCTTTTGGACAAATCCAGAAGCCTTTTTTTATTTTGTTAGACTGTTTTAAAATTGCGTAATGCAAGAACTACCACTTCTTAAACGTTTTAATGTTCGTGTTTATGGTTTACTTATAAACCCGTTACAACAGCTATTAGTATCTGATGAAGCCTTTAAAAGTGGGCAAATGGCTACTAAATTCCCGGGTGGTGGCTTAGAGTTAGGAGAGGGTTTGATTGAAGGCTTAAAGCGCGAGTTTGTTGAAGAAACCGGCATTGCGGTAGAAGTAAAAGAACATTTTTATACCACCGATTTTTTTGTGCGCTCTTTTTTCGAGTTATCGTCCGATAGCCAGATTATCAGCATCTATTATATTGTAGAATCTCAGGATTGGCAGCAAATTAAAACCTCTGCTAAAAAGTTCGATTTTGAATATGTGCCCGGCAAAGAAGCTGAATCGTTCCGCTGGGTAAACATTGCCGACCTTTCAAATGAAACGGACATAGTACTTCCTATTGATAAAGTAGTGGTAGAGCAGTTAGCCAAACGGCTTAAGGGTTAGCCACGGTATAGGCTTTAGCTATTAATAAATACGTTTTTTAGTTATTTAAAGTGCTCATTTTCAATTAGGCCCTTTAACGTACTGCAACAATTAAACTCTTGTAAACAACAATATCCAAAGCCGAACTTTGAAAGCTTTAGGGGCGTATTACAATGCATAACCTAAATAAATCATTATGCCAACTCTTAACTCCGCTTACGAACAATATCACTTAAACCACAGCAACTTTGTAGAGGCCTACAAAATGGTAAACGAATATGTTACCGAACTTTACCGTTTGCCTAAGCAGTTTTTAGAAGAAACTGAAGGTGCTATAAACGCCGTAAGCGCCAAGCATTTTACTCCTAAATCGCCGTCCAGCAACGATAAATCGCTGCGCGTAGTGGTTGAGTTTATGGATCAGCTGGAAGAGTTTACTATGAGCACCATTAGCTTATTTAACGAACACATGAAACATATTGAAGCTACCGAGGTTTATATGAAAAAGGTAATTGTAATGGATACTAAAAGTAATGGAGGCAAAGCACCGGGCTTTTGGGCAGAATATGCCAGCCTTACACCAGAAGTAACCGGCCTGATGGATGGCCTTAAGGAAATAAAGGTAAAAGCCGATGATACCCTCAACTGGCTCGAAAAGCTGGAAATGAACTGGGAAGAAATTCAGGTAAAAATTAAAAACGCCGCATAGGCGTTTTTTTTTGCCCTTTAGCGAATGCTTTTGGCTGTTGTCTATTGTCTAACGTCTTGTGTCTATAGTCTGCTTTTAAAAAGGTTACAGAATTTAGCATTTCACAAAGCATATTTTGTGCAAAACATAGCCAAAGGCATTGCGCTCGGGGTTGGCAGCCATTATCTTGATATCATAACGCAATAACTATGATACAACCAGAAAAGCCATACCAACACTACAGCAACCTGCACAAGCAATTTATTGATGAGTATAAAACCATCAGCATGCATGTATCTGAGTTATACAAGGCGCCAAAACAGTTTATTGAAGAGAATGCCATGGAAATGGACAGGTTTATGGCGGAATCGAGCATACCAGGTGCCCCAAGTGCCCACAATGGCTCTACCGTTAATATTAAAGAGTTGGTTTACCGTATAGAAGATTTTAAGCTACAAATGATGGGCTTGTTTTTTGAACATCGTGCCCTTATTGAAAAATGCACCTCGTACATGCAAAGAGTGCATCAATTGCACGGAGCTGGGGCCGATAGCGAGGCTGAAAACAGATTGGTAGAGCTGATACCCGAATTAACCAGCCTGCGCTTTGGCTTAAAATGTATTGAAGAGAAAGCTGCAGGTATGCAAAGCCGCCTGGAAAGCATTGAAGGTAAATGGAATATTATTAATGGCAGAATGGCTGCTTAAAAATATTAAAGGCAAATATTGCCAAAGTTTTCATGTGTCTTAGGTTTAACTCCTTTGCAATTGCAAAGGAGTTTTTTTATTTAAACTAAGACTCAAAAATTGACTATTGGCCAATTTTACATTTTCGGTATAAATTATATTTAATTTTTTGGTATATCGCTATAATACATACCTTGCACGTCAATGCTCATCCCACGTATTATTAAACTGCTAAAACAACCGGTATCGGTAGGGCTTATAGTTTTTATATCCCTGATGGTGCTTACGCAGTTTCTTTCCTACCAGCGGTATTTACTTTTAAAAGATGCCAACCTGCGCGAGTTATCTGCCCAGGCCGATTTGACCAAAGAGAAGTTGCAAACCGTAATGACCAATAATTTTTCGGCTACCCAAACACTCGCCTTTATTACCGAAAAAAATGGAGTGCCGCAAGATTTTGACGGAGTTGGCAAAAAACTGTTACAGCTTAATAAGTATGTCGATGTGGTGGAACTTGTTACAGGCAGTGTAATAACTCATATTTATCCCCTGCAGGGCAATGAAACTGCGATGGGGTATAATATTTTATCGGATACTTTGCGAAACAGTGGTGCTTTAAAAGCTATCGAAACCGGTAAGTTTTTTATGGCTGGCCCCATACAATTAAAGCAGGGCGGTGTGGCTATCATTGGGCGGCAGCCAATTTTTATTAATAATAAGTTCTGGGGCTTTTCGGCCTGTTTAACCAGGCTTTCTACCTTATTAAATGCCGCCGGTATAGATTCACAAAGCCATGGGCATTTTTTGTATCAAATAGCCAAGGTTAATGCACTTACCGGCGAAGAAGACTTTTTTTTACCGCAAAGCGCCGATTACGATAAAGGCTTATCTGTACCTATTGATGTGCCAAATGGCGAGTGGAAATTGTATGTGTTTTCGCACGATGGTGTTCCTCTCTATCCGGTAGTAACCTTTACCATACTCGGGTTCATTTTATCACTTACAGGTGGTTTGCTGGCGTGGTTTGTAGTAGGTCAGCCCGAAAAATTAAGAAGCCTGGTACAACAGAAAGTGGTAGAAATTGAGAGCGAGCAAAAGCTTTCCGATTCGATAATAAATAGTTTGCCCGGCGTTTTTTACATGGCTGGTGTAGATGGTAAGTTAAAGCGCTGGAACAAAAACTTCGAAACGGTTACAGGTTATACTGCGCAGCAAATTGCAACTATGCGCGTGATTGATTTTGTGGATATAGAGCATAAGGAGAATATACTACAAAAGAAACAGCTGGCAATTGAAACCGGCATGTCGGATACCGAGGCTTATATTTTAACCAGCACTGGTAATAAAATACCCTACTATTTAACCAGCCTCTTTATTAATAACACTCAAAGTCCTTATTTGCTGGGCGTAGGTATAGATGTAACCGAACGAAAAAAGGCAGAAATTGAATTAACGCAAAGCGAATTTAAGTATCGCTCGCTTATTGAGCAGGCTACCGATGCCATCTGCATTGCCGACAGCGACTATAATCTGTTGGATGTAAACAGTAGCGCTTGCCGCATGTTTGGGTATTCCCGTGAAGAATTTTTAAAACTCCCTTTTAAGTCAGTGTTGTTTGAAGAGGAACTGGAAGGTGTGGCTGTGCGCAAGGAATACTTAAAACAGGTAAAGGCAGTAACGAGCGAGCGCAGGTTTAAAAGAAAAGACGGTGTTGCGCTGGAGTTAGAAGTAAATGCCAATTTATTGCAAGACGGGCGCGTGTTAATTTTTGCGCGCGATATTTCTGAACGTAAAAAAGCAGAATTTGCATTGGCCGAAAGCGAAGAACAATATCGATCGCTGATTGAAAATACTGCCGATATTATTATGCGGCTGGATATGAATGAGAACGTTCAATTTATAAATTATACAGGTGGCGGCTTCACAAAGGAACAAATTATCGGTTCAAGCGCGTATAATTTTGTAATGCCGGAGTTTCATGACCTGGTAAGGGCCACGCATAAAAAAGTAACGCGCCTATCCCTTTTAGAACAGAGAGGCATTTATTTGTTAAAATTTAGGCATATATATAGTAAAATAAAATAATGCGACTGAGCACTTTTAAAAAATTTGGTACGGCAAAGCTATAATTATTTGAGCGCTTCTGCTAACGCCTCTGAATGATTTAACCCACCTTCTCTCCGGTTCCAATACTTATTAAGTTGGGATATGTTTAGAGAAAGTCCACGCGGATTCCCGTTCTCGTCATTCAGGTCATATTTGATAAACGGATTTTCCACTGGAGGGACAAACGGTTTTTCAAAATTCTCTATCGCTTCATTGAGTTCGGTTTGGGCATCTATTTCGCTCCACCCGGTAGTAAGCCTCAATGCTTTTATTTTAAGATTCAATTCGTGCGTTTTCTCAATATTGTTGGTTTCGTACGAAAGCCGCCTCAAGTATCTCAATTCATTAAGTTCATCTAACAAGTCGGGTTTGCGGGGCGTGGGGGTTTTAAGTTCCATAGATGTTTCAGTTTAGAATACAATTTCTTAAACTTTTTGGATTTGGCCTTTCATATTTTATTGGGAGTTTGTATTTGTAAACATCCAACAAAAATTCGTGGTTACACATAGCCAGAAAAGCAGTGGAAGCCCAAGCAACTGCCTTGCCATTTTTGTAAGTTACAAATTCCCGCTTTTTCACCAGATAAGTGGCAAGAATAAATGTTGTGGGATAATCACTATCCACCCGAAGTAGTTTGGAGAAATTTTTATCGCTGTAATACACCTTCATTGCCCCTGATTCCATGCGGTTATTAGCTCTTTAGCTGTGATTCTATCAGCTTTTGTTCCTCGGACGTGATATTATATAGCGTGTAAATTTGCTTGTCAATTTCCGCTATCGTATCATTGTACCCCCCCCCCTGAACTTTCGCTGAAATTACTTCATCCACTAATGAAGCAATCTCCAACTCTTTCTTTTTATCAGGCTTATAGATTGGAATTTCAAGGATTGGCTCCTTGTCTAACTGATAACTATTGCCCTGCATTTTCCCCTTTCTTCTTAGCCAAAACTGAATCAGCCTGGAATTAAATAGCGCGGTTAGGTATTTAAGGTTAATACGGTCGCTCTGTATAACGAAGAAAGTCTGTGAAACATAGCAATCAAAGTCGGTATAGGTGAAAATCGGTTCTTTGGGGCATTTACGCAAGGCAATAATTTTTGGGCCTTCAAAAAAGTGCTGTTCTCTTGCCCTGTGAAGCCCATAAGGCCAGTAATCTGATGTTATAACATCCCTAAAAGTGTCAAGGTGTTTTTTGATGTTCGGATAGCCGTCTATTGGAACTTTGCCAGTTACTTTGTCCGGTTGGTTAATATCCGACTTTGTGTAAAGTAACCAGAAGGTATTTTTCTTACTACCGTTATACTTTTGCAACTGCTCCGTTGTAAAATATGGCTTAATTATCTTCTTTTCTTCAGCGGTAAAAGGAATACTCTGATACTCGCTTTGTGATAAAACGAAGATTCCGTCCCCCACTTTTACTTTGCCACTTAAAGTATCAGCCGATGCTTTATTAACGAAATCTTGCGGTGCTACTATGCCTTGTCCAACCTCTGACTTTAGTCCTTTTTTTCTATCCTGTTTTTCACGAAGGTTAAAGTTTTGCTTTGCCTTTATTTTATCAAGCAAGGCCGAATTTTCATCGTTTGTGAAAAGTAGAGATTTATCCTTAAGGTTCTTCTTAGTAATAACCGGATTAAGTAGCACTGCATTATCCGAGGGTACTTTGGCGAGGAGGTTTAGTACAGCTTCTTTAGTAGGTTTATCTCCCACCACGCAACGATAGTCAAACTCATAGTTATCAGTAACGCTATCATTTTTAAACAGCATTATCATTGTTTGGATAGAGGCGCTGTCGAAAATCATGTATGCCCCAAAATCCGTAAGGTTTTCGATTTTTGAGTTAGCAAGAACAATGTTCCGGAAATTAGATGCCCCGGCGTTAGTAACCCAATTATTTGTTGCAATGAAACATAGGTAGGAATCGGGTTTTAGCAATTTCAAACCTAAGTCGCCGAACAGATACCACAGGTCCATTTTGCCTTGATAGCAATCCTTATCCCGCAAGCCGTCAAACACCTCTCTCTTTTCGTACTCCTTAATGTAGGGTGGATTGCCGATAATAATGTCAAAGCCCTCAAAAATGCCTTCTTTATCCAGCACTTCCGGAAATTCAAAGCGCCACTCCAACGCATTCTTGTAAAGTGACTGCATCTTATTTTCATAGGCGGTTCTAAGATTGTTTGCTTCTTCGGCAAGTTGATTGAGTTGCTCTGCCCAAACTTTTCTTTCTTCCTCACCGGTGAAAGTTATTTCACTTTGCTTTTTTAGAAGTTCAGCCTCTTTTTTCTTTAGCTGTAAATAATCTTTGTCCCTATTAAAAATGAACTTTTGCAACTCATTCCGAATATAGCCAATCTGCCGCCGGTAATCGTCCTTGCTCCTTTTATCTGGTGCATTTTTATATCCGTCAACCTGAATTTTGTATCGCTCAATTAGCTGTTTAACGACGGGCCGGTCTTTCGGTAAAAGATTGTTTTTATCGTTAATTGCAAAACGGTTCATCAGGGAATTGCCGCACTTAATATTGATGTCAATATTGGGTAAGGTTTCAAGCTGTTGATACTTGCTTTCGCTGGTATAATAGGAGTTCTTCAACAGTTCTATCCATAAACGCAAACGACAAATCAATACGGACTTCGGGTTAATATCCACGCCGAACAAACAGTTCTCTATGATTTTTTGCTTTTCATGGAAAAGTGCCTCCTGCAATTGCTGTAATTCGGGAATAGGGTTATTGTTTTGGTTGAGGGTATAGTTGAACAGCTTTTCCGATTCGGTATCTGTTATAATTAACTCATCATTATCAAGTTTTATCTCCCAACCCTGCACCCGGCTTTCATCCCTGTAACTAAGAATCCCTAACCGGCTTTTTAAAGCAATGAACTCATTTAGCGCCGAAACAAGAAAGTGGCCGGAACCCACCGAAGGGTCACAAATTTTCACTGAATCCACTATGGCATTGGCCTTTTTTCGCTCCTTTTTATCCGTGTAATTTATCTTATCGCGTAAATCCGCAATGGTTTCACATTCCCACTTATTTTCTTCATTGAATCTTTTAAGCACTGCCTTTTCCATTACCTCCTTGCACATGTACATGGTAATGAAACTGGGAGTAAAAAAGGAGCCATCCTTATAGCCGTTTATTTTTTCAAATATCAACCCTAATACCGAGGCATTGATTAGCGTCTTATCCTGCTTTTGGATTTTGGCGCTACTGTCGCTGGCAAAATTGTATGAGTTCAAAAAATCAAAGATGTATTGCAGCGTTGACAAATTCCCCGTTACCCGTTTGCCTTTGTCATTTTTTAGAACTGTGCTACTGAAAACCGGCATTTCAAGTCGGTTTTTAAGCTGGTCAATACCTAAATATTGCTGTTCATATTCGGTTGCTTCAAAAAGTGAACTGTTCAGATATGGGATATTGCCAAACTTCGTTTTTACAGAGGGGTTTCTTGTATCTACGGTGGCTGCAAGAACTTCAAAAAACAGTTCCTCTAACTCATCATAAGTGGTAATTAGATTTGTATTAAGAAAATGATAGTCAGCCTTATCATAAAGCGCATGGTATTTTACCAGTTGTCCTTCAAGTAATTTGAGAAACAGGATTCTGTTGAGCCAGGTGATGCAAAGTTCTAAGCCCAAATCGTAATACTGTCGTTCAACTTCATCGTTTTCATCATAACCGAAATACTTTTTACGCTTCAAAGAGTTTATAGTATTCTCTATTAGCGAACCCTCATGCCTTTCAGAAGGGGCTTTACGCTCGATTACACGCTTTGAGTTCTTAACTGTTTCCTCCAACCCCAATATGTAAAGAAGTTCATTATAAAAGCCTGTATTGAGCGTATTGCTATCATTGGCAAAAGGCTTCTTTAAAAGATGTTCTGGCGAAAGGATTTTATATAAATCAATCAGTTTTTCATCGTCTGTCCTGTCGTCCTTTTGAATGATTTTTTGAAAATCTTTTAGGTTGAGGTAAGTGACAGGAATTTCGTCTGCAAGGCCATCAAGGAATTTGGCTGCGATAAAATCATAAAAATGGTCTGTTTTATGTCCGCTTACCTTGTATTGCTTCCAATCGCTTTGCAGCTTACTATTGCGAAACACATTTTTTTCAAACCAATTCTCATCAAAAATGAACCATTGCCAACCGTCCGTAGCAACGAGATGTTTAATTTGGTGCTCCTTTCGCAGATTTGTTTCATCCAAATAATATAAAATCAATTCATGGAAGGCTTTTACATTGGGTTTAGCCGCTGAAATCATTTGAGCCTTATTGTTAGGCTGCTTAAATTCCATCAACACACCTACGGAATCTTTTATAGTTTTTCCATTGCGTATAATAAGGTCATCGTTATTATTGGTGTTTATGTCGTATTTCCCCCTGTAAAAAGCATCCTTTAGAAAATCAGACACTACATTCTTCAAATTTTCCTCGCTTTCCTGCTCATCAACTCTATCGAATAAAGTTTTAAGCGCATTTCTAAGGGTTATAATCTGGCTTTGGGTTACGTCCTGCTTCCGGTAAGCGGGATTTAAAGATTGCGCGGGTGTTTGCAATTTTAGATTCATGGGGATAACCTATCTATGAGATTCTGTTTAAATGGAGTGTAAAATATAAATTTGTCTGAATACCTTAGTACAGCACTTGAAAAAGCAAAACCATAAGAAAGAGTTTCAAACCCACGTAAAAAGAATTTTTTTCGGAGAAGTTCCTTTGCAGTACAGTGTCTTAAATGAGAAACATTTAACTGTCTTATTTACGGCGATTAAAAAGCAGAAGGTAAAATCCGTGTATGAAATAGACTACCTTACCTATATACAGGACGTTGGAGAGGTTATTTTTCCGGACATAAAGCAATTCATCAAAAAAGAAAAGATTGACCAAGAGCATTTAGCGCGATTCCAATACGAAAACAGAGTATTACTTTCTTCAACAATAATGAAGCTGATTCAAGATAAAGAACCTTCGACCGCCGTCAAAATAGATGTCTTGTTTTTTTATAAAAGCCTTATTGAAGTGTGCAAAAAAGCCTATGACGTTGAACTGGTTGACAAGCAGGAGGAATTTTTACAGTCCATTGAGAAGCAACGCACGGAGTTGGAAGAATTAAAGAAAGAGGAAGACGAAATATTGGCAGCAATCTTCGCGGCGGTAAATGATGAGGTGCCGAAGTTAGAGCCGCCTCTACAACCGATTATTCCAGCAAAAAACATTTATTTCAAACTGCATCTGGGTTTTCGCCAAAAGCAAAAATTGCAAGACTGGCTTTCTCATAATGAGATAACACCAACACCCGTTAAACTTTTGAATTTCTTAAATGGAGAGAACCAACAAGTTGAAGTGAATCCGGATAAATTACACTACCTCGCATACCTTCTTTTTAAACTTAATTCCAGTAAACCCAAGTTGCTTGAAGTAAGTTTTGGCAAAGGCGTTTTTAAGCATTTTCAAACACACTTTTCCCCTTTTGTAAGAAAAGGGGAAAAGCGGGAACTCAAAGATTACAAACGTGAAGTGGTGAATAAGAAAAACCCTAAAACCCTTGTCATCACTAAGGTTGACGCACTTTTAGATAGTCTAAAACAGGCATAGGCATTTCCCACTTTTCTCCGCTTTTCTTTCCCCTTTTCCCCTTTTCTCATTTTGTAAGACTATACCGCAGAACAGTATCGACATTCACCCCGTGAAAGCAAAAAGCCTTTGATGCTTGCAACACCAAAGGCTTTTATTGGGGTGGTAGTGTATGCGGTAACACACACGACCTTGACAGTTCTGAGAAACGGATTCGAGTTCCGTCCACTCCACAAATGTAGGTTTTATTTTTTGTAACCTAAAAACTAATTTTTATGAACTTAACACAGCTTGCGACCAAATACAACACCCGCGAAAAATGTCTTGAACATCTTGAGCAAATTCGGTGGGGCGATAAACCCTGCTGCATCCATTGCGATTCCACCAGAGTAACAAAACGGCAAAACTCTATAAAGTGGCATTGTAACGCCTGTAACAAGGATTTTACCGTGCTATATGGCACTATCTTCGAGAATAGCCGCTTGCCCCTGCCGAAATGGTTTCAGTTGATTTTCCTTATGCTAAATGCAAAGAAAGGTATCAGCGCCAAGCAAATAAGCCGTGACATCGGAGTGACCTACAAAAGCGCCTGGTATAGTGCTATGCGTGTACGGTGTGCGATGCTTGATTGGGGCGAAATGCTGGAGGGAATTGTGGAAATGGACGAAACATACATTGGCGGTAAACCCCGCAAAAGAAATAATCAAAAGGGAGTGACGCCGGATAACGTGGCCGACCTCGGTAATGTTTACAACAAGGATGATAAGCGTATTAAACGTGGTCGCGGAACAAAGAAAATACCGGTAGCTGGTATTGTGGAGCGCAAAGGTCGGGTAGTGGCTAAGGTTATGAACCGTCTGACATCAAAGGAATTGATTGCATTGCTTAAAAAGACTGTAAATACGAAGGATTCAACCTTGATGACAGATGATTTCCGTTCATACAAGAAAATGGATGAGTTAATTGAACGGTTTGTGATTAACCATTCCGAAAAGGAGTATTCGCGTGGAGCCGTTCATACCAATACCATTGAAGGGTTTTGGAGTATCATCAAAAATGGCATTAAAGGCCAATACCATGTTATTAGCAAGAAGTACCTGCCGTTTTACCTTGCAGAGTACTGCTACCGCTATAACAGGCGGCAGATTACCGTATCAGAGGCATTTGAGGAAACTATTGATAACGCTGTCGTCAGTGAGAAATGCTTTGAGGACTACAAACCGAAAGGTGATGTTAAACGAATTGTATATCCGCGCAAAAAGAAAAAGCAAGTCAATAAAAACTGTGAAGTACAGCCAGTTTGATTATTTCAGTAATTGGCGTGAAGGTGACAACCTGTATAAAAATTAAGGGGCAAGGCCACCCACTGGCCCTACCCCCATTAGACAGGCATTGCACCTATCCGTGCGCTAAAGTAGGTTTTTGGATAACATTTTGAGTTCTGTAATTATCGCGGGTATTGCTTCTTCTAACGTTCCTAACAAGTGGTTAAGGCGGTCGAAGTTTTTACAGTCGAAGAATTTATCCTCCAGCAAGTCTAAAAACTCTGTTGTTTCTGTTTTCAACTTTTCGAGGTAGGTAATGGTTTCAGGAATTTCAGTAGCGTCTATCAACTTTGTATTTTCTTCTAACTCACAAATGGCTTCATAAGAATCATAAATGAAATTCGCACAATTCAAATACCACGCATCCGCTTCCTGAACATTTTTGAAAGCTACTGACCGGTAGTTTTCAATTTGTTCCTTTAATTCTATTTTTGGAATCGTAAGGGTTGACACAGATTATATATTTTTATAAGATGTCTGAAACCCGAAATTTAACAAAAATATAGCTTCTGTTCTAAAAGGGATAGGCGCGAAAAGTAATGACCGATAGAACTATAGAGCGTTACGAAACTATGGCGCTGGGGTTAGATGGCATTAAGCGGTGGTTTCAAACTAATGTAGGGCCTATTATAATTAAAAACCAGGTTACCGGTGTTACACTTATTACCCGCGATATTACAGCAGCGAAAAACGCTGAGGCTGAAATTATCCGCGAAAAAACCTTATCCGATTCATTAATTAATAGTCTGCCCGGCGTATTTTATTTATACGATGATACCGGACACTTTATACGCTGGAACAGGAACTTTGAGCTGGTAACCGGTTATACTGCTGAAGAATTGACAAATATGCATCCGCTGGACTTTTTTGAAGGCGACAATAAACTGTTATTGCAGGAGAGAATATCAGAAGTTTTTGAAAAAGGTGTGTCGGAAGTAGAAACACTCTTCAGAAATAAGGCGGGCCGCGAAATTCCTTATTATTTTAATGGGGTAGCTATTGCCTACGAGGGTAAACGTTGCCTTTTAGGGGTTGGTATTGATATTACTGCGCGCCGGTATGCCGAGGAGAGGCTGGTGGATAGCGAAAAACGTTTCCGCGAAACTCTGGATAACATGTTAGAAGGTGTCCAGATTTTTGATGCCGATTACAGGTGTGTATACGTAAATAAGGCCGTAGGTATATTAGGCCCTTACACGGTTGAACAAACCCTGGGCCGCACTTTATTAGAAAACTTTCCCGGTATAGAGAAAACGGAACTGTTTGCCATTTTTGAGCATTGCCGGAAAAACAATGTGTCGCGTCACATTGAATATTTATTCCCTTCAGTTCATAATAAAGATGGACGTTGGTTCGAGTTAAGTATACAGCCCAATCCACTAGGGTTGTTTGTATTAAGTGTAGAAATTACGGAACGTAAAACTGCCGAGCGTGATTTGCTTAAAATGAACGCTGCTAATAAAGAACGGGTAAAGGAGCTAAACTGCCTTTATGTGGTTTCGGAAATAGTAAGGCGCCAGGAAGCAATGGAGGATATTGTAAAGGAATGTTTGAAAATTATTCCTACTGCATACCAGTATCCCGAAATAGTTTGTGCCCGCATTACGATGAACGGCAAAGAGTACACCACGCCTGATTTTTGCGAGAGCCAATGGTTACAACGCGAAGATCTGGAAATGGCAGGGCAAAGTTTGGGCACGCTGGAGGTTTTTTATAGCGAAGCGAGAACAATAGAAGACGAAGGGCCGTTTTTAAGTGAAGAGCGGGAACTTATAAAATCAGTAGCGGCTATGTTAAGCAATGCTGCCGAGCGCAAAAAGGCCGCCTACGAAATCTATCAATCGCAAATTGAATTAAGGCAACTATCGGCCCACCTTCAAACGGTGCGCGAAGAGGAGCGCAGTAACATAGCGCGCGAAATTCATGATGAATTGGGGCAACAACTTACCGGTTTAAAGATGGATACATCGTGGCTCGGTAAAAAACTGCCGGAAGGCGATAAGGTGCTGCATGAAAAAGTAGAAGGTATGCTGGCGCTGATAGATGATACAGTTAAAACAGTACGTCGCATCTCATCAGAGCTTAGGCCGGGCATTTTGGATGATATGGGCCTTATTGCCGCGCTTGAGTGGCAAAGCAGCGAGTTTGAAAAACGAAATGGTATTAGTTGCACATTTACTACTAACCTTAGCGAATTGCCTGTAAGCCAGGAACTGGCTACTGGTATATTTAGAGTTTACCAGGAAGCTCTTACAAATATCACCCGCCATGCCCATGCTACCGGGGTAAAGGCGAGGCTTGAGGTTAATGCAAAAAATATTTTGCTCACAATAATTGACGATGGAAAAGGGTTTGATATGCAGGAGGCAAGGCTTAAAAAAACGCTGGGTATTGTAGGTATGAAAGAGCGGGCAATTATGTTAGGCGGGCAGCTTACAATTACCAGCGAAAAAGAGGTAGGCACGGCGGTAATGCTGCGCATTCCGCTCACTTAAAATTAGAGTAGTAGCAACACGTTTATATATTCGTTTCATGTTTATCAAAATTCAGTATCACGTATGAATATATTGATAGCCGACGACCATGCCATTGTAAGGAAGGGCCTGGCACAATTACTAAGAGAGGAGTTTCCGGCGGTTACTATTACCGAAGCAGATAATAGCATGGATGTGTGCGACCGTGCACGCGATAAAATATGGGATATTATTTTGCTGGATATATCTATGCCCGGCCGAAACGGCGTAGAGGTACTTAAACAATTGCGTGCCGAAGGGATTAAAGCCCCTATACTGATGCTTAGCATGCACCCCGAAGAGCAATATGCATTACGGGTGTTAAAAGCGGGTGCCTCCGGCTTTTTAAATAAAGAAAGTGCTACCAATGAGTTGGTGGCCGCCATTCACAAGGTTTTAGCAGGCCGTAAATATATTTCGGCATCGCTGGCCGAAAAGCTGGCCGAAGGCGCAGGTTCATCCGACAGGCCGGCCCACGAGTTGCTATCCGACCGCGAAATGCAGGTGTTTCAGTTGCTGGCATCGGGTAAAACCGTTTCTGAAATTGCCGACGAAATTCAATTAAGTGTAAACACCATTAGCACCTACCGTACACGCATCCTCGAAAAGCTTTCGTTGGCAAATAATGCCCAGCTAGCGCGTTACGCTTTAGATAATAATCTTGTAAAGTAGATCAACAAAGGGCTGTTTTGTAGTGCAAAGCACTACAAGTTTTTCAGTATTCTCACTATACTTTTGGGCTTACCGTTTATCGTTTTTTGCATCATAAACGGATAGCGAATGAACGGCCATACTTTTCCTTATGTATTACGGATTGCAACAGTGGAGGATTCTCCCATTGTGGCAGACAGGCTGCAAACTATGCTAAGCGATTTAGAATATATTGAATTTGCCGGCAATGCTACTAATATTTCAGATGCATTGCGTTTGGTGCGCGAAGAAAAACCCGGCGTAGTAATTCTGGATATACATTTAAAGGAGAACGCCCCTAATAATAGCGGTATGGATTTGTTGGCCGATTTAAGGCATACCTATCCGGGTATGGTGCTTATTATGCTTACCAATCTTTCCAGCCAGCAGTATCGTTCAAAGTGCTTAAAGCTGGGGGCCAATTACTTTTTCGATAAAACAAATGATTTTGAAAAGGTGCCCGAAATTTTGAGCAACCTTTTAACAACCAGGGAGCTTAAAAATGAAGCGTAGTATAAATTCTAATAGGTGTGGGTGTGATGTTTGTGCAGGCAGGCCGACAGTATGCTGGCCCCTGCCAAACTGTAGTTAAAATTTGAGATTCTATTTTATCATCAGCAAAAATTAAAACACAGTAAGATGAAAAATGTAATGGAAGTGGGAACAGACAAAAATCCAATTGCCGAAAACAAGTTGCCAATTAAAAGGGCTTCGCTAATGGTTAGGGCAGTTAATTCGTCGGTTAGGCAGCAAATACTGCAGTTTATTTATGAGCATGGTAAGGCTACGGTAACCGAAATTCACAAAGAGTTGCGCCTGGACCAACCGGCAGCATCGCGCCACCTGGCTATTTTGCGCGCAGCAAGAGTTGTAAATGCCGACCGCGATGGACGGTTTGTTTACTACTCGGCTAACAATAAAGGCGTAGATAGAATAATTGCCTGCGTAAAGCAGTTGTATACCGAAATATAAGCAGAGAGTGTGTAAGAGCTTAGTTTAGAATAATTCGATTAAGCTCTTGCACCTGCTACACGTTTTTGTATGTCGCTAAGCTCTCCCTTGGGTATAGCGGCAATTAGGCGTTGTGTATACTCCCGCTGCGGATTGTTGTATATATCATCGCTAATACCCATCTCTTCCACCTTTCCTTTGTTCATTACCACCATACGGTCGCTCATAAACTTAACTACCGAAAGGTCGTGCGAAATGAAGATATAAGTAAACTTAAACTCTTCCCGCAGTTGTATCAACAGGTTTAGCACCTGCGCCTGCACCGACACGTCAAGCGCCGATACCGATTCATCGCAAATAATAAACTTAGGATTAAGGGCCAAAGCACGGGCTATGCAAATACGCTGGCGTTGCCCACCCGAAAACTCGTGCGGGTAGCGGTTAAAGTGCTCCGGCTTCATATTTACTTTATTCAATAAGTCCAGCACTTTTTCCTTGCGTTCTTTTTCGTTGGCATATACATTATGCACCGTCATAGGTTCCATTATGGCATTGCCTACGGTAATACGCGGGTTAAGCGACGAGTAAGGATCCTGGAAGATAATTTGCATGTGCTTGCGTATATCTTTCATTTCCTGCTGGCCAAGGTTAAGCACGTTCTTGCCGTCAAAAATAATTTCGCCGCCATGTGCCGGCACTAAGCGCAGAATAGTTCTGCCAAGGGTCGTCTTACCGCAACCCGATTCACCTACCAGGCCAAGGGTTTCACCTTCATGCACATTAAACGAAACATCATCCACTGCTTTTACATAATCAGTTGTTTTGCCAAAAAAGTTTTTGGCAGTACCAAACCAGGTTTGCACATTCCTTAATTCTAATATAGGCTTATTGGCAAATACACGTGCCCGGCGGGCATCGGTTACATCCTGCGATATTACTACCGAGTTAATAGCGTCCTGCACCGAGGTGTGTTTTTCAACCAAAGTGCCATCAGCTTTCTCTTCCATAAAGTCTACTACCGTAGGTAGTTTGCTCAGGCGTTTGCCCAACGGCGGGCGGCAGGCCAGCAAACTTTTGGTATAAGCGTGTTTAGGGTTACTAAAAATTTCAAGCACTGTGCCCTCCTCTACTATTTTGCCTTTATACATTACAAGCACTCGGTCGGCAATTTCGGCTATTACACCCAGGTCGTGTGTAATAAACATAATAGAGCTGTCAATTTCGCCCTTCAGTTGGCGCATTAAATCTAATATGGTAGCCTGCACGGTTACATCAAGCGCGGTAGTTGGCTCATCGGCAATAAGCACACTTGGGTTGCAGCTCATAGCCATGGCTATCATTACGCGCTGCTTTTGCCCTCCGCTAAGCTGGTGCGGGTAAGCATCTAAAATACGTTGCGGGTTAGGCAACCGTACCTTTTCGAACATGTGCAGCGTAATCTCACGTGCTTTATCCTTGCTAACTTTTTGGTGCAATACTATGGCCTCCATCACCTGTTCGCCGCAGGTAAATACCGGGTTTAGCGAGGTCATCGGCTCCTGAAATATCATCGATATTTCGTTGCCGCGGTATTTGCGCATTTCTTCTTCGCTAATCTTTGTAAGGTCTACTTTGGTGCCATCCTTCTTATAAAAATTTATTTCGCCACTGGCAATACGGCCCGGTGGGTTGGGTATAAGGCGCATTACCGAAAGCGAAGTAACCGATTTGCCCGAGCCCGACTCGCCCACTATACCTATGGTTTCGCCACGGTTTAGGGTAAACGAAATATCATTTACAGCCTTTACAATGCCATCATCCGTCTTAAATTCGGTAACTAAGTTTTTTACTTCTAACAATACTCTGTTGTCGCTCATGTTATTTATTGCCTTTGTATTTCTGTATTTATGGTCCGCAACCTGCCCATATTGGCCTTTGCGGACAAGGGGCTAAAAGTATTCTTAAATGGGAACTTTGCAAAAGCTAAAAAACAGGGCTGGTTTTCTAATTTCGCTCCGCAATTATAACTATGAGCAACTACATTATCCGCAACGCCCAGCTAATTAACGAGGGCAAAATTTCTACACAAGATGTTTTAATACGCGGACAGCGCATTGAACGGATTGATTCTTCCTTTGATGTTAAATTTAAGGTGGAAGAAATTGACGCTGCCGGCCTGCATCTTATGCCGGGTATTATTGATGACCAGGTGCACTTTCGCGAGCCGGGATTGACCCATAAAGCCACTATACAAACCGAGGCGCGCGCCGGTATTGCAGGTGGTGTAACCACCTTTATGGAAATGCCCAATACCGACCCACCGGCATGCACAATTGAATTATTAGAGCAGAAGTATGAAATAGCCAGCCGCACTTCGCTGGCAAACTACTCATTTTACATGGGCACCAACCACCACAACCTTAGTGAGTTAATGAAGGTGGATAAAACAAAAATTTGCGGTATTAAAATATTTATGGGCAGCAGCACCGGCGATATGCTGGTAGATGATCCCGAGGTGCTGGAAAAGGTTTTTAGCCAACGCAACGATATTCTTATTGCTACCCACTGTGAGGATGACCGACTGGTAAAATTGCGCACCGAAATGTATAAGGAGCGCTATGGCGAAAACATCCCTTTTGAATGCCATGCCGAAATACGGAATGAAGAGGTTTGCCTTAATTCATCCAGCTATGCGGTAGAACTGGCTAAAAAGTTCAATTCACGCCTGCATGTGTTTCATTTATCTACTGCCGATGAACTGAAGCTTTTTAGAAACGATATACCTTTAAAAGATAAGCGTATTACTGCCGAAATTTGTGTGCACCACCTGTATTTCGATAAAGGCGATTACGACCGTTTAGGCAGCAAAATTAAGTGCAACCCGGCCATAAAAGAGGCCCACCACAAAAAGGCCTTGTTCGAGGCTATGCTCGACGACCGACTGGATGTAATTGCCACCGACCACGCCCCACACACCGCCGAAGAGAAAGCCAATAAATACTTGAAAGCGCCCTCGGGTTTACCGCTAATACAGCATAGTTTAAACCTAATGCTCGATTTTTACCAGCAGGGTAAAATTTCGCTCGAAAAAATTATTGAAAAAATGTGCCATGCCCCGGCCATTTGCTTCCAGGTTAAAGACCGTGGCTACTTACGCGAAGGCTACTTTGCCGATGCCGTGTTGGTAGATTTAAAGAAAGAATACACCGTATTGGGTCAATCCTCACCTAAGGCCAACGTATTGTACAAATGCGGTTGGAGCCCTTTAGAAGGAAAAACCTTTACCGGGCAGGTAATAACCACTTTTGTAAATGGCTACCCTGTTTATAAAAACCAGGTATTCGACGAGCGCCAAATGGGCATGCGCTTAGAATTCGACAGACCGAATTAGGTATTCTATCTGCCTTTTTTGTATTTGGCTGTTAGTGTCCTCCGCTGGCGGAGGTGTCGCGGTTTTTCGCGACGGAGGTGGATGGTTTATACTAAAGTTTAGCAACAATTTACCGTCCTCGATTATACACTTCTGTCTTTATGCGGATCAGCTATTGATTTTCGGCCCCGATTCTCAAATTTTTCCTTTCTTAGCCGCATACTTATGATTAAATTTTTCGAGCAACTTGGCGGGTACCTTATCTTAATGCGCCGTTCGTTTGCAAAACCAGAAAAAGCCAACATGTACTGGAACGAAACGTTCCGGCAGGCGCGCGATATTGGTGTGGGTTCATTGCCCATTATAGCAATCGTATCTACCTTTATTGGTGCGGTAAGCGCGGTGCAGTTTGCCTACCAGTTCCGCACCATCAGCCTGGTGCCTATGTGGTGGATAGGTTCCATTGAACGTAAAGGGATGATTTTAGAGTTGGCCCCTACCATTTCGGCCTTGCTTTTGGCAGGTAAAGTAGGTTCAAACATTGCCTCAGAGTTGGGTACCATGCGCATTAGCGAGCAGATAGATGCTTACGAAATTATGGGTGTAAACACACCGGCTTATTTAATAGGGCCCAAAATCGCTGCTTCGGTTTTTGTAGTGCCTATGCTGGTAGTAATTGCTGTTTTTTTGGGTATTATAGGTGGATGGGGCGCCGGTTTATTGGGTAAATTTTACAGCACTACCGAATATTTTAGAGGCGTAACCGATAATTTTGATGGCTACGATGTAACCGTTATGATGGTTAAGGCCGTGTTGTTCGGTTTTATTATGTCTTCAATTTCGTGCTATAAAGGATTTACCGTTCAGGGGGGGGCGGTAGAAATTGGCCGTTCATCTACCCAGGCCGTGGTGCTTAGTTCTATTGTAATGATTGTAGTAAACTTTTTTGTGGCCTTCTTCCTTCTATAAATATGATTACACGGATGAAATACAAAGATTACACAGATAAGGGCAAACAGCATTCGCATATTGTATTATCCTGTATTTATCGGTGTGTATTTATCGGTGTAATCGAAACGCAGTTATGATTGAAATTAGGGACATAAAAAAGAATTTTGGCACCCAGCAGGTATTAAAGGGCATTAGCGCTACGTTTGATAGTGGCAAGTGCAACCTTATTATCGGTAAATCCGGTTCGGGTAAAACGGTTACACTAAAGTGTATGGTAGGGCTGTTCGAGCCCGATTCAGGCAGCATATTTTACGATGGGCGCGATACTACCAAAATGGATTTTTTGCAGCGCAAAACCATCCGCCGCGAAATTGGTATGCTTTTTCAGGGCACTGCGTTGTTCGACTCTTTAACGGTAGAAGAAAACGTGCGTTTTCCGTTGGATATGTTTACCAACCAAACCATGGAAGAGAAAAAGCAGCGGGTAGATTTTTGTTTGGGCCGTGTAAACCTGCCTAACACCAATAAAAAGTTTCCGGGCGAGCTTTCGGGCGGTATGAAAAAACGCGTAGGCATTGCCCGCGCTATTGTAATGAACCCCAAGTATCTTTTTTGCGACGAGCCTAATAGCGGCCTGGACCCTAAAACATCGATAGTAATTGATGAATTGATTAAAGAAATTACCCTGGAGTATAACATGACCACCGTGGTTAATACGCACGATATGAATAGCGTAATGGGTATAGGCGATAAAGTTGTTTTTTTGCACGAGGGCCTCAAATACTGGGAGGGCACCAAGGATGAGATTATGCAGATTACCGACGGAGAACTGTTCGACTTTATTTTCGCCTCCGACTTTTTAAAAGACCTTAGAAGGAATGCGAAGTATTAAGATTTTACTTCTGCTTTTGGTTTTTGCTGCAGCTGCAAACGCACAGGATAAGAAATTCTTAAAATGGGGGGATTTCCAGTGGGAGTTAAGTTATAAAATTGATACGGTCGACCAAGTTGTTATTACAAGCAATACAGGGCTTCCTGGTGACCCAACTGAAAAAAGAAAAGAGAGTAGGGTTGAAGATATAGTCATAAAGTTTACAGAAGCCGGTAAACATGAACTTGATTTGGGTGTGTTTATTACTGATACTATTATGGGTATCAGCCCTGAAACTTTAGAAGAATGGGTAGAAGTAAATAAATTCTCGAAACTTTCATATAATATTAAGGGCAACAGGCTTAGCGTTGCTCAACTTCAGGAATTTTCTAAAAAATCAGCTTTGATAACGGGCTTTGATAGCTTAAAGCTACGTAGTTATTTCGATATAGATGTTTATAAACCCGGTGTAGGCCGATGCGGTTGGTTCGATCCAGAGCATCCAAACGCCACTTCCTTAAGCAACATATTGCCTGGTAGTTTTGCCTTGGTTGCGTTTGGTTATACTGACGGTAACAGGAGCAAAACTATTGGTAGTATTTTGGTTGAAATAAATTAAACTTGCAGTACAAATAGTAAATAATCACTAATCCATAATAGATAGCAATGAGCGTTTTAGTAAACAAAAATTCGAAGATTGTAGTGCAGGGCTTTACCGGTAAAGAGGGAACTTTCCACGCCGAGCAAATGATTGCCTACGGAACCAATGTAATAGGTGGTGTAACGCCCGGTAAAGGCGGCGAAACGCATTTAAATAAACCGGTGTTTAATACCGTAGCCGATGCCCGCAAGGCTACCGGTTGCAACGTAAGTATCATTTTTGTGCCGCCTGCATTTGCAGCCGATGCCATTATGGAGGCAGCCGATGCCGGTGTGGAACTGGTAGTTTGCATTACAGAAGGTATACCGGTGCAGGATATGGTAAAGGCAAAAAGCTATTTGGATGGTAAAAAAACAAGATTGGTAGGCCCTAACTGCCCGGGTGTAATTACCCCAGAGGAAGCTAAGGTGGGCATTATGCCGGGCTTTGTTTTCAAAAAAGGTAAAGTAGGTATTGTATCAAAATCGGGTACGCTTACTTACGAAGCTGCCGACCAGGTGGTAAAAGCAGGTTTAGGCGTTTCTACTGCAATAGGTATTGGCGGCGACCCTATTATCGGCACTACTACTAAAGAGGCTGTTGAGTTGTTTATGAACGACCCTGAAACCGATGGTATTATAATGATTGGTGAAATTGGTGGCTCGCTGGAAGCTGATGCCGCCCGCTGGATTAAGGCGAACGGCACTAAGCCTGTAGTTGGCTTTATTGCAGGACAAACAGCCCCTGCAGGCCGCCGTATGGGCCACGCCGGTGCTATTATTGGTGGTAAAGATGATACTGCTGCTGCCAAAATGCAAATTATGCGCGAGTGCGGTATTACCGTAGTAGATTCTCCGGCTGCAATTGGCGAAACTATGGCCAAGGTGCTTGGCGCTGTAGCTGCAAAATAATTATCCAAATAACTAATATTAAAAATGCCTTCCCGAAACGGAAGGCATTTTTGTTTTTATACATTTACATAAACCTCTACACATGAAAAAAGCACTCTTGCTTTCAATTGTTTGTCTTGCAGTAACACTACTATTTGCGCAGGATACTACCACTACAGTTGGAACCGATACCGTAACTACCACTACCGTTACTACCGTTACCCAAACATTTAATGTAGACTCTGCCGTGCAGGCCTATATGAATATGCTTACGCCCGAGCAACGGGCAAAGAGCGATGCCTATTTTGAGGGTGGGTACTGGCTGCAGGTTTTTAATTTACTGTATGGCTTTGGGGTGGCCTTTATTTTTTTACAACTGGGTCTTGGCCGTTGGATGAAGCGCGTGGCTACCAAAGTAAATAACGTAAACCTGCAAAACCTTATTTACGCCATGCTTTACATATTGCTGGCCTTTGTGCTCAGCTTTCCGTTTAGTGTTTATCAGGATTATTTTCGCGAGCACCAATACGGCCTTTCTAATTTAACCTTTCCGGCATGGTTGATAGAGAATGTAAAAAGCTTAAGCATTGGCCTGGTTATGGGTAGCCTGGTGATAGTTGCCTTATATGTGGCCTTGCGCAAAACCGGTAAAAACTGGTGGCTGTGGGGTGCTGGTGGCGCTATTCTGTTTTCGGGCCTCATTATGTTTATAGCGCCGGTGTTTCTGGCGCCCATATTCAACGATTATAAACCGCTTACCGAGGGTAAACTGAAAGAAGAAATACTTTCTATGGCCCGGGCCAACTGCATACCTGCCGAAAACGTATATATGTTCGATGCCAGCAAGCAAAGCAAGCGTGTAAGTGCCAACGTAAGCGGCATTGCCAATACAACGCGTATTTCACTAAACGATAACCTGCTTAACCGCTGCACACCCGAAGAAGTGAAAGCGGTAATGGGGCACGAAATGGGTCACTACGTTTTAAACCACGTTTATAAAGGGCTGCTTGGTTTTGGTGTGCTTATTTTTATTGTGTTTGCCATTGTAAACTGGTTACTAAATAAAATTATTGCTACAAGAGGAGAGAAGCTGGGTATTACAAGCATTAGCGATATTGCCGGTTTGCCTTTGCTGGCGTTTGTGGTAAGCCTGGTGTTTTTTGTTGCTACGCCAATTACCAATACCATGATACGCACGCAGGAAATGGAGGCCGACCAGTTTGGTCTTAACGCTGCCCGCGAACCGGATGCTGAAGCGCATGTAGATATCATGCTATCGGAGTACCGCAAGCTGGACCCCGGCAAATGGGAAGAGATATTTTTCTTCGACCACCCAAGCGGCCGCGTACGGGTAGAAACTGCCATGCGCTGGAAGGCAGAGCATTTAAATCAGTAGAAGTGTCTTTTTACACAAAAGGGAGTTAAAGTGCCAGTATCTTATTGTCAGATTCAAAACCATGCTTTCCCTGGCTGGTAAGCGATGATGTTTCATCTACATTAACCCCTTGTGCGCGGAGGGCTTCTTTTTTTCTTTCTCTTTCTTCATTCTGCTTTTTCCAGTTAGGGTTATAGCTTACCATCATGTTTAGCCATGTAGAGCGCGATAGGCGCGTATTGAATGTAAAGCCCAGCACAGCGGTAATGCCAACCGCGGTTAGTATCTGAGGCAGTTCCCATTTTAGTACCAGCATGGTTACCAGCATCACTATCAGCAAAGCGCCCGAGCTAAAGGTATAGCCCATATACATAGCACCATACCAAAAGCCGGGCTCTTGTTCATACTTCAATCCGCACACTGGGCAGTTATCGTACATGTCGTAAAACTTCATTTTATACAAGGGGCTTTTCCAAAGCTTTCCCTCGTGGCAGCGCGGGCATTTCATAGCCACTATGCTGTATATTTTATCGCCTTTACCAATCATACTTTTAATTTTTACAGTTACAGTAACCTTAGTTTTTTTGAATGGTTTTTACCAATTCTTCTTTTTCTATAAACCCGGTATTTCGCCAAACAGCCTGCTTGTTTTTATAAAGCAGCAATGTAGGCAGGGCATCAATCTTTAGCGATTTTGCAAGGGCCTGGTTTGCATCAGCATCTATTCTTACAATAGTCACAGAATCTGCCATCTCGGTTTTCATTTGTTCCAGGTAGGGCGCCATTTTTTTGCAAGGGCCGCACCAGGTTGCATAAAAGTCAATCAATACTTTTTTATCGGTATTCAGCAATTGTTCAAATTCTGCAGCCGTCATACCGGCACTGTTTGCATTCTCTTCGGGTAAATTTGCTGCCCGCCATTTTATAATTCCTCCGTCTAATTCATAAACTTGTTTAAATCCAACCGAACGCATTTTTTCAGCGGCAGAATGGCTCCTTCCTCCGCTAAGGCAATACACAAAAACCGGTTCTTCTTTATTTAACTTAGCCATCCCTGTTTCAAAATCACTGCCATTCCAATCAAGGTTTACAGCATTGCGCAGGTGGCCGTTTTCAAATTCATCAGGCGTACGCACATCTAATACGGGCGCTGTAGGTAGTTCATTTATTTTTTCGGCAAACGCTGTTGCTTCTAAGTTGTAGTTAGTGCTTTGCGTGTTTCCGGTGCAGCTATTCATTGTGAATGCTACGGCTAAGTATAAAACTAAATAAGGTTTATTCATGCTTTTCATTTGCCTGCAAAGATGGTGTGTCGCAACTTAACGGTAAGTAACATTTGTTACACAGCGCGGGCAGGCAGGTAAACTTGCTGGTATAAGGCTTTAGGTTTTGCTGCTAAAAGGCTGCTAAAGTGTCAATTGCAAAAAAAATAGATAGTGCTACGGGCGAATCGCAGAAGTATCTTGCTCAGTTGCCGGATGTTCTAATTCGCTTAAAATAGCATTCAACTTTAGCGAAAACTTTTTGGCGCCTATGTCATTCATGTGGTCGCCATCGTAAAAGTCGGCATCGGTAAACGCTGTATCCGTAAGCATATTCAGGTAGGTAACGTTATTAAACTTGCCCTCTAACTCTTTGGCAGTGCTAATGGTTTTATTTAGTTGTGCACTATCCAGGTGCTGTATATAGGCTTTGCTGGCAGGGTAAGTAATCAGCATTACTCTTATGTTTTGCTGTTGCGCAAAATCAATTATCTCATTTGTTGCTTTAACCAGTTCCGGGTAAAGGCTTTTATCCTTTATATAATGTTTACCGGCGGCATACTCGCCGGTAGCCTGTATGTTCTGGCTATATCGTGCCTCATAATCGGTAGCCCAGCCAAGTGGGGTGCATATAGTTGGCTTATTGCTGGTAAAGCAATAGCTAAACAAGCGGTTAGCATTCAGCTTAAAAGGCGTGCTTAGTAATTCAAAATTATCGGTAATGTTATCGCCAATCGGTAGCTGGTGATAAAGTTTATAGTTTTTAATCCGGTAAGCTTCTTCGCCTTTATCTAAGCGCAGGTAGTAGCTAAAATAGTCGGCCGGTAGCACAATGTATTTAAGGCTATCCAAACGCCCGGCGTACTTCTTCAAAATTTCAAGGTCTATATCCAGGCTTTGCGATACATGCGAAGAGTTAAAGCTATTAATAGTAATATACTCCGGGTTTATATCGTACAGCGCATGCGAGTTACCTAAAAACAGGGCTTTTATTTTGGGTGAATTGGTCTCCAGGTAAAGCCGTTTATTGCGGTAATCGTTTGGTATAAGGCGCAAAAAAACTTCAGCACCTACAGCCAGCAACAGCACCGGTAGAACAAAAAAGGCAAAACTTTTTAAAAATCCTTTCATTGCTAAAATTGGAAATAAATGAACTGTTTTTCACTCCCCGCATAATAAAATATTACAAAAACCAGGGCATAATAAGCTGCCCACCGCACGGGTTTAGGCCAGCTTAACCCAAGCTTTGCTATTGCATATTGCTCCTCTCGCCCAACCCATTCTATAGCTAAAAAAAACAGTATTAAAGCATACAGGTAATAGGGGTGCATAGATGGCAGCGTAAATAACGAAGGCGATAACATGCCCGCTATATAATGCACAGCTATACCTACACTCTCCGACCTAAAGAAAATCCAGGCCAAAACGGTAAGGCTGAAAGTAACAGCAATAGAAAAAAGCTCCTTAAGCGAAGGCAACAATTTACCCTGGCCTGCAATATCCAGGTGGTCGCGGTTGGTGCTTAGCAGAATAGAGGGCATTATGTATAAGGCATTTAACCCACCCCATATTAAAAAGGTCCATTGTGCGCCATGCCAAAAACCGCTTACCAAAAATATAATAAAGGTGTTTCTAACCTTCATCCAGGTGCCGCCCTTGCTGCCACCAAGTGGTATATAAAGGTAATCGCGAAACCAGGTAGAAAGCGATATGTGCCAGCGCCGCCAAAACTCGGCAATGCTCCGCGAAAAATAGGGGAAGGCAAAATTGCGCAGCAACTCCATTCCAAAAAGGCGGGCGGTGCCAAGGGCTATATCAGAATAGCCCGAGAAATCGCCATAAATTTGAAAGGTGAATAATAGCGCCCCCAATAAAAGCGTGCTGCCGCTATGGTCGGAAGGGCTATGGAAAATGACATTAACGTAGGTGGCGCAATTATCGGCTATCACCATTTTTTTAAACAGGCCCCACAAAATTTGCCGCAACCCATCAACCGCTTTTGCCCGGTCGAAAGTGCGCGGCTTTTTAATTTGCGGTAACAGGTGGGTAGCCCGCTCTATAGGCCCGGCAACCAGCAGCGGGAAAAAACTAACGAATAGCGAATAATCTACAAAGTTGCGCTCGGGTTTTATACGGTCGTAATAAATATCCAGCACATACGATAAGCCGTGAAACGTGTAGAATGAAATACCCACCGGCAGTATTACATGAATTAGAAAAGGGTCGGCGTGCATACCCACGGCCGATAATGCCTTGGTAAACGATAAGGCAAAAAAGTTATAATATTTAAATACGCCTAAAAAACCAAGGTTAATACCTACGCTAAGCCATAACCACACACGCTTACTTTTCTGGTTTGGGGCATCGGCCATTTTTAAGCCGGTGTAGTAATCTAATAGGGTGGAAAATATGAGCAGGAACAGAAAGCGCCAATCCCAGCAGGCATAAAAAAAGTAGCTGGCCACCATCAATAGTATGTTCTGCCGCTTTAGGTTTTTATTAGTAGCAAACCAATAAAGGCCGAAAACAACAGGCAGAAAAAGGGCGAAACTAAGAGAGTTAAACAGCATGGGCTAAGTTGTACCGTGGCACAATATATAATTATCTATAAATCTGTGCTTGGTATTGACTTCCGAAGTTTATCATTCATAAAGATACGGCATTGTTTTTCTTACTCGATTTTAGCTTCAACAACTTCGGAAGTCTCGTATTTGGCTCCGAGGTTAACAGCTACCCAGGTTTATTTTTATATAGTAGTTATTGTTTGTTTGGGGCAGGTTTTTTGCATCAAAAACTTCGGAAGTCTCTTTTAATCAGAAATTTTTATTTTCGCAGTATGCTATTGGTATCAGGCGCTTTTTGTTGCTGTTGTTGTAACGCTCCTACGGGGTGCCAATCTGCTTTTTAACTATTAATGTATTAAACAGGATATTTGGTAACCCTTCGCACAAACGAAGGGTTTTTTATTTTAAACTATCAGTATGAACATTCAGCCATCTTCAAGAATCGACTTTAGCAAACTGCCTTCGCGAGCTTACATACATAAGTTTACCGACGAATTGCTTGATTATCTTTTTCCGGTAGAAAGCACTTTCAATTATCGCTACGAAGTAGCCGAAGAGAAGGCGGAACGGCTACAGAAAATGTTTACCGAAATTTTGCAACCCCTAACCACACGCCTTGGCCAGCCTGTTGAAGAACTTGCAACAAATTTTTTTAGCACCCTGCCTTCGGTGTATAGTCAGTTGCTTGCCGATGCAGAGTTCTTTTTACAATCAGACCCTGCTGCCGAAGGGGTAGAGGAGGTAATAATAGCTTATCCCGGTTTTTATGCCATTACAGTTTACAGGCTGGCGCACCAGCTTACGCTTTTAAATGTGCCTATTATACCCCGTGTTATTACCGAGTATGCCCATAATAAAACGGGTATTGATATACACCCCGGCGCAAGTATCGGCAACCCGTTTTTTATCGACCATGGTACCGGTATAGTAATAGGGCAAACCAGCGTAATAGGCCATAAGGTAAAAATTTACCAGGGGGTTACCCTTGGCGCGCTTGCCGTACGTAAAGAGCAGCAGGGGGCTAAGCGCCACCCCACCATTGAAGATAATGTGGTAATTTATGCGGGAAGTTGTATTCTTGGTGGCGAAACTGTGATAGGGCACGATAGCATTATTGGGGGTAACGTTTGGCTTACCACCAGTGTAGCGCCGCTGTCTATGGTATATCATAAAAGCGAAGTACACATACGCGATAAAAGTGAATTGAAAGAGGTGCTGGATTTTGTTATATAATCAGGCAAAAACAGTTTAAAACAAAGGTTACTAAAATTATAAATACTAAAGCAATGAAAGCAAATAACATTCTCGAAACTATTGGCAACACTCCGCACCTGCGTATTAACCGCTTGTTTGGCAACACTCACCAGGTATGGGTTAAACTAGAGCGCCAAAACCCCGGTGGAAGTATTAAAGACCGCATTGCCCTTTCAATGATAGAAGATGCCGAAAGAACAGGTTTGCTAAAACCGGGCAGTGTAATTATTGAACCCACATCGGGTAACACGGGTATTGGTTTGGCTATAGTAGCTGCCGTAAAAGGCTACCAGCTAATATTGGTAATGCCCGAATCGATGAGTATTGAAAGAAGAAGATTGATGAAAGCCTATGGGGCTAAATTTGAATTAACCCCCCGCGAAAAAGGGATGAAGGGCGCTATTGAAAAAGCTAAGGAATTGGCTGCCGCTACGCCCGGTGCCTGGGTGCCTTCTCAATTCGATAACCCTGCCAATGTTGATGTGCACGTAAAAACTACAGCCGAGGAGATTTTAAAGGATTTTCCGGAAGGAGTTGATTACGTAATTACTGGCGTAGGAACCGGCGGGCACATTACAGGTGTGGCCCGTGTTTTAAAAGCTAAGTTCCCTAATGTAAAAGTATATGCAGTAGAACCATCCCTTTCGCCGGTAATTAGCGGCGGGCAACCATCGCCGCACCCTATACAAGGTATTGGTGCAGGTTTTGTGCCTGCTAACCTCGATACCAAATTGCTGGATGGCGTAATACAGGTTACTAAAGAGGAAGCCTTTGAATACGCTATAAAGGCAGCAAAAGATGAAGCCCTTTTCGGTGGCATTTCATCAGGCGCAACCCTGGCTGCTATAGCTAAAAAACTACCCGAAATTCCGGCCGGAAAAACAATACTTGGCTTTAACTACGATACGGGCGAAAGGTATCTTTCTATCGAAGGTTTATTTGAACTATAAAATAGTCGAAGCTCAGGCTCTCTCAAAGGAAAGGGACTATCTGCCAACAGCCGTTAACGTTAGTATGCGTAGCGGCTGTTGGCTATTAAAGTTCCTTCTTTAGGAGAGCCTGTCCCGATTTTTCATCGGGAGATTTAGGGAGGTTGCTGTTTGGCGCTAACGTGCTTTTATTTTCTATATTCGGATTTTAAGCCACCCATGAAACTGTTTTTACCTATAAGGTATTTCTTTAAAATTTATGTATCGCTGGCAGCGTTTGCATTTGTGCTTATAACAGGCACTGCCGGTTACATGCTTATCGAGCATTATACTTTTATAGAGGCTCTTTACATGACGGTAATAACCATCTCTACCGTTGGGTTTACCGAGGTGCACACCTTAAGCGAGGCCGGCCGCATATTTACTACCATTATTATTTTAGCCAACATTGGCATATTCACTTATTTCATTACTCAACTTTCTAATTATTTTTTAGATGGAGAGTTTACCGAAACCTACAAACTTTATAACATGAAAAAGTCTATCGGCGAGCTGGAGGGGCATATTCTTATTTGTGGCTTTGGGCGCAACGGACGGGAGGCCGCAAAAATTTTACATAAAAGCGGGCAGGAGTTTGTAATTATTGAGAAAATTGAATCGCGTAAAGATGATTTGCCTTTTAACGTAAAATTTATTTTGCAGGATGATGCCACCCGCGATGAAACCCTGCTTGAAGCCGGCATAATGAAGGCAAGTGCACTGCTTACCACTTTACCCGATGATGCCGATAATTTATATGTGGTATTAACTGCACGCGAGCTAAACCCCAACCTTAAAATTATAAGCCGCGCCTCTAACGATAGCTCGGTAAAAAAGCTAAAAACAGCGGGTGCCAGTAACGTAGTAATGCCCGATAAAATTGGCGGTGCCCACATGGCCAACCTGGTAGTAAGCCCGGATGTAAAAGAGTTTATCGACCTGATGGGCACACAGGGTAACGAGCAGTTTAATATTGCCGAAATTACAAGCAACATAACCACCTCGCTGGAAGAGTTGGACTGCTGGAAGGCCACCGGTGCAACGGTGTTAGGCATAAAAACATCGCATGGCGATTATAGCTTAAACCCATCGGGCAAAACGGTAGTGCGCCCCGGCAACCGTTTAATTGTAATGGGAGCGAAGGAGCAGTTAGAAAAGCTTAAACAATTAATGGGATAACGACGTTTACACAAATAAAAAAGCCCCCAACTTAGTCGGGGGCTTTTTTATTGCCAGGCCGGTTGCTTATCTAACCAATGCCATTTTTCCAAATCCTTTCTTAAAGTATTTATCGTAGCTCATGCTCATTTGGTCCATGCGCTTATCGTCTAAGCGGCTTATTACGTGGTAAAAGTAAATGCCATTGGCAAGCAGGTCGCCGTATTGGTCGCGGCCATCCCACGCATATTCGGTTATGTTGCGGCCTACGTGTAGCGGGCCTAACTCATCTTTAAATATCTCTTTTACTACGGTGCCCTTGATAGTTACAATTTGTATTTTCATATCATCGGGTACCTCGCTGCCGGTTACCGTAAATACAAAGTGCGTAGCGGTGGTAAACGGATTGGGGTAGTTAAGCACGTTGGTAATCATAGCCTTGGTAATTACCTCAAACGAAATCTTATAGTCGAAGAAGGTAGCCGGTATGCCCTGGTATGTAGCATCGTTAGTAGCACTGTTATTACCGCTGCGGTCGCGGGTTTTAACCAGTAATTCATACTTGCCATCCAATACAAACTCCGGTTTAAACTCTACCTGCGCCCGGTTGCTTTTGGTTAAGTTGGTTGAGTCGGCCGGGTAGAATTTCAAAATTGCATTGTCGTAGGTAATTTTAGTAGGCTGGGCGGCACCGGGATAAAGAACATAAACATCTACCAGCGATTGATCGTTTAGCGCTAAAAACTTGTTCTCATCTTTCAGTGTCATTAAAATATTTGGCTTGGCCGAAACTATATCTCCATCCAGTATATGCTGGTTATCGAACGTAACATCCAATAGCGGATTTATTTTATCGCCACTGGCGCTAAAGCTAAGCTCGGCTATGTTGTTAAAGTGGTATTGTTCTATCTGGTCATCATCAGGGTTTGCCTCTATAATAATGCGGTTTACGCCCAGGTAGTTATTACTTGTTATGGGATAATCTACTACCAACATTATGGTATCAAATCCCCCCAGAGTATCAAACCGGGTGGTAAAGTTTACATTAGCCAGGTTGGCGTCGCGTATTACAAATTTGGTAAGCAGGCTATCCATGCGCACATCGGTAACGCTCTCAAAAGGTATTTCCAAATGGAAGTTACCCCCTTGTGTAACAGAGTTGGTCATGTTTAGCACTTGCACCGCAGCCGGGTTAATAGCCCCTTCGGGCGGCTTTTTATAAAGCACGCGCCAGTAGTAAAGTTGCGTAGGTGTGCGTGTTACAATATCAAAGGTGCGTAGCCTTAATTTAAGGTAAGGGTAAGTAGTGGCATCAAAAACCTGTTGGTCTAATATATTATTGGCTACGCTGGTAGTAAGCAATACTTTCTCAAAACCATCGGCGCGTATACCAATCACATCTAACGAGTCGCGGTCGTTGGTTAATACAGAATCTAACGATGAGCGCTGCCAGTGAACGCTCTTCCACTCTACAGCCGGCCCAATTTTAGTAGATGTAAAACTGCCCTGGTACCAAGCCCCGGTAAAGTTAAAAGAGGTATCAACTACCGCTAAAGAGCCGGCACTATCTGCCTGGAAATAACTGTAATTGGGGTCACCTTTTTTAGTGAAGTAAACTACCGAACCGTTAAAATTATTGTCAACGTAAGGCTGTGCTACAAAGCCAATTTGCGAAAGCGCAGTTACTAAACCAGGGCTCCAGCTACCAAAATTTGGGTTATTTACACTATACATCAACACATAAAAGCCGGTAGGTATAGCATCAATAAAATCTTTTATCCGTTGTGTTTCTACAGCACTGTTACCTGTTGTAAAATCAAATCCGTTTTGGTCGCCTTTGTCAGCGCAATGCACGTTCGCAAACAAGTCTCCATAATTATCGCGCACATAATTATGGCTTACCCACGGCAAGCCGCTAACAGGGTCTATAACTGCAAAAGTTAAACCCGAGTTGTATCCGCAGCCGCCCATGCGGTACCGGTAGCTGTTGTAGTTGTTATAATCCCATCCTAAGGTTTCAAAATCTACATTACCGCCCGATACACTTGCTTTACCGGTGCGCACGTGAATTTGATTGGTACTTGGCGGAAATTTAAATGCCCGGTCGTTATCTAATATTAAGTTTAAAGAGTCGTCTTTTTTATACTGATAGTAATGAGATTGGTTCCAGCCGGGGTATTCGCCGTTCAGGTAAATAAACGAACTGTAATGCCATTGTGCGCCCACTGAATCCTTTTTTACCCGCCAGTAATAAACAGTACTGTCTCTATACATGTTCACATTGGTGGGCCAGCGTACTACTCCGCCAACCTGCGAAACAACGCCCTCTCTTAGGGAATCGCTATTGAATAATTCAGTGGTATCAATTTGAAAACGGTAATTTCTTAAAGGCGCAAATGGGTTTACTGTAGATGCCTTTAAGGTTACACCTTTATCGGGCACAATAGCAAACTCATACGGGTAAATAGGGATGATATCGTCATTTTGTATATAAGCCGAAACGGATAGTTTATTGTTATTGCAAGCCGTGGCCAGTTCTTCTATTGCATTATCTGAATTGATTTCTACATCAAACTGATTTTGCCCGTAACCAAGGGTAGAAACACCCACTGGTAGGGTAAACGAAAAAGTATCTTTAAAGTAAGGGGCGTCAACCTGTTTGGTAAAAGTATTGGTTACCGGGTTGTTAGATGCATCGTAATAGGTGCGGGTAAGTTTTATGCTCAACTTACTATCAACCTTAAATCCTCCAATAGTATCATCCACACTAACTTTACCAAGGTTTTTCACTATCACGTTTACTTCAAAATTATTAGTGCCCGGCGTAATCGTGTTAGGGGTAGTGTAAAGGGCCTGTAGCGCGTAGTCGGGTTTAGGGTATTGGTTAGGTTTTAAAGCAGGGTCGCCGTGCAGGGTCATTTCCTGGGCCACTTGGTCTGTAAAGTCGGCTAAGTTCGCAGTATTGAACAGGTCGCTTAGTGTTTTTTGGAATATTTTACCCAGTGGCTGATTGTATTTATCTACAGAAAGGTTTTGATACATGCGGGCTGTAAAATCATTAAGGCCTCTTGGTATCGAAAGGCTCGATGTAGCCATAAATGCAATAGCCCCCTTGTTGGAAGGAAACACAAAACGCTCGCTGTAACCCACTCCGGCATCGTGTATAAATCCCGAGAAGCACCCGTTACTGAGTATAATAGGGTACTTGTTTTCGTTGGTATAATTCTCAGGCTCATCAATACTAAAATCGAAGGCCCCGGTGGCCGAGTGGCCAAAAAATGTAATCCACGAAACCCCTTCATTTATCTTCGCTTTTATGGCTTCGGATTGTGTAACAGAAATTGGGTCGTTAGTGGTTTTACTAAAACTGGTTACATGCGCACCCCATAAACTGTCGGCAACTGTCTTTCCATAAGTACTCATATAAAACCGGAACTGATTTTGTTCGCTGCCGGTAGTTCCCCCGCTAAAGTGCAGCACTTCTTTTTGCCACTCCGGCGGACCGCATCCGGCAAGAGTTTGCGCTTCTTCATAGCCGCGCATTTTGGTAAGGTAATCTTTTACCTGGGTTCCGTTTTCTGCGGCCAGGCGGCCAATGGCTACCGATGCAACATTGCTCGTTCTGCTGGCTGCCAGTAAGTTATCCGAGCCGGGGTAACCAAACGTAGGCACCAGGCATTGGTTAAACGCAGCTCCGCTGCCGCTCCGGAAGGTAGGGGCCTCGCGCCCTTTGCCTATTAAAAATACGTATTGGGTTTTAAGTTGTACATCGCTGCTCTGGCTCAGGTAATTAATAAAATTGCGCAGGCCCAGTGGTGATTTCCGAATGCCGTATCCAAATTGGTCGTATATCAAATCAATATTGGCAATACGGGCCTGGTTAAATTTTCCGCTTACAGGGTTCTCCTGGTTATCGCGGTATTTACGATATTCTTCTACCCAGTTAGTACCGGTTCCATCGTCAAACAGGGTGCTGTTGCTTACTATAAAATACTCGCCCTGGTTTACAAGGGCTTTATAATCTACAAAGTTAACGGGTCTTAATTGAGTTACCTGCGTATAGGTGGCCGAGTTATCTACCCGTATGTACATTTGGCGTTTAACGCCCGATGGGTTTAGCTTAAACTTATGCAGCGAGCTGCCCGGCAATTGGGTAGAGCGGTAAATTAAGCCGTTGGTTAGGTCGTATAATAAGGGTTGTGTGTTCTGGTCGTTAAAATTAATTTCCAGGTATTTGCTGGCCGCCGAAGCATCTACTTCAAAATAAAAACGGTCGTAGGCCGAAAAATTAAAATCGCGCGGGTACTCAATCGATACCAACCCTACTTTGTTTTTGTCTGAGCTTATTCCGTTTCCGGCATCGTTAAAGTTAATAAGGTTCATACCATTATTAAGCTGCGCTATTGGCACGTTTACCTGCACATTGTTAAGCTGAAAATCGGTGCGCTGCTGGGTATAAAGTGTACTGGCGCTGTTTAGCTTTATGGTTACCACGTGGTTCTCGTTGGATATATTGGCATACCGCGCTCTGAAAATAGCATCAGGCCCCTGGTAATAAACCGATGGGGTTATGGCCTGAAAATCCTGCGAGCCATTGTTGCCAAACGATGGATAAGCATAGCCTTCACCAACATCGTATAAAGGTTTATAAGTTTCGGTTACATTGCTTACCCGGTAAGGTTTTCCGGCATAGTAGGTAAGGTTGGGTGCGTATTCCGAAAAAAGGGTATACATGTGGTATTCCTCTTTAGGCGGAAGCCCCGCCAGCACATTGGGTGTAAAGGTTAACCTTGGGTTATTGGTAAGGTTATTAGTGGTAAGGTAGTAAACCGATGTATTGGTAAACAAACTGTGAAGCGGATTTATCTGGTCGCTTTCGGCCCTGTATAGCAACGAATCCATTTCGCCGCGGTTCATTTTACCGTAAAACTCTATGTAATCGTTGGTGCCAAAAGTAGTGTTGGTTGATACGTAAATAGGCACCGCCTCGCCATTGTGGTACATTACCAGGGTTTGCGGGTTAAGCGAGCTAAAGTTGTTTATAGCTGTTGAACAAACAGCATAAGGTATACGGTAAATGCCATCGGCTGTTACCTCTATTTTGTAGTGGGCAAAACGCACATCAATCCATTCGTTGCCAAATGGCTGGGCGTTACTTTTAATTAAACCGGCCGCAAAAAATAAGAATAGTAGAAGTCTCTTCATGCACTAATCCTTTTGTTTTTTAGTTATATCTAACCGCAGCGATATTACGTGTGAGTATAGCCCTGCCCCATCGGCCTTATCTTTAATAGTGGTAAGGTTGGTAAGGGCATAATCCAGCGAAATAATTTTTATGTGTACGCCCGCACCAATGTTTGGCGACACCAAAAAGCGTTTTTTGCCAAGTTCATCGGTAGCGCGCTGCAGGTTACCTACACCGGCGCGTATACACACATCAATATCTTTGGCAGGCACATATTTCAATTCCAGCCCCGCATTCATATCAATGCTTATAGGCTTGGCCGCAATTAAAACGTTGCGCTTACC
This sequence comes from Chitinophagales bacterium, assembly GCA_044228435.1. Taxonomy (GTDB): domain Bacteria; phylum Bacteroidota; class Bacteroidia; order Chitinophagales; family LD1; genus Bog-950. The sequence continues at coordinate 47,842 of JBGAUW010000016.1, forward strand.
ATCTGTGGTAAAGGCAAAGTTAACTTCGGGCGTTATAAAAAACTTGCCTTTAATGTTGGCATCGTAGGCTATGCCCAGTTGAATAGTCGGTGTGGTAATTTCAAGGCTGTTTTTAGGCAGCTGGTTTTGGGTAGATAGTAAAGCCTGTTTTTCGGCATCGCTAAACGTAATGTTCCAGGCATTAAAGGTGCTGGTAATATCGCGGGCCATTAAGCCAAAGCGCCATTGCTTGTAGCGGTATTGCAAACCTAAATCTATACCAAAGCCGTAGGCCTTGGCAAACTTACCTATGTGGCGGTAAATAATTTTGGCACTACCGCCCAGGCTAAGTCCTTTTACAGGCAGTACCTGCGCATAGTGAATCATAAACGCATAATCGGCCGCGCTAAACGAGGTTATTTTGCTGTAATCTACACTGCCATCGGGTTGCACTAAAAACAGGGTGTTGGGTATATCATCTACCCCAAAGCGGAAAAACGAAAAACCAATTACACTTTTTTGCGCCTTAATAGGCACTGCCAGCGATACATAATCGTATTTGGCAATACCTGCAAAATATTCACTGTGCATAATACCTACCTGAAAGGTGTGGGGTATATGCACCAAACCTGCCGGGTTGTAGTAGCTGCTGTAGGCATCGCCTATGGTGGCTACCTGTGCGTTGCTCATGGCAAGGCCGCGGGCGCCCACGCCTATATTTAAAAACTCGTTGCTGTACTTGCGCACCACCTGGGCGTAAGTAGCTACTGTGCTAAATAGTATAAGTAAAAGTAGTACCGGTTTCTTAGTCATATTTTCTATTTCGTCGTCAGTTTTTACAGGGGTAGCAGGGTTTTAAAAAATCAACATTATTGGGTTTTTAAAATGGGCTGCCAGCTATAACGCATATGGCTGTCTATATTGTGTAAAGCGGTTAAAAATTTAAGTTTCTCATCGGCTGTAAACCCGGTTTTAGTTACGTTGCTGTAAACCCGGCTAAGGCCTTCTATTATATTTTCTATTTCGGTAAATAACAACAAAAACTTTTTTTGCTTGTAAAACTGAAAACTACGTAAAAAAATCTTCTTTTCCTCTTCCAGTTTATAACAGTTAAAATAATTCGTTAAATCCACCTCACTCACCTGGCTTAGCAGGCTATAATATTCCGCGCAAATACCTTCATTTTCAAGTATTATCTGTCGGTCTATCATCATTTCAACAGCTACATGGGCGATAACAGAAAGGCGCAACCGTTCGCGGCTTAATCCTGCTTGCAAAAAGGCTTGTATAGCATCCTTTACCTGCTGTACAAACAATGGCGAGTTGTGAAATCTCTTATCGGCTCCAATGTGTTGAACGATACCTAAATGAATCTGTTTCAATGCGTGGCTTGTGGGGGCGGTGTGTTTTACAATTAAAGAGTTGTAAATTTTAGTAAATCCGGGGGTTAAATCGGGCAGTAAAAGCCCTGTTATAAATAAAGGGTCGCTGGCGGGCAGTTCGGTATAGTAGTGCGATAGAAAGTGCATATCAAAAGTCTAAACAGCGGCTATAGGGCTGTTGTTCACCAAATTAATTATCAAAATTTGCTTAAATTGGCATAAGTATCATAATTATATTTCAAAACAGAAACCGAAGAAGCAGTTTTGATTTATTAGGTTTGTGCAAATTAGTAAATCAAACAGAAATTAAAGGTAATGGGGTTTGTAGATGAGTTAAAGTGGCGGAATATGCTGCACGATATGATGCCGGGTTCAGAAGAGCTTTTGAATAAGGAAATGGTAACGGGGTATATCGGTTTCGACCCAACGGCCGATTCGTTGGGTATTGGCAACATGGTGCAGGTAATGACACTTATGCACTTTCAGCGGGCAGGTCACAAGCCTATGGCCCTTATTGGCGGCGCTACCGGCCGCGTGGGCGACCCCTCGGGCAAAACAGCCGAGCGCTCCCTGCTTTCTATCGAAGAGATACAACACAATTTAGATTGCCAGAAAAAGCAGCTTGAGAAATTTTTAGATTTTAACTGTGGCCCAAACTCGGCCGAAATAGTTAACAACTACGATTGGTTTAAAGAAATCTCGTTTTTGGATTTTATACGCGATGCGGGTAAGTATATCACCATCAATTACATGCTGGCTAAAGATTCGGTTAAAAACCGTATAGAGGCCGAAAGCGGAATGAGCTTTACCGAATTTACCTACCAGTTGATACAGGGCTACGATTTTTACTGGCTTTGGAAAAACCGGAACGTAAAACTGCAACTGGGCGGCAGCGACCAGTGGGGCAATATTGTTACCGGTACCGAACTGATTAGAAGAAAAGATGCCGGCGAAGCCTTTGCTATTACTACGCAGCTGATTAAAAAAGCTGATGGCACCAAGTTTGGCAAAAGCGAAGGCGGCAACATTTGGCTCGATGCTAAAAAGACTTCGGTTTATAAATTTTACCAGTTTTGGCTAAACGCCAGCGATGCAGATGTGCCAAACCTGATTCGTATTTTTTCGCTTAAAAATCAGCAAGAGATAGAAGCGCTTGAAAAACAACATAGCGAAGCCCCGCATTTGCGTTTATTGCAAAAGGCCCTGGCCGAAGAAGTTACTGCCCGCGTACATTCGCCGGAAGCTTTAAAGCGCGCACAGGAGACCACCGATATACTTTTTGGCGCCTCGTTTGAAGAATTTAAAAGCTTAAGCGAGGCCGAAATTGAAGATGCTTTTGGTGAGGATATCACCTTTAAGGTAAGCAAAGATTTGTTTGCTGCAGAGGCCGATGCTGTGGCCTTAATAGGAGAGCAGGCTGCCATATTCCCCAGCAAAGGCGAGGCGCGCAAAAGCATACAGGGCAATGGAGTAAGCATTAATAAGCAAAAGTGGACCACCGATAAAAAAATAACTGCCGCCGATTTATTACATGGCAAATACCTGTTGGTGCAAAAAGGGAAAAAGAACTATTACCTGATAGTAGCGAATTAAGAATGCTTAAAAAAACGGGTTTTTGTTTGTTGGTTTTGTGTGTGTTGGTGTTCGGCCTTTGGGGTTGCGGAAAAAAGCCTTATGCCTGTATTTATGTAGAGGGTAACGAAGATAGCCTGTTTGTAAATAAACCGGTGGTGTTAAGCGGCCTTTGCTCTACCGGCGCCGACCAGTATAACTGGCAAATAAATAACGACTCGGTATATTTCAATTCGCGTATTAACCTGCGCTTTGCCGCCCCCGGCGAGCAGGACATTTACCTGCTGGTAACCAGCGGCGGTAAATCGGCCTCTATGATTAAAAAAATCACCATTAAGCCGTAGAGGGAGACGGTAGATAGTAGACTTAAGACAAATGATGTAAGACCATAAAAACCTAAACGGGCGCGGGTAACGAGTAGTATCATTAATAAAAACGCACATTAATCCCTCCCCTTGGGGGAGGTTAGGTGGGGGGCTTAAGGCAACCAAAATGCAAGGAAAATGAAAAAGCAGTTTCTGATTAGCTTGTTGCTTACAATTTCCACCTGCTCATTAATTGCACAACCTGGCCTTATTTGCGATATTCCAATTATAAAGAATTTACGGCCTGATACAATTACAGCTTATGTTTTTAAAGGTATATCTATACCTATAAAGAAACTACCAGGCGCTAAGCCTGTTTCTAATAGTTCATTTAAAACCCGATGGTTTACGATGATATGGAACGTACAAACTACAAGCAATATTGAAGCTTTAATAAGCAACAGTTTACATCGCGGTTATTACGGAAAAGAAGTAGATTCTGTACACCTCAATTTGTTTAATGAAGAGTTTTTAGGTAAAGTATATAGCCAAAATGGCAAGCTGCTGATGTTTCTTTACACAAACAAAAGCGGTAGCCAGGATGTGCCATATGTTATGGGCATAAAGCAAGGAAAAATTAAAGAAGTGATTAGTTACCTCGAACTAAACTTTCATTATTAGTTACAACGGCTATGTAATCTTCATAGAGCCATAGGCTCGACCAATATTGTAACGCCGACTTTTAAGTCGGCGAAAATCAGGAGACGGTGATTTAAGTTCGGTATGGAACGACTGGTATTATATATCCTGGTTATACTTAGTCCACATACTAATAGTCAAATCATATAACGCTGCAGCCCGCTCATTCAGTTCTTCTCTTAACCGGGTATGAAAATCATTTCCATTGTGCCTGCTTTCTGTAAATACGGATATAAAAAAATCGGTGCTCAGTAAATTATCTATCACATCGTCATTCATATCCGCCAGTTCATTAATCAGATAAACTATCTGAGAAGAAATGTCATTTATTCTTTCCTGCATTACGCGCAAATAATAAAAAGCAAGATCGCCGGTTAAAAGCGAAGTCATTTCAGCTGATAACTTTGCATGAGGCACATCAGTAAAAAAAGTAGGAACAAGCGCCTCAATTTTTTCGTGTAAAACTCGGCATTCATGGGTTTAAAATTAGCTTATTACCTGAATCAGCATGCTATCCCTCCAGCACCTCCATCATCCCCTTTGCCTTTAGCAATATCTCGTTCCATTCGTTTTCGGCAATCGAGTCATACGTTATAGCACCGCCTACTCTTACCGATACATACTTTGATGAAGCGTTATAAAAAATACTTCTTATCACCACATTAAAATCAAACTGGCGCGAGCGTCCGCTCGTGCCCGCGGTAATATATCCCACACTGCCGCTATACAGCCCACGCTTAAAATCCTCGTAAGCCTCTATGTTTTTCATTACCTCTACTTTTGGCGCACCGGTCATACTGCCCATCGGGAAGGCGTTTTTAATAGCATCTACCGGGTCAATATCCAATTCAGCCACTACTGTCGAAATCATCTGGTTTACCGCGTTAAACTCGTAAATATTGCAAAGCTCTTCTACCACTACACTACCGGCTTTGGCGCTATGTGCCAAATCGTTCCGCACCAGGTCTACTATCATTATATTTTCTGCCCGCTCTTTTATATCGTTTTGCAATTGCGTTTTAAGCAGTTCGTTTTCTTCTGGTGTAGCTCCCTTTTTTATAGTGCCCTTAATAGGTTGCGAAATCAGTTTGTTGCCTTCCAGCTTTAAAAATCTTTCGGGGCTCGCGCACAATAAAAATTTATCATCCAGCTTAAAAAAAGTGCTGAAGGGCGCTTTGGCGTTGTTGTTCAACTTAACGAATGTTTCAAGCGGATTAAGCGATGCACCGGTGGCATAAAACTCGTTGCAATAATTCATTTCGTAAAAATCGCCGGCCTCTATCTGCTGTTTTATTTTTTCAATGTTGGCCAGGTATTCGGCTTTTGCGGTGCGGGCCTGTAGCCTCACCGGTGCGTTAATTTCTTGTTTGGGCTTTAAGTTGCTTATCAGTTCAAACAGCTCAAAGGTTTCGGGGTAGTTGCGGTTAACGGTAAGTTTGTTACCGGTAATTTGCAGCACATACCGCGGACTAAAAAAATAAAGCTGTGGAAACTGTAAGCCATCCGCATTGTTGCTTTCTAAATGCTCTACCTCGTTCTTTAAGTCGTAGCTTAAAAAACCAAAAATGGTTTGCTGCACTTTGGCATTAAAAGCCTTTAGCTGGTCAAAACTGTTTTGGTGGCAGGTAATTTCATCAACGGCATCAACAGCTAAAACCCAATCGTTGTTGGTATATTTGGTATGTGGGTAGCCATTGCTATCCAGCAGACAAACCACCCTAAAGTAATTGGCCCAGGCCAAAGCCTTTTGCTTAAAATCTTCAACATGGGGTAGGGTAATAGTTGTGCTTTCTGCCACACCGCAAGAATAGAAGTAAATTATAACATTGGCCTAAGACCTCCGAAGTTTTTAAAACTTAGGAGGTCTTCATCTAACCGGTTTTCAGTCCGAAATAATTTACACTAACAGCCTTATTTCCGAAATGTTAAAATAAAATCATGGTTAACACCCCAAAAAATAGTAATTGATTATCAATTGTTTAAAAGGTTAACACCCTGAAAAGTGTTAACCATGATTTTATTTTAACAAAGATAAATGAGTGGGAAAGACCATTTATAACTAACCGGTGCCTTCTGCTATAGGTCTTCCCTTCCCTCAAGGGAAAGGGAAGATGTCCAACGGACAGATGGGTAAGGGTTATCGTTTTCCACACCCTGTAAAAATTCTCTTTTGCAACACACTATAAAATCTATTTTAGCCGCCACTTAACAAAAACCTTTCTGCGGTGGTAATACCGCAGTAAAACAGAAAAAAAACATGAGCGCAGCCGCACACCTCGACACAGCCACTTTAGAGCAAGCCAAACAATTGGGCTTGCGCGACGAAGAATTTGAAAAGATAAAACAGGTATTGGGCCGCACACCCAACTTTAATGAGTTAAGCATATACAGCGTAATGTGGAGCGAACACTGCTCGTACAAAAACAGCATTAAGTGGCTTAAAACCCTGCCTAAAAAAGGCAAGCATTTGCTGGTAGAAGCAGGAGAGGAGAACGCAGGTTTAGTGGATTTGGGCGATGGCCTTGCCTGTGCTTTTAAAATAGAGTCGCACAATCACCCTTCGGCGTTAGAGCCTTACCAGGGTGCAGCAACGGGCGTTGGTGGTATACACCGCGATATTTTTACCATGGGTGCCCGCCCTATTTGTGCGCTTAACTCGCTACGCTTTGGCGATATAAAAAACGACCGCGTTAAGCAATTGGTTAAAGGCGTTGTTAAAGGTATTGGCGACTACGGCAACTGCTTTGGTGTGCCTACGGTAGCCGGCGAGGTTTACTTCGATTCGGTTTATACTACCAACCCATTGGTAAACGCTATGAGCGTGGGTATTGTAAAAACTGACGAAACGGTTTCGGCTATTTCGCAGGGCGCCGGTAACCCGGTTTATATAGTGGGTTCATCTACCGGTAAAGATGGTATTAATGGAGCATCGTTTGCCAGCAAAGATATTACTAAGGAAAGTATTAACGATTTACCGGCCGTGCAGGTAGGCGACCCCTTCCAGGAAAAGCTATTGTTAGAGGCCTCGTTAGAAGTAATTAAAACAGGTGCCGTAGTAGGTATGCAGGATATGGGTGCGGCAGGCATTACCTGCAGCACCAGCGAGATGAGCGCTAAAGGCAAAAGCGGTATGAAGGTATGGCTGGATAAGGTACCAACCCGCCAGCAGAACATGAAGCCATGGGAAATACTGCTGAGCGAAAGCCAGGAGCGCATGCTGATAGTGGTAAAGAAAGGCATGGAAAAAGAAGTAGAGGCCGTGTTTGAAAAGTGGGATTTACACTGTGCCATTATAGGCGAGGTAACCACTGGCGACCGCCTGCAATACTTTATGGGTACTGAGTTGGTAGCTGATGTGCCTGCCGAAAGCCTTGTATTGGGCGGTGGCGCACCGGTTTACGAGCGCGAGTATAAAGAGCCTGCTTACTTTGAAGAGAATAAGAAGTTTGATATAGAGTCGGTAGAATCGCCGGATGATTACAGAAAGGTAGCTGAGTTTTTAGTAGGCCGTTTAAACATAGCCAGCAAAAGATGGGTTTACCAGCAGTATGATTCAATGGTTGGTATTGCTAACACATCTACCAACCGCCCGAGCGATGCAGCCGTAGTGCGTATACACGATAGCAGCAAGCACTTAGCCGTAACGGTTGATTGCAATGCCCGCTATGTATGGGCCGACCCATTAACAGGTGCACAAATTGCCGTGGCCGAAGCCGCCCGTAACATTGTATGCAGCGGCGGAGAGCCAAGCGCAGTAACTAACTGCCTTAACTTTGGTAACCCATATATCCCCGAGGTATACTGGCAGTTTGTAAATGCCATACAGGGCATGGGCAAAGCCTGCGAGGCTTTGGGCACACCGGTTACCGGCGGTAACGTATCGTTCTACAACCAATCAACCGATGGCGGTGCGGTGTTCCCAACCCCAACTATTGGTATGATAGGCTTGATTGAAGATAAAGAACTGGTAACAACACTTGATTTTAAAAAGAGCGGCGACCGTATTTATGTAATTGGCGAAATGAAGAATGATATTTCATCTTCGGAGTACCTGGTTAATTACCACGGCGTAAATAAGTCTTCGGCCCCTTACTTTGATTTGACTACCGAAGTGAATGTTCAAAATGCAGTTAAGGACTTGATAAGCGAGCAGGTGGTTTCATCGGCGCACGATATTTCGGAAGGTGGGTTGTTTATTACCTTGCTGGAGAGTGCCATGGCTGGTAAAAAAGGTTTTGAAATTGAAACCGACCCGGATATTCGTAAAGATGCCTTCCTGTTCGGCGAAGCACAAAGCCGCGTAGTAGTTACTGTTAAGCAAAGCAAAGAAGATGAGTTTTTAGATGTAATTAACCGCCACGATGTAGATTTTAGCTGCATTGGTGTAGTTACGTCTGCCCTTATGTATGTAGATAAAGAAAAGTGGGGCACTGCCAGCACCTTTCAGGATATTTACGACAATGCTTTAGAGAAAGCCCTGAACGCTTAAGCGCTCAGGTTAGAGATAACAAAAAAGGCATCCAGCTAAAGCGGGATGCCTTTTTTTATTTGTAGGGAGTTTGTTTAGTTAGTTGCAAGTACCAGGGCCGTCATGCGCACGCTGGTAGTATTAGATGCATTGCCCAAAAAGTTTCTGCCATACAAGGTTATTGTTTTGGTGCCGGGGTTAACGTTGTTTAAAACAAAAGTGCCGGCAAGGCTGGCCCCTACACCGCCGTTGTTTCCACCATCGCCATACATACCGCTGCGCACATATTCACTGTTAAAACCGTCGGTATCATTGTTTACATAAAATTCTATGTTAGCATCGTCGTTGCCCGGCTGGGTGCAATAGCCACTGGTGTGCACCATTATTACATCGGTGTTAGCGCTGGTAGTTACCGTAAAGGTGGCTAACGGTACAAAACTACTGCTTAGGCTTAACGAACTGCCAAGTACAGTTTTAAAATCTTTTATAATAAAAGCACCTGCTGCGCCGGTTGCCCCTGTAGCTCCTCTGGGGCCTTGCGCACCCTGTGGGCCTTGCGGACCTTGTATTCCCTGCGTCCCCGCGCCGGTTGGGCCTTGTATGCCCTGGTTACCCTGTGGGCCTATTGGGCCGGTAGGGCCGGGCGTACCTGCACCCGTAGCGCCGCGGGCGCCGGTTGGTCCAACTGGTCCGGTGGCACCTGTAGCGCCGGTATTGCCTGGTGTGCCGGGGTTACCATTTAATCCCGTAGCGCCGGTTGGCCCTGTAGGGCCTGCGCTACCAGCAACGCCTGCATCACCCGTGGCTCCGGTGGCACCTGTAGCGCCAGTACTACCACCGCCGGCACCTGTTGGGCCAGTGGGCCCGGTAGCTCCGTTATCGCCGGTTGGGCCGGTTACGCCCTGCGGGCCTGTACCACCTGCACCGGTAGGCCCTTGTAAGCCTTGCGCACCGGTAGGGCCTTGTGGGCCTACATTACTATTAGCAGCGTAAAGGGCATAAGGCACGCTTATTAACTGCGAGGCGCCCATGTCAACAAAGCCTGCACTATTTACGTTGGCTTCTACCTGCAGGTATTTAGCGCCTGTGCCCCAGTTTACTATACCCAGGTTATTGCTGCTGCCTATTTGCACGTTTACCATGCCAAACTGATTGGCGGTATCGGTTATGGTTTCGGTATAAACGGGCGTACCGTTTTGGGTTAAATCGTGTATGGTAAAGCGCAAGGTAACCAGCGTGCCGTTAGCTACCGGTGTGCCCGCGTTGTTGCGTACTACGGTTTGGTAATTCATTTGAGCGGGTGCCTGTGCAAACGCCGCAACGCTAAACAGCAGCGACAACGCGACTGTAACGATTTTAATTGAGCGAAATGTAAATTTTAGCATGTGGTTTTTTGTTTTGAAATTGTAATATAGAACAAAAAAGGCAATACGGAAATGGACGATACTAACTACCAGTAATCCGATTCTTTTTAAGCAACCCAGGGCGGCATATCGATTTTGGGATATATTTAAATTTATGAAAAGCATCCGGAGTTATCTTTTACTGTTTTTTGTTTCAGTAGCAATGGCTGCTTGTACAAATAATAAAGTGATAGACGATAAAGTAAACCTTGCCCCGGCAGAAATGAAGGCTGTGTTGGAGCAAAGAGCAAAAATAAACGCCGAACGAGTTGAGATAGAAAGCGTTTCAATGCTGGATACTTCAGTAAGGATTATTTTTTATAATTCTGTTGTTGGAGATAAAAATGCAAATGTGGAAGCGCGGGAGCTGGTTGCTAATGTTTTACAGTATACCGGTTTTCAACCCCAGTTTTCCAGTTACCACATAAAATACGAGTTTAGGGTAGAATGGTTCTTCGGTATGGTGAAACGTAATTTTTCAAATGAAATTTTTATCACTAAAGAAATAATCCAAAGTATGATAGCCGCAATGAATAAGCCCGAACTTACGCTGCCCGCAGCAATCAAAACAAATCTTAAAAATGGTAATTATGAAACCGTTATTGCACTTAGCGATTCATTACTTAAAATGGATGTGCGGGGTGCCGGGCTGGCTGATATTCACTTGTATAGGGCATATTCATTTTTAGAATTTCAGGACACGCTTAAAGCAATAAAGGAGTACGATATAGTGATGCTGTATGCAGATACTCTGCCCAAAGCCTGGCCCATACTCGCGGGGCTGTATCAACAATTAAATGAAACTGCTAAAGAAAAATTATGCTGGCTAAAAGCCATGGAGACTGATTCTGCTAATGGCGAAATCTGCTATAAGCTGGCTCAAATTGCGCGTATGGAAAACAGGCAGGGAGATTGTTGTAAGCTATTGCATAAAGCTGCGCAACTAAACTACGCGTTTCCTCAAAGCGAATTGCTTTTGTGCGAATAAGCTAATTCAATATGTAATTCAAACAATCCACTTTACAGCGGCAAAGTAAGTGGCCACTGCCACTGTTCCGGTTAATACCATGCCCCATATAATATCTACCACTACCACCACTAATGGCCATTGCTTAATGGTGGCCATATTGGTTAAATCGTAGGTGGCATAGCACATAAGGCCAAACAGGGCGCCGTTTAGTAGCGCAATCTGCCATCCGCCCCCATTAAGGCCGGGCTGTATGGCAAAGTATAATATGCCCCCTATGTAAATAAGGTAAAAAATTATAGCCGCCGCCCAGCGTACCTCGCCGGTAAAAATAAAGCCCAGTTTTTGACGGTAAAAGTTTTTGGCTACAAGGCCCAGCCAAAGCATATCCATTCCAAAAAATATGGCTGTGGCAATAAGGTAAATAAACAGGTATTTCATGGGGTTAGGTTTAGTGTGTTTTTAATATTTAATGTTTAAACAAATGGCATTAAAAATTGTTGCCGCGCATTGTTAATCGCTTTCGTAAATTCGCCGGGATTATTAACCTTAAAATTACCCAGTATTTTGACTTTTGCCGAACTGAACTTTGAACCCGATTTGATGGAAGGATTATCTGCCATGGGTTTCAACAAGCCAACCCCTATACAGGAACAAGCCATACCCGTTATAATGAGCAAAGCCGACCTGATAGCCTGCGCCCAAACCGGCACGGGTAAAACAGCCGCCTATTTGCTGCCCACTATTAACGATGTGGTTAAAAACCCCGGCGACTATGTGCATACGCTTATAGTGGTGCCTACCAGGGAGTTAGCTATACAAATAGACGAAGCCCTGCAGGGCTTTGCCTACTTTGCCAATGTAAGCCACATCTCTATTTTTGGTGGCACAGGGGGCATTAACTTCGAACAGGAAAAGAAGGCCCTTACACAAGGTGCTAATATTATTATAGCCACCCCTGGCCGTCTTTTAGCGCACCTTAACATGGGTTATGCAAGATTTGAAAAACTACAACACCTGATATTGGACGAGGCCGACCGAATGCTGGATATGGGCTTTAGCGATGACCTGAATAAGATTATCAGCTTTTTGCCTAAGCAAAGGCAAACCCTGATGTTCTCTGCAACCATGCCGCCAAAAATACGCGACCTGGCAAAAAAGACACTTAAGGAAAACCCTGCACAGATAAACATTGCAGTAAGTAAACCTGCAGCGGGTGTATTGCAGGGTGCTTACGTAGTTTACGACGCCCAGAAGGCGCAGTTGCTTAAAGGCATTTTAAAAGAGAAGAACGCGCTGGCCAGCATTATCATTTTTGCCAGCACAAAAGATAAAGTAAAGTTGCTTGAAAGAGAGTTGAAGCGTATGCATTTTAATGTATCGGCTATTCACTCAGATTTAGAACAGGATGAGCGTAACGAGGTATTGCGCAACTTTAAGAACAAAACACTTAAAATACTGGTAGCTACCGATATTCTTTCGCGGGGTATTGATATCGATTCGATAGGTTTGGTGGTAAACTACGATGTGCCACGTGATGCCGAAGATTACATCCACCGTGTTGGCCGTACTGCCCGTGCCGAAACTACCGGCGAGGCAATAACCCTTGTTAATACCGAAGACCAACGCAAGTTTAAGCGCATTGAAGATTTAATAGAGAGTGCTATTAATAAACTACCGGTGCCCGAAGCTTTGGGTGAAACACCTGTATACGACCCATCTAAACATGCTGAAAGAACTTTTGGCAAAGGCGGTGGTGGACACAAAGGTGGCAAAGGTGGCGGCGGTGGTAAGGGCAAGTTTTCGGGTGGACATAAGAAAAGAAGTTAATTAAAGAGAGATTAGCGGCTTTTTAACCCATGGGCGCCAATAGCATCAAATATTAGTAGTAAAGCTGCGTTGGCTGTTTGCAATAAGAGCTAAATTTGTTTTTCTATATGTTTTTAACACTTGCGTTTAATGTCTGCAACTATTAAGTTTTCCAATAAGCAAAAAACCGATTTTCATAGGGTAGTTACCAAAAGGGTAGACCAATACTTTGCCGAAAAAGGTATTTCGAAAAACGCCGATTACCGCATGGTTTTTAAAACCGTGTTTATGTTTGCCTTATACTTTATTCCCTATGGTATAATTCTATCGGGTATTTTACCAGTATATGGCATGTGGACCTGCACAGCGCTAATGGGCTTTGGCCTGGCCGGTATTGGTATGAGCGTGATGCACGATGCTAACCATGGGGCTTATTCCAATAAAAGCTGGTTAAATCAGGTGTTGGGCTACTCGCTTAACATTGTAGGCGGCGATGCCTTTAACTGGAAAATACAACATAACCAGTTGCACCATACCTATACCAATATACACGGGTTCGATCAGGATATACGCCCGCGGGTAAACCTGCGTTTAACGCCTGCCGTTAAAAAGAACTTCTTTCACCGGTTCCAGGTGGTTTATGCGTTTATACTCTACAGTCTTCAAACGTTCTTCTGGGTTATTATTAAGGATTTTATGCAGTTCGATCAGTATCTGCAATTCCACTCCGATGCCAATAACAAAAAGCAGAAAACCATTCGCCTGCTTAATATCATCTTGTTTAAATCTATTTACTTTTTCTATATACTGGTTATACCGGCTTTGGTTTTGCCTTTAGCCTGGTGGCAATTGCTTATAGGGTTTCTAACCATACATGTAGTGGGTGGCTTAACCCTTACTACCGTGTTTCAATTAGCCCATGTGGTAGAAGGAACTGATTACCCCGAACCGGTTAACGGTACAATTGAGGCCGAATGGGCCATCCATCAAATGAACACAACGGCCAATTTTGCCCCTAAAAACAAACTAATTACCTTTTATGTGGGTGGTTTAAATTACCAGATAGAGCATCACCTGTTCCAGCGTATTTGCCATGTGCACTACCCGGCTATTGCGCCCATAGTGCAGCAAACGGCTAAGGAATATGGCATACCTTACATCAATAACGAAACCTTTGCTTCTGCGCTGGCCTCTCATGCACGCATGCTTAACCACCTTGGCTGGTACGATACCCTTAAGGCTTCATCGGAGTTTTAAGAACCTTTATGCCCTTACTTTTGTTTTATTAACCTAAAACTGGCCCTGCTTAACTAATTTGGGCAATAAATACAGGCTACTATTATTGAAATAGTAGGGGTATTGTTAGTTTTAAACCGGCATGCAAGAGATAACTTTTACCATAGTAAAAAAGCGGGCTTCGCCACTTGTGCAATTTGCGCTGGCCCTGTTTATAGGTTTAGCCGGTATGGCTATATGCAGGCTGTTGCACACCACCAATGCCGAAGAATACTTTGCTGCCTTTATTGCCATTATTTTTTATTGCCTGATAAGTATTGTAGTGTCATTAGCATACGAAAGCTTTTTGCGCTACACCATGCCCGGCTTTTATTTATATATACTGTTAGTAGGCATATTGTTTTTTACGGCTAAAACTTTATCCGGTGTAAGCATCTGGACACAGTACGAGTACCGGATGATGCTTATATCACTCTCGCTTTTTTATGTTATGGCCAGCTTTATGGTACGTATCATTCGTGGTATATACGAGGCCTCTAAAAATGGATTGTAAATTTCTTCTTTAATTCATCGGCTTCTTTGCCTCTGCCTTGCTAAACGGCCTTATTATAAGCCGTATGTTACGGTCGTAGTTAATGTAGTTCCAAAGCCAGTTAATAAACACTACTATTTTATTCCGGAAGCCCACTAACAACATCAGGTGTACCAGCAGCCATGCCAGCCAGCCAATAAAGCGGCCGAAGGTAAGCTTGCCAATTTCTACTACGGCACGGTTGCGGCCCACGGTGGCCATATTGCCTTTATCAAAGTAGCTGAATTTATCCAGCGTCCATTGCTTAAAGGTTTTGTTCAGGTTGCTGGCTACCATTTGCGCTTGCTGTATGGCCACCGGTGCTATTTGCGGGTGTCCGTTCGGAAACTTATCCTGCACCATCATAGCCACATCGCCAATAGCAAAAATATTTTCGAAGCCTTTAACTTTGCAATATTCATCTACCAGGTAGCGGCCGCGTTTGCTTACTGTTTCTTCAGGTAGACCATCTACCACTACGCCTTTTATCCCGGCGGCCCATATAAGGTTAGCCGTATTCAACTGTTTGCCGGTTTTTGTTTCCGCTACTTTGCCATCGTATTTTGTAATGCCTGTGTTGGTCCATACTTCGCAGCCCAGTTCTTCCAGGTATTGCCCGGCCCGTTTGCGGTTTATCTCCTGCATGGCTTGTAGCAGTTCAGGTCCGTTTTCAATCAATATCACGCGCATTTTTCTAAAGTCCAGTTCGGGGTAATCGTTGGGCAATACATGCTTTTTAAGTTCCGATAAGGCACCTGCCAATTCCACACCGGTAGGGCCGCCACCCACCACCACAAAGGTCATTAGCGCTTCCAGTTCTTTTACATCGTGTGTTAAAAGAGCCTGCTCAAAGTTTTGCAGTATAAGGCTTCGCAGGTTAAGGGCTTCGGTAACGCTTTTCATAGGCATAGCATTTTGCTCAAAATCGGCTACACCAAAAAAGTTGTTGGTGCTGCCGGTGGCTATTACCAGGTAATCGTATTGCAACTCACCTATGTTGGTTACTATTTTGTTTTCGGCGGGCACTATTTGCTGCACCAAACCAAGGCGGAAATGAAAGTTTTTCTGCCCCTTAAATATTTTACGAATGGGGTAGGCGATAGAATCGGCCTCAAGCCCGGCCGTAGCCACCTGGTACAACAGCGGTTGAAAGGTATGATAGTTGTGTTTATCTATCAGCACAATTTGCACCGGGGCATTGGCTAACTGTTTAGATAGTTCAAGTCCGCCAAAACCGCAGCCTATTATTACTACGCGGGGCACTTTTACCTGTGGAACGTTTATTTGCATGTTGCAAAGTTTGCAAACTCTATTCCACAATTGCAACTATTTAAGTGTAAAGCATTGCACGAAAACCACAGGTCGCCTTAAAACTGCATTAAAGCGCAATTTGCCGGCGAATTTGATGTTTGGCTGAGGTGTAATTCTATTTTTACAGCATGTTTTATCAGCAACAGATTTTTGATGTAAAGTTTGAGTGGGGGCGTGAGGGAATAGAAGCTCTTGCAGGTGTAACAGATGTATTTATAATAGTGGATGTATTATCTTTTTCTACTAGTGTAGATATTGCCACCAGTGGCGGTGCTTTAATCTACCCGTACCAGTGGAAAGATGAATCAGCCGCTGTATATGCTGATTCAATCGGTGCTTATTTAGCGAAATCAAAAAGAACAAACACTAATGGATATTCTCTTTCCCCATCATCACTTGTAAATGTTCCTACCGGCACTAAGTTGGTGTTACCATCGCCTAATGGCTCTACATTATCGCTTGCAACAGGTAATGTAATTACATTATGCGGCTGCATAAGAAACGCAGAAGCAGTTGCCAGCTATGCTATGCAAATGGGTAGGCGAGTAACGGTGATTGCTGCCGGCGAGCGTTGGCGGAATGGAACCCTGCGACCTGCCTTTGAAGATTTAGTGGGTGCCGGTGCCATTATATCATATTTGCAGGGTAGTCTGTCTCCGGAGAGTAAAACGGCTTTATCCGCTTTCAATCAACTAAAGCACAACCTGCTCGAAGAGATGAAGAAATGCAGTTCGGGTAAAGAATTGATTGAAATGGGTTTTGAAAAAGACGTTGAACTTGCCAGCCATTTAAATATAAGTAACAATGTGCCCGTGTTGAAAGACATGACTTATGTAGGGTTAACTACTGTTTAGCTTTTGCAGGTTTTGTATAACATACGCCCACCAGATTAATAAACATTTATTTAGCACCCGTGCAAAAAGCTCCGCTTAAACATATAGCAATCCTTTTTCTCCGCATGGGCTTTACTGCCTTTGGGGGTCCTGCCGTGCATACTGCGATTATGAAACAAGAGGTAGTAGAAAAGCGGAAGTGGATGGATGAGCAAAGTTTTTTGGATTTGGTAGGCGCAACTAACTTAATACCCGGACCTAACAGCACGGAACTTGCAATACATATAGGGCACCTAAAGGGAGGATGGCGGGGATTATTTATTGCAGGCCTCTGTTTTATACTGCCTGCGGTTTTTATTACAGGTGCATTTGCCTTTTTTTACAAGCAGTATGGGCAGTTGCCACAGGTGCAACCGTTTATTTATGGCATAAAGCCCGCTATTATAGCCATTATACCTGCGGCTATATACCCGTTAGCGGCAAAGGCACTAAAATCGCGGGGGCTGATTGCCACCGGTATAGTAGTGTTTATATTATCGCTGCTGCATTTTAACGAGGTGCTTTTGCTATTTGCTGCCGGCTTTGCCGCCTTGCTATACAGCCTGATGCTGCAAAACAAAACTACCAATAGCTTGTTGCCCCTTGCTCTATTTAAACTACCTGCCGTGGCTACGGGTGGCAACCTGCAATTGTTTCTTATATTTTTTAAAATAGGCGCTATACTGTATGGTTCTGGGTATGTGCTGTTTGCTTTTTTAGATGCCGAACTGGTAGCTCGCGGGCTGCTTACCCGCCAGCAGCTAATGGATGCCATTGCAGTAGGGCAGTTTACTCCCGGGCCTGTGTTTTCTGCGGTAACGTTTGTAGGCTATCAAATAAGCGGATGGCAGGGGGCAGTAGTGGCAACGGTGGGTGTTTTTTTACCGGCCTTTGTGTTTGTGGCGTTACTTAAGCCGGTAGTAAAGTTACTGCGCAATTCCGTTGTGTTTGCTTCTTTTCTGGATGCTGTAAATGTGGCTTCGGTAGCTATTATAATTTCAATATGCGTAACCATGGCCCGCGAAACTATTACCGACTGGCGCACTATGATAATTGCAGTAGTTAGCCTGGCTATTGCTTTTGGCTACAAGCAGGTAAACAGCGCATGGCTTGTTTTGGGTGGTTCGTTAGCCGGTTATCTATTAAGTTTATTTTGATGGCCTGGTATATACATATGCCCACCATATTAATAATAACTGAACCGGTAAACGCAGGTAAAGCCCGGTAGCCGGCAAGCCAAATTGTTCGTGATGGATAGCCATATTAATATTGGCCGGGAAAACTGCTACCAGTAACGCTATAAGCGCCCATGCGGATATGCGGCGGGTGGCGGGAAACAGCAAGCCAATACCGATTACTATTTCGGCGATGCCGCTTAAGTAATTAAGCGCTTCGGGGTAAGGTAAAAAGCCCACCAGCATTTTTAAATAAAAATCGGGGTGCCAAAAATGGTTTACGCCCGCAAAAATATAGAGGGCAGCCATCAGGTAAAGCAGGTATTTTTTCATGTTCTGGTTGGTTTTTAGGTGGATAGACTTCCGAAGTTTTTTGATACAAAAAGGGCGCTAAAAAATCAATAACCAGTAATATAAAAATTAAACTTCGGAAGTCTTTGAACCTTCCGAAGTCTTTTAGTTAATGGATTCTATCGCCTCTAACTTCCAGCTTCTCCATTATGCCGGCTTCAAAAGCCAGCCATTCTTCCCAGCGCGCCAATATTCTGTCTTTTCCGCCAAGGTTGCAGGCCATATCTAAAAATAAACGATAGTGCCCTGCTTCGCTTACCATCAGGTTTTTGTAAAATGATTTCAATTCAGGGTCTTCTATATCCTTACTTAGCAACTTAAACCGTTCGCAGCTGCGGGCTTCTATTAGGGCCGAAAACAAAAGTTTTTCGCACAACGATTCAGTACGCGAACCTCCATGCTGTATAAACTTACGCAGTTCATTTACATAGGCATCTTTACGCTGTAAGCCCAGCTTTAGTCCGCGTTTGTGCAGGTGCTGTAACACTAACTCAAAATGCCCCCATTCTTCCTTTACAATGGGCGAAAGCTCCTCTACTATCATCTCATAATCGGGGTAATTCTGTATAAGTGATATAGCCGTGCTGGTCGCCTTTTGCTCGCAATAAGCGTGGTCGGTAAGTATTTCCTGTATCGATTTGCCCGCCAAATCGGCCCAGCGCGGGTCGGTTGGTAATTTTAATCCTAGCATGGGGCAAATATGCCTAAACTAAGCAACTTTACCTGTATTCGAAATTAAATGATTGACTGTTAACTGATGACTGGGCAGAAGTGGTTTGAACGCAACTGAACTGAATATCGGTATTTGTTTGATAACTGCCCTGGGGTGGAATTGTAACATAATTTATAAAGACTTGCTCACTGGAATTTCCACCTGATACAGTTATAAAGAAAGTACCCGAAACCAACATAGTATCATTGGTAACATTGCGCAGCACAGGTCTAATTCTGGTAAATGCATCAAAGAAACCATTACAATCTGTTGATATACCATTTCGCTTGCAGGCATTACCGCTATATCTCATCAGATTACCTTGCAGGTTTATGGTTAACACTGTTTGGTAAGAGTGTTGCCCGGAATTATAATCTGTTATGCCAAAATTGTCGTTAAACTCGTCCAGCACGCTGCTGTCGCAAAACTGGCAAGAAGCATCTTCTTCTTTTGCATTGGCATTGTAATTATATGCTCTTGGATTAGTACAACCCTTTTTGCAAGAGTAGGCTCCCAACAACAACGCGCATAAAAAAAGTATACTCGGGTATTTCATGATTAATTAAAAGGGTTAGAAAACCTTACATCGGTAGTTATGGATGGGTCGGAAAGTGCGCGCAGGAATGCTGCTAAAGCAATTTTTTCGTCGGCCGTCATATTCATTTTAACCGGCGTTGCTGTAACCGGGTCTATTAAATTATGATCCAGGGTGGCGCTTGGCTGTATACCACTATTATAATGCTCAATTACCTGTTCTAGCGTAGTATACCGGCCATCGTGCATATAAGGGGCGGTAAAGGTAAGATTGCGTAAAGATGGGATTATAAATGCACCTTCCAGGGCTTCACTGCCATTTGTTTCCTTTACCCCTTTGTCCTGGTAAACCACATCTAAACCAATATTCGCTGCATTAGGAAAATTAGAAGTTTGTGGAGTGCCCTCGTATCCTCCAAACATCGGACTTCCACCAAAATTGCTGCCATTGTGGCAATTAGAGCATTGAAATTTATTAAAGGCCGTTAAGCCATCCGATTCTAATTGACTTAATTCTGCCGTTTCTATTTTGCTTCTATCGCTGCGCATAGCCCGTATAAATTGCGCCAAAGCCATAGCAATGCGGTTTTGGCTTACAGTTTCTGAGCCAAAGGCTTTTTTAAACAAATCCGGGTAGTAGCTAATACTTGCTATTTTCTTTTCCAATATATCCATACGGTCTAATCCCATTTCCACGTGGTGTTGTACCGGCATTAATACCATTTCTTCTAACCGGTTAGAGCGCCCATCCCAAAAAAAGTTGGCCTTATCGCCTTCATTAATTATGGCGGGGGTGTTGCGCTTGGTTATAATCCCCTCGTACCCGGTACTAAAAGTAGCATCATCGGCAAAGGCGTTGGCTTGCTTATGGCAACTTGCGCACGAAACTGTATTATTAATAGATAAACGTGGGTCGTAAAAAAGTAACCTGCCCAAAGTAGCTCCGTTAGATGTTAGCTGGTTATCAAAAGGTGTATTGCCATCGCAATTAAAACTACTGCATGGTGAACCACGGTATTCATACGGTACATCGGGAAGATGGGGCGTTAGCGTTTTTAGCTGCGGTTGTTTTTGGCAGCTGTAAAACACCAGCGCTATTATAGCGCCGGTAAACAGTATGGGGGTTAATTTCTTTTTCATAGGTATAGGTTTTTGAATCAGAAAATAAACGTAAAGTAAAGCGACGTTGGCAAAACAAACTCCCCTTTATATTCCGAGCCGTTGCTTCGATTAAGATTTAACTCGGGAAAATTTTGCGACTCAACCTTTTTTGTGCCCCAGCTGTAGGAGTAATAAAAGGCTGTTTCGGTAAATAGCGCAATGCGCTTGGTAATATTAAACTGAATGCCTATAAATGGTCCGCCCCCAATGCTATTAGTAGAGGTAGACGTTTTAGTAATATCGAAGGATGAATTGGCTTTTGCGCCGGTAAACGATTGCCTGCCAACAAAGTCAACACCGGTGAACAAATTCCATTTTTTGCCAAACATGTGCCTAAACTCATAGCCTACTCTATAATCAATTGCATTGTTGTTGTTTATGCGGGTAGATATGCTGTCCGGAAATTCTGTTTTTTTACTAAAACTGCCACCTACCGAGGCCCTTATACCATGCTTTTTAAAGAAACATTTGTAACCCAATATATAGGGACTGATAGCTATATTTTGGTTAGACAGATTGATAAGCTGCTTAAGAAAAAAGGTGGTATTAATAAAAACCTGGTGCTGGGCTTTCTCTTTTTTGGGCATAGCTAAGGTATCGGCCTGGGCAAAGGCCATACCACTTACTAAAAGAAAAAAAACGAATATAGTGTGCCTCATAGGGAGAGGATATATACCAAAAATAATATTTAATTCCACAACAAACGCCAGTACGATATAAATATTTTGTTTTGCTGTTATATTATTGCGCACCGGCGTTTATAAAACGCTTTAAAGAGCAAAAGCGTTGCCCGGTAAATAAATTAATGTAAAAATTAGTCCTCCCTTCGCACTCCATCGCCGGCCTGCGCTTCGTATATGCTGCATTCCCGGCCGGTTGCCTTCAGGTATTTTTCGCCAACCACATTCTTTAGTTCCTCTATACTGCTTTTGTGGGCTATAGCAATGGCGCAGCCGCCAAAGCCTGCCCCCGTCATGCGGGCACCCAGGCAGCCTTTAACCTGTTGAGCTGTTTCGGCAAGAGTATCTAACTCTAAGCCAGTTACCTCGTAATCGTTTTTAAGAGAAGCATGCGAGGCATTCATTAAACGCCCAAAAGTAGAGAGGTCGTTCATCTGCATCACTTTTACCGATTCCTTTACGCGCAGTTGCTCGGTAATTACATGGCGCGCCCGTTTTTGCAACACTTCGCTGTTTAATATGTCCAGCCAAATCATATCTGCATTGGCCAGGTTTTCTGTATCGGGATGTACAACGCGTATCTGCTTCAGGGCTTCATCGCATTCTGCTTTGCGCTCGTTGTATTTAGAGTGTATAAGAGACCGTGGCTTTTGTGTATTCATAATTACCAACCGGTAGTCGCCTAACTCAAACGGCACGTATTTGTGTTTTAGCTGCTGGCAATCCAGCAAGATGGCATTATCTTTTTTTCCAAGTGCCACAGCATATTGGTCCATAATGCCGCACTGCACGCCTATAAATTCATTTTCTACCTGCTTGCAAAAGTTGGCCAGCCACGGCAGGTTTATATTGCTTTCATTTTGGCTAAGTATTGCATACGCGGTTAAAACTTCTACCGCGGCTGAGGATGAAAGCCCCGAGCCTTCAGGCAAAGTACTATCAAATAAAATTTCGCAACCGGTTACGGTATGCCCTTCTTTTTTTAATTGATGGATAACACCCAATGGGTAATTTGTCCAATCGTTGGCAGCGCTAAACTCAAGCGCATCTTCTATAAAAATTTCTTTACTAAAAGGGTGAGTAGCTGAACGCAGTATAATTTTATTATCGCTGCGTGGCGTGTAAGTGGCAGTTATTCCAAGTGTAATAGCCGCCGGAAGAACCAATCCACCATTATAATCTAAGTGCTCCCCAATAAGGTTTACACGGCCGGGAGCAAAAAATAGCTGTGAGGCGCCGGATGTATTTTGTTTTTCGCTGCTCATTTAAATTGCTGTATTATGTTGCGAAGTATGGCTGCGCATTCATCCACATCTAAAGGGTTGGCGGCAGCCCCTGCCCCCATTTCACTACCGGCATACCACTTAATTTTATCCTTAGCCCTAAGCGGCGGGTAATATTCTATATGGAAGGCAAAATAGTTTTCAGCATCGGCATACTTTTTTTCGTTTACCGGTGTTTGGTGCAGGCACATCATGTATGGAAAGGGCCTGTCGTAAATTTTATCAAAGCCACGGTTAAGGGTTTTAACCATGTCGGCAAGGTCTTTCTTTTCGCTTAGTGTAAATTGCGTAATGTTTCCCTTCAGTTTTTTATTTACTACAAACACACCAAAAGGGTAATCGGTAAAGTAGGGGATGTAAGCCAAAAAGCTTTTGTTTTGGTACACAATACGCTTTTTATATTGCTTTTCGGCGGCATTTAAATCGGCAAATAAATTGGTTTTATGCTGCCGGTAATACTTTTTACAGTTCTCTAATTCTGTTTTAAGTTTTGCGGGTATAAATGAATACGCATACAGCTGTCCGTGCGGGTGGGGAATAGTAACGCCCACTTCTTCGCCACGGTTTTCAAACTCATAAATGTATTTAACGCGCTTATCTTTTTGCAAAGCGGCAAATCGCTCGTTCCATAGTTCTACTATTTTAAGCACATGCTCATCGCTTAAATCGTATAGCTGCTTATCATGGTCGGGCGAATACAAAATAACCTCGCACTTGCCCACCGCCTGTACACTTTTAAAAACTGTATTTGCCTTTGTCTGTTGTCTGTTCTCTGCTATCTGTTGTCTATCTTGTGTCTTGTGTCTTGCCTCTTGTGTCTTCTCAAGGCTCATTACCGGAAAATCATTATCGTAAGCCAATACCTCAAAGTTAGGCAGGGCCTTATTATCGGCAGGGCAGAAGGGGCAATAGTCTTTGGGCAGGTGCGGCCTGTGCTGGCGGTTGGTGGCTACAAGGGTCCAGGTATCTAGCAAAGGATTCCATCTGAATTCGGGCATACCACAATGATAGTGAATGCTTTTTTATTTTAGTGCCGAAATGAAAATTCTGATTCTCCGTTTTTCGTCTATTGGTGATATAGTGCTTACTACCCCTGTAGTGCGCTGTATTAAAAAGCAACACCCTGAAGCAGAGGTGCATTACGCCACCAAAAAGGCTTTTCATTCCATAGTGCAGCATAATCCTTATATCACTAAAATTCACCTGTTGGGTGATTCGCTTACAGAGTTTGTAAAGCAACTGAAGCAAGAGCGCTTTGATTATGTAATAGACCTGCACCACAATTTTCGCACCCTGCTGATAAAACTCCAATTGGGCATAACGTCGTATTCCTTCAACAAACTGAACTTTGAAAAATGGCTGATGGTTAATTTTAAAATTAACCGCCTTCCGCAAAAACATATTGTAGACCGTTACCTTGAAACTTGTAAGGCGCTAAACGTAACCAACGATGGTGAGGGGCTGGATTATTTTATTGGTGCTGATGATGTGGTTGATTTGAATATACTGCCGCAGAATTTCAGACAAGGCTATATAGCTTGGGTAATAGGAGCGAAGCAGAATACTAAAAAGTTTCCGATAGAAAAGATTGTAAATGCTATTGATGGAATATACTGGCCGGTAGTGTTGCTGGGCGGTAAAGAAGATGCTGCTGAGGGTGATAGTATTGTAGCGCAGATAAAAAGTGCCACCCCTGTTTTTAACGCAGCCGGTAAGTTTAGTTTAAATCAATCGGCAAGTTTGGTGCAACAGGCCAAACTTGTAGTAACCAACGATACCGGGTTAATGCACATAGCAGCAGCTTTTAAACGCCCTGTTATTTCTATATGGGGTAACACCATTCCGCAGTTTGGCATGTATCCGTATATGGGCAATAAGCCGGTAACCAATGTAATAATGCAGGTGCCTGATTTATCTTGCCGCCCTTGCAGCAAATTGGGCTACGATGCCTGCCCCCAAGGGCATTTTAAATGTATGAACCTGATACCTGATGCAGAGTTTGGTGCCTGGTTCGAAAAGAAAATTGGCTTAGGCCCTTAACACGATAACCATTACGATTTTACATTATACGCCGGGCCAAGTTCGCGTATAATCATTTCAATCATCTTCTCTTTTTTAGGGTCGTAATTTTCTTTAAGGTCGTAACCGTAGCGTTTACCTACCAACTGGTAGAACCAAGCGGTTACACCACCTTTAATTTCTTTAATAATGTAGTAGGCATTGTTTCCGGTTTCGCGGTTAAGCAGTTTAAACAACATTTCACCCTGGCCTACACTAAGGTCCTTTAGTTCTTTTTCAAACTTGGTGCGCATTTCTTTCTCTACGTCTTTACGGTAGTGGCGGTATTCGCGGCGTTTATCGTTTTCTTTTTCTTCTTTCAACTCGGCGTACAGCTGGTTCGCAATTTTTACATAAGGCATTACCTTTTGTATCCGGCTTTTGTATTTGTAATACATCATCTGGTCCTCGGCGCTTTTAAAGGATACTACGTTTACATCGCGCAGGTTAATAGTAGGTGTGCTATCGCTGGCAGGTAAATTGCCGGCATCGTATACATAATGTATGGTGGTGTCTTCAGCTGGTTTGTGGAAGGCACCTTTTCTATCTTTCAACCCCTGGGCAAAATTGCTGTTAGCCACTACCAGTAAAATTAAAAACGATACAATTCTCATAAATTATGTGTTTGGCTTATACTATTCAAAGCACGTACCAATATTACAACGTTTTATAAAAACAATTGGTATACAAGCCAATACCCTTTATTTTATATTTCTTTAAGAATTAATAGCTTCAAGGTTAATATCAGGTTTATACGGTATTTTAAAAGTAGAGTGAACCATAAAAACAAACTATTATGGCTAAAGCCGAGCTAAAAACAAAAAAGACGGAGGTAAACCCTGCCGATTTTTTAAACACTATTAAAGAAGAAAGCCGCCGTGCCGATTGCTTTACCGTGTTGGCAATGATGGAAAGGCCACTAAAGCCGATGCCAAAATGTGGGGCGGGGCTATTGTAGGCTTTGGCCATACCGTATTAAAATACGATAGCGGGAGGGAACTGGATTGGTTTATTTGCGGCTTTTCGCCGCGCAAGGCCAACCTTACCTTATATGTGCCGGGCCTGGTAGAAAACAAAACCATGCTCGCGAAGCTTGGTAAATATAAAACCGGCAAAGGCTGCCTTTACATCAACTCGTTAGCCGAGATTGATACTAAAGTGCTAAAGGCGATGATTGAGCAATCGGTAAAGGAGTCTAAATCTGAAAGTAGAGTTTCGTACAAAAAGCAAGCAAAGAGTTAGGCTACATGCTCTAACCTATTCGCCGGGATGATAAATTCTTTCGGCGTGTTTGTAGGCCCACTCTTTTTTTAGGCTCTCTTCTTTTGTCTGATGGTTTACGTATAGTTTCATTTGGTCGGTATAGTGTTTAGCGCCGGGTTTATTGCTGGTGCCATAAGGTGATACGGTGCGAAACTGCGGACCATCTTTAGTAAACTTAGCCATTAGTATAAACGATTCCCCCATCCATACTCTAATCTTACCTTTGCCATACGGGTTGCCGTATTTGGCGTTCCACATATCGGGTCCTCCATCGGTGGGCAAATCCACATCGCCGCGCTGGTGGCGCTGGTAATCGCCCAATGGTATGCTTAGCGTGCCAAAATCGGCCAGCATCTGTTTTTTAGTTTCCTGTATAGCCTTTACAAAAAAGGCAAACTTGGCTTGCTTATCGGTGGCAAATAATTTTTCCTGTTCCCAGTTGGTGTTATTATAAATGTAGTAGAGGGTTTTGTAAGTAAGCACGGCGCTCATGTTATCCAGGTCGCCGCTTTTATCCCAGGTTTTTAAAATTTTTATGGCATCGGCAATATCGGGGTGCTCTTCTTCTTTCAGTTCTACAATATCAAAGGCCTGAAACTTTTTAAAAAACTGCGGATAGGTAGGGTAGCGGGTATCGTATTTTATTTTCAAAAAATCATCCCAGCTAACCTTATCGTATTTGCTTATGTTCTCTTCAAAGCGAAGGCCGCGGTTGGTCATAGCTGTATCATGGCACATAGTAGCCATATCTTTCGTGCAAATGGGGTTATGGTCAGCGCAGGTAGAACGGAAGCAGGTGTTGTTGGCGTTAAACACGTAACCACATTCGGGGTTTAATACTTGTGGTATTGAGGCCTCGGGGTAAAATTCAGTCCATAAGGTTTTGGCTGTATTGCCTGGTAGCGTGCCTGTCCAATCATAGCCCTCGGCCCGTTTAGGGAAGGCCCCATTGCTGATAAAGAAGATGGTATCGTTCTTATCGGCGTAGGTTATGTTTTGGTTTATTATACCCTGCATATCCAGCGCGTGGCGGAACTCGGTAAAGTTCTTCGCGCGGTCCATTTGGTACCATTGCTCTGGTGCCTTAATAGTCATGTTACTGGCAAGGCGCAGGGCAAACATTCCTTTTTTGTTTACTACTGTAGCGCCAAATTTGCTCCACCATATTTTTTTGCCAATGGTTAATATAAACTTGTGTTTATCGCGGTGCCTGGCCAGGTTAACCGATAATTTAGCTCTGCCGGTTTCTAGTTTGTAAGATACACCATCTACCAGGTAATGGTTTTTCTTTTTAGGGTCGGGTTGCAACTGGTACACATCTATCGCATCAAAACCATTGGTGGTATGCGCCCAGCCAAGGTTTTCGTTTACACCATGAAAAATAGTTACCCCGCCATGAAACGTAGAGCCATACATATTCAAACCTTCTTCGCTGCACATATGGGCCTCGTACCAACTAAGCGGACCCTCTAAAGGTTGGTGCGAGTTCACGTCCAGGTATACCAGGCCATCAGCTGTTTTTTTCGAGTTCATAGCTATAGCATTAGAGCCACGGCCTGTTTCACCAAAAGGAACCGGAGTTACCGTGCCGCTTACCATATTGTTTAGCTGGCCGTCTACACCGGTCATTAAAGCCATAGCCAGCATGTAGCCGGCAATAAAGTCTTTAGGGCCAACAGGCATAGCCTTTTTTACCAGCACCTCATCGGGGTGCAGTTTTGCATACCGGTTGCCAGCATCGGCAGCGGCCTGCAATATTTTTTTAAACTGGGGCGATAAATCAGTATCATAATGCTCATCAATAGTTTGGCGTATGCGCAGTAACTGTACTGCGTAGTCAATTTTAGCGCCGTCTATGCCCAGGTGCTGGCCCAACATGCTTTTAGCCAGCAGAAGACCCCATTGCACCGTAGTAAAATCATCTTCACATTCGGCCCACATTAAGCCATAGGCACAGTCGGCATCGGTTTTGCCAAAAATATGCGGCACACCAAAACTATCGCGCACAATTTCAACATTATAAGCAGTGGTAGTTTGTGCATGGCTTAGGGTAATAGCTAACGCACCTAAAACTAAAGGCAATAACTTTTTCATGCGTGAAAAGTTGAGGGTAAGCAATACCGCGAATGTAATTTAGCCGCGTGTATAATACAGCAAAGGGCAAATAATTATTTAACAAGTAAGCAAAGCTTGCTTTTGTCTATGGTTTTTTAAACACCAGGTAATAACCTCCCGTATTCAAAATCTTTGACGATAGCAAACTAGCAAGCATTCAAATTTAGCTATTGCGCTACCACTTTAATATGGGCAACGGTATGGTTAGATGTATAAACAGAAACTATGTAAGTGCCCGAGGGTAACGTATTGCGTTGTATAGTTAAAGGGTCATTGCCTGTGGTGTTGCCGCTTAACAGTACCTGCCCCAGCAAATTGCTTAAGGTGTAGGTATACCCACCCTGTGTAAAGTGGTTGGCGCCAATGGTAAGCGAGGTGGTAAATGGATTGGGTATAGCCACTAGTTTATCGGTATTGCTAAGGTCAACAATGGCTGTTGGGCCGCTAATAGTATGTAATGTGGTATTGGTAATAACCGGGTCGTTATGATCGAAATAAATAGCGGCGGTGTTGTGCAGTTGTGTGCCCGGAGGTAAATTCGGTTTGGTTTGTATCTCAAAGGCTACCCAGCCATGGCTTTCGGGTGCTGTAAAAGGTAATTTTATTTGTGTGAAACGGAAATAAATTGAGTCGCCAACTACCTTGGCATCGCAAACAGCCTGGTGGCTACTGCCCACGTATCTAAAGGTACTTATATCAAAATTACTGTCCAGGATATCTTTAACTACAATGTTCATGGCGTAGTAGGTGCCTGTGTTTTCGAAGTTAATAACAAACTTTATTTTTTTATCTGCTTGTATAAAACCCTCAGCGCCTGTTCCGCAATCATCGGGTAGTTTGTTATTCGGGTCAAAAGAGGCCACCACTATCTGGTGCGCACTATCGGTATTGTTGTTTGGGTTGGCATCGGTGCCAAAAACTATATTACAACGGGCTGTTGTATAAATGTTTTGATTAATAGTAGCCGAAGGCGAAACATAATAATAGGCATGCGAAATAAGCTGTTGAAAAGAGCCTGATATGGTACCCCATGTGGTAGTATGGGTGGCAGCATTGTAATTAGCCGGTGGCGAATTGATTGAATCTAAACTCATAATGGCATCGGTAACCAGGCTGTGTGTAAAATAGGCAGTATAAGGTCCAAGGCTGGTGGTTAACAAAGTATATTCAGCCTTATTAGTGGTAGTAACCGGGGTGGTGGGTATAAGGTCTACTGTTACATCTAAATACGTGCTGCTTATGCCTATACCAAAATTATAGTCCTGGTAATAGCCACCAGGGGTGGTGGTAACGCCGGTATAAGATAAAGGAGTGCCAGAAAATCCGCTGTATAGCCCGGTAGTATCGCGTTGCAAAGTGTGTATGCCGGCCGGCACTTCCATTATGTAACTACCATCGCTACCGGTAACGGCTAACCTGTTGTTGGCTTTTACAATCTGCCTCGGTATACTGGCTTCGGCATCTAAAATGCCATTTTGGTTATAATTGCCAAATACTTTACCGGTTATGCGTGCACTGTAAGTAGTTACGCCAAAATCAAAACCACACTGCCTTACATTCGGTAAGGTAAAATTGTAGTTGTATTCATCTTCACCAAAGGGCATGCTGTTGTAGTGTACGGGGGCATAAAGCAGCTTAATTATAAGTGCAGAAGAAAATATATTATAGGGCACCAGGCCTTCATAATAGCCCGTTGAATCGGTAGTTAATACGGTACCGCTTGGGTTACACAATATTTGTATGCCCGCCAGGGGTGGTTCGTTTAAGTCTTGTATGCCGTTAAAGTTATAATCTAAAAATACATGGCCGCAAACGGTATCGGTTAATGCCGTTACCAGTAACGGACTACAGGTGGTATCGGCACATCCAAAAATAGTATCGGTAGCAATTAAGCAAACGGTATAAAGCCCTTGCGTGGCAAATACATGCACCGGGTCCTGCTCGTTGCCAAAAGTGCCATCGCCAAACTGCCAGGTATAGCCTGTGTTGTTGGTAACATAGGTACTGCCATGAAACTGGGCTGTATTGGGCCCGGTAATTACACCGGTAAACGAGGCGTTTATATAGCAGCTGGTTATTACCTGGCGGCACTGACTATCTACAGCGCAACCGGGTACATTTACATAAAGGCAGACCGTAAAAGTATCCAGTGTTGCATATTGATGGGTGGGGTATAATGTGGTAGTGTTGTAGGTGCTATCGCCAAAATCCCATTGATACCATACCGGACGGTATGGCGAAAGATTATTGCTACGAAAATATTCCTGTCCCGGGTTATTGGCTGCGTTTGTAGTAAAGTTGGCAAAGTTTGCGTGGCAAGTGTCTACCTGTACATTACTGCAAGTACGGCGGGTACAACCAAGGGTTGTATCGGTATAGGTGGCACACACCTGGTAAAGGCCAAAGTGCGGAAAATGGTGCAGGCTTTGAAAAACAGATGATGTAGTTCCATCGCCGTAATCCCATAACAGAGTGTCGTAGTGGCCATTAACTTGCTCGGTAAAAACTATGTTGGTGTTGCTGTAAAAAGGCTGGCTATAATTAAAGTAAGCATATAAAGGGCAAGGATTGACAACAACAGTATCCACTACTACCGATATGCAAAAAGTATCGGCGCAGTTTTGAACGGTATCGCTTAAATAAAGGCAGGCCGCATAGTGGCCAAGGTTGCTGTAGTAATGGGTTGGCGATGCAATGCCTGTAGTATCATTACCATCACCAAAATTCCATTGTACTGCTACATTGGTGTAATCGGGCAAGGTATTGGTAAAACTGAAGGTATGAGCGTTTAGCTCGTTGGTATAAATGTTTACCGGCGCAAAGCACGGTGGGTTGGTAGTAATATGCAGGTAAATGCAACTGCTATCAACGCAAATTGTGTTCGCGCTACTATCCTGAATACTTACAGTATGGCACACCATGTATGTGCCGGGCTGTATAAAGTCCTTATCGGCGTTGGATGTCGTAGCAAAAACAACGTTGTTACTTCGCCAGTTGTGGTAATAAGTAAGACCGTTTTGCAGAGGCTGGTTAGCGGTAAAATGGTAGCCAGTATTACTGGTAGCCGAATAGGAGAAGGTGGCATCGCATTGCGCACCGGCTGTAAGTACGTGGTACAACAGAAGGCAAAGCAAGCCCCCAAAACGTAGTGCGCGTTTCATAGGCTTAGTATTTTTAATAGGTTCAGTATAAATATACTGTAATTATTTTAAATATGGCTAATGCGCTATCAGTTTATTCCCGTTTTACCAAGCCTTAGTTTTGGGAAATACTATAAAACAAAGCATCCGAAGCTTTTAAACTTCGGATGTTTTGGCGTTTTTGTCTTATTCCGGATTCATAATTCCGGTTTCCGCATTAGAACAGGTCTCCCTGGTTGCCTTTTTTACCAGCTTTAGGGTTAACGTCAAGTTCTATTGTAGTTCCCATTTTAACCTCGGTGGGCTTGGCGGCTGCGGCCTTGCGGGCGTTTAGCTTGGCTTCGCTTATTACCTCGGTAATTTTACCGGTTACATCGTGTTGGGTAAGGCGGTTGCCAAGGGCTTTCCAGCCCTTTACGTCTATCAGGTCTTTCAATTTCACTTCTTCCTCGCTCTTATCTTTCGATTTACCTTTTAGTACGTTAAACTTAACCTGCGCATCGTCGTAGCTGCTAAACACATGCAGTTTACTGTTGTTATGCTCTGTTACAATGCTCGATTTTAGCTTTTCGGTTTTCAATTCAATCTTAAACCGCTTAACATAAAACTCTTTGCTGTTGCCATCATAATACACTGCGCTGTAAATACCTTCGGGATTAAATTTCTCAATGTTCAGTATGTCGTCTATCTCATACTTGTTGGTCAGCTCAAAATTGGTTAGCTCTATGTTGCCATCTTTGTAGGCTACTACTACCTGGTCGCCGGTGTTAAAGTCGCCCAGGTATTTTGTTTTGTCTTTCTCTTCGTTCACTAAGCGGCCAAACTTCTCATCGAACCATATTTTAATACCACCGATAGATGATTTACCTTTTTCGAGTAAATCAATTTTACGCACGGGGTATTTGGTCAATATATTACCGCTGGCGGCACGGCCCTTTATTTCTATAGTGCCAAAGTCGAACTCAAAATCTTTAATACGCGCGGTTGAGTTAGGGTGCAGCTGTATTTTTACCAATTCGCTTTCTGAGTTTTGGTTGGCTGTAAAGTAAAGCACTTTGCTGCCTGCGCTGCCTTGTGTAAGGTCATATTCCTTATCGCGGGTTACACCGGTTACGTTAAAGCGCTTAACATAGGCGCGTTTGCTGCCTCCATCGTAGTAGCTCATGTTATAAGCAGTACGCTCGTCGTTCTTCTTCCAAACCGCTATATGTATGATATCCTTGCCAACAAACTTTTTATCGCCAATGCGGCTAACCATCATTTTGCCACCGCGGGTAAAGGCTATAATATCATCCAGGTCGCTGCACTCGCACACAAACTCATCTTTCTTTAAACCGGTTCCAAAGAATCCTTCTTCGCGGTTTACATATAGCTTGGCATTGGTAGCTGCTACCTGCTTAATTTCAATCTCTTCAAAGCCCTTAATTTCGGTGCGGCGCTCGCGGCCCTTGCCGTATTTTTTCAGCAGGTTTTGGAACCATTTAATAGAATACTCGGTAAGGTGCTTTAAATCGTGTGCTACGGTTTTAAGTTCTTCTTCAATGCCCTTAATTTCTTCATCGGCCTTAAACGAGTCGTATTTTGATATACGCTTAATTTTGATTTCGGTCAACCGGGTAATATCCTCGGTAGTTATCTCGCGGCGGAAAAGTTTTTTGTAAGGCTTTAATCCTTTATCAATCACATCAATTACCATCTCCCAGGTGGTAGCCTCTTCAATGTTGCGGTAAATGCGCTTTTCAATAAATATCTTTTCTAATGAACTGAAGTGCCATTTCTCATTCAGCTCTGCTAACCGTATTTCTAACTCGCGTTTAAGTAAGTCGCGCGTTTTATTGGTAGAAAGCTCCAGTATCTCATTCACCGAAAGGAACATCGGCTTGTTATCTACAATTACACAAGCGTTGGTGCTTATTGAGTTCTGGCAATCGGTAAAGGCGTATAAGGCATCGATGGTTACATCGGGGTCGGCACCGGGCACCAGGTCTATTTGTATCTCTACTTCTTTAGCGGTATTATCTACTACCTTCTTAATCTTTATTTTGCCCTTTTCGTTCGCCTTTAATATGCTTTCAATCAAGCTACCCGTGGTAGTGCCGAAGGGTATTTCGCGTATTGCTAACGTTTTTTTATCTACTACTTCAATTTTAGCACGCACTTTTACCTTGCCACCGCGCTCACCCTTGTTGTATTCGCTTACATCTACAAAGCCACCGGTTAAAAAATCGGGTAACAACCTAAAGCGCTTACCTTCTAAAAAGTTAATGCTGGCCTCACAAAGCTCAATAAAGTTATGCGGCAATATTTTGGTCGATAAACCTACGGCTATACCATCGGCGCCCTGCGATAGCAGCAAGGGAAATTTCATGGGCAGGTTAACCGGTTCTTTTTTACGGCCGTCGTAGCTAAGCTGCCACTCGGTAGTTTGGTCGTTAAAGGCAACCTCTTTGGCAAACTTGCTCAACCTAACCTCAATATAACGTGGTGCAGCTGCGCTATCGCCGGTGCGCACATCGCCCCAGTTACCCTGTGTATCAAACAGCAATTCTTTCTGCCCCATGTTTACCAGCGCATCGCCAATACTGGCATCGCCGTGCGGGTGATACTGCATGCTCTGGCCTATTACGTTGGCAACCTTGTTAAAGCGGCCGTCGTCCATTTCGTTTAGCGCGTGTAAAATACGGCGTTGCACGGGCTTAAGGCCATCTTCTACAGCCGGCACGGCACGCTCTAATATTACATAGCTGGCATAATCTAAAAACCAGTTTTGAAACATCCCATCCACGTGGATGGAGGTGCTTTCCTGGGTCCGGTTTTTGTCGTTCTCTTCTTTTTCTTTCATTTTATAAGTTTAACCGCAAAGGGCGCAATGGACTTCGCAAGGTTCGCAAAGTTAAAGGCCATTTACTACCCTTTTAAATCCGTTTTTCAATAAAGTAACGTTGAAATTTATCAGCAATCCAAGCTTGCAATTCGATAGCTTTAGATAAGTAAGCACCTGGGCTAAATGCACATCGTTTAAAGCTTCTACCGCCTTGGTTTCAATAATTACTTTGTTCTCTACCATCAAATCAATTCTATATCCTATATCGAGTTTTACTTGTTCATAAACCAAAGGCAACGCTTTTTCTTTCTCAACAAACAATCCTTCTTTCGTTAGCTCATAATGCAGGCATTCTTTGTAAGAATTTTCAAGTAAACCGGGGCCAAATTTTCTATGAACATTCAACGCAGCTTCAAAAACAAGCTTCGATAAATTATTCTCATTTATTGAACTTTTAGCGGCGTACTGCATATGGTTTTGTTATAGCGTTCATTGCGTTGTATTCCTTTGCGTCCTTTGCGGTTAAACGGCTGTTATGCCTCTAACGCCTCTGGTTCTTCTACAGCCGCTACGCCTTCTACCTCATCTTTTTCGAAGCGCAGGTTTTCTATAATAAACTTCTGGCGGTCGTCGGTGTTTTTGCCCATGTAGTAGCCAAGCAGGCCTTCCAGCTTTAATTTGTCGTCTACTATCACAGGACTTACGCGCATATCTTCACCAATAAAACCTTCAAACTCTTCCGGCGAAATTTCACCTAACCCTTTAAAGCGGGTAATCTCCGGTGTGCCTTTCAGTTCTTTAATCGCTTTCTGCTTTTCATCTTCGTTATAGCAGTAAATGGTTTTTTGCTTATTGCGCACACGGAACAACGGCGTCTCTAAAATCTTAACATGTCCGTTGCGTATAATATCGGGGAAGAACTGCAGGAAGAACGTAAGCAACAACAACCTTATGTGCATACCATCCACATCGGCATCGGTAGCTACTATAATGTTATTGTAGCGCAAATCCTCTATGCTGTCTTCAATATTAAGTGCGTGCTGCAGCAGGTTAAACTCTTCGTTTTCATACACTACTTTTTTGGTTAGGCCAAAGCAGTTAAGCGGCTTACCACGAAGCGAGAATACCGCCTGTAAATCGGGGTTGCGGCTTTTGGTAATAGAACCACTCGCCGAATCACCCTCGGTAATAAACAGGGTAGTAAGCAGGTTGTTGGTTGCCTTTTCATCGTTAAAGTGTACCCGGCAATCGCGCAGTTTTTTGTTGTGTATGTTGGCTTTTTTAGCGCGGTCGTTAGCCAGCTTTTTAATGCCGGCAATCTCTTTGCGCTCGCGCTCGCTTTGCAGTATGCGCTTAAGCATCGCCTCGGCCGTTTGCGGATTTTTGTGCAGGTAGTTGTCCAGGTTCTCCTTTACAAACTCCAGCAAAAACTGTTTCATGGTTTTTTCTTCGCCATGCAGTTTATCGGTACCCAGTTTGGTTTTGGTCTGGCTTTCAAACACCGGTTCCTGTATACGCACCGAAACAGCGCCTACAATAGCCTCGCGTATATCTACAGCATCAAAATCTTTTTTATAAAAATCGCGCACCGTTTTTACTACCGCCTCGCGGAAGGCCAGTAAGTGCGTACCACCCTGCACGGTGTATTGTCCGTTTACAAAGCTGTAATACTCCTCACCGTACTGGTGGTTGTGTGTAAGAGCAATTTCAATATCGTCGCTTACCAGGTGAATGATGGGGTATATCAGTTCGGCATTCTCTTTTTTGCGGGCCAGCAAATCGTATAAGCCTTTTTGGCTCACGTATTTTACACCGTTATAATAAAAGGTAAGCCCGGTGTTTAGGTACGAGTAGTTCTGAATCATCGTTTCTACATACTCGTGCATGTAGCGGTAATTCTTAAAAATCTTATTGTCGGGCAAAAACTCAACGTAGGTTCCGTTAGGCTCGTCGGTTTTTACAATTTTATGGTCTTTGGTAAGCTTACCGCATTCAAACTCGGCCATTTTTAGTTGCCCGTCGCGCACGGCGTAAGCTTTAAAGTGGGTGCTAAGCGCATTAACCGCTTTAGTACCTACCCCGTTCAAACCCACCGACTTTTTAAAGGCTTTGCTATCGTACTTGGCACCGGTGTTAATCTGGCTAACGCAGTCAACCAGTTTACCCAACGGGATACCGCGGCCGTAATCGCGCACCGAAACTTTCTCTTTAGTAACGGTAAGGTCTACCTTTTTGCCGTAACCCATCTGGTATTCATCTACACAGTTATCCAGCGTTTCTTTCAGCAAAATGTAAATACCATCATCCATTGATGAACCATCGCCTGTCTTGCCAATATACATACCGGGGCGGATACGGATGTGCTCCAGCCAATCGAGGGTTTTTACCTCATCTTCGGTGTATCTCGCTTCTACTATTTCTTTTGCCATAATATCCTCTCTTATATTCTTCTGCATTTTTACAACAGAAGTGGTGATTCGTAATTGTTGTTTCTATTTCAAATTCCCCTTTCGTTTTATCCCAATTTTCATCGGGAAGGGGTGTAGGTGCTAAATTAACGCGGCGCGAATGTATTAAGCCGCTAATAATCCACAAGTGCACCCATTTTGCACTCTGTTGATAAAAAGTTGGACAAATAACACCCGCGCCGCATCTGATAGTTACTGGTTTAATCCAGGTAAAGCTGTTTGTAGTTGTTATAAACCTGTGTAGCCAGGTTCAGGTTAGGAAAACTTTGGGCAATGTAGGTTTCCGAATCCATAAAGAAACCATCGCCGCAGGTGCCGGCAGCGCAGTTGGGCGCATTTACCGTAATGCCCGCCAGTATTATATGGTATTGGTTGGCAGTTTCTTGTTCCAGTTTAAGTTCCAAAGCCTTGCTTCGGTTGCTTGTTTGATAGATTACCTTGCTCATATTTTTAGTATTTTAGACTACAAAGATGAACTAAGTTTTCTAAAAAAGCTAACACTTTTACCAAAATATTTAGCATTTAGAGTGGGTAAGAGACATAAGGCCGAGAAAATAGCTAACAAACAAGATTTGACAACTTAAGAGAAAAGTTATCAAATCGGTGCCGGGCAGCCGCAAGGGCTGCCCCTACAACAGCCAATACAACCTAACCCATCAGCCTCCCGGGGCTGCGCTCGGGACAGGTTCGGCATCTTGCCTTTTCTAAAGGAAATGGGAAGAACCTAAAGCTTAAGGTTGCGTAAGCGGGCCTGATATTCCATTATTCCACCATTCCATTTTTAATTTCTGCCTACTTTATTTTGGTTGTAACATTGTAATAATCAGTAGTTTAATTCGCTTTTTGCGCCTTCTTTTTCGCGGGGGGTAGGCACCATCCATTTTGTTTAGTTGCCTGATGCATTTAATTATTTGGCGGGGTTTGACGGGTACGGCCACTAAAGTCCATTTGCCTTTTACCACTTTGTATTTGCCCATGCGGGCTTGCTGTCTCATTAGTGTGGTTAGGGTTTCGGCTTCCTGTTTACTGCTTACGTTAGGGTAAGCAGGTTGAAAGGGCGATGGACCCGCTGCATTGGCTTTAGGGGGCTGTGTAGGTTTGCGGGTAGGCCTGGCAACTTTTACACTGGCTGTAGGTGTTCGTTGTTGTGCTGCGGGTTGGGCTTTTTGTATAACGGTTAAATAGACCAACACATTGGCTTGCTGCATTAACCGGTAGGCGTTGGTTTTGCAAGTGGTGCTATTAGTGTTTTTGTAGGCTTTGCGGTAAGCGCCTGCGCCGGTTTCGCCGGCAGATACAAGACGGCAAAACTTTTTGCGCCTGGAGTTGATGGAGAACATAGTTGACAATTCAATAATTCATACAAAGTTATGAAAAATTAATTAGATGTGCAAGGAGGGTGAAAGGGCAAAGGTGAAAAGTGAAAGGAACAGCCATTAATACAGAATTGCGGTTGTAGGTGGCTTAACTCTGTTACTTTTTATTGGTAATTAAACACCAACAACAGCGTGAACCCTTATGATAGAAACTTCGGAAGTCTTTATTGCTCTATTACAATAAATGTTTTTCTAATCGGAACTACTCCGGTATAATTACCTGGTAGTACTTAGTAGCGTAACCGGCCCAAACACCCAGGCCATTGCTAACGTTGGAGCGTATTTTTACCGGCTGCGAAAACGGGCTATCGCCTCCATCATTCTCTAAGGTATAGAAGAACTCATACGTAGTAGCATCAATATTGCTCCACTTAACGGTAAGGGTATCGCCTTTATAAAAGTAGGTGTCGGTTTTTAAATCAAACTCGGCGTTAGGGTCCTGGCCGCGCTCCATAGGCAGGGCAATTTTAAGGCCTACCCAAAGGCGGTCGTCGTAAACAGTGCCCCCAAAACCACCGTAGTAAGGCTCGTCGTTTATTTTGGTTTTGTAGCGCACAAAATTGCCAAAGGTATCGGGCACTGTTACATTAGCATACACAGCCACCATACTATCCTTATACTCGGCAGCAGCTTCGCGAATAGAAAGAGAATCCATCCCAATAGCAGTAGGTATATACGTAGAAGCGGTTAGATGAATAGAATCGGAACCGGTAAACGGCGGAGCTTTAATATCGAGGCTGTAACGGGTGCGCTCTTTACCTGTAAAGCTGGCAGTGCCATTTATAAAGTAGCTTACAATATCGGGCACGGTGTAAACGCACACGTTGGGTACATTGGCCGAATCGATAGTGCTAAAGCCAAGTGCATTTAGCAATAAATCCTGCTGGTCTTGCGGCAGGTTAAGGCCTTGCAGACAAAATTCTACCAGCTCCGTTTTAGTTCCATCGCTACCGGTTACGGTCATTTGCGCGCCGTGTACAAAATAGTTGCCCAGGTTGTTCAAATCAATTTCGCTAAAAAATTTCTGGCTTTTGGTAAGTATAACCACCGGTGGAGTTCCGTTTTCTATAGTGCCTTCTACCACCACCTGCTGCGCCGAATCGGGAATAGTTACATCGATGGTTTTGGTGCAGGAAGGCAGGACGATGGACGATAGACAACCGACCATTGACAATAC
The DNA here is from genome assembly GCA_044228435.1 of Chitinophagales bacterium. Classification (GTDB taxonomy): domain Bacteria; phylum Bacteroidota; class Bacteroidia; order Chitinophagales; family LD1; genus Bog-950. The sequence continues at coordinate 86,733 of JBGAUW010000016.1, forward strand.
AAATAGCAAACGGAATCTGCCACGTAGTTGCAATTTTGGGTTCAGTATTTTTATATAATCTATCATTTGTCTATCCAATTTATTCTTTTTGCCTTTTCAATCGTCAATGGTCAATCCCTTAAAATTTAAAATTCCACGTCAAGCTTGGCAGTATAGGAAATAGCGAAGCCTGCTTGGCTTTAAACTGAATGGTTTTAGTAGTGGTGCCCCCGGTAGTTCCGCTACCGCCGCCTACATCGCCGCCTGCATCGATAAAAATAAAGAAAGGGTTCATGCGGTTATAGGCGTTGTAAATAGAGAAGCTGATATCGGAAGTAAAGGCAATTTTCCGTTTCTTTTTAGGGATGATGGTATACACAAAGCCTAAATCTAACCGGTGGTAGTTGGGCAATTTAAACCAATTGCGTTCGCCGTATATGTAATGCACCTGCCCTTCGTTTAAGAAAAACGAAACCGGTAAGGTAGTGCGCTGCCCGGTAGCAAATACCCAGGTAGCCGAAATTTTCCAGTGCTTGTTTATTTCATACATCTGCACTATGCTCAAATCGTGGCGGCGATCGTAGCGGGCCAAAAACGGTTGCCCCCCATTAATCTCGGGGAACTTACGCCAGGTCCATGCCAGGGTGTAGCCAATCCATCCGGTCCATTTACCCTTTGCCTTTTTTACAAAAAACTCGGCACCGTAGCTCCAGCCTTTACCAAAGGTAAACTGATCTTCTACATCTATAGTAATATTGCCTACCGCACTTTCGCCGTATTCAATCTGGTTCCACAGGTGCTTGTAATAAACCTCTACCGAGGTTTCAAACATATCATCCTTAAAGTTACGGAAGTAGCCAAGCGCCGCCTGCACACCTATTTGTGGTTTAACTACAGCGGTGCTGGGTACCCACAAATCAATAGGTAGGGTAGTAGTGCTGCTGCTTACCAAATGCACATACTGGCGGTTTAGGGTAGCGCCCACTTTTATACTCGAGGCCTTATCTACCTTAAAGCGCATAGAAAGGCGCGGTTCTACCCCCCAATAAGTTTTAATGTTTTCGCCGGGTTTATAGCTAAGTGTATCTACCGCCTGCCCGCCCTGGAACACCGTTTTAGAAAACGGCCCCATAAACGTAAAGGTAGATAAGCGCATACCCACATTCATTTTCAGCCAGGGGGTAAGCTCCATATCATCCTGGAAGTAAATGGCCGATTCGTGCGCCAGCTTCTTTTCCTGGTTGGTAGTTTTAAAGCTGGTTGTGCCGGCGCTACCGCTGGCGGTGTAAGGCGTAAACACGTGGAAGTTATACTGCAGGCCAAACTTCATCATGTGGCCCAACAGGGGGGAATAATCAAAGTCCATTTTGGCAGTGGCTTCCTGCACTTTGCTGTTCAGTTCAAACTTAATGTCTAAAAAGCCAGTGTTGGCCTTAAATCCAAAATCGTTGTAAATAAACATGGTGTTTAAAAACAGCTTGTCGCTAAACAAGTGGTTCCAGCGAATGGTGGCCGTACTGTTACCCCACGGAAAGTTGAGTTTAAAAATACCGCCCGGGTCCTGGAACTTAAATACATCGCGCCCGAAATAGCCACTTACGTAAAGGCGGTCCTTATCGTTAATCAGGTAATTCATTTTGGCGTTAATATCGTAGAAGTAGTACTCGTTACCCGCAAATTCGCCGTTACCTATTTTAGGCAGAATGGGTTTTAGTATTAAATCGATATAGGTGCGCCTGCCTGAAACTATAAACGAGCACTTGTTCTTTTTAATAGGGCCTTCTACTGTTAAGCGCGACGAGATGATACCCAACCCGCCCGAAACACTCCACTTCTTCATGTTGCCCTCTTTCATCTGCACGTCTACTACCGATGATATACGGCCGCCATACTCAGCCGGCATACCACCCTTAATAACCGTAGTATTTTTAACGGCATCTGAATTGAAAACCGAAAAGAAGCCGAACAAGTGGCCGGTATTGTAAACCACGGCGTCATCCAGCAGCACCAGGTTTTGGTCGGGGCCACCGCCGCGCACATAAAAGCCCGAGTTACCCTCGCCCGATGCCATAATGCCCGGCAACAGCTGTATGGTTTTTAAAATGTCTACCTCGCCAAATAAAGCAGGTAGAGCTTTCGATATCTCTACCTTCAATTCCTGCCGGCCCATGTCGGTGCTTTCTACATTGGCGCCCTTCTTTTCGCCGGTAATTACCACCTCTTGTATCTCGGTAGTGCTGCTGCCCAGTTCCACGTTTAAGCGCACATCTTTATCCATTACCACCCTGCGCTCTACAGTTTGCAGGCCTACGTAAGTTATGCGTACGGTGTAAGTATCGGCAGGCAGGGTAATGCTGTAAAAGCCATACTCGTTGGTGTTGGTGCCTTTACCAAGCTCTACTACAAAAATAGAGGCCGCCAACAGGTTTTCGCCATTGCTAAGGTCTTTAATGTAGCCGCTAAGCGTGTTTTTAGGGGTGCCACCCTGTGCCACCGCTGCCTGCGAAAAGCCGGAGATGATAAGCAGCAATAAGGCAAAGCGGAGTAGAAACGTTTTCAAATCAGTAGCAGGCTATTTTTAAGCGCCGCAAACGTAATTCATTTAGCAGAGACTGTTTGAATTCATTTGATTATTTATTTAAGATTCTTTTCGGCTGCAACGGCGTCAGGTTTTCTTGCCAGAAATATTCCATTATGGCTGCGAAAACCTTCCTTGTTTCGCTCGAAAATAATTCCTAAACATTTTAATCAACTAAATTCAGACAGTCTCTATGAATACGTAGTTAAATTATAGGGCAGAAAAGTAAAAATACTTACTGCCCTATTTAGTTAAGCTGCTGGGGTAGTCGCCTTTCGGCTTACCAGCCATAGCAGCACCACGGCTATGGTAAAAAACAGCGATTCGATAGTGAGCCACTGGGTGCCAAAGGACCCCAAGGCACCCTCGCTAAAAATGGTAATAATGCGCGACAAGGCATACATACCCCATATAAGCGAGAGTAAGGCGAGGCCCTGTATTGGCGACTTTACCATTAAATAAAGCAGGGTAATAACCAAAGCCATACCTACACCACCATATACACCGCGGATGGAGCTGAAGGCATCGGTATTGGTAAGTTTTACCTGTACAAGGTCCATAACCGCCTGCGGGCTGGCAAACGCCATTACACTTACCGATAAAAAACTAAACGCTGATAGCAGGATAAAGCCCCTGCCGGCTACGGTTGCTACTTTGTTGTTTTGCATGTTTTGAAATTTTGTGTTGCAAAGGTGCACGGCACACAAAACCTAATTGTTGGCAAATACCAAGATTTTTAATTTGCCTTAATAAATCTTCATTAACTATTAGAGGGAATAATTTAAGAGTTTAGGTTCTTCTCCTTTAGGAGAAGATGTCCGCCGCAGGCGAGACTGATGAGGTTGTATTAAATCTTCACCCTGTTTATTAGCTTGCTAAAGTTGGTAGCATCTATACCCAGGTAATTGGCTAAATACTTATGCGGAACCAATTGTAATATATGCGGACTGCGGTGTAATAACTTCCTAAACTTTTCTTCGCTACTAAAGCATTGCAATTCTACCAGCCGGTGCAATATGCCCGAAAGCGATGCTGTAATACTATCGCGCACCATGACTTCAATGGCGGGGTTGGTTTGCAAAAGTTTTTGGAGGGCAGCATGTGGCACTCTTAAAAAAACAGAAGGGGTTAAGGCCTCGTAATAAAAAACGGAGGGCTTTTGCAGCATGTAAGAATCTAACACGCCGCCAAACGATGGGCTATAGGTAAACAGAATGGTGGCTTCGCGCTCCTGCTCATCAAAGTAATAAATGCGCTGCACGCCATCTACTACAAAGTACAGGTATTTCTCGGTGTCGCCCGCACGGGTAAGTACCTCTTTGCGCTTAACCGTATAGGGCTGCCAAATAGCTGCGAACTGCTCCCTGTCGTCACCGGTAAGGCCCATTGCTGTAAGCGCTTCATTTAGTTTATCGAAAGCTTGCTGGTGTTCAGTTTTCATTGGTGTTGTAAAAATACATGTCTAAACAAATGGCTACTCAAACTTATAATCCTTCATTACCCGTATGCCTAACAGCCCATCGGCAAAGGTGTAAGTAATAGTTTGCATGCCCTGCATCTCTTCATAATTTAAAAAGGTGCGTACACCCGGGTAAGCATTGTATGTGTTGTTAGGCAAATTTATCATAGTGGTGTTTTCTTCGCCTCTTCTGCCGGGCCGGGTTTGCGGGTTAAACTCATATTTTTCTGTAACCGGGTTGTTGCTTATTACAAAGTTTACAACCAATAAAATACTAAAAAGTAGTGGTGTTAGGCATAAGGGCATTACGTAAGTCTTAAATCTGTCTTCAGAATTTTGAAGGGTCTTCCATAAGCCATACCCAATCAACATTAGCAGTAAATAAGCTTTCCACAGCAGTGCAAACGGAATTAAAGTTTGTAATCCGATTTTGAAAAAAACAAAAAGGTTAAACACGCCTATTATTGCTACTGCTATTTTACCGGGGTTTACTACCACTTGCAGAGCCTTGCCCAGCGCACCTACACCTATCGGCCCGTTGGCAATGGCTAAATAATACAATACCGGGCCAAATAAAGCTGCAAACACTAAACTGATTAATACCCCTATTGGGCCCAACACAAACACAAAAAAGCTAAAAAGGCCTGCTAAACAAAAAGCCACAAACACCAGGTAAAAATGCCTGGCCACTACCTCCAGCGCTTCACTTTGTTTATAGTAATCGCTTTGCACAAAGTCATCGTACTGCATGTTAGCATAGCTTTGCGCCCGTTGCCTGGTTTCGGTGTTGGTTGTTTCGCTGTATTGGTAGGTGGTTTCGTAGACAGCGTAACTGACTTTCGCGTTCGGGTTAGCCGATAGATACTCATACGCCTCGGTTAGTAAAATAAAATCGGTATGTGCAGTATGGCTTTTATTTCTATCGGGGTGCAACTGCTTGGCGCGGGTACGATAGGCCAGTTTAATTTGCGCTAAAGTGCTGCCTTCGGTTATTTGTAAAATGCGGTAATAATCTGCTACGGTGGCCATTAGGTTGTTATGGTAAAAAGCATACAATATAAGCAACAAATTTGTTTGTTGCACCGGTACACCTCAGGCAGGCTTAAAGTGGCTACAATTAAAATAAGGCTTTAAAATTTTTGCAAGCCGCAAAAACCCTTACTTTTATATTACACACTACACATAATGAAAATACATTTACTGTTAATTGCCTTACTATGTGGCCTTTCTGCGGGTAACCTGCAAGCGCAAACGGAAAGCACTTACCCCGGTACAAATGCTGCCACCTTCGATTTTTGGATAGGCAAGTGGCTGGCCAGCTGGGGCGACAATAACCACGGATCCAGCCAGATTGCCAAAGAGATGGGCGAAAAAATAATACAGGAGAATTTTAGCGATTTAGGCAGCGGCTATTTTGAAAAAAGCTGGACCGTTTATAACAGCAGCAAGAACCTGTGGCAGCAAACCCGTGTAGATAGTAAGGGTACTTATCTGGCATTTACCGGCGGTGCGGTAGGTAACGACCGGGTGTTAGAGTTAAAGCAAACCACCAAAGCGGGCAAAAAAGAATTTGTGCAAATGGTGTTCAGCAATATACAAGCCGACTCTTTTGACTGGGAATTAAAAAAATCAACCGACGAAGGCAAAACCTGGCAGAGTGAATGGAAGATCAGGTATAACCGCGAACTATAATTTGCGGTTAGTAATTTTTATCAGGCTTGCCTTTAACCTTTCCAAATCTATACACAGTAATGCCGCCAGCATTAAAAACGGCGCGGCTATAACCCTGTAATGCACTATGGCACCCATTATAGGCACAGTAATGCCAATGGCTAAATAGTTGAGCAAAGCAAAAAGCAGAAAGCCCCAAAACAGCAATTGCCTTTCGCCCTGCGGAAACTTTAAATAGCGCAGCGGCAGCAAAAGCAGCAGCAAAAAGAAAAGATTTTCGAGCCCGAATATTTTTTGAAACGCTTTACCCGGCTCCCATATAAAAGGCCGCAGTATAGCATTTACAAAAGAGGATGGCAATAAGCGCAATAGGTTTATGCCGGTGGGTTCGGTAAGTGTAGTGTTAAATGCGCTGCCCGCATTTTCGCGTATGGCCAGTTCGATAAACTCGTTGCGCTTGCCTATTAAAACATTGGCTAAAGGTTCGGCAGCCAACAGGTAAATTAAACCTAGCAATGCTGCTACCGCTGTAAGCCGAAAAACAGATGTATTGGAACGTTTACGGAAACACAGAAAAACCGTAAAGCACAGCAAGGCTATAGCTGCCACCTGCAGTTTTACCAGCGCCAGTAATAATAGACCGATGGTTCCTGTTAAAGCACGTTTTAAGGTTTTTTCTTCAGCTGTTAGTAGTGCATGAATATAAAGCGATACACCGGTAAAAAGCAGAGCTTCTTTTAAAAGCCCGGAGCCCCAGAATAATGTGGCCGGCAATAAAAACAAAGGCACATAAAGCACTTGCTGAAAGGAAGCAAAGTAGGGTTGCAAAGCTTTGTATAAACGGGTAAGCGCTGCAAACGAAATAAAGTTGAAGAATAAAGTATTGATGAAAATGTTGCTGCACGAAAAGTAATTGAGCAGCACATTAAAGCGGATAATAAAAGTGTTGTTGGTTACCAGGTCGTGGCCGGGGTGACTAAAGTATTGGGTAGGTAATAGGTATTTAAAAGTTTCGGGGTCGTTAATGCCGTAGCCCGTCATAATTTTTAACCAGTGCACAGGCTGGCTTAAAAGGAGGGGAGAGATAATGCGGCTATCGTTAAAGTAGCGGTAAATATCGGCCTTAGCCTGGTCGGTATAATAATAGGTATAAACAAGAGTAAGCGAAATGCCCGCCGCCACTATAAGTAAAAAGAAAAACAGCAGGTGCGGGCGCCTGGTGTTTTCAATGCCGAAAAAACGATGGCGCATAACCACCGCTACAAACAGCGCAAGGTAAGCAGTATAAAGTATTGGGTAAACTATAGCGGGCATTGCTGCCGAAAATCAGAAAATCTTTGAAAGGTTTTTAATTTCATGGGCACATAATTTATTTTAATAGGAACAAACGGGCTTCAACTAGATTTTGTAATGCCCTTTTTAGCAGTAGTATTGATTTGAATTTGTAGTAAAAAATAAATGGTTTGCAGAAGCAAATAATTAGTACTGTTTTTTCAAAAGGGGCCTCTACGGCGCTAAATTTTTTAATTGCGTTGCTTATAGCCAGGCACTCGGGCCCTGCAGTTAAGGGCGATGTAACCTTGCTTGTAACTACGTTATCCTTCTTTATTTTTTTTAGCAACATAATGGGCGGGCAGGCACTTGTTTACCTTATACCCCGCAATAAAATTGAGCTGCTGGCAGTGCCTGCTTATGCCTGGAGCGTAGTTACCGCCCTGTTGGGTTTTGTGTTGTTGCGTTACACTAATATCATTCAGGCCAACCATGTAACCTCTTTGGCGGTGCTTAGTGTGCTTTCGGCGTTTATAAATATTCACCAGACTATTTTACTGGCCAAGCAGAAAATAAATAATGCCAACCTGGTAGTGCTGCTATCGTTGCTATTAAAGGTTACCGGCGTATTGTTTTGCTTTTACTTTTTAAATATACGCGATGCCTATGCCTACATATATGCGGCTTTATTTGCCTACAGCGTTACTGCTGTTACCAGCTTTTTTCTGGTAAAGCACTGGGTGCATTTTACGGCTTTCAGGCAGCATTTTTCATGGGCAGAATTACAGCAATCTTTTCGGTACGGAGTGTTGTACCAATTGGTCGAAATTTTGCAACTGCTTAACCTGCGCTATTACTTTTATCAGTTAGGCTTGCAGCAGGGCATTCAGTATCTGGGTATTTATTCTATTGGCATCTCTATACTCGAAGCCGTTTGGATAATTCCGCGCAGCATAGCTACGGTGCATTACACGGCTACGTCTAACTCTAAAGAGGTAGCTAATGAAGCCACCCGTACCGCCGGTTTAATTAAGTGGAGCGTTTTGCTTTCGGCAGCAGCGCTGCTGGTTATTTACCTGGTGCCTTCGCAGGTATTTGTGTTTGTGTTTGGCCCCGGCTTTGCCGATGTAAAGCACAGTATGCGCTTTCTGTTTCCGGGCGTTTTAATTTATGGCGTGCTGCTGGTTATTAGCAGCTTTTATTTTGGTATAGGCCAATACAAACCGCTTTTGCTGGCCAATGCGGTGGGTGTAGTTACCTTAATAGGGTTTAGTTTTATATTAATACCTCAGTATGTTATGAGCGGCGCTGGTTTGGCGGCCAGTGTTTCATTTGCTGCTGCAACCCTTACATTGTTTGCGTGGTTTATGGCAGAACAAAAAGTGCCGGTGGGGGCCCTGTTTAAAAGGTAAGTGGCTTTTAAAAAAGATTTGTTTGTTTTGATAGTACTAAAACTTTATGAACACTTTAAACCCTCTTTTACGCTCGTTTATTCTGCTGCTGTTTTTAACTGTGTTTACGCAAACAGGTTATGGGCAGGGCTGGCAATGGGCTAAAGGCGAAGGCGAGATAGGTAACGATGCCGCCTTTGGGATAACGGTAGATAACGCAGGCAACAGTTATGTTACCGGTAATATTGCCGGCAGGGCCGATTTTTCGGGCTCCATATACCAGGGCAGTGGTATTTACGATTTGTTTGTAGCCAAGTATGGGCCTAATGGTGATTTGCTATGGGTGAAACTTGGCGGCGGCCCCGGCAACGACCAGGGCAATAGCATTAAATGGAGCAACGGCTACCTGTATGTTTGCGGTAGTTTTGAAGGCACAGCTACTTTTAGCGGTACTACACTAACCAGCAAGGGAGAGGGAGATATGTTTTTAGCCAAGTACGATGACAGCGGTAATTTAATTTGGATAAGAAGCGGCGGAGGAACCGGGTTAGATTATGGACAAACTGTAGATGTGGGAAGCAATGGCGATGTGCTGGTTGGCGGCGCATACGAAACCGCTATGAAACTGGAGAGCGTTAACCTTACTACTACCAATATTTACTACGAATCTTTTTATGCCCGCTATGGCAGCACCGGCAATTTAATATGGGCAAAATCTACAAGTGGCAATAACCCAAATATGGTGACCGGTTTGGCCTTCGACCATAACAATGCACTTTATATTACGGGTTATTTTGGTGGCAGCCTTAGGGCGGATAATACTACCGTAAATTCTGTTTCATCGAGCTACGATATTTTTTTAGCAAAGATAAGTGAAGGCGATGGTTCGCTTACCTGGATTAAGCGGGCCGGTAGCTTAAATGAGGATGCCGGGCACGCCGTTACCTGCGATTTACAGGGCAACCCAACCATAACCGGTTATTTTGCCGGTACGGCCAGTTTTGATGGAAACCAGGTTACTTACAGCGACTATAACGATATTTTTACAGCCCGCTACGATGCAAATGGCAATAACCTGTGGGTAAAAGCCGGTAAAGGATTGCAGTTAGATGTGCCTTTTGCTATCACCAGCGATGCTGCCGGTAATACATTTGTTACAGGTATGTTTCAGAACGCGGTAGATTTTGATGGTAATCCTCTTACCGGCGGCGACCGCGAAGTGTTTGTAGTAAGTTACGATATAAACGGGGCTATACGCTGGCTTGCCAAAGCGGGTGGGTCGGATACTGATTGCGGGCTTGGTATTGCGGTAAGCGGAAATGGCTCTTTGTTGTTGTGTGGTTACTATGTGCATACAGGCATGTTTGGAAATATACCGGTAGATTATGCAAGTGGTACTGATTTATTTATTGCAAAATATAGCCCCCCGCCGGTCGGCATCAATAATTTATTAGGCGATTTAGATGTGCAACTTTACCCTAACCCCTTACGGGATAATTGCTTGTTAAAAGCCGGGTTTAATACTACGGGTTGCTCTTACACCTTATGCAATCAACTGGGCGCTGCGTTGTATAGCGAAGAGCTAAAGAATATCAACACCCTAAACATTAATGAATATGCGGCCGGTGTATACTATGTGCAGGTAAAAACTGCGCAGGGAAGCAAAACATTGAAATTGATAAAAGAGTAGCAGTTACTCTCCGTGGTCGAGAATAGTTACCAGGCCCGTGGCAAGAAATTTATCCTGCTCATCCAGCACATCTACTTTATAATAACCAGGCTTATAGAAAAATAGCTTTTTTACTACAGATAGACTATTAGGCGGCACGTGCATAGATAGGTCGGCATAAAGAGTTCCTTCCCGGTCGTTGTTCATGGCAAACAGCATAAATTTTAGCTTAGGTGTGCCAATGGTATCTTTATTCATTACTATCAGCTCAATGGGTGTTACATTTCCTGCCCAATCAAAAGTTTCGCCGGTTTTTTTGCAAGTGCCAACGCTATCGGAATGGGTGCAAAAAAGCAAATCGTACCCTGCTTTGGATGTAAAAGAGCTGATTATCAATACTAAAACTAACCAAATCTTTTTCATAATTCAGGAGCACTTTGGGTTAATGGGCACAAGATAGCGGTAGCGCTGCCCGTTGTCAAGCTATTTAACAGCATTTATCCTGTTTAATAAGCCATCAATAATCAGATAGCCCTGTATATTGCAGCGCTTCAACCCCATAACTTCTGCAATTGCTGTTTTCAATTATATTCGCGACCCAATGGAAAATATTCGCAATTTCTGCATCATAGCTCACATAGACCACGGTAAATCTACCCTGGCCGACCGATTAATTGAAACCACCAAAACCATCAGTGCCCGAAACATGATGGATACCGTGTTAGATAACATGGATTTGGAACGCGAACGCGGCATTACTATTAAAAGCCACGCTATACAAATGGATTTTGTGCATGGCGGTAAAAAGTATGTGCTTAACCTGATAGATACCCCCGGCCACGTAGATTTTAGTTACGAGGTTTCGCGCTCGCTGGCCGCCTGCGAAGGAGCCTTGCTGCTGGTAGATGCCAGTCAGGGTATACAGGCACAAACCATAAGCAACCTTTACCTGGCTATTGAGCAGGGCCTTACCATAATACCGATAGTTAATAAAATTGATATGCCGGGTGCTAACCCCGAAATGGTAGAAGACCAGATGATGAACCTGGTAGGGTGCAAGCGCGAAGATATTATCCACGCCAGCGGGCGCACCGGCATTGGCGTAGAGAAGATTTTTGATGCTATTATCAATCGCCTTCCGTCGCCAAAGGGCAACCCCGATGCACCTTTACGAGCCCTTATTTTCGATTCAATGTTTAACCCTTTCCGTGGTATTATAGCCTACTACCGCGTTATTGATGGCATGGTGCGCAAAGGCGATAAAGTAAAGTTTGTGAACACCGGCGTAAGCTACATTGCCGATGAAGTGGGCTGCCTGCGCATGGATCTTGAACCACACGATACGGTTAAAACCGGCGATGTAGGTTATATTATTACCGGCGTAAAAAATGCGAAGGAAATTAAAGTGGGCGATACTATTACCCAGCTAAATAACCCGTGTGCCGAGGGCATACATGGCTTTGAAGATGTAAAGCCAATGGTATTTGCGGGTATATACCCCATGGATAATGATGATTATACCGACTTGCGCGATTCGTTAGAGAAATTGCAGTTGAACGATGCCTCGCTGGTGTTTGAACCCGAAACATCTATAGCCCTTGGCTTTGGTTTCCGTTGCGGTTTCTTAGGCCTTTTGCACCTCGAAATTGTGCAGGAGCGTTTAGAGCGCGAGTACGACATGACCATTATTACCACCGTACCGCAGGTAAGCTACCAGGCCTACCTTAATAATGGAACTAACGTTACCATACACAACCCGGCCGATATGCCGGATGTAACCCGTATAGATCGTATTGAAGAGCCTTACATTAAGGCGCAGGTAATTACCAAGCCCGAATACATAGGCGCTATTATGACTCTTTGTATGGATAAGCGCGGTATTTTGATAAATCAAAGCTATCTTACCGAAGACCGGGTAGAACTGCACTTTGAAATGCCATTGGCGGAAATTGTGTTCGATTTTTACGATCGCCTTAAATCCATATCGCGCGGCTATGCTTCGTTCGATTATCACCCAATTGATTACCGCGAGGGCGACCTGGTTAAGCTGGATATACTTTTAAATGCCGAGCAGGTAGATGCCTTCTCGAGTATGATACACCGCACCAAGGCCGAAGAGTTTGGCCGCAAAATGTGCGAAAAGCTGAAAGAGATTATACCGCGCCAGCAGTTTATGATTCCTATACAGGCTGCCATTGGCGCAAAAATTATAGCCCGCGAAAGTATTTCGGCTATACGTAAAGATGTTACCGCCAAGTGTTATGGTGGCGATATTAGCCGTAAACGCAAACTGTTAGAAAAACAGAAGAAGGGTAAAAAGAAGATGCGCCAGTTTGGTAAGGTAGAGGTGCCACAAGAGGCCTTTATTGCCGTGCTTAAACTGAATGATTAAGATTGTAGGGCTTAAGGCTTATCCGACTTCTCAATCAGGGAAGCAACATCTTTAAAGTCGCCTTCATCAAGTTGATAAACTATGCTAAATAGTTTGCCTCCTAAGCACTTATGTGTATTCGCGTCTGTTATTATTAGCGCATCTATTAAGTAAGTATGTGTAAGTACCATATATGCCGCATTCTCGACCTTGCCGGCTACAACTTCATCAAATTTTTGAGGGGATACAAACTCAATTTTATAAGGGTAAGATTTGCTTAACCCGGCTTTAGCTTTTTCACGTGTTTTAATCGTCACATCCAAACTTTGAACGTATAAAGTTTTGGTTTTTAAAATGCCCATTTCTTTTACGTGGATATTTTTATTCATAAAATCGAGACCAGATTTCATGTCTGGTCTAAATTTGTATTGCCCCTCCTTTACAATTTTTACAGCATCATTTATACCGGTCACTACATCTTCCAATCTATACTCAAAACCTGAGCGGCGCCTAATGGATTTAATTTTTTCTTCTCTTTCCGTTTCCTTCATTGGGTTCCGGAAATAGTTAGTTATGTTATAGTAATCAGTGCTAGCGAAGGCGATCATCGGCAGGTCTTTTAATTTTGCTTCACCGCCTAAAACTAATCCGCAAAGTGAATAGTCACATTCTACATATTCACCGGATTTTATTTGATTATGAAATAGTAAAAGCAACGAAACACTGCTGTTAGAATATTCCTTCTGAATTTCTTTTTCGCTAAGCATTTTAAACTTGCTGATGGTCCAGTGCTTTGTTAATGCAGCTTCATAAATGGAGTCTATAAACGGATTGCCGGTTTTTTGAACATAAGTGATTTTGGTGCTTAAAAAGTGCTGAAAATCTTTATGGTTATAATCGCGGGCGCAGTATTGGGCCTGTACCGAAAAAGATAAAAGTGCCAAAAAAATAATGGATGCTGTTTTCATAGGGTGCAATTGGTGATACTTCTTAAATTTAGGCAGCGAATAAATAAATTAAAATTTAATTTGAAGTTGATTCTGCCAATTGTATATAACTCAAGTACAGATATTGCAAAGCTTAAATAGCCTGCTAACAATCGGTTAATGCAGCATATTGTTACTCGGCGTATGTCTTTTTTGTTTTATATTCGCTTGCTTTCAAAAAAACCTATAAACGCTCAATGAAAAAACTTCTACTTCTGTTATCGGTTATTGTTATTTCTACAGGCTTGTATGCACAAAATCTTACCTGGGCCACAAACATTGCCCCTATTATGTACAGCAAGTGTACCACCTGCCACCACGATGGTGGTATGGCCCCGTTCTCGTTAATGACCTATTCAGACGCGCGAGCTAAAATGGCTTTGCTTTCCGATCAGGTTTCTACCGGAAAAATGCCACCATGGCCGCCTAATCGCACTTACAACCATTATAAAGATGAGCGCTATTTATCGCCTACTCAAATTCTTCATATAAACGCATGGATAGCTAATGGCGCCCCCGCCGGCGATACTACTCTTGCGCCAGCCAAACCGGTTTATACCAATGGCGCTACTTTAAGTGGTATTAATAAGATTATACAAATGCCAACGTTTACCGTACCTAACAACGTAAACTTCGATTTATACCAGTGCTTTACGGTGCCTACAAATCTGGCGCAGGATGAATTTATTACTGCAATAGAGGCCATACCCGGCAATCCGTCCATAGTGCACCACATACTTATTTACGAAGATACTACCGGCCAATCGGTGTCGCTGGATAACAATACGCCCGAGCCTGGTTACACCAGCTTTGGCGGTCCGGGTTTTACCGCATCTCTTGTAGGGGGGTGGGTACCGGGTACAAGGCCAGAGGAATACCCTGCGGGTATGGGTGTAAAGTTGCATAAAAACTCTCGCCTTGTTTTACAAATACACTACCCTAACGGTAGTGCGGGCAAAACCGATAGCACTAAGCTGCTGCTGCGTATGAGCACCGGCAACTTGCGCCAGATTTACATAGACCCGCCGTTAAATCATGGTTTTTCTATGACCGATGGGCCATTGCGCATCCCTGCCAACTCAAGCAGAAACTTTAACGAGGAATATACCATACCAACCAATTATCCTATACAAGGGGTATCGTTGCTTAACGTAGCGCCGCATGCCCACCTTATTTGCCGTAACTGGCTGGTATATGGTAAAACACCGGCAGGCGACACCGTGCCTTTTGTAAAAATTGATGATTGGGATTTTCACTGGCAGGGTTTTTATACCTTCCAAAAACTTATTTTTATGCCTAAGGGTAGCACTTTTTACGCGGTTGCCCGTTACGATAACACGGCAAACAATCCGCATAATCCAAGCAGCCCACCACAGCTGGTAAGAGCCGGCGAATCTACCACCGATGAAATGATGCTTGTTTATTTCTCGTACCTTATTTACCAGCCAGGCGATGAGAATTTAGTAATTGACAGTAACACCTTTGCCGATGATACAACAGCAGCCCCTTTAGATACCACCACTATACCTATAGACACTACAGAGATAATTGACACTACTACTACAGGAATAAAAGATGTGCAGGATTTTGCCGGTATTGTAACTACCCCGCAGTTATACGATGCTATGCCTAACCCGGCCAACAACGAAACACGCATTACCTACTATTTGCCGGCAGCAGCTAACACCCGCCTGAGCATTTACGACTTGAACGGAAGATTGGTAGAAGACCTTAAATCGACCAATATACCGGGCTTTAATTCGGTGGTTTATAATACAAGTAAACTGGCTGCGGGTAATTATGTGTACCGTTTAAGTGTAAACGGAATAGTAAAAAGCAAGCAGCTAATTATAACCAGGTAAAATATTTTGTAAGATTTAATGGAGTGCCGCGTCTAACCACGTGGCACTTTTATTTTAAACAGGGCTGCAAGCCAAAATTTTTTGCAATCTTGCCCGTCTTAATTCAAAGCTTTTTAGTGGATATTTGCATGCCTTACCGATGTTCTGCCCAGGCAGACAGTGAAAAAATACAGGATTATTCAATTACGGTGTCCGATACTATCGGGCAGGTAGGAGCTATGCAATGGGATAAGCACATACCCGCCGCCAACGTGCTAATGCAATACGAAAACCTACAGCTAACCGAGGCCGTACATGGCAGCAAAATGGGCTTTAGGTATGTATTTGTAAAAAAGGATGATGTAACGGTAGGTGTCCTCTATTTTCAGGTGGTTATGTTCCACGCCAATCAGCTTATTAATTACTACCCTGCGTTTAAGGAAGGTAATGTGCTGATGGCAACCGGCAAAAAAATTACCGAAAAGCTATTAAACGCCATTAACTTAAAATTGTTGGTAAGCGGCAATGTGTTTATGACGGGTGAAAACGGCTTTTACTTTAATAACGAGGTAGAGCCTGCAACCCGGGCCCGTATTGTGCGGGCAGCCATCCGGCAGATGGTGAAAAGCGATAGCTCGATTAAAGCAGCGCTTATATCAGATTCGTACGAGCCTAAAACAACTTTCGATACTGAATTTGAACAATGCGGCTACCACGAAATAACGGTAGAAAGCGATATGAGCATTCAGCTAAAAACTGAATGGAAGACGTTTGATGATTACCTGAACGCCTTATCATCTAAATACCGCGTGCGCGCCAAAAAGGTATTTACCCTTTGCAACGAAGCCGGAGTTGAATTGAAAGATTTAACTGCGGATGAAATTGCTTTGCACGAAAAGGATATTTACCGCCTTTACAACAAAGTAATGGAGAATGCCGATTTTAAGTTGGCCGAATTAAGCATCGATTTTTTCCGTAAACAGAAGCAACAGCTGCCCGATAACTATAAGCTGTACGGGTATTTTAAGGACGGAGTTCTAATCGGTTTTATATCTGCCTTTTGTTTTGGTAAGCGCATGGAGGTACACTATACCGGTATGGATCATGAGGTTTGCAAGCCCATCCATTTATATCAGCGTATGATGTATGATATGGTTAAGTTGGGTATAGAAAGCCACGCTGCGCAACTGCACTTTGGTCGCACCGCCCCCGAAATTAAAAGTACCATTGGTGCCGTGCCATCGGCTATGTATGGCTATGTAAAATACTTTAACCCGGTGTTTAACTTCTTGTTTGTCCGGCCTTATACTGCCAATCTTAAGCCTAAAGAGTACACCTTCCGTAATCCGTTTAAGTAGGCCTACTTCAATTTCTTCTTCACTATCTTTCCATCAAATATGCCGCTAACGTAAAGGGCGTTATTCCATACAAGGGCTGTAGAGCCTGCGCTTATCTGTTTGCCGCTATCGTAGTAGGCCACTGTTTGTTTTTTAGTAGCAGGGTTAATGCGATAAACCGTAGTGGGAGAGTAGTGGGTAGAATCTTTTAAGTGGCCCAAAAATTTAAGAAAGCGAAGGTGCCCCGGCACCAACAGGTCGTTGCCATCAAAGCGGATATTATCGGCCCCATTTACTTTGCCTATCACTTCTTTGTTTATCATTTTGCCATCGGCAAAATCAAACTGCCATACTTTGTTTTGCATGGTGCTGGCCAGGTAAACTTTCTTATTGTCCTTTATAGTTATGCCGTTGGTATAGCAAAACTTTTCAGCAGCCACGTTGCACTGTTTGCCATTCCAGTATACTACCTGTGCCTTTTTAATTTTAAACAGTACCTCACCAATGCTGCGCTGTTTTTTTAAATCGTTGCTTACTAATATGCTGCCATCGCTAAACCCGGAAACCGCATTGGGGGAGTAGATAAGTGGGTCAACTATTTTCTCAACAAACACCAATTCATCCTTCATTACTTTATAGCGCAAAATGGAGTTGATTTTTTTTGTATGCTCGTGGTTTACTACCAATAAAATAAGGTCGCTTTGTACCTTTACTAAATCTACGCCGTGCGGGTTAAACAGTAAATCGGTTGGTTCGCCGGTGCGTTTAAGTAGCTTGTTTTTACCGGTTTGCGGATAGTAAACAAACACTTCGCCATAATCAGGCAGGCCATCGCGGCGCTGGTTGCAGCTTATTAGCAGGCGCGGTTGCTCTGTTAATGTGTCTAAAACCATATCCTCTGGCCCCGGGCCGGTTGCAATTATCTCATCGGTGGTTTGGGCACCTTTAGGCAGGGAGGCACAAGAGGCAACTAGGAGTAAAAGGCATAAAAAGGGTATTAATCGGGTCATTTTTACGGATTAGGGTCGCAATTTATATAATTCCTCTATTCAGTTTGTAAACAAGTCTTTACGCTATTTATAATAATTACTGAAACTGCCTTTTATAATAATCCACACTGCCGGATTGTGCGGTTTGGTAAAATCAAAATCCTTATCACCTTTGCCCTGCCTTACTTGGTGGGGCGCTGATAAAATCTGATTGATTATGGGCGATAATAATGTGATAAAAGCGGTAGAGAAACAGGATGCAAAAGTGTTTGCCATGGTTGAACCCATGGAGCATGAGCAGGTAATGTATTTTAACGATAAAGATACCGGCCTTAAGGGAATTATAGCAGTACATAACACGGTATTGGGCCCATCGTTGGGCGGCTGCCGTATTTGGAACTACGAGCACGAAAGCGATGCTCTTTGGGATGTATTGCGCCTTTCGCGCGGAATGACTTTTAAATCCAGTATTAGCGGCATTAACCTGGGCGGTGGCAAAGCAGTTATTATTGGTAACCCCAAGGTGAAGCGCGATGAGGCTTTTTGGCGCCGCTTTGGCAAGTTTGTAGATAGCCTGAACGGTAATTATATAACTGCCGAAGACGTAGGCACCAGCACCGAGGTAATGAGCTACGTAATGCAGGAAACCAAACACGTTACCGGCAAACCGGTATCGGCAGGCGGTACCGGCGACCCCTCTCCATCAACCGCTTATGGTGTGTTTTTGGGCTTAAAGGCCAGTGTTAAAGAAGCCTTCGGTTCAGATTCGCTGGAAGGTAAGCGCGTGGCTGTGCAGGGCGTGGGCCACGTAGGGCACGATTTGGTGGGTCACCTTACACGGGCAGGCGCTAAAGTGTTTATTACCGATATAAACACTACCAATCTGGCAAATACAGCTAAAGAATTTAATGCTACCGTAGTTGGCCCCCACGAAATTTACGACCTGGATGTGGATGTGTATTCTCCCTGCGCCTTAGGTGCTACGGTTAATTCTGATACAATTTCTACCCTGCGCTGTGCGGTAATAGCAGGTGCGGCTAATAATCAGTTGGCCGATGAAAATTTGCATGGCCGTATGCTAATGGATAAGGGCATAGTGTATGCGCCCGATTTTTTAATTAATGCCGGCGGGGTAATAAACTGCTACCGCGAGGTACACCATCTTAGCGAAGCCGAAACAAATGGCCTTATTGAAAATATTTACCAGCGCACCCTGGATATATTTAAAAAGGGCAAAGCAGAGCAAATACCTGCCCAGGAAGCAGCCATAAAACTGGCTGTAGAAAGAATTGAGAAAGAAAAAGCGAATAAAAACTAATCTTGCAGCCAGTTAAACCCGTAAATATTATTCATAAAGGCTTTTTTGTTCTTTAAAAAATTGAGCGATGCTAGGTAGAAGGAATTTGAGAATTAAGGTAATGCAGAGTTTGTATGCCTGGGAAATTGACAAGGATACGCCGGTGCATAAATTAGAAGGCCACCTGAAAAGCCAGGTTCAAAAATCGGTATCGCTGTACCTTACCAACCTGCTTTACCTGGTAGAGGTTTGTAACTACTCAATGATAGATAAGGCTAAGCGCCTTGCCAAATACATTCAAACTGAAGAGGATACCAACGCCCGCACTACTATAGCTGCAAACTCTATTATACAGTACCTGCAAAACGACCCCCAGTTTACCGAGCCAGTAAAAAAGGATGGTATCCGCAATTATATTGATGAGAATATTGTAAAGAATCTGTTTGCCGAGTTGGCCTCTAAAACCAAATACAAAGAGTATTCGGCATTAGATAAGCCTACTATTGAGCAGGATAAAGACATTGTTAATTACATCATTAAAAAACTGTTTGATAGTAATAAAGACCTCGAGTTGCACCTGGAAGAGATTTTTATAAACTACGATGACGATAACGGCCTTTTGTTACACGTGCTTACCAAGTATATAGATGCTTTTGACCCGAATAAGAAAAGCGTGTTTTTTCCGGGCCTTACCGATTGGGAAGAAGAGAAACAGTTTGCATACAACCTGCTGGCCAAAACCATACAAAGCGACGACGAACTGATAGCTATAATTGAGCCCAAGCTTAAAAACTGGGATATGGACCGCGTGGCGATGCTGGATTTAATACTGATGAAAATGGCCGTATGCGAGCTGAAGTATTTCCCCAACATTCCTATTAAGGTTTCTATTAACGAGTATATCGATATATCTAAGTTTTACAGCACCCCCAAAAGCAAAGATTTTGTGAATGGCGTGTTAGATAAGGTGAAGAACGAAATGCTGGAAAAAGGAGAGATTAAGAAGTTTGGCCGTGGCCTGATGGAATAAATTTGCTAATGATTCTGAATTTCAGCGACAGGAGTTTAGCAGTTATTGTTTCAAAATTATATTTGCGGGCTGCGAAATATTAAAACACAGCTTCAAATTACAACTTATGAAAAAGATACTTATTGCCTTTTTTTCTGTAGTGCTGGTTCTGGGTTTGTTCAGTTGCCGTAAAAGGGGAGAAGTTCCACCCGAAATTGCAATAGATGCGCAACTGATGAAGGATACTACTACCATCGCTTTTCTCGATTCTACCACTTTTGGGTTCGATACTATTATGCAGGATGATAAGGTAGAACATACCTTCCGCTTTACCAATACCGGCAACCATAACCTGGTAATCGCCCGCGCGTTCGGTTCGTGCGGCTGCACAGTGCCCGATTACCCTAAAGAGCCGGTAAAGCCGGGCGAAACAGGCACTATACATGTAACATTTAACTCGGCCGGCAAGCAGGGCGAGCAGCATAAAAATGTAACCGTAGTTTGTAATACCACAGCACGGAACGAAATGTTATACCTGGTAGGTTTTGTAAAAACAAAAGATTAATTCACCCTTTAATTAAACAGCAATGGATAGTATTGGATTAGTATTTATGGGCGCCATGTTTGTGGTAATGTATTTTTTCTTTATCCGCCCGCAGCAAAACCAGGCAAAGCTGGCCAAGGCTTTTCAGGATAGTATTGAAAAAGGTGCCCGAGTGGTAACTACAGGCGGTATACACGGCAGAATAGTAAAGGCCGACGAAACTACGGTGTTGCTGGAAATTGATAACAACACTAAAATAAAAATCGATAAGTCGGGTATTTCGATGGAATTGAGCAAAGCAGCTTATGGCGAAGGCGAAAAAAAGGCGGAGGTAGCTGAAGTTAAATAAGCAGAGCGGCCCATAAGGCAAAAAATAAATTTTACATAAAACGGCATTAAGAATAATATATCTTAGTGCCGTTTCGTTTTATAGTTAACCTATTTACACAACTATGAAACGAAGAAAACCCTCTACGCATTACGTGATTAAAGTTGGCATTACAGGCGGAATTGGCAGCGGTAAAACTACCGTTTGCAAAATGTTTGAGGACTTAGGCGTACCCGTGTACTACGCCGACGACCTCGCTAAATACTTAATGCAGCACGAACATCATTTAATCGACCAGATTAAAAAGCATTTTGGCGAGGACGTGTACGAAAACTGCCGGCTAAACCGCAAGCTTTTGGCGGAGCGGGTTTTTAACGACCCGCAAAAACTGGCTCTGCTAAACTCGCTGGTGCACCCTGCCGTGTTTAGAGATACCGAACGCTGGGTTGAGGACCAAAAAGAAAAAAAGGTAGCCTACATTTTAAAGGAGGCCGCCCTGCTGGTAGAGACCGGCAGCTATAAAGCGCTGGATAAACTAATAGTAGTAACCGCACCATTAGAGGTGCGCCTGCAAAGGGTAGCCGAGCGCGACCATGCCCAAACCGAAGAAATATTGGCACGCATGCGTAACCAACTGCCGGAAGAGGAGAAAGTAGCCCTGGCTAACTTTGTAGTAACCAACGATAATGGGCTGGAAAGCCTGAAAGCCCAGGTAATGGCCATACACGAGCAACTGGTGGTGTTAGATGCTGCTATGGGGTAGTGAAGGCTTTTCCCGCGCTCACAAAATTAATATGACTTTCCGGAACGCTATTAGCCAAGGCTGATTACATTTGCGCTAATGAGCAAACCTTTACGTGTAGGCATTTTAGGCGGCGGACAACTGGGCCGCATGTTGCTACAAACCGCCGCTAATTACCATGTAGAAACCTTTGTGTTGGAGGCTGGTAAAAACCCTCCCGCATCTTCGCTTTGCCACTATTTTGTAGAGGGCGACATTAAAGATTACGATGCGGTTTACCGCTTTGGCAAACTGGTAGATGCTTTGACCATTGAAATAGAGAATGTAAACCTGGAAGCCCTTTTTAAGCTGGAAGAAGAAGGCCTTAAGATATACCCACGCCCACAGGCTTTAAAAATTATTAAAGATAAGGGGCTGCAAAAGGAGTTCTACAAAACGCACAACATACCTACCAGTGAGTTTAAACTTATAACACATAAGTACGAATTGAATACCCATCTTAACTTTTTGCCGGTGGCCCAAAAGCTGCGCCAGGGGGGATATGATGGAAAAGGGGTGGAGATACTGCGCGAAACCGAAGACTTTGCCAAAGCCTTCGATGCGCCTTGCGTGATTGAAAAGTTGGTATCTATCGAAAAAGAGATATCGGTAATAGTAGCAAAGAATGATACCGGCGAAACAGCCGTTTACCCACCGGTAGAAATGGTTTTCGACCCACGCTATAACCTGGTAGATTATTTGTTCTCTCCGGCTACCTTAACCGAAGAACAATCTACCCTTGCACAGACTATAGCACTTAAAGTAATGGATGCGCTGGATAGCCCCGGTATTTTTGCTGTAGAGTTATTTTTAGATACCAAAGGTCAGATACTGGTTAATGAAACTGCGCCAAGGGCGCATAACAGCGGCCACCAAAGTATAGAGGGCAATTACGCCTCGCAATACGAAATGCAAATGCGTATTTTGCAAAATCTTCCCTTAGGTAATACCGATTCTATCATGCCATCGTTGATGCTTAACTTGATTGGAGAGCCTAAGCATGAAGGGCCGGTAAAATATAGCGGGCTGGAAGATGTATTGAAAATGAAAGGCGTTTACGTGCACCTTTATGGCAAGCACGAAACCAAACCGGGCCGCAAAATGGGCCATGTAACTATATTGGGCGAAAACAAAGAGGCGTTGCTTGAAAAGGCAGAAATGATAAAGGCAAAGTTGAAGGTTGTAAGCAGTTAGGCAGTTTATTCGCCTTGGCGGAGACATCCACCCCCTGTTCTGCGCAAAGCCGCAGAACTTTCCCCCGCCAGCGGGGGACATTAGCGCTAAATTAAAGAAATTAGCGCGAAGGCAGTTGGCTGTTAGTGTCCTCCGCTGGCGGAGGTGTCCCGATTTATCGGGACGGAGGTGGATGGAATATAAAATATAAAAAGACTATTGATTCAAATCCCTCCGGGGTAAAAACTTCTATATGAGCAAACCACAGGTAGGTATAATAATGGGCAGCGAAAGCGATTTGAAAATAATGCAACAGGCTGCCGAGGTGCTGAAAGATTTCGCGATTGATTTTGAACTGACGGTGGTAAGCGCGCACCGCACGCCCGAGCGCATGATGGAATATGCCCGCACCGCCCGCGAGCGCGGCCTTAAAGTAATTATTGCCGGTGCCGGTGGCGCTGCGCACCTGCCCGGTATGGTGGCTGCTGTTACAACGCTACCGGTAATTGGTGTGCCGGTTAAATCATCCAACTCAATCGATGGGTGGGATTCGGTGCTTTCTATACTGCAAATGCCCGGTGGTGTGCCTGTGGCAACCGTTGCTTTAAACGGCGCTAAAAACGCAGGTATACTGGCCGCGCAAATACTAGGCGCTACCGATAAAGCTATTGCCGATAAACTGGCTGCTTTTAAAAAGCAAATGAAAGAGAAGGTAGATACCAGCATCCGCGAAATACAAATAGCGGGTTTTACTAACCAGTTCGACGAAAAGTAAGCCCATGCAGGAAAAATTCAAAATAGCCTTATTGATAGACGGCGAAAACGCTTCGCCAAAAATGCTGGAGGCTATTGTTGAAGAAGTCTCTAAAAACGGCAGCATCACCATCCGCCGCATTTATGGCGACTGGACCCAGCAGATAATGAATGGTTGGAAAGAGGCTATCAATGCCAACGCCATCCAACCCATACAGCAGTTTACTTATACGCAGGGCAAAAACAGCAGCGATAGCGCTTTGATTATTGATGCCATGGATATTTTAAATGGTAAACTGGTAAACGGCTTCTGCATTGTAAGCAGCGATAGTGATTATACCCGACTTGCTACCCGCATACGCGAAGATGGCCTGCTGGTGATTGGTGTAGGAGAGGAGAAGACCCCGAAGGCCTTTGTAAAATCGTGTGACCTGTTTGTGCACGTCGAAAACCTGGTGCCTGCCGAAACAGAAACTACTACTAATAAGCCCAGCCGTAAAAACGTAAAAAAGGTAGATAACAAAACGCTTAACCTGCTTAAGCGTGCCTATGAAATGGCCGAGCAGGATAACGGCGAACCTGCGCATATAACCCAGGTGGTGCAAAGCCTGCGTAAAATAGAACCCGACTTTGATCCCCGCACCTATGGCTTTAAAACCTTCCCTAAATTTTTATCCTCGTTACCGCAGTTTGTGGTTACTAAAGACGGGCTTAAAATCAGTATAAAATAGGCTGGTTGTTTCCGGAAAGAGGGTCCGTTCCATGGTTAACCAAGGTTAACATAATTCAATTTTAAAACTTTCAAGCTATTGGTTTTCAGATATGTAAGAAAGGCATGTTAACCATAGAACCGTTCCGTTATATGTTAATTTATTTTTTAATATAACCTTATTTGAGTTTTTAAGGGGCTGTGCTATTTGGCTATTATTTCGGTAGCCGAACTATTAATTTCTAACAATGTAGTAGTTGCTTTTACCGCAGCACACGATACTGTTTTTTCGCCCTTTACAATACATACCACCTCATTCACCCTAAGGAACAAGTTGTTTTTGCTTAAACCGCCTACTGTTTTGCGTTTAGTCACTTCTTTAAGGTCTTCTTTAGGCCCTGCAAAAATAGGGACGGTGCCTTCGGCCAGGTTTTTAAGCGTTACCTGTATTTCTTTACCATAAACAGTTGCCGGTTTTTTGGCGGTGGTAGTAGTTTTAGTTTTGCTGCTGGTAGAGGTGCTTTTTTTAGTGGTGGTTTGGGCGAAGCCTCTAATAAGCATTACGGAAAAAAATAGGACTAAAGTTGTTTTAAGTAAGGTATGCATGGTTGCTTTTTTTTAATGCAAAATACAGTTTCGCACGGAGACACGGAGCTAAACAGCCGAGAAATACAAAATATCAAAACACATTCACACGGTACGCTCATGGATAATACAAACCACCTCGCTCTCGCTTCGCTCGACCACTCCTCCTTAAAATACCGCTGCTCCCGATGAAAAATCGGGATGAAACAGGTAGCAGCGAAGGAGGAGAATCTAACAGCCGCTAATACAAAATATCACTAAAAAACTATACCAGTGTCATTATATCATCTACGCCCGGTATGCGGTTTACGGTAAAGGCCTCGGCATATTTAACGCCAAGTGGCACACCAAAGTGTACCGCCCTTGCTTTTACAAACTCTAAAAACTCGGGCGAAGAAATAAAGGTATTCGCCTCGGTAGATTCAGGGTCGTGGAACTGCGATTTAAAGGCAAGAATTGCTTGCAGTTTGCGCTCGTAGTAAGCGGTAATATCTACTACAAAATGAGGTTCGGCGTGTATGGCCTGTATATAATGGTATAGTGCACGGGGGCGGAAAGGCTTTTGCTTCTGGCCGTCAAGTTCAGTTTCAATTTTTGCCAGGCCCGATAAAAAGCAGGCATCGTACGTTAGTTGGGCCGAGCGGCCATGGTCGGGGTGGCGGTCGTATTTGGCATTGCTTATAACCACCTCGGGCTGATACTTGCGTAGCACTTTAGTCAATGCTAACTGATGCTCTTTATCGTTTACAAAAAAGCCATCGGCAAACCCCAGGTTTTCTCGCACATGAACTCCTAATATCTTAGATGAAGCTTCTACTTCATTTGCCCTTGTATTTGCATCGCCACGGGTGCCCAGTTCGCCTTTTGTAAGGTCTAATATACCTACCTTATACCCCTTATCAATTTGTTTCATTAGGGTGCCCGAACAGCCAAGTTCTACATCATCGGGGTGCACGCCTATGGCCAGTATATCTAGTTTCATGTGAGTGTGTTAAAGTGCAAACGTGTTCATAAAATACAATGTGTTTATGTGTTTACGTATTAATGTGTTCACGCAATAGTATTTTATTTAATTGTCTTTGCCTCTTATTGCCAACTGGTTTAAACTCCAAATTGTTTTAAATGATGGTCCAGGTGTACAACCATTAAATCGCGCCATTGCTTTTTACTTAGGTTGCCAAACAAAGGGTGGCCCTGTAGTTTAGCTTCCTCCCGCTCGTTAAATACATCCATCATCTTTTTTAAAAACTCAAGCTCGGTATAAAAATCACGTGGGTTGCTGCCCTGGCCTCCCTGTCTTATTTCAATGGGTGCCGCCGAACCTTTAGGAAACCAAGCCAGCCCATTCACCAATACAGGAAAGAGCACCTTATTCCAAAACACGTTCGATATATCTTTTGCAGGCTTCATGCCCAATGCCACTTTAAAGGCATCGTTCATGTGCGTTAGCATTTGGTTAACGGTCATCCGGCCCCAAAGTGGCTTACTTTCCGGGGTTAAGTTATCCAACCTGGCGTTTATGCCTTTTATTGTAGTTTCCTCAAATGTTGTGGTCATAGGCTTTATGCTTTCAATTGTACTTATTGCCGACGTCCAACTGCGGGCTATTTGCCCTGCTGTTGCTGATACATTTCCTTCAACTTCTTTATCATTTCTTCTCTTTCTTCAGGCGTCATATTCTGCAGTTTTTTCATCATTTCCTGCATATCTGGCATTCCC
Organism: Chitinophagales bacterium; assembly: GCA_044228435.1. GTDB lineage: Bacteria > Bacteroidota > Bacteroidia > Chitinophagales > LD1 > Bog-950. The sequence continues at coordinate 113,174 of JBGAUW010000016.1, forward strand.
TCAATACTTGGCAGGCCCGAGGGGTTATTGCTTTTTGTGTAGCCGCTCAGGCTAAAAAGGGTTGTCGGGTTGCTTCTTTTTTCAGCTTTTACTAAATCTAACTGCACATTTTGCCCGCTCTCGGCCATTTTAACACGCACAGGCATACCCTCGGCCCCTTTGGCGGTTAAGGCTTTGTAAAGGTTATCCTGCCCGGTGTATTTGGTTTTTACCTTGCTAAAATCAGCATAGCCTGCAATATCTTTAGTAGTCCACATCTCCTGTCTTTGTTTGCCATTTACCTTTATTGTTACATGGGTGGTATTGTACCCATTTACAGTTTCTTTGCCTAACACAGTTACTTCATAATCTGCCAGTGGGTAATCTTTATAGTCTTCCGTTTCGGTAGTTTTTAGTTCGCTGTAGGTTTTGTCCTTATCGTTAAGCAGGTACATTACATTAGGCGCAGCCTTTAGGCTAAGCGAGGTTATTTTTATACCATTAGGCAATTGCGGGGCGCTTATAACAGCTTCACTGCGGGTGTTGCCATCCTGCGCATAGTTTTTTATAGTGCCACCGCCATTTACGGTGCCTGAGGTTATTTTATACTCTATATAAAAGCCCTGCGCCCAAAGTGCCAGGTTTAAGGTTAACAGGATTGCCGCCAGCAAAACTTTTTTCATGCTCTATTGTTTTGAATGCTAAAGTATTAAATACATGTGAATGAAGTGTGGGCAAATAAGCCTGGACTTAGTTGACAAACCATGTTACGGCTAATATATTAACGAATGGGTTATGCATTATCTTATTACAGCCCTTCTAAAGGCTTTGTAATAATTTAATATTAACCTAACTTCACATTCCCGCAACGCTCAAGGCGGGGATTGGACACGAAGGATTTAACCCGGGATTGAAGGAAAGGAAGGGTATATAATGCCTGCATAGGAAAATTATGCAGCTAATTGAAGTAAGGGTTAGCCGAAGATTAAAAATTAAAAAACACCCCGTATTCGGACTGCGGGCAGTACATAGATTGTATTATTTTTTTAACTGTAATTAAGCACTATGGGTATTTTTACCATTCTTAAACCAGGCAGAAGTTTTTTTGCCATTTTGTTGTTTCTTTTAACTGCAGCTGGTGCGGCGAATGCGCAGGTGGCGGTAACGGTAGATTTTCCTACCCGTACTACGCCAAACCTGGCGGCCAGTTATACATCATTGGCCAATGCCATTACCGCACTTAACACAGTAACCGCCATTAGCGGTGGCCCGGTAACTTTAACCTGCGCGGCAGCAGGGGCCGAAAATGCACCCGTGGGCGGCTTTAGTATTAGCTATACAGCTGCTACCACCAGCGCCAACTATTTTGTGCTAAATGGAAACGGAAGCACTATTACCGCAGCTACACAAACGGCAGGGGCCAATAACGATGCAATTTTTAAAATTATAGGCTCCGACTACCTTACACTGCAAAACTTTACCATGTTGGAAAAAAGCACCAACACTACCAGCACCCTGGCCAGCAACAATATGACCGAGTTTGGAGTGGCGTTGTTTTATGCCAGCACTACCAATGGTGCCAAGAACAATACCATTAAGGACTGCACCATTGATTTAACCAGAACTTACACCAATACCTTTGGTATATATAGCAATTCTACCTCTACAGCTACTGCGCTTACTACTACCAGCAGTCCTACTGCTGCTACCGGTAACAACAGCGGGTTAAGCATTATTGGCAATACCATTACCGATGTTAACGTAGGTATATTGGTATTAGGCCCTACCGCTGCTGCGGCCCATAATGATGGATTAATCATTGGCGGCTCGGTGGCAAATGCCAATACTATATCCAATTACGGAACCGGCGCACAGGCCACCAGTTATGCCAACGTTACCGGCACTATAAACGGTATAGTAATTCGCAATACCAAAAATTTCGATGTTTCAAATAACAACATTACAAGTTCGGCAGGCGCGGTAACTGTTAGTACCTTAAGGGGTATATTTGTAACCTCGTTTTCCAATGCACCCACCGGCACTATAACCAATAAAATAAACAACAACACCCTTTCGGTGCGCACCGGCAATACCAGCGGTGCGGTGGAAGGGATATTGTTAGAAAGTACAACCGGTAATGCTACAACTACCCTTGAAGTAAAAAGCAACAACTTTACTACCTTTGGCCACACCGTTGCAAGCAGCGGCGCGGTTAACTTTATAAAAAATCAAACCGCCGTATTATCGCACGATATAAGCGATAATACATTTACAGCGCTTGCGCTTACCAATACCGGCGCAGTTACGTTTATTGATGATGCTCAGAGCATTCCCAACGGTGGTAGTATGACTATAAGTGATAACCGTATTGTTACTTCATTTAGCAAAACAAGTTCATCGGGTAACGTTACTTTTTTTAGTTCAAACGCCAGTTCGGTTACAGGTTCTACTTTAACCATTAACAATAATAATTTTTCAAATATCACCCTCTCAGGCACTCTTATTTTTACCGGTATTGATAATACCGATGGAGCATCAGGTACTTCGGCACCGGTTAAAACTATTGCCAACAATACTTTTAGCAGTATAAGCGGCAGTAGTGGCGGCCATAATTTTATAACCGTAAATTATGGAGGCGTTGGCAGTGTAGTTAGCAGCAATACCATTACTAATAACAGCACAACCGGTACACCGGTTTATTTGGCATTGGGTGCTAACCTGCAGGGTGTTACGGCCTCTTCTAATACCATTACAGGTAACACCAGCTCAGCTTTTACAGGTATTGCTTGTGCAACGCCAACGGCCACAATTTCGCTTAATACTGTTGCTAACAATACAGCTACCGGCACAACAGGGAGCAAAGGTATTACTGTAACCAATCCTACAACAGTTACTTTAGATCAAAACCTTATCAATAACTTAAACTGCACAGCCAATGGCCCTGTAACCGGCATAGTGCTTAGCGGTGGTACTACCACTAATGTTACGAATAACACCATTAATACTTTATATAATAACTCAGGTTCGGGAACTATTTCGGGTATAACTTATAGCTCAGGAACCACGGTAAACATATCTAAAAACAAAATTTACGATTTAAGCGGAAGCAGTAGCGGAACGCTTATTGCTGGTATTTCGTATAGCAACAGCGCTACCACTGCGAACATCAGCAATAACCTAATCGGCGATTTACGCGCAACTGCTGCCAGCAGCACTACAGCTATTGTGGGAATAGATATGACTACCGCGGGTGCCAACAGCGCCTTAAACGTTTACTATAATACTATTTACATTAATGCCTCGTCAAGCGGCGCTAATTTTGGTACTGCGGGCATATACCATGCAGCCGTTGCTACTGCTACTACCGCAGCGCTCGATTTAAGAAACAATATAGTAGTAAACACCTCTACGCCTGCCGGAACAGGATTGGCTATAGCTTACAGAAAGTCGAACACATCGCTTGTTAACTATGCTTCAACCTCTAACAACAACTTATTGTATGCCGGTACCGGTAGCAACCGTTACCTGTATTATGCCGATGGCAGCAACAACGACCCTGCCGGTTCGCTTGCAACTTATAAAACAAGAATGAGTCCACGCGATGCGGGTTCAGTAACCGAGAACCCAACCTGGGTAACTACTACCGGCTCAAGCGCTAACTTTTTACATATTAATACTACTACTGCTACGCAAATTGAAGGCGGTGCTGCAGCTATTAGCGGGTATGCCGATGACTTTGATGGTAACACACGTAGCGCTACTACCCCCGATATTGGGGCAGATGAATTTGCCGGCGTAGCACAGGATTTAACCGGTCCGGTTATTTCTTATACCGCTTTAGCAGCTACCTGTGTTACCGGTAACCGTACTCTTACTGCAACTATTACCGATGCCAGCGGCGTGCCAACAAGTGGTGCTGGCTTACCGGTGCTATATTGGCGTATTAATGCCGGTGCCTATTCGGCTGCAACGGGCAGCTTTGTAAGCGGTAATACTTATAGCTTTAGTTTTGGCGCCGGAGCGGCCTTTGGCGAAACAGTATCATATTATATAGTAGCGCAGGATGTTGTTACTACGCCCAATGTAAACGCTTCACCTACCGGTGCCTCGGGTTTTACTGCTAATCCACCGGCGGCCTCAACCGCGCCAACTACTCCTTCAAGCTATACTTTAATAGCGCCTATGGGCGGTGTTTATACCGTAGGTACAGCAGGCGGCAGCAGCTTTAGCAGTTTAACAGCGGCAGTGGCTGCTTATAACTCGGCATTGTGCTTTACCGGCGATGTAACTTTCTCGTTAACCAATGCTACCGCAACACCTTATAACACTACTAACGGCGAAACCTTCCCTATAACTATAAATTCAAATGCCAATTCGGGTAGCTATACGCTTACTATAAAACCTGCCACCGGTGTTTCGCCGGTAATTACCGCGGCCAACATTACGGCCACGCTTAGCCTTTCGGGTGCAAAAAATGTAATTATTGATGGCAGCAACACCAGCGGCGGAACCAGCAAAGACCTTACTATTACCAATACAAATACGGTGGGCGTAACAGTGCTTTTAATTAACGGAGCCCAAAATAACATTGTAAAAAATAACGTATTGCAAGGGGTAAGTACTTCGGGCCTTGGTTCGGTAGTTGCCATTTCAACCAGCAGCACAGTTGGCAATAGTAACAACACTATTCAGAATAACGATATTACACGTGGTGCTACCTCACCTTCCATAGGGGTAGGTAACCTGGGTTCATTGGGCTTTCCTAATGCCAACAACGTTATAACAGGCAATCGTATTTTTGATTGGAGCACAGCCGGTATTTCTGATTTAGGTTACTCTAATGCTACGGTGTACAGTAACAATGAAATTTATGAGGTTGCTACACAAACTACTGCGCTTGCGGGTTTCTTCCCTCAAGCTACCAATATTAACGGCTTTACTTTTAGCGGTAACTATATACACGACTTAAAAAGCAGCAATGCTGGTCTTATATATGGTATTTACCTTTACGATATAAGCACCACCGCGGTGGGTACGATTGTCAATAACATGATTGATTTGAATACCGCTGCCTCCACACAATTGCTCGGTATTTATGATAACACGGCCACCGGCGAGCAGTTTGATATTTACTTTAATACTATACGCATTAGCGGAACTGCCACCGGCAGCAGTGGCTCGGCTGCCTATTGGAGAAACCAAACCAGCACCGCTAACCTTAGAAACAACATACTTATAAATACCCGTACCGGTGGAACCGGAACCGGCACTACCAAGCACTATGCCATTAAGCAAACAGTTGCCACAACCGCGCTTACCTCGGATTATAATAACATTTATAACTCAACCGGTACTAACAACGTATTTGGCTACAGCCCATCGGCCGACCGGGCAGATATTGCAGCGTGGAGAACTGCTAACAGCGGTAAAGATGTAAACTCGCAAAGCCAGGCAGTAACATTTACTTCATCGCAACTGCACGTAGATAATGCCAACGGCACTAACATTAACTTTATCAATCAAAAGGGTGTTGCTATATCAACCGTAAGCACCGACTATGATGGCGATACACGCTGCACTGCATCGTGCACCGGTTCTGCAGTGCCGGATATAGGCGCCGATGAGTTTACACCGGCAGGTTGCGCTTCGCCTGCATTTGGCACTGTTACAACAACTGCAACAACTGCCTCTGTTCCGTTTACCTGTTCGGGTTGCACACCGGCTTTATCTTATATTGTTGAATACGGTGCTGTTGGTTATACTCCATCAGCCGCTGGCACTTATACAAGCGGTGTAACTACATCCACCTCGCCGGCCAGCTTACCGGCCTCGGGTTCATTAAGCCCTAATACTTCATACGATGTATATATCCGCCAGGATTGCTCATCGAACGCAACCGGCTATAGCAGCAATACAAAAACTACCATTACCACAATACCTAATTGCGCAACACCTACTTCCCCTGCAAACGCAGCTACCGGTGTTTGTTTTAATAATACACCATTTGCATGGTCGGTGCCGGTGGGTGGTGCAGCAGGTTATAAGTTCTATTTGGGTACCGATGGTGCGGGAACCAGCACCCCTACCAACGGTATTAATGGTACTAACGTAGGTAACGTGTTAACGGCTACAGTTACTGCTTTGGTGCCTAACACAACTTATTACTGGCAGGTTAAACCTACCAATGCAGGTGGCGATGCTACCGGTTGCCCTATTTATTCGTTCACCACGGCTACTTCGGCCGAAACTACGCCGGTTACTGCCAACTTTGAAGCTTGCTTCGACTGGATAGTAGTAAATGATGCCACTAACAAATGGGTGCAGGGCACTGCTACCAATAACGGCGGCAGCAAAGGTGTTTATATAAGCAACGATAATGGTGTAAGCAATGCTTATTCCATCGGCACTGCCCAGGTATCTCACTTCTACAAAGATATAACTATACCTGCGGGCCAAACGGTTATTAACCTTTCGTTTGATTGGAAAGGCCAGGGCGAATCAGTTTCGGCTGACCGCTTAAGAGTATATGATGCGCCTACAACCGTAACACCTGTTGCCGGTACCGATCTTGGAACTACCAACCAGGTAGGTGCAGCTAATTATAACTTATCCTCTACTTATGCCACTGTAAATATTCCTCTTTCGGCCAGCGATGCGGGTACTACCCGTCGTATCATCTTTTCATGGAAAAACGATAATAGCTTAGGTTCTCAGCCACCGGCTGCTATCGATAATATCAGCATTACTTCATCAGCTCCGGCAGCGCCATTATGCGCTAATTACACAACGCCTGCTAATGCAGCAACTGGTATATGTTCTCCGGGCAGCTTAAACTGGACGGCTCCGGGTTCGGGTAGCGCACCAACCGGCTATAAATTGTACTTTGGAACCGATGGCGCTGGTGTTACCAATCCTACCACGGTAGTAAACGGTACAAACCTGGGTAATGTATTAACCTACGGCTTTAGCGGGCTTAGCGCTGGTACTACTTACTATTGGAAGGTGGTGCCTACCAATGTGACAGGCGATGCTACCGGCTGCGCTATACAGAGCTTTACTACTTCGGGCAGCGTAGCTGAAACTACTACACCTATAAGTGATGATTTTGAAAATTGCCCTGAATGGACAATTGTAAATGCTGCTACCAATAAATGGATTAGCGGATCCGCTACTAATAATGGCGGCTCAAAGAGCATGTATATTAGCAACGATAATGGAACTACTAATGCATACAGTAATACCAGCCAAACCTCACATTTTTATCGTGATGTTACATTCCCGGCCGGACAGACCATTTATAATTTCTCTTTCGATTTAAAAGGATTGCAGGAAACATTTTCGGGAACAGTGTACGACCACTTAATGGTTTATATTGCACCTACCAGTGTTACACCGGTTGCAGGCACGCCGGCAAGCAGTTCAACTACTTTAAGCGGCGCCACTTTATTATACAATCAAACTATCGATTTTACAGGGTGGACAAATGTTATTGTTCCATTAACCAGTACACAGGTAGGTAATGCTTCGGCAAATTCTACTATGCGCATAATATTTACCTGGCAAAACGATGGAACAACTTCGGTTACACCACCGGCAGCAGTTGATAATATAAGTATTACCTCGGCCGCACCGGTGCCTATGGTTATAAGCAGCATTACCGGTACGCAACAAACCGGCCCTATAGTTCAGGGTAGCAGCAATAACAATATGCTTAGGATAAATGTAGATGTAACGGGCAGCACCGGTGGCATTTCGTTAACCGCATTAACTGTAAGCGGCGCTAATAATACCAGCAATGCCGATTTTGGAACCATTAAGCTATTTACGGGAACTTCAAGTGCCCCTACCGGTGGCGCTTTGGCTACCACTACTTTGGCTTCGCCAACTTTTAGCAGCTTTAGTTCGGCATTAGCAACGGGGACTAACTATTTCTGGGTTACTTATGATGTGGTTTCGGGTGCAACACCGGGTAACGTGGGTGATGTAATAATACCGTCGGGGGGTATGACTTTTACGGCAACCAGTCCTGCTGTTACACCTACCGGCCAACCTACACTGGCTATTAACCCTGCCGGTAACCGTCCTATTTTAGGCGCTATGTGCGGCAGCAACTATACCATTAACAATACTATTGCTACTGGTGTAAACGGAGCTAACTATAACTACAACTCGTTTACCGAGGCTATTAACGACCTTAACTTGTTAGGTTTAAGCTGCTCAGTTGTATTTAACGTAAAAGACGGACAAACCTTTAACGAGAAAACACCTGCTATTACAACCAGCGGAACAAGTACTAAAACTATCACCTTCCAACGCGATAACAGCACAGGCGTAAAACCTACATTGGTTGGAACCACGGGTGTTAGTACTATCAACGATGCCGTAGTGCAGTTAAATGGAGTTGACTACTTGCGTTGGGATGGTATTAATATTGCCGACAATGCATCTAACACCAATAACACTACCCGTTTTGAATATGGTGTTTTCTTAAACGGATTGGCAGGCAATGGCTGCAAAAACAACATATTTAAAAACAGCAACGTTAGCTTAACTACAGCCAACACCAGTACCCGTGGTATTTATACTTACGGCGCTGGCGGCACCGGTGGCGATAACAGCAATAACCAGTTCCTTAACCTGCAGGTAAGCAACGTGGTGGATGGATACGACTTTAGCGGCTATGGAAGCCCGGATGATAACAACAACGAAATTAATACCGAGGCTGGTGGTACCAGTTCTATTACAAACATAGGCAGCAGCAGCAATTCGGGTAACTACGGTGTGGTTATAAGCTACCAAACAAATTTTAAATTAAAGAACACTACCATATCGAATATAGTAGGTAGCAGTTCATCGGATAACTACGGATTTTACGGAAGCTTTGGTACTCTCAATACTATGGAAATTACCGGTAATACCATTCAGAACATAAACCCCGGTACTGTTTGGGAAGTAATAGGTATTAATATTATTGATGGTAGTGCAGCAACTATTTCTAAAAATACAATCAAAAATATTACTGCTGGTGCTTATGTAGAAGGAATACACATTACCGGCACCAGCCTTGTAGCCACTATCGATAGCAATATTATTGGTGGACCGGGCGCAACCCTTACCTCTACCAAAACAAGTACGGAAGTGCATGGCATTAACTGTTATTTAGCAGGCGCCGATGGCCAGCTTATAAGAGGTAATGTTATTTCTAACCTGGAAGCTACTGCAGCCGGTGTAACCAGCGTATATGGAATTTCGATTGGTACGGAAGATTGTGAAGTAATTGGCAACACGCTGCAAAATTTCAATTCGAACGGAACCGGTACTGCCGTTTATCAAATAGCTATTAGCGGCGAGGCAGGCTCGAATTATGCACTTATAAAAAATAACACAATTTCGAATTTCTCGGTTACGGGTGTTTCGGATGTATGGGCTATTTATGCCGAGGGTTATAATTCGGTAGTAGAGGGCAATACGATTACAGCCATAAAAGCTACCAGCAGTAACAGTAGCGGTATAGCTACCGGCGGCGATGATTGTGAGGTGCGCAGCAATACCATACGCGGTATAACCAGCGCTGCCAATAATAAATTAGCCGGCGCACTGGGGCTTTATGGTGCCGGTATTAATATGGTTGAAAAAAATGTGATTGATAGTGTGGTAAGTACTGGTACTACCGGTGCAATTGCTTTGGGTATTACAGTGGATGGCTCTTTTGGCGGAACCTTTAATATTACCAATAACATGGTAAGTAAAATTATTGCCAACGGATCTAACATTACCACAGGTGGTGTAAGAGGTATATCCAGCGAGAACGGAGCAACAAGCCGTGTGTATAATAACACCGTGTATTTAGAAGGAACCTCTACCAATGCAGCGCATACTTCGGGTGCTTTGTTCCTGTCGGGTAACGGTTCGCTGGATTATAGAAATAACATTTTGGTTAACAATTATAATCCTACAACAGGTACGGCTGCATCTTGCGTTTACTCTACACGCAGTGCGGCCAATACATTATCGCAAATAGCCACTACCTCTAATAACAACATATTAAGCAATGGTGGTTTTGGTAAATCGTATCTTTTAACCACCAACGCTGGCAGCCAGTCAACGTTGACTAATTATCAATCCACCCTGACCAGCCCACGTGAAACTGCTTCGTTGTTTGTAACCAGTGTGCCTTTTGTGCAGGTTAGTTCGTTCCCGTCTAACTTACATATCGATCTTACATCTCCTACTCTATGTAATATCAATAACAAGGGCGTAGCTATTACAACACCTATAGCAGTGCCTGATGATATTGATGCTGCAGGCGTGCGCGGCACTACACCCGATGCAGGAGCCGATGAATGGACTATGCCAATACCGGCTGCGGGAACAGCAGCTGCCAGTGTAAACCCTGCCTGCCCTTCGGTTAATAACGTTATTTCAATCAGTTCTGCCGGAGCTGCAAGCGGCAGTGAGTTTAGTTACCAATGGCAGGTAGATAATGGCGGTGGTTATGCCAACGTAACCAATACCGGTATTTACACCGGCGCTACTACAACGACGCTTACACTTACCGGTTATACTACAGCTATAAATGGGTACAAGTACAGGCTGAACGTAAACCGTTGTTCACCTACAGTGGCTACCGGCTCATCGAACGAAGTTACGTTAGTAGTTACCTGCGATTACACGTGGACCGGCGCCTCAACGGTAGACAACAACTGGACGACGGCCACCAACTGGAACATAGGCGTTCCTGTTAACAGCTGCGCTACCAATGTAGTAATACCAAGCGGCACACCGCGCAACCCGGTATTAACCGGTGCGGTAAGCGTAGGCGACATTACCCTTGGCGATAACAAAACGCTGGACTTAGGTTCGAACAACATTACAGCTTGCGGCAACTGGACCGGTGGTAGTACTACAGCATCTTCAGTAATAGGTGCGGGTAAAGTAATCCTAACCGGCGCCACCGCCCAAACACTCAGCGGCCGCACAGCCTTTACCACCCTTCACCTTGCTAAAACCACCGGCACCACCGCCACCATGCAATCGGGTAGCGCCTTCGATATAAACACCGCGGTAGAATTAGAAAGCGGCACCCTTGCCACCGGCGGCGGCACGCTTACATTTAAGAGCACATCTACTACCCAGATCGCAGTGTTAGATAACTTTACAACTGGCTACACCGGTAACCTAACCGGCAACATTACTGCCGAGCGTTACTACAGCACAACCGGTGTTACTAACCAGCACTACATGGGTAGCCCGGTAGCAACTACACTTGCACAATTTGGCGCAGGCAGCAGCAGCGGCTTTGTAACTCCTAAACCAACGTGTGACGAAACTGCATTGGCCTCTACCTCGGTATACGGCAGCGTATTCAGCTACGACCAATCTAACGGCAGCAGCTGTTCACTGGCCGGCTGGAAAGTAGAAGCAGGCAGCACAGCAGCCACAGCAGCCAAAGGCTTCTCGGTTACTAAAACAGGCAGCAACGTATTAAGCGTAAGCGGAACCCCTAACACAGCAGCCAGCTACGGCCAAAGCGGCACTAATGCCGGCTGGAGCAACAGCAGCTTACAGGGCCGCCCAATGACAGCCGGCTGGGTATTGGTTAGTAACCCATACCTTGCTTACTTAGACTTTACTACACAGGGCGCACCTACCAACTTTACCAGCGAGGTAAAAGTATGGCGCACTACAGGAGCCTTTGCAGGCAGCTACCAGGATTTACAGCCCGGTGAAATGATAGCACCATTCCAGGGCTTCTTTGTACACAGCACCGCAACCGGCAGCTACCCAATCAATGGTAACAAGCGCACCCGCAGCACAGCAGGTACCTTCCAGGCACAGGCTAACGACCAGCAACTGAGCATACTGGCCACCAACAACAACACTACCTTAGCCGATATAACCATGGTAGCCTTTAACAGCGATGCCACCACCGGCTTTGATAACGACTACGATGCACAGAAAATAGCGGGCACCTTAGGCCGCCATACCTTATACACCTTAGGCGCCAACAACCTGTGGATGAGCAAAAACATACACAAGAGCATAGCCGAGACCAGCACCATTACCATGGGCTTTGAACCGGAAGTAGCAGGCACTTACACCTTCAGCTTTGATGGACTGAACAGCTTTGACCCGACCAGCTACATTATGCTGGAAGACAGAAAACTGGGCACCATGTATAACGTACGTAATGGCGACTACCAGTTTACCGCCGATAGCGCCGACCAGTGGGAGCGCTTTGTATTACACTTTACACCGGCTGCAGAAGTAACAGCCACCGACGAAAACTGCAACAGCTTAGGCAACATCAACGTAACCCAGCCCGGCACTGCCAACTGGACCTACACACTTACCGATGCCAACAACGCCACTGTAGCTACCGGCACCCTGAACGAGACCACCCAAATCAGCACCGCAGTAGCAACAGGCACCTATACCCTTACTTTAGTAGATAACAACAACTACACCGTTGCCAAAACAGTAACAGTAAACGGGGCAGGCGCAGTAGCGGCGGTATTTACCCCATCGGTAAATGCCACCCAAACCAATATGCCCGTAAACTTTACCAGCAGCAGTGTAGCCACCAGCTACTACTGGGATTTTGGTGACGGCACTACCGAAAGCGGCCAGAACGTAATACACAGCTACGCTGATACCGGCACCTACACCGTAACGCTGATAGTAATAAGCGAAGGCGGATGCAGCACCAGCAGCAGCCAGACCGTAACAGTTAGCCAAACGGCTACAGGTATTGGAACAATAGCCAATGGTGGTCCAATCAGCATATGGAGCAACGGCGGCCGTGTGTATGTAGACTTTAGCAAACAAAGCAAAGTAGAAGCGGAGATACAGATATACAACGTAATAGGCCAGGAGCTAGTAAACGAGAAGTTTGGCCGCAGCACCATTTACAGCAAACCGATAGCCAACATAGAGGTTGGTTACGTAATAGTAAAGGTTAAAAACGCCGGCAGCTTTACCACCAAAAAGGTATTAATTACAAATAACTAAACCCGTAACAGGTATAGTATAAAGGCGCCCGCTTACAGCGAGGCGCCTTTTTTGTTTCTACAATAACATTGTAACGGGATTTTGGACACCGCTGTCTTCTTTTTTTAACACAAAATGGTGGGCCTTTCACTCTCAAAATAAAGTAACTAACATTTAGTTAACTCTTTAATAACCTGCAAAGGCTTGACAAGCAGCCCCTCTGCCTGTATTTTAGGGTGGCAAGGGCTAAAAAGCATATATTATTTTATCATTAATACACAGGTTTAGATTGGGACTGGCTGTTAATTTGTATATTTTTGCGGCGCAAAGCGGTTTTTGGACAAAACATAACTCGGCACATAAAATTTAAGTATGAAAAAAGCACTACGCATCCTCGCGTTATTGGCGTTTGTATTATTGGTAAATACCCAAGTTTGGGCGCAAACCACTTTAGTTACTTATACATTTGATGGTTCGGGCCTTACAGGTAGTACCAACGTAACCTCTGCTAGCGGGGTAAGCCCAACTATGACGGCCAGTGTTGCAGCATCATACTTCCAGGGAAATCCCACAAGCGGAATGGCGGCATCTTTTGCTACTAGCGGAGCCACTAAGTACCTGGAGTTAACGATGACCACAACTGGTTATTCTAACATAAAAGTTTCTTTCGACGGGCGCTCATCAAGTGCAGGTTCTATATGGAATGTTTCCGGAGATCCGACAGGAGGCACAACTATCGCATCAACCGGAGTTAGCTTAACTTGTAATAATGGTAGTTACGCGTCATTAGCTAGTACTGCATTGTCTGCAACAGGAGCTTATGATAACAAAAGTTCTGTACGGCTTAGATTTATCTGCGGTGGTACATCTGCTACCATGCGTATTGACAATATTATTATTACAGGTACAGCGCAGGCAACTGGTGTTAGCTTTACCTCAACTACAAGCAGTGGAACAAATGTTGATTGGACAAACGGTACAGGTGCTAAAAGAGCGGTATTTATGGCTTTGGCAAGCACGGGCTCTGCAGCACCTGTTATTAATACTACCTATACTGCCAATACCGCTTATGGCTCGGGCAGCCAAATAGGCTCTACCGGTTGGTATTGTATATTTAATGGCACTACGCATGCTTCAGGTGTAACTGTAAGCAATTTGGCAGGATCGAGCACTTACCGCGTTATGGTTTGTGAATACGATGGTGCGGCAGCGGCTGAGAAATATAATTACTATGACCTGGGCACTAATAATCCTGCAAACGTAACTACGCTTAGCGCATCGGGGCCTGGCATTACCGGCGCAGCAACTACGACAGCTTTTACTACTACTTATGGCACTGTATCAGCCGCCCAAACATTTACGGTAGGCGGCACTAACCTTACGGCAAACCTTATTGCTACTGCCCCAACAGGCTTTGAGGTTTCGGATAATGGAACAACTTATGGTGGCACAGCAACCTTTGCGCAAAGCAGCGGCACAGCAAGCGGAACCCTTTATCTCCGCTTAAAGGCAGACGCTTCGGCTGGCTCTTATAACTCCCAGAACGTGGTGCTTTCCAGTACAGGGGCTACCTCGCAAAATATTACTACACCGGCCAGCGGAAACGTAGTAAATACTAAAACACTTACTATTACGGGTGTAACGGCCAGCAATAAGGTATATAACCAAAGTGCGGCTGTAACAGTAAATGGTACAGCGGCTTATAGTGGTTTAGCAAATAGCGAGTCCTTCGCTGTAACTTCTTCGGGCACTTTCGTATTTCCGGATGCAAATGTTGGTACAAACAAAACTCTTACCGGCCTTACTTACAATGCCCCATCGGCTAACTATACAGTAACACAGCCAACTGTTACGGCAAGCATTACTGCCGTTAACCTTACTACCACAGGGGCTGTGGCGCAGGATAAGCCATACGATGCTACTAACGCCGCAACCATAACCGGTACTACACTGGTAGGTGTATTAAGCGGAGATAATGTAACTGTAGGCGGGGGTGGTACCTTTGCCAGCGTAAACGTAGGCACTAACATACCTGTAACAGCTGCGCTTACCTTAGGGGGCACCCATGGCGGAAATTATACGCTTACCCAGCCAACCGGGCTAACTGCTAATATTACGGCAGCGCCTGTTGCACTGGGCAATTACTTATTTACAGGTACATCGTGCGCCAGTTATGGTGCTACCGGTGTACCTGCCAACATAAGTTTCAATAACATAGCACCCACAGGTATTACCTGTAACAGTAACGTAGCAAACGCATTTAGCGGCAACACAACATGGCCGGGGAGTTTCAGTACTGCTAAGTATCTGGAATTTACTATAACCATCAATAGTGGCTATCAATTGCTTGCAAGCAGCCTTGTTATGGATGTTTGGCGCTCATCGGCCGGTGCTACTAACTATGCGGTAAGAAGCAGCGTTGATAGCTATGCCGCCGATATTGCTACCGGTACCGCATCTACCACACCAACCACTAAAACAATTACGCTTGGTTCACCTACTTACGAAGGCCTTACATCAAGTATTACGTTCCGTATTTATGGATGGGGCGGCACATCGGGCGACTGGAGGCTGGATAACATTACCCTGAATGGAATTGTAGATGCGCTTGCCACACCCGTTTTAAATGGTGCTGCCACAGCCTCTGCATTTACTACCACTTATGGCACCGCAAGCACAGCACAATCATTTGCTATTTCCGGCTCAAGCCTTTCTTCATCCATTACAGCTACGGCACCTACCGGTTTTGAGGTATCCAGCGATGGAACCACATACGGTGCTACTGCTACCTACCCGCAAAGCGGTGGCACTGCCACCGGAACTGTTTATGTAAGACTAAAAGCTAATGCAGCTGTAGGTACAAGTATTTACAATGGGCAGAACGTTGCTATCAGCAGCGGGGTTACTACAATAAATATTACCACTGCAGCCAGCGGCAACCAGGTTAGTGCAAAAGCATTGGATGTTACAGCCAGCGCACAGTCAAAAACATATGGCACCGCGCTTACATTAGGGGCTGGGCAAACAACATTTACTTCATCAGGTATAGCCAATAGCGAAACCATAGGTTCGGTTACTTTGGCAAGCACCGGCGCAGTTGCTACAGCAGCACCGGGCGGTTATAACATTGTTCCGTCGTTAGCTACGGGCGGTACTTTTACTGCATCTAATTATAGCATTAACTACATTAATGGCACACTTACAGTAAATAAGGCCACGCCTACAATTACGGTTACCGGTTCAAGCAGCTATGCTATCACTGGTTCAGCAGTTGGCCCTAATACCTATTCGGCGCCTGCAGTTGGGGGAGGAGCAGCGCCATCGGGCACTGTAACTTTCAGCTATGTGGGTACCGGCGGCACTACGTATGGGCCAAGTGCTACCCGCCCAAGTGCAATTGGCACTTACACTGCTACAGCTTCTATTGCGGCTGATGTTAATTACAACAGTGCTACATCGGCTGCGTTTGCATTTAGCATTACCGGCAGTGCCAATAGCGATATTGTTTATAATTCTGCTTCTTCGGCCAGCCAAAATCAGGATATAGATTATACAGCTTATCAGGCAGCAACCATTACCAATACTTTAGCTAATAATGCGAACGGCAGTATAGGTGTAATGGGCTTTACCCTGCGCGATGGCGGTGCTGCCACCGATGCGGATAACAACGCCACTACTCTTACCGATATTTCATTTAGCGTAACTAACGTGGCTAATATTCGTTCGGCGGCTATATTTAATGGCAATAGCCTTATTGCAGCAGTAGCTGTAAACGGCACTTCGCCAATTACCTTTACCGGCCTTTCGGTGGTTTGCCCTGATGATCAAACACTGGCTCTTAACCTACGCGTTACGTTTAACACAACTGTTACCGATAAGCAGAAAATGGTATTTACTGTTTCAAGTGCTACAGCGCTTTCAAGCGGGTCGGTATTTGCAGCAGCCAATGCCGGTGCAGCACAAAGCGATAACGTTACCGCAGCGGTTAACCGTATTGCGGTATCTGCTTCTAAACTGGTTTTTGTTCAGGGTCCTTCTAATACAGGTGCCAATGCGGCTATGAGCCCTTCTGTTACGGTTAAGGCAAGCGATGCAAACGGCAACACCGATATTGATTATACCGGCACAGTAACCATTACTTCTACCGGTACTTTAAGTGGCACTTCTACTAATACTGCAGCGCTTAGCAGCGGTTTAGCTACGTTTAGCAATATTGTGCATAGTACAGCAGGTACAAGCCTTACTTTAACGGCTTCACTATCTCCACTAACATCAACCGGCGCAAGTTCAACTTTCGATATTACCTCTATAGTTTATGCTAATAACGATTGGCGTTCACTTACCCCCGGTACCTGGACTTCAACATCGGGTGCGGGAACTGCAACCTGGGAGCGCTATTCGGGCGGAACCTGGAGCCCTGCCACCGGTACTTCACCAACCGGCACTGCCAATGTATATATTGCACATAACATACAAATACCAACAGCCGGTGGCTCGTATGGCGGCGCAAGTATTACTATACTGCCGGGAGCAACTCTTACATGGGGCAGTTCATCTCCATGGACAGCTAAAAACATGCATATCTATAGCACCGCCACTTTACAAATAGATACCCGTTTTACCATGGATGCGGCGGGTACTTTTGAAGTAGAGGATGCAGGTTTGGTTAACTTTAATTATTCTGGTTATTCAACTACTAATCTAAGTTCTTCGTTATGGAACGGTACTGAAGATTTTCATCCTAACTCAGTATTTACTATCCAGGATTTCTCGAGCGCCTCAGCCGATTTGTTTATACCGGTTGCCAGTGATATTACAGCCAATGCATACAATGGTTACACTGCTTGCTTTGGTAATCTGGTATTTAATTCAGGCACGTCGGGTACCTTTACATTGTTATCAGACGCATTTAATAAAAACCTTACTCACAACGATCTTATATTTAAATCACCTTCTGGTTCATCTACCTCTACAATGCGTATGAACACAACCGGCTATACCGTTGGTATAGGTGGTAACCTGATAATGGATGCATCGCTGGTTCGCTCATTAAGCTGCTTAAATGTAGTTGCTACTGCCACTATAAACATTAAGAAGAACCTGATTAATAACTCTTCGGCTTCATTTACTGTGCTCAACAACACCGGGTCTTCTTCGGTTACCATTAATATTGATAGTAACCTTACAGTGCCTAACAGCGGCACAGTAAATATGAACGGAGCATCGGGCACCAGCACGGCTACTTCGGTTATTAATGTTAAGGGGGATGTTGCTTTTGGAACAGGCGCTACGCTTACATCTACGGCTACATCAAACAGCGCTGTTAATTTTAGCGGTACAGGCGATGGACTTACAGCAGCTACTACGCAAACAGTTGATATTGCATCAACTGCCGCAACCCGCAATCAGTATGTCGACTTTACCGTTAAGAGTGGTGCTTATGTGCAACTTTTAAATTCAAATTTAGATTTAGGAAAAAACAGTTCGGTTACTGTGGCCAATGGCGGAACGTTAGATTTTAGTTTTAACGGCACCACGGCTCTAAACCTTACCAGCTACTCAACCGGCACTAACTTTACATCTGCTACGGGCAGCACTTTAAAAATTACTTCGCCTAACGGTTGTAATAATACGTCGGGCACTGTGGGTAACGTGCAAACTACCAATGCCCCTACATACAATCAAACCGCAACTTTCTGGTTTATGGGTAAGGCTAACCAAATCACCGGAACTATTTTCGGTGCAGGTGGCAGCGCGGATAGAATTATTTATGTAAAACTATTGGATAATACCATCACTTTATCACCAGTTGTGCCGGTAACCATTGGCGGCGGTGGTAAGGTTGAAGTTCAAAAAGGCATTGTGGTAAACACACCTGCGGCCGACTTTATAGGTGGTACAGGTAAACTGATTATGTCGGATGGTGTTTACCAAAATTCAGAAACGGCCAGCATTGTACCTATTTTAGGTGGTAGCAGCACATCCAATTATACGCTTACCGGTGGCACAGTTGAGTTGAATGCTGCGGCCGACCAGGTGCTAAGAGGCGGGGTTGACTACTATAACTTAACGTTTAGCAATAGCGGCACTAAAACACTTTCAAGTGCATTACCTGCTAACAGCCTTAACGAGCTGGTTACAATAAAAGATGCGGCCATTCTGGATGTAGAAAATAAAGAATTTAGCGGCGATGCAGGCTTAACAATGTTAAACACTTCGCGCTTTAGGCTTAGCATGCTTAACACAACTTTACCGCAACTTACCGGTATTAATGCACCTTATATACTTACCGGTGGTACTGTTGAGTTGTATGGAAGTTCATCTGTCCAAACACATACCCTCAAAGGAACGTATGGCAGTCCTTCAACCACTATTACTTACAATAATGTAGAACTTAATGCTACCGGTGCCAACATTGCTGCGGGTGGTGCCAACGTTTTGGCTAGTGCAGGCTTTAATGTAAATGGAGTTATGAATGTGAATAGCCCTGCCTGTTTCCAGTTAGCTTCTACACATACTATTGCGGGCACAGGCTCATTTAATGTATTAGCCGGTGCCACCTTTAAATATGGCGGTACCATTGCTGCAACCGGTGCAACAGGAAATATTCAAACCGCCAGCCGCAATTTTGCTGCTACTGCCAGCTATGGCTTTGTAGGCAGTGTAAATCAAACTGCCGGAACTGGTCTTCCTGCCCAAATGGTTAATATGTATTTGGATAAAACTGCAGCTTCTAACACGGTTACATTATCTCAATCAACTACTGTAAACAACTCATTAGTGTTCTATAAAGGAATATTGGTTACCGGTACCAGCAAGGTAAGTGTTGCCGCCGCTGCAACGGTTTCAGGTGCTTCTGCTGCTAATGGCTGGGTTAACGGAAACCTGGAGAAGTTTATTGCGGCTTCAACCGCAGCTAAGTCATTCGAAATTGGCGATGCAGCCAGTTATACTTCTGCCGACCTTATTTTTGCAGGCACTACAAACGGCACTGGTAGCCTTACAGCCTTTACTGTAGGCGCCGACCATCCGCAAATAGCCTCATCTAGTATCAACGCGTCAAAAAGTGTAAACCGATATTGGAGTATTGTAAATAGTGGTGTTACAGGCTTTACAAGCTACGATGGTACCTTCAATTTTGTAACTTCGGATATTGATGCCGGTTCGGTAGGCAATACTGCCAGCTTTGCAATTGCAAAATATATTAACCCAACCTGGGCTTCGGGTACTGTGGGCACAAGAACACCAACCAGTACGCAAATTACCGGTGCCACTACCTTTGGCGAATATCAAATTGGCGAAACCGTTTCAGGCTATGTTTGGACGGGCGCCTCAACCGTAGACAACAACTGGACGACCGCCACCAACTGGAACATAGGCGTGCCTGTTAACGGCTGCGCTACCAATGTAGTAATACCAAGCGGCACACCGCGCAACCCGGTATTAACCGGTGCGGTAAGCGTAGGCGACATTACCCTTGGCGACAGCAAAACGCTGGACTTAGGTTCGAACAACATTACAGCCTGCGGCAACTGGACCGGTGGTAGTACTACGGCATCTTCAGTAATAGGTGCGGGTAAAGTAATCCTAACCGGCGCTACCGCCCAAACACTCAGCGGCCGCACAGCCTTTACCACCCTTCACCTTGCTAAAACCACCGGCACCACCGCCACCATGCAATCGGGTAGCGCCTTCGATATAAACACCGCTGTAGAATTAGAAAGCGGCACCCTTGCCACCGGCAGCGGCACCCTTACATTCAAAAGCACATCTACTACCCAAATTGCAGTGTTGGATAACTTTACCAGTGGCTACACCGGAACTATTACCGGCAACATTACAGCTGAGCGTTACTACAGCACTACCGGTGTTACTAACCAGCACTACATGGGTAGCCCGGTAAGCACCACTCTTGCACAATTTGGCGCAGGCAGCAGCAGCGGCTTTGTAACCCCTAAACCAACCTGCGATGAAACTGCATTGGCCTCTACCTCGGTATATGGCAGCGTATTCAGCTACGACCAATCTAATGGCAGCAGCTGCTCACTGGCCGGCTGGAAAGTAGAAGCAGGCAGCACAGCAGCCACAGCAGCCAAAGGCTTCTCGGTTACTAAAACAGGCAGCAACGTATTAAGCGTAAGCGGAGCGCCCAACACAGCAGCCAGCTACGGCCAAAGCGGCACTAACGCCGGCTGGACTAACAGCAGCTTACAGGGCCGCCCAATGACTGCCGGCTGGGTATTGGTTAGTAACCCATACCTTGCTTACTTAGACTTTACTACACAGGGTGCACCAACCAACTTTACCAGCGAGGTAAAAGTATGGCGCACTACAGGAGCCTTTGCAGGCAGCTACCAGGATTTACAGCCCGGTGAAATGATAGCACCATTCCAGGGCTTCTTTGTACACAGCACCGCAACCGGCAGCTACCCAAT
>JBGAUW010000040.1:0-27438 GCA_044228435.1 Chitinophagales bacterium
TTATTTAAATGCACCGGGGCAGGTAAGTTACAGTTGGACACCTGAGCTGGGACTTAGCTGCACGGATTGCCCTAACCCGGTGGTTAGTCCTTTTACAGAGCAGGATTATGTGATAACCTTAAGTATGGTTAATGGCAACGCTACGTGCTATGGCAGCGCTACCCTGCATGCCAGCTTAACCGAGGCTTTGCCACTGTTTATACCTTCGGCGTTTACACCTAACGGCGATGGAAACAATGATTTGTTCCAGATTTACGGCCAGGGCATTAAAAAGGTAGATATGAAAATATTTAACCGTTGGGGCGAACTGGTTTACCAAAGCAACAATCAGTTTAGCGGTTGGGATGGAACTTACAAGGGACAGGTGCAGCAACCGCAAGTACTTACCTACACCGTAAGTGTTGTGTTTTTAGATGATACCAAGACGGAGAAGAACGGGACGATTACGCTGGTGAGGTAATTTGCCATACAATAACGCAACTAGAAACGCGCGCAAATAATTAGCTTTTAGACCATTAGGCAATTTTGTCGGTTACATCTATTTAAAGTAGCATCCTCATATTATTAGCCGACCCTTTATAGCCCCCAATTTTTAACGGCTTTTTCAAAAAGCCTGTTTATCTTTGTTCATACCATCCTTACAATAAAAAGGATTTATTATACAAGGCAACGCTCATGCCCTCCGTAACATCTGTATAATGTGTGGTAACTATTTGTTTTTGTGACGTTAAAATTGCGGTCATGAAGTTTTTTAAGAGTGCGGTTGCTTTATCTACCAGTTTATTAATGTGTATGGCGGCATACGCACAAACGTATATAATGGGCACTTCGGGCAATGTAAGTACCTGCGCCGGAACATTTTACGATAGTGGCGACACCAGCGGCCTATACACCGATAATGAAAACTATACAATTACTTTTTGCTCTTCCAGCGGGCAAGACCTATATATTGCCTTCAGGCAGTTTAGATTAGAAGCCTCTTTTGATTCCTTGTATATTTATGATGGTAACAGCACGGCAGCCCCGCTTATTGGAGGTTTTTCGGGAACTTCTTCGCCGGGTACAGTTCAATCCACTAACGCTTCGCACTGTCTTACTTTTTATTTTACATCAGATGCCAGCATACAATATTTGGGCTGGAGAGCAGTGATTGCCTGTGGCGCACCACCACCTCCTCCTCCCGTACCCGCTTGCACCGATACCATAAACACGCAGGCATTCTGCTCTAATACAGCGTATAACTTTCCGGCAGATACCGGCCGAACGGCGCAAGCAGGCCCCGATTATGGTTGCCTTAGCACCCAACCTAACCCAAGCTGGTATTACCTGCAAATAGATACGAGCGGAAACCTGGATATACGGCTTTCTAATACCGCTAACCGCGATGTGGATTTTGTCTGCTGGGGACCTTTCCCTAACAACCTGGCCTGTAGCGCAAGGCTTACCATTGATAATATTATAGACTGCAGCTACTCGATAAATGCTACCGAATTTATAAATATTACAGGCGCTCAATCGGGCAGCTACTACGTACTTTGCATTACCAATTTTTCGGGGCAGCCTACCAATTTTACCCTGCAAACCCAGGGTACATCCACCGCTTCTACCAACTGTGCCATATTGTGTAACATAACGGCTATGCCAGCTGTGCCAACAGCCTGCGACGGCGCCACTAATACTTATACCACCAGCGGCTCGGTTAACCTGCAATATCCGCCACAGCCTAATGATACGCTTACTATTACCTCCAGCCTGGGCGATACGGTTAAATTGTACAGCCCGTTTCCTAATCCAATTCCTTATACACTGCCTGCGCACACCGCCAATGGTGCTATAGTAACTGTAAGAGCGCAATTTACCCGCGATACTTCGTGCCGCTTTACCACTACTTACACGGCACCGCAACCCTGCATTTGTACCGTTAGCGCTACCAATAGCAGCCCTGCATGCGCGGGCGACTCAGTTAATTTTACCCTTGCCACCAATGGAGTGGTAAGCAGCTATAACTGGACAGGCCCTAACGGATTTACCTCTACCCAGGCACAGCCAACAGTTTATAATACTGCTTACGCCGATACCGGCGATTATATAATTACCATTAGCACCGGCTCGTGCACAGCAACAGATACTACCCGTTTAAGTTTATTAGCTCCGCCGGTTTTCGGCGCACCGGTTATTACTAACTCCACCTGCTCGGCCGGTGGTAGCATTACTGCTACGGCCACAGGTACTGGTCCGTTTACCTATAACTGGAGTAACGGCACAGCCGGTGCAGTAAACAGCAACCTGGCGGCCGGCCCTTATACCGTTACCGTAACCGATGGCAATGGCTGTACTACCACAGCCACCTACAATGTAGGCGCAGCGCCGGGGGCTATTACTTTTGGAGCACCAATAATTGTAGATATAACTTGTAATGGCGCCGCCAATGGCCGCATTACCGTAAGCGCGAATGGAGGAACAGGCGCTATTGATTTTGTATGGTCTACCGTGCCGCCAATTACAGGGGCATCGGTTCCTGCACTTACCGGTGGAACCTATTCGGTAACTGCATCTGACCAAAACGGCTGCAGCGCATCGGTATCGTATGTGGTTAACGAACCTGCTGCTATTGTGTTTGGCGCACCGGTTATTGCTAACGCCACCTGCACCACCGGTGGAAGTATTACAGCCAGCGCCAGCGGTGGCACCGGTACTATTGGCTTTGTTTGGTCGGGCGGGCAAACAGGCGCTTCTATTACCAACCAAAGTGCAGGTAATTATTCGGTTACAGCTACCGATCAAAACGGTTGCACGGCCACTGCCAGCTATACAGTAGGAACCAGCGGCAACGTAGTAACCTTAAATGCACCTACACTTACCAATGTAGCCTGCGCCGGCGGCAACAACGGAAGTATTACCGCCAACCCTGTAGGTGGCAACGGTGTTTACACGTATGCCTGGAGCACCCTACAAAATACCCGCACCATCAGCACGCTGGTGGCTAACCAATACAGCGTAACTGTAAGCGATGGCACCGGTTGCTCTGTTTCGGCCGTTTACACCGTTACCGAGCCTGCTGCACTTGCAGTTGACTCTGCCAACGTGCAAAATGCAGGCTGTGGAGGCGCTACAGGCAGTTTAACAGCTTATGTATCGGGCGGAACGCCCGGCTACAGTTATTACTGGGTGGCGCAAAGCACCAGCCAGACCTACAGCGGACAAACCATTACCGGGTTAGCGGCCGACACTTACGACCTTACCGTTTCGGATAACCTTAACTGCTCTGCTACTGCGAGCTATACTATTGTAGCTGCAGCTATTTTAACCTATACACAATCGCAAACAGAAGTTTCCTGCCATGGTGGTAATAACGGTAGTGCAACTATTACTGTAACCAGTGGCACACCACCTTATCAATACAACTGGAACGGAACCGCCACGGGCAATGCTACTATTAACGGATTGGCTGCAGGGCCTTTGGATGTTACTATTACCGATGCTAATTGCTCGGTTACAGCCAACTTTGTAATTACTGAACCAACACCGGTGCAACTGGCGCTGGTTAACCAAACCGATGTGTCGTGCTTTGGCGGAGCCAACGGTTCGGTAGAAGTATTGGCCACCGGCGGAACCGGTGCCTTTACGTATGCCTGGAACAGTAATCCGGCACAAACCGCGGCGCTAGCTGCTAACCTGCCTGCCGGCGCTATAACCGTAACGGCTACGGATGCGAACCTGTGTACTATTACACAAACCTTTACACTTACACAGCCCGATACTTTAACCCTTGCCCTTAGCCACCTGAACGCTACCTGCTACCAGGCTCCTAACGGCAGTATTAGTTCGGTAGTTGCAGGTGGCACAGCACCTTACACGTATTTATGGTCAGATAATCAGACTACTGCTTCTGCCTTCGGGCTTTTAAAAGGAACTTATTTAGTTACTGTTACCGACAGCAAGGGCTGCACGGTGCAGGGGTTTGATACGATTGGAGAACCCGATGAGATGGTAATAGACCTTAGTGTAACGGCGGTTAAATGTGTGGACGATAAAAACGGCACCATTACAGTGGTAGCCAACGGAGGCACTTCGCCTTATAACTACTCGGCCACGCAGGATGGAAGTAATTTTATAAATACTACAGATGGGTTGATACTGGGCCTGGCTATTGGTACGTATACGGTTATTATATCGGATAATAATGGTTGTACACAAACCAGGTTTGCTACTATACCTAATGCCAGCATCGATAATTTTATTACTTCTACCGATTCTACTTCGTGCTACGGAACTGATTATAACGATGGCGGGGCGCATATAGAAGCTATATCAATACAAAACGGGCCTTACCTGTATGCGGTAGATGGGGGTGGTACACAATACTCCGGCGACTTTAGTTTTCTATCGGCCGGTTACCATACTATTACTGCTACCAGCAATTTTGGCTGTGTAAGCGAGGTGCCGGTGTTGGTTTTACAGCCGCTGCCTATTGTGGTGGATGTAATGCCCGATACGGTGTTTTTACCTTTAGGCCAATCGCAGCAGGTAGCTGTTACTTATTTAAATGCCCCGGGGCAGGTAAGTTATGCATGGACACCTGAATTAGGACTTAGTTGTACCGATTGCCCTAACCCGGTGGTTAGCCCTTTTACCGAGCAGGATTATGTGATAACCTTAAGTATGGTTAATGGCAACGCTACGTGCTACGGCAGCGCTACCCTGCATGCCAGCTTAACCGAGGCTTTGCCACTGTTTATACCATCGGCTTTTACACCTAACGGCGATGGCAATAATGATTTGTTCCAGGTATATGGCCAGGGTATTAAAAAGGTAGATATGAAAATATTTAACCGCTGGGGCGAACTGGTTTACCAAAGCAACAACCAGTTTAGCGGTTGGGATGGAACTTACAAGGGGCAGGTGCAGCAACCGCAAGTACTTACCTACACCGTAAGTGTTGTGTTTTTAGATGATACCAAGGCGGAGAAGAACGGGACGATTACCCTGGTGAGGTAGGCCTTATTCTCGCTTCTTTCTTTCCGCAGAGTCCGCGAAGCGCGAGACGTCTGCGGGGGTAGTGTTTATGCACTCAGCGCTTCCTTCGAAACTATAATTCCGTCTTCATCGCAATACACTACCTGGCCGGGTATAAAATCAACACCGGCAAAGCGCACCGGTATATTTTGCTGGCCTTCGTTACGCTTGTTGCTTTTTAAAGGTATAGTAGCCAGCGCCAATACGCCTAATTGCAGGGTTAACATAGCTGCGCTGTCTCTTATGCAGCCATATACAATAATACCGTTCCATTTATTTTTTACGCCCAACTCGCCCAGCATATCGCCCAGCAAAGCGCAGCGCATGCTGCCACCGCCATCTACTACCAGCACTTTGCCCTCGCCGGGTTGCTCGAGGGCTTTGCGCACCAGGCTGTTGTCTTCAAAGCACTTTACGGTTTCTATAACGCCATGAAACATTTCAGTGCCGCCAAAATGATTAAAGCCTATGGGTTCAGCAACGCTCACTTTATCGGGGTGAGCATCGCAAAGGTCGGTAGTTTTTAATGACATAGTTTTGAGTTTAATTTTATAGGTACTAATTTATTCTTTCTGCCCAATTTATTCCTTCAGGTAATTCGCACTTGCAAAACTCCAGATGAATTACACGGCGCCTGTTACCATTGGTAGTTCTGCCCGAACTGTGCAGCAATAAAGGTTTCATTATCATAGCCCCTCCTTTTGTGACGCTACAGTTTGTTTCGGTTTCTGTATTCCAGTTGCCGGTTCGGCAAATACCATTTAAATGAGATTTAGGCACAACCTTTAATGCTCCATTATCTTCATTGGTATTATCAAGGTGTATTCGAATGGTGTAAATACTTTCGAGTATTTCTATCGGTGGTTGCACAGCAAATTGCTCTTGCTTTACAGTCCATGGGCCAAAGCCCGGCAAATTAGTTTTGCGGTCTACCGAAATAGTTAAATCCTGATGCCAGGAAACAAACCAATTAGAGCTTTCGGGTTTATCGAAATAAATTGCCTTTACCACAAAATATCCGCCGCCAAAAACATCTGTAATAAGATTTTTCAAGTTAGCACTGAATATAAGCTGCACAGTTTCGGGCACCTCTATTAAAAACCGCCGGATAGCAAAAAGTTCTTTCGATTTTCTGAATGCTTCCCTGGTTGTATCGGCCCGGTCAATCGCTTTTAATATCCGCTTAATTTCTTCATCAGAAAAAACATTCCGTACTACCGTAAACCCCTGTTCCGAAATTTCTTTTTTGTGCTCTGCTGTCAATATCATAAACAAAATGCCTTTTACGGCGTACCGGCTTTCAATCCCGGAAACTTCATCTTCAATTCTTCCAATGCGGCTACCACTTTTTTGGCTATTAAAAATTCCTTATACCAGTTTTGATCGGCGGGTATAATGTTCCATTCGGCGCTTTCACTGCAGTGTTCAAAGGCGCCCTCGTAGGCTTTCATATAATCATCCCACAGTTCGCGTTCCTTTAAATCGTTATCGTTATGCTTCCACATTTTAGTGGTGTCGCTCAGGCGTTCCTGCAGGCGCACCAGTTGCTCTTCCTTACTTACGTGCAGGTAAAATTTTAAAATAGTGGTGCCGTTATCTTTTAGCAGTTGCTCAAAATTATTGATAGCCGTAAAGCGCTGCCTAATCGTTTTTTCATCTACCCAGTCATGCACGCGTTGTATAACCACATCTTCGTAATGCGAGCGGTTAAAAATATGCAGCATACCTTTTTCGGGCACCTGCTGGTGCACACGCCACAAAAAATCGTGCTTCATTTCGAGCTCGGTAGGTTTTTTAAACGGAATAACGCGGCAGCCCATAGGGTTAACGGCATCGAACACATTTTTGGCAACGCCATCTTTACCCGAGGCATCCATACCCTGCAACACAATCAGCACGGCATGTTTGCTTTCGGCATACAGCAGGTTTTGCAGTTCTTCCAGCTTAAACTTTAGTTTTTGGGTATCTTTTTTTACGTGCTCCTTATTTAAGTTTTTAGGAGCACGGGTGCTTATAGCTTTTAGTTTTTGTTTTGGCATAGTTGAAATTGAAATTCGAAAAATTAAATACTAAATTCTAAACAATAGCAAGCTAAGAATTAATACAGTAAATACAATCTAAACCATTTAAGGCTTTGACACTGCAACCTAACCCATCTGCCTCCGGCAATACAACCTTACCTCTCTGTCCTTCGGACATCTCTCCTCTCCTTCCCGCGAAGCGGGATGAAACAAAAGGAGAGGAAAGAACCTATAGCCTTATGGTAGTTTTTAAACCCATCTATAGTTAGCAGATAAAAATACTATCTCGCTATATCCCAAATCTCATCATCCGGCACTGCAACCTAACCCATCTGCCTCCCGAGGCAAAAGCTCGGGACAGGTTCGGCATCTTCCCTTTCCTAAAAGAAAGGGAAGAACCTATAGCTAAAAAGTATCGCTTAAATTTATTACTGGTATCTGCCTACTGCCTGGCAATATCCCAAATCTCATCCTCCGGCACCGGGGCTGTAATAGTTAGAGGCTCATTGGTAATGGGGTGCAACAGTTGCAGCTGGCGGGCGTGCAGGCAAATGGCGTTTTCTTTATAGGTAGTTACGGCCCCATAATGCGCATCGCCTACTATGGGACAGCCCAGGTAGGCCAATTGCGCCCTTATTTGGTGAAACTTGCCGGTAATTAACCTGATTTGCAATAAGGTGCCCGATGGATTTTGGGCCACTAATTTGTATTGCAGTTTTACCTGCATAGCATCGTGCACCTGGGCAGGGTGTATAATGGCTTTGCGTTGCAGGGTATCTTTTACCAGCCAGTTGGTTAGCTCGGCTTCGGGTTGGGCCGGGGCTTTTTCTACTATGGCCAGGTAGGTTTTTTCTATTTCGCGGTGGCTGAATTTTTCTACCAGCAGCTTAAGGGTCAATTTTTTCTTGGCAAACAGCACCACGCCGCTAACGGGGCGGTCTAAACGGTGCGGAAGGCCTATAAAACACTTTTGCGGATACTTTTCGTTGCTGCGCAGGTAGTTAAGAGCCTGGCTTTCGAGGGTAAATTTAAGGTGCGGTTCGTATTCTACCACCAGTCCATGCGGCTTATTAAGGGCTAAAAGCTGCTTATCTTCGTATAAAACACTTATTTGTGGGGGCTGCATGGAAAAATTTGACACGATATTGGGAAATTTTCGAAAGAAATTTACTTTTGCCGTCCCTAAAGCAAGGATGCAACACCAAAAACAGGTGTTTTAATCAGAAAAGCTTGAGCAAGAGGATGTTTTCCGGCGGTTTGGAAAACAGAAAGTTGGAAAACATTCCTCGATAGCTCAGTTGGTTAGAGCACAAGACTGTTAATCTTGGGGTCCCTGGTTCGAGCCCAGGTCGGGGAGCGTGAAAATCAAGCGGTTAGAGAGAAATCTCTAGCCGCTTTTTTTATTTGCGCAAGTAATGTGCATGTAGCATGTATACGCATTTGTGTCTGAACCTTAAACCCAGTTACAATTCAATGTCCAAAGCTTTTGAAGAAGCAGTTGTTGGCTTAATAGATTTATTTAGTAATAGTTGCCTAGCTAGTTCCTTTATTTTTCTTAATTCCACCTACCCTACTTCATCATAAGCACTGGCATTTGTTGCATATTATTTCTATAACAGCACCATAAAGTGTAAAATGTGTGCCGGAGTTGCAGCAGAAAGATTCCATATTCTGCAGGATACCAAAAAGACATCAAGAAATTATAAATGGAATCTAAAGAAATTCTAAAGTATTGACCGTATAAATTAATAAAGCCACCCCAAAAAATTGAGATGGCTTTATTAGTGATACCTAGGGAATTCAATAACTAACATCCATGATTAGTTAGTATCTTTTTTTAGGTAAATCCACAGTGCAGCTATTGCTACGAGCGCAAGAACTGCCTTGATTAACTCACCATGTAAATGAACATTACCTAATTCTATTAAAGCGTCTTTTCGATCATTAGGATTAAGTAGCCAGAACACCGTAATCAGTGTTACTGCTACAATCAAAAATCGCAATGTAATGTTTCTCTCTTTTTCGCGTAAAGAGGCCAAAGGGGTGCATTTTTCATGCTTAAAGAAGTTCCTGTTCATAGTTGAATGGTTCTTGATGCTCCTGACGCTGGCTGTGTCACACTTATGAAAAAATCTTTCATAAGGTTCATGTTTGTTCTTATTGCGGTATTGCAATAAGATTCCCTAGATGTCAAAGAACTTCTTTAATAATCTAAAAATACAAAATATTTCCGTGATGCCGTCATAAATTATAACGGTTAAAAAAATCAATAGTTTCTCGTTAGCACTTCAATTTTTCCGCGCTTAGATCTCTTAGTAGTATTTTGAATAGCTATGGTTGATTGGTAACATTCAGTTTTCCAACCATTTTTTTCGGTGTATTCAGTCAAAATTGAACTGGGATATGAGCTTAAAATAAACTTGCCTTGAATTGTTGCTAGCGTTTTGAGGAGTGATCCGTAATCTTCAAGAGTATATCCATCATAATGCCCCATATCACTGTTGTAGTAAGGCGGATCAATATAAAACAAAGTGTTTTTATCATCTCTATTTCGTATGACTTTTAAAGCATCAGAACACTCTAGCGAAACATTCTGCAATCGAACGGCATAATCCTCATGTATTTTGGGTGAGGAAATAAATATTTACAATAGCGCCTATTAATTAATAAATAATAATGAATTAATGATTATATTTGCATCAATGTTGAGCTTGTGATTTAGGATTAACTATTGTCGAAGACTAACGTATAAGTCACTTAAGAGATACATTCTTTAGGCAATATCTTATAAAAATAGGTCAGAGCACACATATGTGTTAATTCTGCCGAATATTGAACTTATATATTTACTTGGTTTTCCGAGTTTACTATTTAGATTTGAAAATAATTATACTTTTGCCGTCCCTTTTTAAAGGGTAATGGTGTTAAACCAAAAAAGAACCGAACATGGCAACATTAACTTTAGCTGACATCCTTAAACCTGGTGCCGTAATCACTCCTGTTAAGTTTGATGTAACTGATGACAAAATCAAAAGAATTGTCGAAACAGTTAATAAAAACCAAGATGAGTTAATACGTTTGAAGGAGATTGACAAGGAGCGCCTTAAATTAGTAGTTCAGCTATAATCGGCGTTTGTTGTGCATATACTTCAATACTCTGATGATTCTTTGGCGACCGCTCTCTCAAATGAATACACGCCAACAGAAGTAATCAAAAACAAAAATCATTTCAAATACTTTAAAGAATACTTAGGTGCTATTGGGCTAAACGCCAAAACCGTAGTAATAGAAGAGAAGTATATCAGCAAGGATTTCATTCATGACTACGCCAAGTATTATTCTCTGTGCTTTGTAGATTATCCCAAGCATTGTAAGAGAGTACATTTTTTCGCTAATGGCTTTTCACATGAGGATTTTAAAGCAATCATTGTCGGTGATACTAAAGCCAATAGCGCTTTTTGGGAGAATTATCTTGGTTTCATTGTCGTAAAGCCAATTCCTCTTACCGTAATTGGATATTCTGTTTTAAAAACTTATGCGCAAGGGGTTAATTTTAACGAACGAAATTTTTGGGGCGTTCGAGATTACAAAGTGCATGTTTTTGGAAACGAAATAACATATAAATCATTGGCGTTTCAAGAACAAGATAGCGTGTTAGCAGCTTGTGCAACTACTGCAATTTGGTCAATGCTAAATAAGGCCTCCGCTGATTTCCATACGGTATTAAAGTCGCCGAGCGAAATAACACAGGACGCAGATAATGTTTCCAATGATGGGAGTCGCTTATTTCCTAATAAAAATGGATTGGATATTCTGCAAATATGCCAAGCTATACTTAATTCGGGGCTGGTTAGTGAGGTAAAACAACCAGATAGCGTAATTAATTTACATACAGGAGCTAAATGGTCTGTTTTATCTCATTCATATATTAAACGTATTCTAAATGCTTATTCGCCTATTGGCATTCCGTTACTATTTGTTGTAGCAGTTCCAAACAATGATGAATATGGTCTTCATGCACTTACAGTTTCTGGATTTAAACGTTCCGCACCAATTGCAATTGCTCCCTCATCAGAAATAAATTGGCTATCGGATAACATTGAAAAAATTTATGCGCATGATGATCAATGGGGGCCGTTTGCACGCATTGAATTTGCCATAGACCACTCGATAAATACTCCGTGGACCTTATTTCACACTAATAAATATCCTACTTACGTTACAAATATTATTGTTCCGCTTTATCCTAAAATAAGGATTTCATTTGAAGATATTGCGATTATTACTCAAGGATTAGACGGCTTTGTTTCTGCAGTGTTAAATGCTCACACTCAAGTGGATTTAGTATGGGATGTGCATTTGTCTTATAGCGAACAATACAAGGAAGAGACTAAGGAAACAGCACTAGATGTTACTACAAAGCAAAGTATTCTCCTAGAAAGTATGCCTCGCTATATTTGGGTTTCAAGAGGTTATTTAGGCACAGAAAAGATAATAGATTTTACTTTTGATGCTACAAATGTTTCACATGCTATGCTGGGTATTGGTGTTGTGTGTTATATTGGTGGCTTAAAGGCTTTGTTACATGAATCATTTTTACTGAATGAAGTCTTTTTTAAGCAATTATTCCGCCACCCATTAGCAATTAAATATTATAATCATTTTATTGCCAGCCTCCAATAATAAGTAACCGTCTTACACCTTAATGCTGCTTGTTTAACAAGAAGGGGTTGGTTAACTTACAATCTGTATTAAAACCTAAATGCCATGCGAAAAATAACCGTATTAAGCATGATTTCGTTAGACGGTGTTATGCAGGCACCGGGTGGACCTAAGGAAGATAAATCGGGTGGATTTAAATATGGCGGATGGGCGGCTCCACTGGGAGATGAAGTTTATGGTAAAGTAGTGCAGCAAGAGTTGCAACAGGCTGATTACCTTTTGGGAAGAAAAACTTTTAAAATTTGGGAAAGCTATTGGCCTAAACATGCCGATTTTTGGCCCGGAATTAATGAGGGCACTAAATACGTGCTATCGAAAACCGTTAAAAAGACCCACTGGAAGAACACCGTATTTTTAAAGACGGTTGCCGACATTAAAAAACTAAAAAAATCGAAAGGGCCGGATTTACAAGTTTGGGGCAGCAGTGAATTAGTGCAGCTACTTTTTAAGCACGACCTTGTAGATGAGTTAAGATTAAAAATTCACCCCATTACACTTGGTAAAGGCAAAAATTTATTTGGCAAGGGAGTGATTCCGGCTGCTTTTACCTTAACCGAAAGTATTGTTACACCCAAAGGGGTAATTATTGCTACATACGGGCGAGCCGGCAAAGTAAAGACCGGCAATTCCGAGGCTTGATATTAAAGCATAAAAGGGCGCATTCTGCTGATAACAACCGGATGCGCCCTTCTTTACTACTTATTTTTATGGTCTAATGATAAGAGGTATTTCCCCCTCCGTTATTATTAATCCAGGGAGCCACGTATGTATCTTTTTTAACCTTCTTGGTTTTAGCCACTTTGGTAGTTGAAACGGTAGTCCTATCGGTAGTTTTATCTTTTCCGTCGGTAACCTTTGTGGTAGTAATCTTGCCCGTAGCTTTGGTTTCTTTACCGTTGTTTTCGGGGGCGGCTATGCAAAAAAGTGCACCGGCTAAAAGCACTGAAGTAATTATCGTTTTCATTGTGTTAAAATTATTGGTTTACAAAAACATCCTAACCGGAGTATGAAATTTTTGTACCCTCTATTTTAAGCTCGGGGGTGACCTTGTTGGGGAAACCAATAAAAATTACGAGGAATTACTTGCCGCATTTTGGAGATAGTGCTAATTAACTCTCCTCCTCAAATAAATATCCGCTATAAGCCAGGCCTTTGGCTACGCTTGTAAAGTTATCGCCGCTATCTATTTTGCTATTAGGAAATTTGCGTTTAAACAAATCCTGTATGGCTTTTACCAGCCGCACATCACCGGTTAAGGGTCTGCTTATGGAGTGCATCAAGCTACTACTGAATCACCCGCTGGGTTTTTGCCAGAATTATTCCTTCTCGTAAGTTTTGGTAGCTAATGGATGTTCTACATCATGAATAACCAATTCTTTTTTGCTGATTTTTTCAATTTCATAAACGGTAGAACCCCATACTAACTGCGACTTTCCGAAGACCGAATAGTTAAATACGGTAGAAGCAATAGTGGTTATAGGCGGTACTGGGGTAGAATTTACACCGGTTGTTTTTTGTGTACCCTGGCAATTCTCAAGATCCTTATCGTTGCAACGATAAAATGTAACGAGGATTTCGCGGGTGTAATTTGACGGGAAGGTAACGAGTGTTCCATCATCACCCAGTTCGGAGGTTAACCTCCAGTTACCATATAGCATGTTTAAAGACATTTGCTCTTTGGTGCAGGCTGAAAAACTGAAAAATACGCAGGCAAGTACGAAGTATAGAATGTTTTTTTTCATGGGTAATTGGGATTTTAGTGCGTGATTAATAGAACAATTTAATCAATTTTCTATTATGTTAAAAATCCTCCTCAAATAAGTAACCGCTATAAGCCAGGCCTTTGGCTACGCTTATAAAGTTATCGCCACTATCTATTTTGCTGTTAGGAAACTTGCGTTTAAACAAATTCTGTATGGCTTTTACCAGCGAGGTACCACCGGTGAGAAAAAGGGTATCTACCGTATTGGGGTTAATGTTTTTTTCGAGCAGAAATTTATCCAGGTAAGTTTCTATTTTAACAAGGTCGCGGCTTACTAACCGGTTGTACTCGGCTAAGGGCACGCTATCGTTTATATCAATATCCATTTTTGCAAAAGCAAAGGCGGCCCTGTCCTTATCCGATAAGTCAATTTTGGTTTTTTCTACCGCTTCGAATAACTGATAGCCGAGGTTGTTTTCTATCAGCGTCATCAGGTTTTTAAGCTTGTAGTTGTTGTTGGTAGAAAAGTAGTAGCCGCTAATTTCGCGTTTTACCTTCCAGGCATTAAAAAAGTTCATCTTCTCCCAGCTGCAAATATTGGTGAAGATGGACAGAGGAAGATCTAAATACTTACCGGGCATAGATTGATACTTAAGGCCGCGGCCAAAATGCGGGGTGCCCTTTTCGAACATAAAAGACGAATCGAAACTATCGCCGCCTATGTAAATACCACCGGTGGCAAAAACATCTTTTCGGCGGTCGGTACTTTTTTTCGAGTTAGGGTCCAGCTCGATAAAAGTAAAATCGGTGGTGCCGCCTCCTAAATCGGCTACTAATACCCTTTCTTTTTGCTGAATGCTTTTTTCGTACGTATAAGCGGCAGCAATAGGCTCGTACTGAAAGCGTACATTGGTAAAGCCGGCAAGTTCAACTGCCTTTAATAACCGGCTTTGTGCAAGGGCATCTTTACCGGTATCGTCATCATCGAAAAACACCGGTCGGCCTATAATCGCTTTGGTACAACTGTAACCTATCCGCTGGTCGGCTTTCTCTTTTAAAGCCTTTAAAATTAAAGCAACCAAATCAGAGGCCGTTAAGCGTACCGAGGCTACTTTGGTTTCTAAAAAACTTTCGCGCGGCAGTATGCGTTTTATCGATTTCATGAACCGGCCCTGCATGCCTTCGCTTATATAGGCCGCAACTGCTTCTTTACCTACAAAGTATTGAAGCGGCTCATTAGCCTGTTGCGTATTTGAGAAATATAAAAGCGATGGAATGGTGATGGTATCAATAATCACATTCTGCTCTACATCTAAAATAGAAACTGCTGAGTTTGAAGTGCCAAAATCGATACCGTAGAGATATCTGCCCGTGTTTTGCATAACAAGGGCTAAAATATGAATTACCTTAAACCTCTATAAAAAACAAATTATTAACCTAAGCTATTATATACCGCTAAATATTGCGTGGCTATATGGTTTTCTACTAACCACACTCCGTTTGCCGAAAGGTAAAATGCAATACCGGCTTCGCTCATGCCTTTAGCATTTATAACTAAAACTACCGGCTTGCCATGCCGCTGCCCAACATGTGTGGAGGTTTTGTAATTATCGGATAAATGAACGTGCAACCGGTTGCCTTTTACAAGCCCCTGCATTAAAATTGAATCGAGATTTTTTTGAGCGGTACCGTGGTACAAAACATCGGGTGGTATTGCTACCGGCAATTGCACGTCTACTTCAATGCTATGCCCCTGGCTGGCCCGTATTTTAGTTTTATCATCATTAAATGCAAAGCGTTTCTTTTCGTTTGTTTCTACTATTTCGTTCAGCTTTTCGCGGTCCAGCCTTCCACCTTTGCGGTTCATTTTTTCAATAAGCTCTTCTACATCCGCCCAACCGTGCTCGTCCAGCTGCAAGCCAATTTCTTCGGGTTTATGGCGCAATACCAGGCTTATAAATTTGCTGGTATGCAATAATGCTCTATCCATTGTAATGCTCTTTAAATATGTTCGACTATTAAGCCGGCAATAGTTTTTACTTTTAAAAACGGGTTGTTTTCAAGTAGCGCATTGGGGTGCGAATCGGTGCAGATTATATGCCTAACAATGCCCGATTGCTCAATCTTAGCCAGCGCATTATTGGTAAACAAACCGTGTGTGGTAACTACGGAGATTTCTTTTGCGCCGGCAGCCTGATACGATTTGGCAGCACTGATAAGTGACCCACCGGTGCGTATCATATCATCGTAAATAACAACGTTTTTATCTTTTACATCGGCGCTTATAGCAGTAACCTGTGTTTCGGTTCCACTAAGGCGGCGTTTGTAAACAAATGCGGCGCTCACGCCTGCCTCGTTCGCCAACGATTCTACCCACTTGGCCCTGCCAGCATCCGTGCTGGCCAGCACAAAATTATTACCATATAACTCTTGCGCTGCCTGCAACACAATTTGCTTACAGTAAACATGCACCGGCCTTACATTTTCGCTAAAGTAATGTGGTATGCCTTCGCTGTGTAAATCGAAAAGCATGGCCCGGTTGCCCATTGGTGTAGTAGGTATGGCAGATAGCAGTATGGCCCGTGTTTTGGCTTTTACAATTTCGCCGGGTTTAACGGCTCGCTCCATAGTGCTATAGCCCATAAACGGAATAACCAGTGTAAGCGAAAGGGCTCCCTGCTTTACCAGGCCACAAGCTAAATCGAAAAGTTCCAAAGTTTCTATATCGCTAACCGTGCCCCCAATAAGCACTACATGCGCTCCTTCAACAACACTTAAAACGCGGTGATATACCTCTCCATCCGGAAAGCGCTTAACTTCTACTTCGCCTTTTTTAAACGCAGCATTTTGCTTTAGCAAAGCATCGCCTAAGTGATTATAAGATGTGGTAGTGAATATTGTTTTCATAAGTGGCTGTTTTCAATTTACGCTAAAAGTAATTTGTTTTTTTAGCGTAATAACCTGCTGTAAAAATGCAGTTTATACTTATTAGTGCGACAGGATTTTTGGCAGAATTTTGGAGTCAATCTAAATTGACGGCTGAAACCCTTATCCAGTAAGGGTTTCAGCATATGCCAAAAAATTATTATTGAAAATAATTTGGAGAAACGAAACAAGCGTGCATATCTTTGCGGTATAATTATTAAAACAGGAAATAGGAAATGATTCGCAAACATACATATCAGATACCGGCATTTAGCAGTGAGCTACGTGGCAGTGATAGCATGTTTGGGGCTATTCGTTTAAAGCGAAATTGTATGATTTGATTCAGCAATTTGAACGCAAAACGAAAGCCCGGAACCAAAAAAGTTTCGGGTTTTTTATTTTAAAACAGTTTAAAAACAAAAGTGATGAGCGATACAGGAAGATTTTGGGTGATAAAGGGTAAGCGAAAGTTTTTGGTGGAACCCATTGGGCCAAACCGCCCGGCAGATTGGGGTTCGGTAAACCCCGCTACAGGCGAAATGGAAAATAAAAAAGGCCACGGAAAGCATATTGGCGCCATCGACAGTGACGAAAGTTGGATAAGCGAAGCGAATGGATTTAAGAACATAGTTGAAATAAGCAGTTCGCCCCTATCCTACATCGAAAACCAATTGAGCAAGTAGTAGTAAACCATTTTATAAAGCAAAAAAATAAGCAACAGATGCTTACGATAAAACATAATCCGATAACCATACTTAAAACCTCAAAGCGGGAGGTGCCGGGCAATTATTGCTTAGGGCAACGCAGTTTTGATGTAAGTGAGGATAAACATAGGGCCAGGTATAGCTGTACGTGAAGTAATTATTCTTCATCAGTAAAAAACCCGGCCACGTGTAAAACAGGCCGGGTTTTTTATTGTCTGCCACTGGCAGAAGATTTGGGAAAACAAAAATTAAAAACAGAACAAAAACCAATTTCTATGATAACGATTACAACACACGAACAGCAGTTTGAAATGCGGTTGAAATTTTCGACCGGTTGGATAAAACGGGCAGCAAACTTCATAACAAGCCTTTTATCGTTTGAAGAAATAAGAGCGATAGAACAACAAAAGCAGGACGAACTGCACCGGGCAAGATTAGATTTTTTGAAAATGAATTAAAAAGGAGGATGCCCCCGTCCGCAATAAGGCGGGCGGGGCTTAAGGAAAAAGCAAATTATTATGAACATAGAATTACTAAAAAAACCTTTCAGGAAAATTGGTGCAGATGTAATGGAGGGAGGCTTTGTAAGGCCCAGGTGGGGGAGGCCGGAAAGCGGAGTATATAGAATTGATGTGCGCGATGGCATCTTTCAAATTGCGGCGCGTGAGGATGTGGTGATTAACGTGGTTGATTTAAAGACAAATGAAAGACACCTGTTATTAAATGTAACAGAGACCACAACCAGACAGAAACACAAATTTTTGCTTGGGTTTGATGAGCGCGATTGGTTTGTTGCTGCTGTGCCGGAGAAGTATACGTGGGTAAAAAATGTAACCGATGCAAAAAATGTTTTAAAGCCGCTTGCTGTAACAATGGCCGAAAGGCAACTGCACAAAGCATCGAAAAACATTCGAAAAAACAAGGCATGGGTTAGGCAGGGTGAGTGGTTTTTTATTCCTGATACCACATTGGAGGTTACGGCAAATCTAATTCGCAAAAACGAAGCTATTAGCAGGGGCAACGGAAGCAAACCACATATAGTAGATGAGATTTACAGGGAAAGAGGAGAGGTAGTTTATGTATCGGCAAAATACCCGGCGGGTATTTCGGAAGCCCACTACAGAAAACTTATCGGCCAAAAGCCGGCTAAGCGAATGGAGTTTAGAATAATGATGAAAAACTCGAATGTCTACGCCAAAGGTTGTGTAAGGCATGCCGACCATGCAACTATATTTTTAGACGGATGGCACCGTGTGCTGATGAATACTGAAGCAGAAGCGAAGAGCAGAACAAATCTAGCTTTTCTGGATTAGGATAGTGAAAACGTTCTTTGAAAATTGCCTTGTAGCTTAAAAGGAAAAGCTGCGGAAAAATCGAAATCCGCGAAGTGTATGGATTATGCCGTTCACTCTTTGCGAGTGAATGGACAGAGTTTACAGTGCACCGATTTAAAAGTAGGGAAGCGTATTTACAGCCATACTGTTCCATCCGGAAAATGTGAGTTCAAATCTCACCAGGGCAACATGTCGCACTCGTCTAGTGGCAAGGACATCAGGTTTTCATCCTGAAAATGGGAGTTCAATTCTCCCGTGCGATACAAAATTAACGGTTAGTAATAGCCGGTATTTTAAAGAACAGCTATTGGTTTAGTCTGTTCTTGTTTATGGGAGTTGAACAATTGGTAGTTCACTCGGTTTGGGACCGAGAAGGTGCAGGTTCGAGTCCTGTCTCCCGTACAAAAAGCAAATGAAAATGGAAGAGAAAATGATGAACGAAAAAAGCCCCGACCAGGGCAGCGATATCGAGCAACAACTATTGCCGGATCGCCTAATTGGCAGGGCACGGGAATTTGAATCCCGCGGTGTTGGTTCGAGCCCAGCTCCGGCAACAAATGGTACCATAGCATAATGGTAAGTGCACTCCACTGTCTATGGAGCGCGTGTGGGTTCGACTCCCATTGGTACCGCAATGGATTGTAAATTTTTGAATTTGACTTATTCCGTATTCATAAATCCGCATTCCGCATGTTAAAACTGTCTCGTAACTCAGTGGTAGATGTACCCCACTTTTAATGGGGGAGCCGTTGGTTCGAATCCAACCGGGACAACAAAATTGGAAGTGAAGTGAATTGGCTTGTAGTTCAACGGGAAGAACATCACTCTTCTAAAGTGATAGATAAGAGTTCAAATCTCTTCGAGCCAACTTTTAACTGGTCTGTAGTTTAACGGAAGAATGAAGGTCTACGAAACCTTGGGTAAGAGTTCAAATCTCTTCGGACCAACAAAAAAATGGATAGCAGGCAGATGATGGTTTGCTGCGCGCCCCTGCTAAGGGTGTTTTCGGCTGTGGCTGAAATAAAGGTTCGAGCCCTTTGCTATCCGCTTATTTAGGAGGTGGTCCGAATGGACGAGGGCCCTGTCTTGAAAACAGGTAAGTCGTGAGAACGACTTAAGAGTTCGATTCTCTTCGCCTCCGCAGTAGCATAGTGGTCCCGACGAATTGCATGTAAAAGCCCTTCGTCGGGATGTCGACCGGAGCGTCGGCATTCAAATCCATCGGCTCCAGCATAACGGAACGTAGCTCAATGGTGAGAGCAGTACTCTTATAAGGTACAGGTTAGTGGTTCAAATCCATTCGTTTCGACAAAAAATTGAGAAACAACCAGAGCTAAGCGTGGGCCTCATTCGCCTTCCGCCAAGTCGGTTAATCTCTACGGGTTTTCGGGACCGGTACCCCGCAAAGTGATAAAAACGAAGTGCACAACGGTTTTATCAATACCACTGAAGAAGTGGTCGCCTACCATCCCGGGCGTAATAGCGGGACATTTTATTGACCATTTAAAAAACGAGAAACAATGGCAAAAGAAAAATTTATCAAAAACAAACCGAATGTAAATATCGGCACCATTGGTCACGTAGACCACGGTAAAACATCGCTTACTGCTGCTATAACAGCAGTACTGGCAAAAAAAGGACTTGCGGAAGCACGTAATTACTCGAGCATAGATAGCGCGCCTGAGGAAAAGATAAGAGGAATTACCATTAACAACGCGCACATAGAGTACGAAACAGTAAACAGACACTACTCGCACGTTGATTGCCCGGGCCACGCCGATTACATTAAAAACATGGTAACCGGCGCCGCACAAATGGATGGCGCCATACTGGTAGTAGCTGCTAACGATGGCCCCATGCCACAAACACGCGAGCACATTTTGTTGGCGCGCCAGGTAGGTGTTCCTAAAATAGTGGTGTTTTTAAATAAGGTAGACCTTGTTGAAGACCCGGAGTTTTTAGAACTGGCCGAAATGGAAATCCGTGATTTGCTGAACAGCTACGGCTTTGAAGGCGACAGCGCACCGGTGATTAAGGGTTCCGCTTTAGGAGCATTAAACGGCGAACCTGATTGGGTAAACGCTATTGAGGAATTGATGAACGCCGTAGATACCTGGATACCGGTGCCTACACGCGCATTAGACCTGCCGTTTTTAATGCCGGTTGAAAATGTGTTGACCATTACCGGGCGCGGCACAGTAGCTACCGGCAAGGTTGAAAGAGGAACGATCAATATCAATGATCCTATACAGATTGTTGGTATGCAAAAGGCCGGCGAAAAGCCTTTAAGCTCGGTAGTAACCAATGTAGAAACCTATAAAAAGGAAATGGACATTGGTGAGGCCGGAGACAATGTGGGTTTGCTGTTGCGCGGTATTGATAAGGATAGTATCAAGCGCGGAATGGTTATCTGCAAGCCGGATTCGGTAAAACCATACAGCGAGTTTAAATGCCTGATGTATGTGTTGAGCAAAGAAGAAGGTGGTCGCCACACTCCGTTCTTTACCAAATACACGCCGCAGTTCTTTTTCAGAACTACGAATGTAACCGGTGAAATTGAGCTGGACGGAGCTGAAATGGTAATGCCCGGCGATAATGTTGAAATGAAAGTAAAGTTACAATACCCTGTAGCTATGGAAAGCGGAGTCCGCTTTGCTGTACGCGAAGGAGGCCGCACCGTAGGGGCTGGCCAGGTAACCGAAATTATAGGTTAATAATCCCCAACTCTCCTTGCCGAAGGGCAGGGAGAGAAGGGTTTTGTAAAGGAAGAATAACTCAGTGGTAGAGTGCCGGCCTGTTAAGCCGTATGTCGAATGTTCGATCCATTCTTCTTCCGCCATGAAATAAAAAAAGGACAGGTAGCTCCAATGGTAGAGCACCCCGTTGAAGCTGGGGCCGTAGTGGTTCGACTCCACTCTTGTCCACTTAAATATTGCGTGAATAGTGTAAGGGTTAACACGCCTGTCTTCCAAACAGGGGATTACAGTTCAATTCTGTATTTGCGCACAATGCATTTTAAGTCCTTCCTTTTAGGGAAGGACTTAGGAAGGGTTAAATGGTGAAGCTGGTGTAGCGGCAAACATGCAGCCATGTGGAGGCTGTGATATGGGTTCGATTCCCATGCTTTACCCAAATTGAGAGTGCGCCGGAGATGGTGAGCCGGGACGGTCTGTAAAACCGTTGCACTTGTGCTGAGTAGGTTCGAATCCTACCACTCTCACTAAAAGCAGCAAAACTGCATTGAGGTAATGTGGTATTTAAATGAATGAACGATGAAATTGCGAGATATAAAATCGTACTAATTAATAATGTATTTTAGAAAAAACTTGAGATATGCTATTTAAAACAAACCCACTTAAGCGATTGATGAAGCAATACGCTAAAATGCTTGAAGTACATGGTAAGACTGTCGAACAAATTGGAAATCTTCAAGATATGCAAAAATGGTGGCTATTTTTTATTTCCGCCCAATTTGATTTGCACTCTTTCAAAGAATTATATGAGCAATATTTTATCCCATCGGCAGAAAAATCTGTAGTTAATATGAGAAGTGCCATAAAAGATTCTAAAATGAAGAAATTGAAATTCTTTGATGAGGAATTCATTGATAGCAATTATCAATTAACTCTTCAACAAGGTTACATAATGCTTTTTCACAAATACGAACACTTCTCAAAATCAATTATAAAAATATTATACAATGTATCAAGCGAGAAAGAGGTAAAAAAAGTGTTATCTAACCTT
Organism: Chitinophagales bacterium; assembly: GCA_044228435.1. Taxonomy (GTDB): domain Bacteria; phylum Bacteroidota; class Bacteroidia; order Chitinophagales; family LD1; genus Bog-950. The sequence goes on from JBGAUW010000040.1 coordinate 22,169, forward strand.
GTTAAGCAATATGATTTCCCAGACCATAAAGGGGATGATCGGTCAGAAAACCTTAAAGAAGTTCAGTGGATTAATAACAGCGCTAAACATCATGCTGGTTGTGCTTTTGAAGAAAACAAGGCAGATATTCCAATTAAGTATATTGGATTGAAGCCAACAGAAAAAATAAAACTTTCGAAAAAAGAATTGTTGCATCACATTGATTTTATGCTTCAGTATCAAGCTAAAGTTGTAGAAGTATTGATATCAATAAACGCAATGGAATCCCTACAAGATACACTAAAAAGTAAAGGCTTAAAAAAAGAAGTGATTGAAACTTTAGAGTGTATGAGGCTAATATTTGAATCAAAAGCGCAGAATGGAGTTATAGCCCTAAAAGAAATGTAATAAACTACAAAAAAGAAAATGGCAAAATTAAAACTAAAAGGAAAAGAGTTAAGGGCGATAGGCTACCCGGAAGGACCGGTTATAAGCCTGGCTATGAGTACGATGGAAAAGAACTTTAAGCACACTGCTTTTGAAGAAGCTATAGAGTTACTTAAAAGTGTATTGGCCAACCCGGATGAGTTTATGGAAGAAGATGGTTTGAAGCCGATAGCCAAAATGCTGATAGACGACAAGGCGAAAAAAGACCTGAAAGAAAAGTATGCCACCTTATCTGACAAAGATTTGAAGGCATACCTAAACAGCCTGGAAGGTGAATTGTTTGAGCTGAATACGACCGGTGTGGCTTATAGCACTTATGGTGCTGAGCATATAGAAGAAGGGGCTTTAAAACAAATGAACACCGCAGCGCGTTTGCCTATAACGGTAGCAGGGGCCTTAATGCCCGATGCACACCAGGGCTACGGACTGCCTATAGGTGGAGTATTGGCTACCGAAAACGCAGTAATACCTTACGGGGTAGGTGTAGATATTGGTTGCCGAATGTGCCTTAGTATTTTTGATGCACCGGCCATAGAGCTTAAAAACCGCGATAAGTTTTTTGAGCGCGAGCTGAACGAGAACACTTTGTTTGGTGCCGGTAGAGAATTTAAGCAGTTAGTGCATAACGATGTGCTGGATAGCGAAGTGTTTGGGCAGATACCTTTTGTAAAAAACCTGCAAATGAAGGCTGCTAAGCAATTAGGGTCGTCAGGGTCTGGTAACCACTTTGTGGAATGGGGTATTGTAGATATACCCAGCGAACAGAATGCGCTGAACATTCCGGCGGGTAAGTATGTGGCTTTGCTATCGCACTCCGGTTCGCGTGGATTGGGTGCAAGTATAGCGGGGCACTACACCAAAATTGCGATGCAAAAGACCAAGCTGCCTGGCGAAGCAAAACACCTGGCGTGGCTGGACCTAAACTCGCAAGAGGGGATGGAATACTGGCTGGCTATGAACCTGGCCGGTGATTATGCTTCGGCGTGCCACCACGTAATACATGCAAAAATGGCAAAGGCTATGGGGGCCAAGCCAATAGCCATGGTAGAAAACCACCACAACTTTGCATGGAAAGAAACGTGGGAAGGGCGCGAAGTAATAGTGCACCGTAAAGGAGCCACACCGGCAGGTAAAGATGTGCTGGGAATAATTCCGGGGAGTATGACTGCACCGGGCTTTATTGTACGTGGTAAAGGAGAGATGGCGAGTATAAACTCGGCATCGCACGGGGCGGGAAGAAAAATGAGCCGTTCGAAAGCCATGCAGAATGTAACGCATGAACTGATGAAGGGCGAATTGAAAGCGCACGGAGTTAAATTATTTGGAGGCGGGTTAGATGAAGCCCCGCATGCCTACAAGGATATCCATACGGTGATGAAAAGCCAGATGGAGCTTGTAGAGGTTGTGGGCTCGTTCTATCCGAGGATAGTAAAAATGGATGGATAGAGAAACGGAATAGTGGGATGGTGGAATAATGGAATGAAATACAAATAGAAAATACGTAAAGCTTCCAAAATTCCATCGTTCCAACATTCCAAATTTTAAAACAAGAAGATGGAACAACAGATTAAAGACTTACTGGCAACGGCAAAAAAACCCGAAAACGGGAATATAGTTTTCGAAATCGATGATAACGAATACGAAGTAGCTATACGTGCTTCGCAAACGGCGCTACAATTACTGGGGCTGGAATTATTACAAGCGTCTACCTTATCAAACGAAAGCGAATACATTATTAATTTAAAAGAGAATGAAAGTGCATTCCAGCCTAAAATTGTAGTTCGTATAGCTAACACACCTTCGCCAATACCTGAGAGTAAAGACTCATGGTTAGCTGCCACCGGTTGTTGCGTAACGCTTATTTGCATTGTGCTGGTTTTTCTGGCAGGCATTTATCAAGTTCTAAATTGGTTAAATTAAAAGACAAAAGATGAGTATTAAATACAGAGAATTATTTGCGAAACGGAATCTATCAGAGGCCTTTAACGATTCGTATGTAAATGCCGGTAGGTTTTACTATGGGCTATATAACAATATGCCTGTAGAAACCTGGTGCTGGCGTTTAAATACCGAAAAGGCTTTTGAAGGAATTACAAAGCAATATGCCGATAGCATTGAAAAAATATATACCGACAGGTATTACGTGCACGAAAAAAAGAAACATGCCGTTGAATACGCCGTGGTATTAATGAAAAACGAGCGGATGCTAAAGTTTTACGAGGGAGGTTGTGGCATATTAACGCATGATGACGATGCAGAATTTATTGCCGAAATGACAGCTTCGCTATTAAAGTTTACCAATAAGCTGACACGCCCAAAAAGAGAAATAAACCTGATAGTACAAGGAGAGGGCGGATTAAAATTAACCGACCTTGAAATTAAAAAGACCAGGCTGGATATTGCCCTGAACTATGAAGACGACTTTGCGGAGGCAGATGCAGTAATTACAAAACGACTGAATACGAAAAACGATAAAGGCATAGTGTTGCTGCACGGTAAACCGGGCACGGGTAAAACCACTTACCTGCGTTACCTGCTGACAAGGTTAAAAAAGAAGATAATGTTTGTGCCTAACAACGTAGCGGTTAACCTGACGAACCCGGATTTTATTAACCTGCTGATTGAAAACCCGAACTCGGTGCTTATTATAGAAGATGCCGAACAAGTTTTGCAGGACAGGCAGGAATCCGGAAACTCCGCAGTATCGAACCTGCTGAATATATCGGATGGTTTGCTGGCCGATTGTTTAAACATACAGATTATCTGTTCGTTTAACACGCAGCTAAGCAATATCGATTCGGCACTGATGCGTAAAGGCCGGTTAATAGCGCGGTATGAGTTTGGCAAATTGAGCGTTGCAAAGGCGCAGCGATTATCGGATAGCCTGGGCTTTGGTACAACCATTATGCAGCCTATGACTGTAAGCGAGGTATACAACCAAAGCGAACAAACCTTCGAAAAGCAAAAGGCCAAAATTGGTTTTAGCCTCGTGGCTTAAAAATGGATAGACTAAAAATTAAAAGCGATGCCGTAACCGTTATGAGCGGTTAACAGCAAAGCATAAAGAGCTCCCTTAAATGGGAGGGATAGCAATGTGGTTAGCAAGGGTTTCTGTAAAGCCCTGCGGCATCTTCAACCCTGTTGGCAGATGTTCCTCCGCTGCGATATCTCACTTGTGTGTCATGGGTTCGACTCCCGTCTGCGTATAGGATGCAGTAGCTAAGTGGTATAGCAACAAGAGCAGACTTAAAATCTGCCTCAACCAGAAGCGGCCGCTTCTTTAAAATGGTCACCAAAAAAAGAAGACAACGGTGCAATCCGGTGCGGTAATAAAGGACGTACGCCAACCTTACCGCACAATCAGATGGTTGCCTGCAAAGCAGCAGATACCGGTTTGTATTTTTCAAGGCACATTCAAAAGGCTAAGACTTTGTTTTAGCATGGCGAATCTGCCCTGCAAAGTAATTCCTTAAGCTGCTTTCCGCTACCGTAGGGTGGAGGGCACCGTTTGTTTTCTTATTTAATCAAATTAAAAAACGAAGAAATAATGTCAATTAAAAAAATGAACGCCTACAATGTAGGTCTGGTATTTAAAGATGGAGTATATGTAAGAATGCTGGATGAAGGTTACAATTTTGTATGGCCATCGGAAACCGTTTACGAATACGATATGAGCAAACCGTTTAACCCGGTTGGCGAACTTAGCGTATTGCTGAAAGATGAAGCATTGGCTGAAAAGCTTTATGTAGTAGAAGTGAAGGACGGTGAAATTGCTTTGCAATTTGAAAACAAGCTTTTTAAAAAAGTATTGGTAGCCGGCCGTTACGCTTTTTGGAAAGGGCTGATAGACTACAGCTTTACTAAAGTAGACCTTGGCAAAATTGAAATCACCGAAGCGATTGATAAAGCGGTGCTAATGAGAAGCGAAGTTGTTTATTACCTGCGTGCATACAGTGTTAGCGCTAACGAAAAAGCCGTATTGTTTGTAGATAACCGTTTTGCGCGTGTGCTGGAACCGGGTAATTACTACTTCTGGAAAAACAGCATAGCGGTAAACGTAGTAGTTGCCGATATGCGCCAGCTGCAATTGGAAATTTCGGGCCAGGAAATTTTGACTAAAGATAAAGCAGCACTACGTGTTAACTTTATTGCCCAGTACTTTGTAAAAGATGTAGTAAAGGCGCTGGTGCAAAATAAAGAGTACGAAAAACAATTGTATGTATTGCTGCAATTGGCGCTAAGGGAATACGTGGGCGGCTTTACCCTGGATGAAATGCTGGACCGTAAGGAAGCAATCTCACCTTTTATACTACAATGGGTAGCCGAAAAGGCTGCTGCGCTGGGGTTGGAAGTAACCGCATGCGGTATAAGAGATATTATTCTGCCGGGCGATATGAAAGAAATATTGAACCAGGTGCTGATGGCAGAAAAGAAGGCACAGGCCAACACTATTATGCGTAGAGAAGAAACCGCCTCTACCAGAAGTTTGCTGAACACCGCAAAACTGATGGAGGAAAACGAAATGTTGTATAAACTGAAAGAGATGGAATACGTTGAGCGTATTGCCGAAAAAATAAACACCATTTCGGTTTCGGGCAACAACCAGGTAGTAGACCAGCTAAAACAAATTTTTAGCCCGGCTAAAAAGTAGCTATTAAAAAAGGCCCCGCGAAAGCGGGGTTTCTTATTTGTTAAAAGCTTGTCTTGTTAACTGATAAAAATCAATTGCATTTGGTGCTTTTTAGGCTAATTTCACGTCACAAATTATGAGCATGAGACGTGTAATGAAAGACGATGCCCTGGAAAAGAAATTCCAGAAAGATGGCTATGTTGAAATACCTTTT
>JBGAUW010000041.1:0-26474 GCA_044228435.1 Chitinophagales bacterium
TACCAGGCAGAGGTAGGCTTTTCGCCATCGATAGGTTACCGGGTATGGCAGGCTAAAAATGTAAACCCGCGATGGGGCAACACGGGCTTGTTTTTGGGTATAGGTGTTACGTACCGCTATAACCACTTTAACGAGGGCAATGGGCTTAAATACAACTTCCAAACCTACGGCGCAGGGCCGCTGATACAATACAATATTTGGAGGGGTTTATTTGCCCGCGTAAAGCTGGAGCTGCTTGGTAAAAGGTATCCCAGTTCGTACCAAATTAACGGCACCCCCAGCAACCCGGTTTATAAGGTAAACTACCGGCAGCAATTTGTACCGGCCTGTTTAATAGGGGCGGGTTATAACCTGCTGGCCAGCAAAAATATTTTTGTGCCCATTATAGTTTCGTACGATTTGCTGCATTCGGTGGTAGGCAAAAACAATTCGATTTACCCGCGCGGTTTTACTGTGCAGCTTGGTTTTGTTACCCTCTTCTAATTTTTTATACCGCACCAATAAATCGCACCAGGCTACGCTTGGCCACGGGCAGCATAGTTTCGGGCAGCGGAAAAGAATATTTAAACTCTACCGCATAAGCAGCAGGGTTGGGCAACTGCGACTGGGTTTCTATAAGCCGGTATTTAACGCTCTCGTACGTATCGGATACAGAGATGTTGTAAGTAAACAGCAACTGCGTGTGTATGCCCCTGAACTTCTCCTGCAGGTTTTCGAAAATGGTAATGCGGTACTGGTAAACGTTAACCAGCTTTTTAAGGTAGTCAGAAAGAAAGAAGTAACCCTCATCGGTTCGCAGGGGTAAAATACCAATAGGGAAAACCTCCAGCTTATCTTCTACCTCTTCATACAACTCTTTACCCAGGCCCAGTTTGCTTTCTATTTCGGGCAGGGCAAAATCTACTATCTGGTCAATCTCTTTTATCAGTTCATCATCATCAAACAGCTGTTTATACTCTACCTTAAAGTTTTCAAAATCGAGGCGGCTAATCTGCTTTGGAAAGTCGCGGGCCACAGCCATTTTCTTTTCGCGAAACAGCTGAAGGCTTTGGTAATGTTCCATTAGTTCGGCCAGTTTGGGGTATAGCTTCTTCTCGTCAAAATTTTTGGTAGCCTGCTGCAGGTAGGCGAGCAGCATATACTTTTTGTATTCAAAATCTATCAAGCCCTCGGTAAGCCAGTTTTGCTGTAACGTTTGCATGGCAGTTGATTTATTAGTTTAACGGAAGATAAGCCAATTAGTTGTTTTGGGCGCACCCCTAATTAACAAGCTTTGGTTGCGCTGTAGTAAAAGCCCTGCTATTGTTATGCCACCGCAGCTTAGCAAACCAGTAGTTTTTATTAATATAGTAGTATAAAACCAAACTTACTTATGCAAAAAACCATATTACTACTTGTTGTTTTTGCGTGGGCGGCTATACTACCCGGCCGTGCGCAAACCACCGAAGTGAAACCTAAAAAAATAAAACAGGGCTATTTTACCATACGCGTGGCGGGTGGCTATGCGTGGTCGGGTTTTATTAATGCCGAAGGCGTGCTAGGGCCCCATATAGATGCCTACCACCCCGAAAAAGATGGCCTTATTTTTATGGCCAACCGCAATTTTTTTAACGATTCATCGGTGCAGGCGGTAAAAGGCGGATATGGCAAAGGGCTTAACTATACCCTGGGCCTGGGCTACATGGCCAACAATTATGTGGGCTTCGATTTGGGTATTTCGTTCTTAAGCAGTGCCTCTATAACCTCGCGCGAGCGCCACGAAATAGTGTTGAATAATTTTCCGTTTGGCTATGCTAAATCGGGCCGCTACTTTGATGTAAATATTTCTACCAGCGCCATAGCGCTTAGCCTTAATCCTTCGATAGTAATTAACGGCATGAAACCGGGCTGGAAGGTATACCCTTATGCGCGGCTGGGCCTTACCCTACCGGTGTATGGCGGGCTTACCCATAACGTAGATATTAACGTAGATGAAGCAGTAGCCAACGATACTGCCTTTTTAAAAACAATAAATAAAGACCCTTACTTTTTGGGTAAAAAAACCAAGGTAAAACTGAAAACAGAAGGTACGGTTTCGCTGGGTTTTAATGGTGCTGTAGGCGTAGCTTACCGGCCCCTGCCTTACATAAGCATTTTTGCCGAGGTAAACGGCCAGTATATGGTTACCCGCGCTAAAGAGACCAAAATTGTACAGTGGGATGCCGATGGCGAGAGCAAGCTGGAGGCACGCGGCGAATACCGCACGCATTTTGTATATACCGATAAGCTGGATAAAACAAGCAACAACGCCGACTTTAACGTAAACTACGATAAAACCAAGCCTAAAGATGATTTTCGCCCTGCAGGCCCTTTTAGCAACATTGGGTTTAATATTGGTATTACCTTTATGCTAAGCAAACAAACCTTAAAGAAACCGGAACCGGCAGCTGCTGCTAATTAATTAAACCCGCAACCGATAAAACTAAAAAGGGCCTTTATGCATAAGCATAAGGGCCCTTTTTTATTAGCAGTTAAACTATTGTTATTCTATAACCACTTTTCGTATGGCAGTAGCTACATTTTTACTGGCAAACTCAATTTTTACCATGTAAATACCTTTAGCAAAATCAGTAGTATTTATTTTGCCGTTGGTAGTTTCAAACGGGCCGTTAAACACTACCTGGCCTATGTTATTTAAAACCGAAATGGCAGCAATTCTTTCGTTAGAACGGATATTTACTTCGCTGCTGGCCGGGTTAGGAAATACTGAAATTTCGGCAGCTTGCGTTAACTCGTTAACCGATGAATAAAAGCCGGTGCAGGCATACGGGTAAAAAAAGTCAGCCGCCTGGGTATCTAATTGGGTCATCATAGCCGCATTGTTTTGCCATGGGCAGTGTCCTTCGCCGGGGTAAACAATACTTTGGTGATGTATGCCGTATTGAGTATACAAAGGCTCCATGGCACCTAAACCGCAAAGTTGAACCGGAGTTAAACCACCTTGTGCATTAGCACAGTTGTAAGGTACGGTAACATCCTGGTCGCCCTGTGCATTAAACGAAGGCTTGTTGCCTTCGCTTACAAAAGTGGCTTCGTTAAGGCCGCCTGCAAGGTTAAACAGGGCAATAGCTTCTGATGAGTAACCATCGTTTCCGCTGTTTCCTTCAATACCGCCATTGGCGTTAATAATGGTTCTAAGGTCGTTTGGAGCCTCGTTTACGCTATCGATAAATACAACGTGGGCATAAAGCACCGCACCGGCCGAGTTGCCACCTACAAAAACTTTAGCCGGGTCTATTTTATACACGTTGGCATTAGCCGCATCTTTTTTAAAGAAACGGATAGCCGATTTACCATCGCTGATGGCCTTCATTACCACATCTTTTGCCGATGCAGCTACCACCATTTGTTGTAACTGGCCAAGGCGATAGTTAATGGAAGCGCACACATAGCCGCGTTTTGCAAAGTTGTTACACATAGCTACTACTACAGGGTCATCAGTCTTGCTGCCGCCAACAAAGCTTCCGCCGTGTGCCATTATAAGCAGCGGGCGCATAGTACCCGTATCGCCAGTACCTTCATAAACATCTAACTTTAAGGTAGTGTTGTTAGCCGTGCTGTAAGTAACATCTGAAGTAACAGTAACGTTTTGAAAAATCTTATCGTGGTAACGGGCACCGCATTGTGCACTGGCCTGTGTTGCGGCAAGCATAACAACGCAACAAGATAACAGCGTGTAAAATTTTGTTTTCATTTAAAAAGGTAGTTTGGTTATATAAAAGTTAACCGAATGTAAACGAATTTATTTAATGATACTGCCATTCTGCGTTAAATCTTTAGGGGCCACAAAACCCAGTTTTCCTGTTGCATCTTCTGCCATCAAAATCATACCCTTCGATTCTATTCCGCGCAGCTTGCGCGGTGCTAAATTAGCCACCACCGATACCTGCTGGCCTATTATATCCTCAGGTTTAAAATAAGCAGCAATACCCGAAACTACAGTGCGGGTTTCAAAGCCAAGGTCTATTGTCAGCTTAAGCAACTTATCGGCTTTCTCTACCTTTTCGGCAGTTAAAATGGTGCCCACCCGTATATCGATTTTAGCAAAATCATCGTAAACAATTTCTGGCGAAAGAGGCGCCAGGCCCGTTGTTACTTCCTTCGTATTTTCCACGGTAGTTTTTTTAGCTTCTTCAACTTTGGTTACAGGCTGTTTGCTGGCAGTAAGTTTGGCCACCTGTTTAGCTATAGCATCATCTTCAATTTTTTGGTATAGCAGTTCAGCCTTGCCTAGCTGATGGCCAGGCTTAAGCAGGTCTTGCCGGCCCGCATCGCTCCAGGTAAAATCATCGCCATTTAAATTAAGCATGGCAAATATTTTTTTACTTGTAAAAGGCAAAAACGGCTCGCTCAAAATGGCCAGGTTGGCAATTATTTGCAGGCCATCGTAAAGTGTATAAGCCGTGGCTTCTTTATCGGTTTTTGCGGTTTTCCAGGGCTCTTTTTCGGTAAGCATTTTATTACCGTGGCGGGCCAGGTTCATTAACTCAAACAAGGCATCGCGAAACTCATACTTCTCTATATGCCCGGCAATTTTATCACGCAGGTCGGTAGTTACTTTGCGCAGGTCATCGCACTCGCCGGCTTGCGGCACCTTGCTTTCAAAGTTTTGCGCGGTTAGCACCAACACGCGGTTTACCAGGTTGCCGTAAATATTTACCAGTTCGCTGTTTACCCGGGTCTGAAAATCCTTCCAGGTAAACTCACTATCCTTGGTTTCGGGGGCAATAGAAGTAAGCACGTAGCGCAACTCATCCTGCTTATCTTTAAACTCTTCCAGGTACTCGTGCAGCCACACGGCCCAGTTGCGCGAGGTAGAAATTTTATCGCCTTCCAAATTCAAAAACTCGTTGGCGGGCACGCTGTCGGCTACTATAAACTCGCCGTGCTCAAACAACATGGCCGGGAATATAATGCAGTGGAACACGATATTATCTTTACCAATAAAGTGCACCAGCTGAGTTTCTTTATCCTTCCAATAGGTCTCCCAGGTATCGGGCAAAAGCTCTTTGGTAGCCGATATATAACCAATAGGGGCATCGAACCACACATACAGCACTTTGCCTTCGGCACCTTTTACCGGCACTGGTATACCCCAATCCAAATCGCGGGTCATGCTGCGGGGCTGCAGGCCATCGCCGGTCTCTAACCAACTTTTGCACTGGCCATAAACGTTAATTTTCCAATCCTTGTGTTCTTCTAAATATTTCTCTACCCGCGGTTGTAATTTATCGAGAGGCAAAAACCAGTTAATGGTTTTTTTCAAAACGGGTTTGCTGCCCGATAGGGCCGAATGCGGGTCAATTAAATCGGTAGGCGAAAGCGACGAGCCGCAGTTTTCGCACTGATCGCCGTAAGCATTGGGGTTGCTGCAAACCGGGCAGGTGCCTGTAATGTAGCGGTCGGCCAAAAATTGTTTTACCTCTTCATCGTAATACTGGTCGGTTTCCTGCTCTATAAAACTGCCCTGGTCGTATAGCTTCTTAAAAAAGTTGCTGGCCGTATCGTGGTGTGTTTTGTTGCTGGTGCGCGAATAAATGCTGAACGAAATGCCAAAATCGGCAAAGGCATCTTTCATTATTTTGTGGTACTTATCTACCACCTGCTGCGGGGTAATGCCCTCTTTACGGGCCTTAATGGTAATGGGCACGCCGTGCTCATCGCTTCCGCAAATAAAAACCACATCGCGCTTATTGGCGCGCAAATAGCGTACGTAAATATCGGCAGGTATATAGCAGCCGGCCAGGTGGCCAATGTGCACGGGGCCATTGGCGTAGGGCAGGGCGGCGGTAACAGTATGTCTTTTCCAGTTGTTCATTACTGGCGAAGTTGAAAATTTAGCACAAACGCACAAAGACGCCAAGAGTTTTATTTTCGCCCTTATGCTATTACGACCACCCTCTTTACAAACCGGCGATACGGTTTACCTGCTTAGCACCGCTAAAAAAATATCGGAACAAGAGATTTTATGCGCGGTAGAAACCTATAAAAGCTGGGGCCTGAATGTGCTTATTGGCAAAACCATTGGCGCGGAGCAAAACCAGTTTGCCGGACCAGATGATTTGCGCCGCGAAGATTTTCAGTATGCGCTGGACAGCCCGAACATTAAAGCTATTATATGCGCCCGCGGCGGCTACGGCACCGTGCGTATGATGGACGACCTTAACTACGATGGGTTTATGAAACACCCCAAGTGGATAGTAGGCTTTAGCGATATTACTTTTTTGCATACGCACATTTCCAACAACATAGGCACCATGGGGCTACATGCGCAAATGCCTATTCAGTTTGAACGCAGCACACCCGAAGCGCTCGAAACTTTACGCAGAGAGTTATTTGGCGAAAAGAATATTTATGAAGTAGCGCCCCATGAACTAAACCGCACCGGCGAAGCACAGGGAATTTTAATTGGCGGAAACCTATCCATACTATACGCCATTACCGGCACCCGCAGCGGCATAAACACCGACCGTAAAATTTTGTTTTTAGAAGATTTAGATGAGTATCTATATCACATTGACAGGATGATGCTGAACCTAAAACGCTCTGGCAAATTGCAGGGCCTGGCGGGCTTAATTGTTGGCGGCTTTACCGATATGCACGATAACAAAATACCCTTTGGCAAAACGGCCTACGAAATAATTTTAGAAGCCGTAAGCGACTACAACTTTCCGGTTTGTTTTAACTTCCCTATGGGCCATATAGAAGATAACCGGGCGCTGGTGGTTGGCAAAACGTATAAAATGGAAGTGGGTAAAGATTTGGTTAAAGTTTATTGATGGAACCATACATAGAATACCTGGCTGTAGCTTTGGGGGTAGTATATGTGGTGCTGGCAACCCGCAGTATTAGTTGGTGCTGGCCGGCGGGTATCGTAAGTTCGGCGCTCTATATTTATATCAATATCACCCACCAACTTTTTCAGGATGCCATACTGCAAACCTATTATGTAGTAGCCGGGTTTTATGGCTGGTGGCTGTGGCGCAAAGCTGGCAACAAAAACGAAGACGACACCACCAAAATCACCTCCTACAATTTAACCCAGAATTTAAAACTAATAGCAGGCGGGGCTTTGCTAGTTCCTATAATGGGTTTTGTGTTTTCTAAATTGGGTAACTCCCTCTCCTACTTCGATTCGGCCGTAACTATTTTTAGCTTTATAGCCACGTGGATGACGGCCAAAAAAATTATAGAAAACTGGCTTTTTTGGATTGTGATTGATTTGGTAGCTGCCACTATGTATTATATAAAGCACCTGGAGCTTACGGCTGGCTTATATCTTTTTTTTGCAGCTATAGCAATTTATGGTTACCTTCAATGGCGGAAACAGTTAATCAGCCCATGATTTACAGAATTTGTATTACAGGAACCGAGTCCACGGGTAAATCTACCCTGGCCGAAAAACTCTCTATTTATTATAGAACCGTGCATGTGCCCGATTATTCGCGGTATTACATCGACCAGTTGATACACCCCTACAACCGCATGGATGTGCTGGAAATAGCCCACGGCATTATAGAACAGGAGGACCGGATGATTAAGAATGCCAACGGCATATTGTTTAGCGATAACGATTTAATAAACATTAAAATTTGGCTACAGTTTTATAACTGGGAGGTGCCCAAATGGCTGACAGATGAAATAATACGCCGCAAAAGCGATTTATACCTGCTTTGCGATATTGATTTGCCTTGGGTGGCCGACCAGCAAAGAAATAACCCTGCCGACCGCGAAACGCTTTTAAACAAGTTTAAAACGGAGCTTAAACAAATTGATGCTAACTTTAAGATAGTGCAGGGCATCACACCCGAAACGCGCCTAAATAACGCGGTAACTTACATAACCCCTTTGCTAAGCCGCACCAGCAAATAAATAACCGGTGTTGGCAACAAATTACAGGCTGTTACGTAACAGCACTAGCTGAATAACCTTTAAATGCCCCAAACAACTATCCATACTTCTGCCTTTGAAAAAGTTGAACAGCTGGTGGCCCGCCTGGACGAGCACAAAAAACAGCGCGATCCCGCTTGTGCCCACATTGGCATAGAGGCATACCTGATTGCAAAAAAATCGAAGGATAAAAAGTTGATGATAAAGGCGGGCACCGCTTTAACCCACTACTATACCGAAATTACCAGCGAATTTGACAAAGCAATAAACTACACGCTTGAGATTATTGAAGAGTTGGACAACGATGCCGATGCCGAAGCAAAGTCGGAGTTTTACCGGCGGCTGGGCTTAAACTACGATTACATTGGCGAGTTGATACAGGCCAATCAGGCTTATGATAGCTCGGTGCGCTTGCTGGAAGATAAAAAGGGAATGACCGAAACCGGATTTTTAACCCTTGCCCGATCGCTGTTTAATGAGTCTATTATATACGGCGACCTTGGGCTAGAAACCCTTAAACGCGATTACCTGCACAGGGCATTTGGTTATTTTCAAAAGGCCAATTACGAACCGGGCATTTGCCGCTGCTACATATCGTTTGGGGTAGATGCTTACGACAAAAAAGAAATGGATAAGTCTATTTCGTACTACGAAAAAGCAATAGCCATAGCCGAAGAAATAAGCGACCTGCCCCCTTACTGCATTGGTATGGGCAACCTGGGCATTGTATATGCCGACCTGGGAGAAAAAGAGAAGGCCATTGAATGTTCGAAAAAATCAATAGAGCGGGTTAAAAACCAAACCAACAAACACTTTGAGTTAAACATTTACCAAATGGCGGGCCGGGTGTACCAGGTAGCCGGCGATTTTAAACAGGCCGATTACTGGTTTAGCGAAGCCGAACGCATTTATACCGAAATGGGTAAGGTGCTCGATAATTTTGAGCTGTTTAAATACTGGAGCGAAACGCTACACTCCCTTGGCCGGTACGAAGAGGCCTACCAAAAGCTTACCCGTTTTGTACACCAAAAAGATGAGCTGCATAAACTAAACAAGCAGGCCGAGTTAAGCGACGCTACTCTAAGGTTCCAGTACGAGGAGGGAAAAAAGGAGCAGGAGCTACTTAAAAAGAAGAATGCTCAGATTGAAGAGTATGCGCATAAGCTGGAGATGTCGAACTTTGAGTTAAACCAGTTTGCACACGTAGCCTCGCACGATTTAAAAGAGCCATTACGAATGATTTCGAATTACTCGCAATTGCTTGAAAAAGCTATGCGCGATACATTGGCCGATGAACATAAAGATTACCTGTTTTATATTAACGATGGTGCCAAGCGCCTGATGAACGTGATACAGAGTTTATTGCAGTTATCAAAAATTGAATCCACGCAAAAGAAAAACTTTGTGCCCATGAACGAAGTGCTGGAGGATGTAAAGAAAACCCTGCAACTAAACCTGATAGAGCGCAATGCCGAAGTAAAATCGGCGCCCCTGCCTAATATTTTTGCCGACCGCGTATACATGGCGCAGCTAATGCAAAATCTGTTGGGCAATGCCATTAAATATAACACCAGCAGCAACCCACGCATAGAGATAAACTATACCGAACAAGAACAGGTACACCTGTTTGAGGTTTCTGACAACGGCATTGGCATACTACCTCAATACCGCGAAAAAGTGTTTATCATTTTCCAGCGCCTGCACAGCCGCAACGAATATGATGGCACCGGCATTGGCCTTTCTATATGCAAAAAAATAATTGATACCCTTAACGGTAAAATCTGGATTGAAGATTCTCCTCTTGGCGGAACCAAGTTCTGCTTTACCATCCCCAAATAGCAAAGGTGAAAAGTGAGAGGTGAAAGACAAATTCATGCTTTTTCACCTCTCACCTTTGCCCTTTCACTTTTATAACTTAATGTTGCGTAAACTTTCTGGGGGCGTATCCGGGTAAAACCGGATTCTGAGAAGAACCCTTCGAACCTGAACATGGTAATTCATGCGTACGGGAAGAAAGAACAGACTCCGTCTGCTCTCTCATTCGAATTTCTCTTCACTCTTAGAAAGAATAATTACTAAACCATTCAACCAACGTTGTTATGAAAAAAGTGTTATTCTTTCTGTTAATGGCCAATAGTGTATTGGCCCAAACAGATTCGGTCGGTGTAGCAAAAAACGATTCACTTGCTGTGCTAACCAACCAGGCTAAAACTGTTTTAAAGGAAGATGTTATCATCTCCTCTACAAGGGCAGGCAGCAACTCACCTACTGCCTTTCAGGTTATAGGTAAAGAGGAGCTAAACAAAAACAATCTCGGGCAAGATTTGCCTATACTGTTGGATAACACCCCATCGGCAGTTACTACCTCCGATGCAGGGGCCGGTGTTGGCTATACAGGTATACGCATACGCGGCAGCGATGCCACACGTATAAACGTAACGCTAAATGGCATACCGGTAAACGATGCCGAAAGCCATGGCACCTTTTGGGTAAATTTACCCGATGTGGTTTCATCGGCGCAAAGCATACAAATACAAAGGGGGATAGGCACTTCATCCAATGGTGCAGGCGCCTTTGGCGGGTCAATAAGTTTACAAACACAAACACCATCCTTAAAACCATTTGTAGAAGCCAATGTATCCGGTGGCTCCTTCAGTACCTTTAGAATAAACGGCAAAATAGGCACCGGTATACATAAAGGCTTTTTCTTTGAAGGCTCAGCCTCATGGATTACATCGGACGGGTATATAGACCGCGCCTCTTCTAATCTTGTATCGTGGTTTTCGCAAATAGGCTATCTTAAAAATAATACCCTTTTAAAGCTGGTATATTTTGCCGGACAAGAGAAGACTTACCAGGCCTGGAATGGTGTGCCTCAGGATTCGTTAACAACTAACCGCCGCTTTAATGATTTAGGCACCGACTATGGGCAACACCAGCCTGCCTACCGCAATCAAACCGATAATTATAACCAGGATTATTTTCAACTGCTGTTTGCACAGGGCCTGCCCAAACATTTAAACCTAAACGCCGGTTTATTTGCCACATTAGGGCATGGTTATTATGAGGAATATAAAGTTGGGCAGGATTTTAATAATTACTTCCCGGGGCACGATAGCATAAGTATAATCACGGATTTAGTGCGCCAAAAATGGCTACAGAACATTTACTACGGTGGAACTTTTTCGCTAGCCTACGAACATAAAAACATCAATGCCGTATTTGGTGGCGCCATTACACAGTATCGCGGTAAACATTTTGGCAAGGTAGTATGGACACAGGAGCGAGTGGTACTGGATAAAGACCAGCACTACTACGACGGCAAAGCGGTAAAGAACGACTTTAATATGTATGGTAAGTTTAATTATGAGCTATTACAGAAAGTAAACTTCTACATCGATTTACAATACAGGTATGTGGGCTACACCACCAGCGGAATAAAGGACGACCAAACCGCTTATACGGTAAGCAAGCAATGGCACTTTTTTAATCCCAAGGCCGGTATACTCTACAAAATAAAACCGGAGCATCAGGTGTATGCATCATACGCCCTGGGCAACCGTGAGCCAAACCGCGATGATGTTTTAACCGCGCTTGCTACCAACAAAACCATTAAGCCCGAAACTATGCACGATGTGGAAGCCGGCTATAAATTTTTGCACCGCCGGTTTCCGGTTGCTTTGAATTTTTATATGATGCAGTATAAGGACCAACTGGTGCTTACCGGCAAATTGAATGATGTCGGAAATCCGATAAAAGAGAATGTGGCATCAAGCTATAGAGCAGGTGCCGAATTGAATGGTTCATTTAACTTTTGGAAAGTTAGCGACAAAAGGCCTATTGCTGACAACCTTCAATTGGAAGCAATGCGGAATGATAGGATTTTAAAAGAGCGGAAAGTTTTTTCTATCAACTACTCTTTCACCTATTCCATCAACAAAATAAAATCGTTTGATGAATATGTTTACACCTACGATGAAAACTACACACCGGTAGCCGATTTAACGCAGGTGGTAATGCATAAAAATTCTAACATCTCCTTCTCTCCTAACATAATAGCATCTCTGGAGCTAGTGGCTTACCCGGTTAATGGCTTAGAAATAAGCTTAATGCACAAAGCCGTTAGCAAACAGTATTTAGATAATACATCGAACGAACAACGGAAGCTTAAACCGTTTTTCTATTCAAACCTCCGCCTGGAATACAAGCTACCTTTAAAGCGGGATGATAAAGAGATTAGACTGACCCTGCTGTTCAACAATATTTTTAACCGGTTTTATGAAAGCAACGGCTACACCTATAGCGAGCGATACAGCTACATGGATGAAAACAACCAGCAACAGGTAACACCGGTGGCAACCTACAACTATTATTACCCGCAGGCAGGCTTTAATATGCTGGGCGGTGTAAGTGTGCGGTTTTAAACCCCTAAATCCCCTTCCCATATAGTCGGGATGAAACAAAAGGGACTTTAACAGCCAAACACGAGGTGCAATTGAAACACCTATACCTTATTCATAGAGCATTAGTTTTTTCTAAAAAAACTAACTTGCGCATGCAAATTAGTTTCTATGAATCAAGAACACATCAAATCCTTAAAAGAGGCTCTTAGCCTTTCGCCAGATAATATATTGCTGCGAAAAATGCTGATAGCAGCCTACTTTAACCTGGCCGAGTATGAGAATGCCTTAACCGAACTTAAGGCCGCGCTTAATTATAGTAAAAACGACAATGAATTGAAGTTGCAAATGGCCCAGTGCTATTTTCAACTTAAAAATTATTCAACCGCACAGGTAATTGCCGAGGAGTTGATAGACATTGATTTTGCCTCACCCCATGTTAATCTGTTGCTTTCAAAAATTCATTTGGAAACAAACGATGTAAAGGGAGCCAAACAGCACTACGATAAAGCAGCCAATGCGGGCGCGTTCGATTCAGACTACGAAACACTTCTAAATAAAAAGCTAATTGACAGCGGCCTTGCCTCGGCAAGCGCCATGGAAGCTACTGAAGATATTTTAAGGGCAGCCGAAATGGAAAAGCCATCTATAGCCTTTAAAGATGTAGGCGGGCTTGAAAGCGTAAAAGAAGAGATTGCCTTAAAAGTTATTCACCCCTTGCGCAACCCCGATATTTATAAAGCTTATGGAAAAAAAATAGGTGGTGGCATTTTGCTTTATGGCCCACCGGGCTGCGGTAAAACCCTGATTGCAAGGGCTACAGCCGGCGAAATAAATGCATCGTTTATAAGTGTGGGCATTAACGATGTACTGGATATGTGGGTTGGCAACAGCGAAAAAAACCTGCACGATATTTTTCAGCAGGCGCGTATGAACACCCCTTGTGTATTGTTTTTTGACGAGGTAGATGCTATGGGGGCCAGCCGCAACGACATGCGCAAAACAAATTCCCGTTTTCTTATCAACCAGTTTTTAGATGAACTGGACGGGGTTAAATATTCTAACGAGGGTATACTTATTTTAGGCGCCACTAACTCGCCTTGGTATTTAGATAATGCTTTCCGCAGGCCGGGGCGCTTCGACCGTATTATCTTTGTTCCACCACCAGACCAACCTGCACGCGAAGAAATTTTGAAGTTATTGATGGAAGGAAAGCCATCGGAATCGGTAGATATGAAAGCCATTGCTAAGGTAACAGAAGAATACTCGGGTGCCGATTTACGTGCTATGGTAGATATTGCTATTGAATCGAAACTGACAGAATCTATGAAGGCCGGTAAAATTTTTCCGGTTACCGGTACCGACCTTAAAAAAGCCGCCGGCAAACATAAAGCCACTACTAAAGATTGGTTTACTACCGCTAAAAACTATGCCCTTTACAGTAACGAAAGTGGCTTGTATGATGATATATTGACTTACCTGAAAATTAAAAAGTAGTAGTTAAGATGATGGAAGATGACTTGGATAATAGTATAGAGAAAGCAAGAATGCTGCTGCAAATGAAGCGCACCAGCGAAGCTATAGGCGAGCTTGAAAAATTACTGGCGCAAAACCCCGATAGTTATATGGGTTTACTGCTGGCGTGCGCAGCTTATTACGAGCAGCAAAACAAAACCCGTATAAAAGAAACCGCCAATAAGTTTGTAGCCACTTATCCGGCTGATGATGTAGCACATTATTACATGGCACTTGCCAGTTCGTTGAATAAAGAGGCAAAGGCAGCCGAAATCCACGTGCGCCAGGCCATTGCCATTAACCCACACGATGCGGATTATTTTGGTTTTTTAGCTGCGCTTTACATTGATAAAAGCGACTGGACCGCAGGGTTAATGTATGCCAACCAGGGCCTGGAGATAGAACCGGAAAACGTTTTATGCCTTAACCACCGCACGTATTGCCTTACCAAGTTAGACCGTAAAGAAGAAATTTTAACCGCCGTGCAGGAAACACTTTCCGTTTCGCCCGATAGTTGGTATTCGCACAGCAATGTAGGTTGGAGTAAATTAGAAACCGGCGATTATAAAGATGCCAAATACCATTTTGCCGAGGCACTACGATTAAACCCAAACGCCGAGCAGGCACGCGCCGGGATGCGCGAAACATTAAAGGCCAATAACTTTTTATACAAGTGGTATTTAAGGTATCAATTCTGGCTGGGTAAATTTAGTAATCAAATGCAATGGGCTGTACTTATTGGTTTTGTTATAGGCCGTAGGGTGGTATTTACACTGGCAGCCAGTTTTCCGCCATTATACATATTGGCTTTTGCCATGATATTTTTTGTTTACAGTAGCTGGATAATAAGACCCTTGGGGGATTTTATTTTAATGCTTGACCGGTTTGGTCGAGCACTTTTAAAAGATGACGAAAAGAAAGCTGGGATTGCAGTAGGCACCGGGTTTTTGCTGGGCCTGGTGTTGTGCACGGCTGGCTATTTTTCGGATTTGATGCCCCTGATAGTGAGCGGGCTGGTGGTTGCAACCGTTATTATACCTATTGGCAAATACTACCATGAAGACCCCGAAACACGCTCAACCTTTGTTAAAGTATTTACTATGGGTATATCTTTGGTAGCAGTGGCGGTTATTGTTTCTCAGTTTATTGGCGACCCCGAAATTGTAACCACTGCTTACATTATTGGTATAGCCGCATATACCTGGATTTTCAATATCCGCCAAAGCGCAGCTTAATAATACCGTATATACTAATAAAAAGAGCCCATCTGCAAACAGATAGGCTCTTTATGTTTTTGCCCTTCAAGTCCCATTTAGGTTTAGCTTACTCGTCTGTGGCCGACCCAAACAAAACGCTTGTTAACGTATTCGGGATTGGTGAACGATGCATTACCTGCAGGGTTTCCGCCGGTAACGTGAAAATCGCTAAAGCCTGCATGTTGGTTTACCCAAATCATACCGGTAAGGTTTAATGATACCGGGGCGAATACGCTTTCCAGTTCTTCAGTTATGGTATTAATGGTCGCTTCGTCGGTGCTATAAGCGCTAAAAGTAATAGCGCCATGCGTTTCTGCCATATGTTTAGCAAGGTCTATACTCTGAGCCGTATCTTTTGTTTTAATAATTAAAACTATTGGCCCAAACAGTTCCTCTTCGTAAACGCCGCTATCTTTTGCATCTACTTCCAACACTATAGGAGAACACGTTCTTGCCTCCGGAAACTCCGTATTGGCAATAGCTTTAGGCTCCAGCAATATAGCTGCATCTAAATCTTTTACCGAGTTTACACGCTTAACAGTAGCCGGGTTTTGAATGGCACCTAAAGTACCGGGGCCCATCTGCGGGTGGTTGGCAATCCCCCCAATGGCATCTACCAGTGCTTTCTTCACTTCTTCGTAAGGTATTACGGTATCGCCTTGTTTAACTCCGCCGGCAGGGATAAAGAAGTTTTGTGGCGCAGTACACATTTGGCCGCTGTATAAAGAAACTGCAAACGATAGATTTTGAATTACCGGTTTTAAATCTGCTACCGAATCCAGTATTACAGAGTTAACACCAGCTTTTTCGGTAAACGTTGTTTTGCCGGGAATAGATTCTACATAATTACCAAAGGCAGAGCCCCCTGTATAATCAATTAGTTTAACCAAAGGGTGTTCAGCCAACTGTTTAGTAATTAATTTATCAGTGCTATCTACTGCTAACTGGCAAACATTAATATCGATACCCTTTGCCTTTAATGCATTCTGAATTTCGGCAACCACAATGGCAATAGCATAAATAGATTTAGGATGTGGCTTTACAATTACACTGTTACCTGTAATAAGCGAGGCAAACAAACCCGGCACCGAGTTCCAGGTTGGGAAGGTAGAGCAGCCAATAACAAGGCCAATACCTTTTGGTATAGGCTTAAATTGTTTTTGCAAAACTACACTTGCTTTGCCCATAGGTTTCTCCCAGGTAATATTCTGCGGAAAACGGTTTAACTCTTCGTAGCCCATTGCCAATGCCTCTAAGGCGCGGTCGCTGGCATGAGGACCGCTCGCCTGAAAACTCATTACAAAGCTTTGTCCGGTAGTATGCTGGGTAGCGTAGGCTATTTCAAAAAAACGGGCCTTTACTCTCTCCAACGCATCTACCAGTATTTCGGCACGCTGTTCAACACTAACGGCTTTCCACGCAGTAAACGCGCGGCCTGCACGAACTATAAGGGTTTCTAATTCAAATACCGGGTAGGTTACTCCTAACGATTTTCCGGTATAAGGCGATACTTCTTCGCCCGCCCATGCTACCGGGTTTTGTTGCAACAAACCTGTAAACTGTTTATTTAACTGGTTGTTGAATGCTTCCTGGCCTTTAGCCGGAGCTTCTTCACCATAAGCCTTGGGGCTTTCGGGGTATTGGGCATAAAAAGTTCGTGCGTGAATGGCCTTAACGGCATTGTCAATTATTTCTTTGTAATTAACCGCTGCGGTTGCTGACATAAATAGAATTTTGTGTGGTTTTTAATTAAAACAGGTGTGAAAATATAAAAAGCCCTGAAAGCTTTATAAAAGAAAAAGGCAGGGGATTGCCCCTGCCTTTAACAATCGTAAAAACGATTTTAACGCAATATGGTAATACTGCCCTTGTATATTTTTTCATTGTGGCCATCTAAGAAGACTGCCTTCATTACATAAACACATACCGAAGGTGGCAGCAACTCACCTTTGTAAGATCCATCCCAGCTAAAAGTTGGCGCATCTGATTCAAATACTTTTTCGCCCCAACGGTCAAAAATCATGATATTGAAGGTTTTAATACCACCCAGGTTACCAAATAACTGGAATACATCATTGTTTCCATCGCCATTTGGACTAAATGCATTCGGCGGGAAAATGGTGTGGTCTTCTATTACATCTACCGAAACCGTATCCTTTGCCTGGCAACCGTTTGTATCTACACCTACAACGGTATACAAAGTTGTTTGGCCTGGCTGAACGGTGATATCGGCGCAGGTAGGGCATTCTACACCAAAAGTAGGCGTCCAGCTAAAGGTTGTTTGTGCCGAACCGGTAGAGGTCGCATGCAGGCTTATAGTCTCGCCTAATTTAATAGTGCCGCCACCGCTTGCCGAAACACTAAAGTTATTGAGGTTAACTATTGTAAAGCTGGTATCTACCTTGCAGTTGTTGGCATCGCTTACTGTTACGTGGTAAGTACCGGGGTGTGCGCTTGCAATATCCTCGGTTGTCGCGCCATTGCTCCAGGTATAAGTGTAAGGTGCAGTGCCATTGCCTACGTTCAGGTTAATGCCTCCTTCTGAGTTTAAACAAACCAACACATCCACCTCGGCTGATAAAACCATTGGAGGCACAGCACTTACAAGAGCATTAGCGGTCTGGCTACAACCATTTACATCGGTAACGGTTAGTAAGTAAAACCCTGCCGTTGTGTGCATTAAATCCTCAGTAGTGCTATTGTTGCTCCACAGGTACTGGTAAGGCTGAGTTCCACCGGTTACCGCTACATTTACTGCGCCAGTATTTGCACCTGCACAGGCAATGTTGGTAATATTGATGCCCACACCTATTATTTCGGGCTCATTTACAACAATCGAGCTAAGATTAGCCTGGCAACCATTGCTATCGGTAACCACTACCGAATAGTTTCCACCCGACACGTTCATCAGCGTTCTTGTAGTGGCGTTGGTGTTCCATAAAAAGTGATAAGGAGGTACACCACCGGCTGCGAAAGCATAGATATTAGCGTTGCTTTGCTCGTGGCAGGTTACGTTAGTATGTGTTTCGGTTAAAACAATTGGATATGGCGATGCAATATCCATTGAGTTACTTGCAGTACAACCGTTATTATCTGTTACACTTACCCAATACGTGCCGGCAGTTAAGCCCTGGGCATCTTCGGTAGTATTACCGTTGTTCCATGCAAAGTGCAATGGTTGTGCTCCGCCGGTAACTGTAAGGTTAATACTACCGGTATTGCTTCCATCGCAAAGCAGGTTGGTTTTACTCATGCTCAATTGCATGCTATTGGCAGGTTGCGTAAGTGTAGCAGATGCCGAGGCACTGCAGGCATTAGCATCAGTTACAGTAACAGTATAGCCACCGGCTATAACACCACTAAGGTTTTGAGTAGTAGCACCATTACCCCAATTGTAGCTGTAATTACCGGCACCACCGGTTGCCTGTATATTTACAGATCCATTGCTGCCACCCAAACACGAAACATTTATTGCAGAGGTTACTGAGGCCGCTACAGGCGCCGATGGTTGTGTTATATTTGCCGTGACTACCGCTGTGCATCCTTTGGCATCAGTAATGGTTACGTTATAATTTCCAGCCTGTAAACCATTGCGAACAGAAGTAGTAATACCACTACCCCAGTTATAAGTATAGTTGCCAGTTCCGCCCGTTGCTGCTACAGCTACGGCCCCACTGTTGCCACCAAAACATTTAACGTTAGAAATACTTGATATACCCCCGCCCAACACCGGCGGTTGAATAATAGTAGTCGTATTTGCTGTTGAGCAATTATTTCCATCAATTACGGTCAGATTATAAGTGCCAGCTGCCAGGTTGCTGCGGTTTTGTGTGGTTACGCCTCCACCCCAGTTATAAGTGTATGGAGCTGTTCCGCCTGCTGTAGTAACATTAATTGCACCAGTATTTACACCGTTACAGTTTAGGTTAACAGGGGCTGCTGTAATATTAAGCGCAGCCGCTGGCTGGGTGATAGTTGCAATAGCAGTAGCTGAACATGATTTAGCATCGGTAACAGTTACAGTATAAGTACCTGCGGCAAGATTAGTTCTGTTTGCAGTAGTTACACCACCACCCCAGTTATAGGCGTAAGCTGCAGTGCCGCCAGTTACGGTTAAGTTAAGAGCGCCGTTACTTGCACCAAAGCAAGATACATTAGTAGATGAAGCTACTGCTGCGCTTAAAGCAGCTGCAGGCTGCGTGATGATTGCGGTTGCTGTTGCCGAACAAGCGTTGGCATCGGTTACGGTTACGTTATAAGTGCCCGCAGTTAAATTGCTAAGGTTTTGGGTGGCAATACCCCCGCCCCAGTTATAGGTATAAGCACTTGTGCCACCAGTTGCTGCAATATTAATAGCACCGTTGTTGCCACCAAAGCAAGATACATTAGTAGTAGAAGCTATAACTACACTTAAAGTGCCCGGCTGGTTAATGGCAGTAGTGCTGGTAGCCGAGCAACCGTTAGCATCCGTTACTGTTAAAGTATAAGTGCCCGCAGCTAAGTTGCTACGGTTTAGAGTAGTTATACCTCCACCCCAGTTATAAGTATATGAAGTTGTTCCACCTGCTACTGTAATATTAATATTACCATTGTTTGCACCGTTGCAGTTTAAGTTAGTAGCTGCTGCCGTAACACTAAGCGCCGCAGCTGGCTGGGTGATTGTAGCAGTGGCAGTAGCCGAACAAGATTTAGAATCGGTAACGGTTACCGTATAAGTGCCTGCGGCAAGATTAGTTCTGTTTGGAGTAGTGATGCCACCACCCCAGTTGTAAGCATAAGCAGTAGTGCCACCGGTAACGATTAGAGTAATAGCTCCGTTGTTTGCACCAAAGCAAGAGATGTTAGTAGCTGAAGCAACTACTGCATTAAGAGCAGCTGATGGCTGAGTTACTGCGGCGCTAATAATTGCGCTGCAGTTATTCACATCTGTAATAGTTAATTGATATACTCCACTATTGACATTTGATAAATCTTCGCTTATATTATTATTACTCCAGCTGTAGTTATAAGGAGTAGTTCCACCGGTTACAGATACATCTACCTGGCCGCTGGCACCACCAAAACACGCTACGGGAGTAGTAACAGCCGAAGCAGAAAGTGCAGCGGCAGGTTGAGTAATAACAGTAGAAAAAGCAACAGTACAGTTATTTGCATCTGTAACGGTTAAAGTATAAGTGCCGGCTGCCAGGTTACTGCGGTTTTGAGTATTGATACCACCACCCCAATTATAAGAGTATGGAGTTGTTCCTCCCACTACAGTAACATTAATAGCACCATTACTTGCACCGTTGCAGGTTACATTAGTAGCGGCTGCTGTAAGATTAAGCGCAGCAAGGGGCTGCGTAATTGTAGCAGTTGCCGTAGCCGAACAAGATTTAGAATCAGTAACCGTTACGGTATAAGTGCCGGCGGCCAGGTTAACTCTGTTTGCAGTAGTTACACCACCACCCCAATTGTAGGTATAAGCGGTAGTGCCACCGGTAACGGTTAAATCAATAGCACCATTGTTGGCACCAAAGCAAGCGATATTAGTGGCTGAAGCTACCGCAGCATTTAAAGCAGATGCGGGCTGTGTGATAATAGTTGTTCCGGTAGCCGAACAAGCGTTGGCATCTGTTACGGTTACATTGTAAGTGCCCGCAGTTAAGTTGCTGCGATTTTGTGTAACAATGCCGCCGCCCCAGTTATAGGTGTAAGCAGTTGTGCCACCCGTTGTAGTTATATTAATTGCCCCGTTGCTGCCACCAAAGCAAGACACATTAGTAGTAGATGCTATAGCTACACTTAAACTGGCCGGCTGGGTAATAGTAGTAGTGCTGGTAGCCGAGCATCCGTTAGCATCTGTTACGGTTAAAGTATAAGTGCCCGCAGATAGGTTGCTACGGTTTTGCGTAGTTACACCTCCACCCCAGTTGTAGGTGTATGGAGTTGTCCCACCCGCTGCAGTAACATTAATTGCACCATTGTTGGCACCGTTACAAGTCAGGTTGGTAGCTGCTGCTGTAACACTAAGCGCAGCAGCTGGCTGTGTGATTGTAGCAGTTGCAGTTGCCGAACAAGATTTAGAATCGGTAACAGTTACAATATAAGTTCCGGCAGTCAGGTTAATTCTGTTGGCAGTAGTAATACCGCCACCCCAGTTATAAGTATAAGGATTAGTGCCACCGCTAACTGCTGTGGTTATTGCACCTGTAGCGGCACCAAAACACAGAATATCATTAGCCACCATTGTATCAACAGACAATGCCTGAATCGGTTGGTTAACTAGTGCACTGGTTGTTGCCTGGCAACCTTGCGCATCGCTTACAGTTACACGGTAAGTGCCGCCCTGAAGATTAATTCTGTTTTGTAAGCTTACACCATCGCTCCAGGTATAGGTATAAGCCGGAGTTCCGCCATTAGCAGTAATAGTTATTGTGCCTGTGCTATCGCCGTAGCAGTTTACATTATTGCTGTTGTTTACCGAAACAGCAACTGCTGTTGCCGGCTGTGCTACAGTTACTGATGCCGTAGTCGAACATGCATTAGCATCAGTTGCGGTAACTGTATAAACACCGGCCGTTAAAGTCTGCCTGTTTTCGCTTGTGTTATTATCATTCCATATATAATTAAATGGGGCAGTACCACCTATAGTAGTAGTTGCAATGCTGCCATTGCTGCCTCCAAAGCAACTGGCATTTACAGCTGTAAGTGTAGTAGCCATAGTTAAAGGCTGGGTTACTATGGCCGATGCAGTACCGCTACAACCATTTGCATCACTTACAGTAACTGCATAGTTACCGGCTGACAGACCTGTGCGATTCTGGGTAATAATACCTCCGCCCCAATTGTAGGTATAGTTTCCGCTTCCACCGCTAACGCCTAAATTAATTGCGCCATTTTGCATTCCATTGCAACTTGCACTTGTTACAGCAGTAGTAACCGCTATGGCGTTTGGTTGATAGAGAACTATATTATTAATACTACTACAGCTATTTGCATCTGTAACTGTAACTGTATAAGTGCCCCCTGCAAGGCCCGTACGGTTTGCAGTTGTAATACCACCACCCCAGTTATAAGTATAACCCGGTGTTCCACCGGTAGCCGTCAAATTAATGGCTCCGTTGGCCCCACCATTACACGTAACATTGGTATTGGTGTTGGTTACAGTGAGTATAGTTGGCTGGGTAATAACTGCGCTAATGCTTGCTGAGCAAGGCGTGGCATCAGTCACCGTCACTGTATATGTACCCGGCGCCAAAGCACTCCTATTCTGGGTGGTAACCCCGGCACCCCAGTTATAGGTAAATGCCGGCGTTCCGCTGGTTACAGTTAAATTAATAGCACCATTAGCCGCACCGTTGCAGGCAACGTTAGTAACAGCTAATGCCGGTACCGGTTTAGGATTTATGGTAATAGTTTGTTTTAATGAATCCTGGCAGAAACCGCGCGTTACAATATGCGTAACCTGGTAAGTACCAGCAGCGGGATAAGTGTATGCCGGGTTGCTTAATGTGGATGTGCCAATGCCATTACCAAAATTCCACGAATGCGTAACGTTGGTAGAGCCGGTATGGTTAAAACTCATTGCAGCATTTGGCCCACAAGGGCTGCCTGCGTATGTAAAGTTCGCATTTGTGTTGTTACCACTTAACCCAACAGTAACAGAGGCAGATGCAGAACAAGCATTAGCATCGGTTACCGTAACCAAAATTGAACCAGGAGCCAGGCCATTTTGTGTTTGCGTGTTCGCACCACCGTTGCTCCACACATAGTTGTAAGGGGCTGTGCCACTATTATTAGTAACAGCAGTCGCTGTTCCGGTGGCATTGGCGCAAACGCTGGTGCCACTGTTCATAGTTATTGCAAGCGCCGTTGGTTGACTGATAGTTGCAATACCCACAGCACTACAACTATTAGCATCGGTAACAGTTACTGTATAAGTTCCGGCGCCCAGAGTAGTGCGGTTTTGAGAAGTTACACCACCGCCCCAGTTATAACTATATGCCGCTAATCCACCGCTAACAGTAGTGTTTATAGCACCGTTAGTTAAACCGTTACAGGTAATATTTGTAGCTGTAGCAATTACTGACAGTGCTGCGGGTTCAGTAATTGAAGCTGATGCAGTTGCCTGGCATCCTTTATTATCTGTTACAGTAACTGTATAAGTACCTGCGCTAAGCGACGTTCTGTTTTGTAAAGTGTTACCGCCATTCCAATTAAAGCTATAAGGCGCTGTGCCGCCGGTTACAGTATTTACAATAGCACCGGTATTTGCATTATTACACAATACATTGGTTGAAGCCAACGTAGATGCCAGGGCTGCTGCTGGCTGTGCAACAGTTGCCGCAAAGGTAACAGAGCAGCTATTGGCGTCGGTAATTGTTAATTGATATGCACCACTATTGACATTATTCAAATCCTGGCTTATATTATTATTACTCCAGCTGTAGTTATATGGAGTGGTTCCACCGGCAACAGATACATCAACCTGGCCATTGTTACCACCAAAGCAAGCAACAGCGGTAGTAACTGCCGAAGCCGAAAGAGCAGCCGCTGGTTGCGAAATAGTAGCAGAAGAAACAGCAGTGCACAAGTTAGCATCGGTAACCGTAACCGTATAAGTGCCGGCAACAATATTATTTCTGTTTTGAGTAGTAATGCCACCACCCCAGTTATATGTATAGCTTCCGGTGCCTCCTGTGGTAGTAATAGTAATAGTCCCGCTATTTGCACTATAACAAGCTACGTTAGTTGAAGTTCGTTGTATAGCAAGTGCCGTAGGTTGGGTTATATTAATGCTGGCCACAGCCGAACAACCTAACCCATCAGTTACAGTAACTGTATACTGACCAGCTACTAAACCACTGCGGTCTTCGGTAGTAACACCTCCACCCCAATTATAGGTAACAGGTGCAATGCCACCGGCAACTGAAAGATCTATTGCGCCGTTATTACCACTATTACATAAAACATTTGTAATGGAGGTAGTAAGGGTAATACCCGTACCGATTTGGGTAATTGTAACCGGCAAAGAAGCAGTGCAACTAAGTGCATCGGTTACAGTTACCGTATAAGTGCCTGCAACTAACCCCGTTCTTCCGGGTGCGGTTATTCCTCCACCCCAATTGTAAGTATAGCTACCTGCTCCACCCGTTACAGCTAAAGCAATGGTACCGTTATTACCAGCCGCACACGTAGCATTGGTTACTGTGGGTGCTATATTAATGGCTGCCGGCTGACTAAGGTTTGCTGCCGCACTGGCCGAACAGCCGTTATTATCAACCACCGTAACCGTATAATTACCTGCCATTAATCCGGTACGGATTTGCGCTGTATTCGCATCACTCCAGCTAAAAGTAAAAGGTGTAGTTCCTCCTGTAACTGTTGTATTTATAGTTCCGCTGTTAACTCCGTTACAAACCGGGTTTACCGTTACCAACGCCGGACTTAAATTACCGGGTTGCGTTATAATGGCGCTCATAGTAGTTGAACATCCCTGCGCATCGGTAACTGTAACATTGTAAGTGCCTGCCGAAAGATTACTGCGGTCTTCCGTGGTTACCCCGCCGCCCCAATTAAAAGCATAAGGCAAAGTTCCACCCGCCACCGTTAAATCAATTGAACCTGTCGCGCCACCGCTACAAGCCACGTTAGTATGTGTTTGTGCCAGACTTAACGCCACTGGCTGCACAATGGTAGCGCTTGCTGTAGCACTGCACCCGTTATTATCAGTAGCTGTCACAGTATAGCTTCCGGCCGCTAAATTGGTACGGTTAGCGGTAGTAATACCTCCCCCCCAATTATAAGTATAAGGCACAGTGCCTCCCGTAGTAGCGATTGTAATAGTTCCGGTACTGCCCCCGTTACAGCTTACATCCGTTTTAGTTGCGCCCATACTAAGGGTTGCCGGCTGTGTTAAAACAGCAGTAGCAGTGCCGGTACATCCATTTGCATCGGTTGCTGTAACATTATAGCTACCTATATTAAGCCCGGTAATATTTTGTGTACTTGCGCTATTACTCCAACTATATGTATAAGGCGCTGTACCCCCTGTTATGGTAATGTTCACCGCGCCATTCGCATTACCAAAACAAGCCGGATTAACGCCCGCCGGGGTAATGCTTACAGCTGCTGGCTGTGTTATAGTTGCCGAACGAGAAACGGTGCAGCCATTGGCATCGGCCACAGTAACACCATAAGTTCCTGCAGCAAGTGTAGTAACATCTTGTGTTGCAGCCCCATTGCTCCAGGCATAGGTATAGGCACCTGTTCCACCGCTTACAGTTAGGTCAATTGCGCCAATTGCAGAGCCAAAGCAGTTTCCGTTAGTGTGTGTTTCAGAAGTTACTATAGCCGTAGGTTGGCTTATATTTATAGTACGGCTGGTGGTACATCCATTCAAATCAGTTACAGTTACGCTATAAGCGCCTGCCGTAAGCCCGTTAATATCCTCTGTGGTAGCTGCATTGCTCCATAAAAAGGTATAGGGTGTTACGCCTCCGTTAGGTGTAAGATTAATACTGCCGTTGTTACCTCCATTGCAGGTTACCGGTGTGTTAGTTGCTGCCGAAACCAGGTTGCTGACAGGTTCGGTAATGATATAAGATGCTGTAACTGAGCAACCAATAGTATTGCTGGCTGTAACCGTATAGGTACCAGCCAAAAGGTTATTTCGGTCCTGCGATACTACCCCTCCGCCCCAGTTATAATTAAAAGGCGCATTAGCACCGGTAACGGTAATGTCAATCCCCCCGTTAAAACCACCCATGCACGATACATTGGTAGAAGTGCCTGTGATAGCCAGGTTTGAAATAGTAACCGCTTGGGTAGCAGAGGCCGAGCAGCCGTACGCATCGGTGGCGGTAACATTAAACGTACCACCGGCAACAGCTGTTATGCTGGCAGATGTATTTCCGTTACTCCATAAATAACTATAAGGCGCTACACCGTTTGTTGGTGCCGATGTTAGCTGCACCGTTCCACCGTTGCAAACAACACCATTGGGGTTGGCGGTAATAGCATTGGCAGGGTTGCTTACGTAAATGGTTTTGGCTACTGTTTTAACACACGAGCCAAAAGTCATATTACACACATAGGTTGTGGTAACAGACGGAGTAGCTACGGGGTTTTTAATATTGGGGTTGCTTAGCCCGGTAGTTGGGGTCCAGCTATAAGTTACACCACCATTAGCATCCAACTGGGTTGATTGGCCCAGGCATAATGTAGAATCGCCTACTGT
This sequence comes from Chitinophagales bacterium, assembly GCA_044228435.1. Lineage (GTDB taxonomy): Bacteria > Bacteroidota > Bacteroidia > Chitinophagales > LD1 > Bog-950. The sequence goes on from JBGAUW010000041.1 coordinate 26,322, forward strand.
TAAGGTAGGCGCAATATCATCGCGGATGTTGATGTTAGCAGTAGCAGAAACTGCGCCCGTACAAGGGTTTAGGGTTGAAATAGTTACCGACTCCACTGTTTCTGTAATTCCATCGGCAAGCGGCGTTAATGGTATTGTAACCGATGTTTGCCC
>JBGAUW010000042.1:0-27169 GCA_044228435.1 Chitinophagales bacterium
GGTATAGAAGGTGGCGGGCAGTCATCGGGCCATGTAGTAAAGCAGGCATAGCTGCTTTCGCCGGTGCTAAAGCCGGGCGCGCAATGTTCCTGCAAATCTATGCAGTAATAACCACCTGCAGGCAGGCCTGTAAACTCGATAGTTACGGTATTACTATCGTAGGGCAGGGCTATGTTGCGTATAACCGTGCCGTTAACACCACCTGTTTTTAACCGTATGGTATAGCTGGTAGCTGTGCTGTTAAACTTGGTCCAGGTAAATTTGCCTGTGTGCTTGGTTATATCGTGCATGCGGGCCAGTTGCATTAATATAAAAACGCCGCATTGCTGCACCGGTGGTGGTGTAACGGAACTGCTGAACGCAAAGCCATCTTTACTGCCACCACGGTAGGGGTTGAAAGCCATAGCCGAAGGTGTAATGCGGCTGCTGCCAAAGCCATCGCTATTACCACCCGCGTATAAATTAAAAGCGCGTGCAGCATTAAAGTAGCTATTGCTAAAGCCATCGTTAGTGCCGCCGGTAAATAAATTTATAGCAACCGGCGAATAGCCATTATCAGTTGCAAAGCCATCGCTTGAACCGCCTTTAAACAAGTTAAAGGCTAATGGCGCAGTTAAGGCACTTGCGCTTTGGCCATCACTATTTCCTCCCTTAAAAATATTGAAGTTATTTGCAGGAAGGCTATTAGCGGTAAAACCATCGTTACCGCCGCCGTTATACATGTTAATACTGAGCGGTGCGTAGCCGTTGTTCCAGGCAAAACCATCGCTGGCACCGCCTTTGTATAAGTTAAAGGCTGATGGCGCTGCCATTGCTGATGCCTGGGCACCATCTGCGCTGCCACCCTTATACATATTAAACGCAGCATAGGGTGAAAGAGTAACACAAGCGGCCCCATCATTTGCCCCGCCGTTAAAATTAGGCTGGGCAAACGCAGTTAGTATTAGCAGTAAGTGGATTGAAATTAGTTTCCATTTCATAAGCAACATTTTTGTTTGTGTTAATCAGTTACGACATGAAGCCTGTAACTATTGCTATGAAATGAACTTATTTAATAACCCCGCGAAAGGTTTGATGGGTTGGCGTTGGCTGTGAACTTGGGCCACCCGGATACTTAAGCGATGTATTACCGCTTTGATAAATCAAGTTGTTAGTTAATGCCGGATTTAACCAGGATACAGTGTATGCGGTTGGGGCAAGTTCAAGAGCGGAGTAGTCGGCGTTTACCAAACCGTCGCCGTTAGTGGCTGTCCAGCTATTCCATACCGGGCTATCGCCATAACCAATATGTGCCTCATAACCACTATTGCTAAGTTCCATTACGCCATAATAACTGCCACCACTGTTTAACCGCGTGGAGCCCACAGGCCTGGCAAACGCACCGTTTCTAGTGCCTGCCCGGCTCAAAGGGCCATCTACTGCAATACTACTTCCTTCACTAGGTCCAAATGCGTCTACATCAAAAACAGGGTAAGTATAAGTCGCTGTTCCCCAGGCATATTCGCCGGCTATAGGCGCTAATGGGCCACGGCAGGCTTTTTCAAATTCATATCCGCTCATGGCCCGCAAACCGGCCCAGTCCAGGTATGCGAATGCATCCCGCATATAGTTAATTATTACTCCATTGTTCTGTCCGTCATTCGCTTCATTAAAAATTCCATTTTGGTTAGCATCGCAGCCAAATACAGCAGGGTCAGTAAGCGAAGTAAAACTAGCCGCAAATTTAGAATATGAGTCGTTAAAGTTATTTATTACACCGGTAGCAGCTGTTGTAAAACCGGGCGATTCTGACAATGAATTTTGCTGGGCGCGTGTTAGGGTATTCATAAATTCACAATACGCTTCATTGCTCAGTTCATATTTCATTATAAAGTATTCCGCTACACCATTCGGGTAATTGGATGAAACCGCAATCTGTGTGCCACCAAAGTAGGTTGTAGCGGAAAGCCCCGTGCCTCCGCCTGTGCTGGTTAAATAAAGAGGCGCATTGGTGGTGGTATTGGTTTTAACATAGGAGTTCGCACTGCCATCGCCTGCGTAAAAGGCACCCGAAGGTATATCTACCATTTCCAGCGCATACACCCTGAATTCGGGGTTAGCCAGCGTAACACCTGCCGGTAAAGTTACAACTACATTAAAACTCATAGCCACGTTGTAAACACCTGCGTATTCGGGATTGTTTTGCGTAGCCACAGTAGCGCTTTTTTGCCTGCGTACCATATAACCTGTAACCGCGCCCGTAGAAACTCCCGCCCTTTTTGCCTGCACATCGAACTGAACACCGGGGCTGTTAAGGGTATCGGTAAGTACGGCGGGAGTGTTGCCACCGGCACCATTTGGAGTTCCCAAAACCGCGTGTTGCCACTCGGGGTTGGTTATATCCTTATACTTTAAAAACAGCCACGCTGCATCGCGAAACTGTCCGCTGCCATCGTGCCAGCTGTTATCCCAGGCCAGGGTAATGTTTAATTGCTTGGTTACTGCGTTGTAGCTGTTTAATTTTACGCGCACGTTGTTAGCCTGCATTAAAAGCGGCAGGGCAAACACGGCTACCATAAGTAAGATTTTGCTTTTCATAACTTTAGTTTGGAGTTTATAATTTTGTTAGTGGCACAAAAGTGCCGCCTCTAACCCGATTATTCCGGGCTATTGTGTAAAGTGCAGGTTTGGCTGTGGCAAATGCAGTAAAAAGCGGATAAATACTATTTTGCCGCTGCAGATTTATACGACTATGGCAGAAAATAGCGATTTTAAAGAAGCGGTAGCCCTGTTTGAAAAGGCAGACAAATTAATGCTGGACCAGCGCGAAAAAGCGCTGCCATTAGCTATTAAAGCTTTTGAGATGCTGGCGCCTTTCAATGATAGCTACTACACCTATGCAGCCCTTAAGCTTCTGTTTTCGGAAAGTATGGCGCACGGGGGAAACTGGGCAGATACTTTTATTGCACAGCTGCAGGGCTATTTACAAAAATATGATGCTGCAACTTACCCCGTGCTGCACCAGGAGGCAAAACACTTTATAGCGCAAACGTACCGTTACATAGGGCAAACTGAAAAATCGGCGGTGCTGTATAAAGCCTGTATTGATGAAAGCAACCACCTAAACTACAAGGATTATGGATATGTAGAGATGCTGATAGGCATAACGTTTAACTATATGTTGTTGGCCGACTATGAAAGCGCTTACCATACGATAGTAAAAGCTGAAGCTATGGCAAGCACTGAAAAACGGCCCTTGCAGCTTGCTACTGTTTACTATTACCGGGCGGGTATAGACCGGCAACTATCTGCGAACTATGATGCAGTGCTATACCTGGTTAAGGCAAGCCGTTTAGCCGCCCAAACCGGCGAGTTAATGTTAACTACGGCCATTGGCGAAGAACTGGCCAGCACCTTATACTCAATAGGCAAGGAAAGATATGCCATACGGCTGTACGAAAAAACACTGAAGCAAGGAGTTGATGCTTACGCATCGGCGCTGGAGTGTGCCGAAAGCCTTTTTTCGGCCTATGAGTTAAGGCAAAGTTTGCCGGATATGAAAAGGGTGCATGCCATTATGCAGCGTATAATGAAAGAATGGAGCAACCCCGGGTACGATGCGCTATTTTTAAGGCAAAAACTGGCACTTGCCCAACTGGAAAACGATAATACGGTAGCTGCCGAGAGTGCAGCTATGCTGGCGCAGGCAATAGGCAATATTTTTACCAACCGCGATAAGCTGAAGTGTTTACTAAGCCTTGCCCTGCATTACGAAAAAACCATGCAATGGCCACAGGCTGTCGGGTATTACAAACAGCATTACGAAGTGAGTAGGCTGGAACAAACTACCATAGTAGCCGAACGCATTAAGTCGCAGCAAATACAAAAGCGTATTAACAGCATTAAAGAAGAGAAGGAGAGAGTGGAGAACCTGGCCAATGCAAGGCGCGATTTTTTTAGCCAGGTAAGCCACGAAATAAGGTCGCCCATGAATGCCGTAATAGCCCTTAGCGGTTTATTGGCCGATGAACCGATGGAGGAGGGACAAAAACAGAAAGTAAGAATTATAAAGCGCTCATCGGAAAACCTGCTGGGCATGATTAATGATTTGCTGGACAACGCTAAAATAGAAGCCGGGAAATTTACTATTGAAAGTGTGGTATTTACACTACCCGAGCTTTTGAGCGATGTGGTTTCGCTTTTTGGCCATAAGGCTAAAGAAAAAAATATAGCATTGGCATTTGATTGCCCGGCCGACCTACCGGCCTATGTTTTGGGCGACCCAACCCGCCTGCGGCAGATATTGGTTAACCTGCTTAACAATGCCATTAAGTTTACAACACGGGGCAGTGTAACCCTAAAAGTAGAGCAAAAGGCTACCGGCCAACCCGATAAAACTACTTTACATTTTATAGTACACGATACAGGTATAGGCATTGCTAAGGAAAAACTGGGCAGCATTTTTTCGGGCTATACGCAGGCGTCGGAAGGAACTGCCCGCCTTTATGGAGGCACCGGCTTAGGCTTAAAAATTTCGAAAGATTTAGCGCACCTTATGGGGGGCACACTAACCGTACAAAGCCAATATGGGGCCGGCAGCACATTTAACTTTGCTCTGCCCCTTGCTATTGCCACTGCACCACAAACCATTACCCAACAAGCACTTACCTACACCGGTACTCAACAGTTTAAATTTCTGATAGCCGACGACCTGGAGGATAACCGTTTTGCTTTGTCTATGCTGCTAAAGCATATTTTCCCAAACTGCTTTATAGCCCTGGCAGATAACGGAAAGGAGGCGATTGAGTGCGCTCTTGTGTCTGCATACGACCTTATAATAATGGATATTGATATGCCGGTAATGAATGGTATTGAAGCCGCACTAAAAATACTGGATAGAAATCCGGGGCAAAAAATAATAGGCGCTTCGGCGAATGTTATATTAAATGCGCAGGATTTACAGCAGTATGGCTTTACTGCTTTTATAGCCAAACCATTTACAAAAAATGAATTTGCCGAAACGCTGCTTGCTCTACTGGCCCGATAGCCTAACCTAATTGTTCAATAACTTGCATCAATTCTTCTTTTCTTGCTCTTGCTATAGGTATCTCTGCGCCATTGTTCATTACAATAAAACCACCATCGGTTTTCATCACTTTAGCCACATGCTGTAAATTAACCACGTACGATTTATGTGGCTTAAAAAAGCCGTGAGGCTGCAACTGCGTTTCTACCTCGCTTATACCCTTGGTTATAACAAGCTTTTTACCATCGGCCATAAAAAAAGTAGTATAGTTATTATCTGCCTCGCAATGCACTATATTTCTAATCTCTACTAACGTAATTCCCTCGGCACTGTGCAATGGTATTTTGGGATTGGTGACAAGGGGTTTCAGTTTTTTTGAAAGTAAACCGGCTCTTACCTTATCTAAGGCTTTTGCCAACTCTATGCGGTTTATCGGCTTTAGCAAATAATCAGTAGCCTCTTTTTTAATAGCATTTAAAGCGTACTTATCGTGTGAGGTTGTAAATACTACCGCAAAGCTGCGCTGCTCAAAATGCTCCAGTAGTTCTACCCCTGTTAGCCCCGGCATTTCTACATCCAAAAAAACCACATCTGCCGGGTTTTGTTTAAGTGCTATTACGGCATCCTCGGCCCGGTTAAAAATGCCTGCAATTTTTACATCGGCATGGTCTTTTGCCAATAGTTCTTTCAAATGTATTTGAAAGCCTGTATCATCATCTATTAAAAAAGCGGTTAGCATGCACTAAAAGTATAAATAAGGCCGAAATTAAACTGCTTATCCTATCCAACCTACAATCCACAAACCGGCTTGCAAATCATTTACCCGTAAAAGGGGGCTGCTTTTTGTAAGCCACTACTTTCGTGGTATGGCAAAAGTAGTTCGTATAGGCGTTTTCGGCGTTGGGCACCTGGGCAAAATACACGTGCGCCTGCTAAAAGAAATTCCCGGTTATAACATTGTTGGTTTTTTTGACCCCGATGATAAAAATGCCGAAAAGGCAGAAGCTGAGTTTGATATAAAGCGCTTTGACAGCGCAAAAAAACTGATAGACAGCTGCGATGCCATTGATATAGTTTCGCCAACCACCACGCATTTTCAAATAGCTAAAGAGGCGATAAAAAAAGGAAAGCATATTTTTATAGAAAAGCCCCTGGCCAGCACCGTTAAAGAAGCCCACGAGTTGGTAGAGTTGGTAGACGAAGCCCGTGTGAAGGCTATGGTAGGCCATGTAGAGCGTTTTAACCCCGCCATATTAGCCCTTAATAAAAAGGATATTAAGCCCATGTTTATTGAGGTGCACCGCCTGGCCGAGTTTAATCCCCGCGGCACCGATGTATCGGTAGTGCTGGACCTGATGATACATGACCTGGATATTATTTTAAGCATGGTAAAAGCCAATGTAAAACGGGTAAGCGCCAGCGGTGTGGCTATAGTTTCTAAAACGCCCGATATTGCTAATGCCCGCATTGAGTTTGATAACGGTTGCGTAGCCAACGTAACAGCCAGCCGCGTATCGGTTAAAAGCATGCGTAAAATGCGCATTTTTCAGCCGGGGGCTTACATAAGCATGGACTTTTTAAAGAAGAAAAGCGACCTGTTCCGCATAAGCGACCATAAGCCGGAAGATGTAGAAACCAACCACTTTGAAATAGACCTGGCCGATAGCAGCAAAAAATATATAACCTTTGAGACCGCCGAAAAGAAGGATGTAAACGCCATTAAAATGGAGTTGGAGTTGTTTTATAAGGCTGTTGCCCATAATAAGCCGGTGCCTGTAACCGTGCTGGACGGCTACAATGCTATGAGCCTGGCACAAACCATACTGGACAAAATAAACGCCCAGTTGCTGGAGAAAAAGCCGTAGCAACAGGCCACTCAAGACTTCCGAAGTTTTTTGAGACATTTCCAAGACTTCCGAAGTTGAAAAAACTTCGGAAGTCGAACCACCTTTGCTTGTTAAAATTGCCACACCTCTATACCCTTTAAAGAACAGCCCCCAACTATTCAGTTTTTCTATTTTCTTCGCAATCTTTTTAACCAATCAGCGTTTTTGCGGCATGAAATCCCTCTGCACATTTGTTATTACATGCATATTGCTTTTTACAGCCTTTAGCGGATGTAAAAAAATGCCTAATGATGGGGTGCCCTTTTACCTTAAAGCAGACTCGGTAAGAGTGATGGACAGCAATGGCCAATATATGGCACACAGCATTGGCGATATTTGGATTGAAGCCAATGCCGATAACGTAGGTGCTTACGGCCTGCCTTGCAGCGCGCCTGTATTACAGCAAGGCGCAGTGCGTTTTGCAATAAGCGCAGGTATAAAAGAAAGCGGCCAATCGGGCGTGCGGGTAATCTATCCATTTTTAACTACCGATACGTTTACCTTAAACGCGCGCACCGATACTATTTATACCGTAACACCCGTATTTAAATACATAGAGGCATCTACCTTTGCCATAAACGAAAACTTTAATGGAAGTAATGATTTTGATGGCGATAGCATCATATATTTGGATGCTGGAAACCGCTGTGCTTCTATTTCTGTCAATTCTATTGATAGCAACGTAACAATGATTGACCGTACAGCAAGAGCCCTTCCCGAAGGGCAGGAAATTTGGCTGGAGTTTGACTATAAAGCCGATGTGCCATTTTTTACAGGATTTTATGGTTTTAAAGGTGGGCAAACTGCCCGCGTTGATGTGCTTTTTTTAAATGCCAATCCTACATGGAATCATAGTTACATTAAATTAAGCAATATAGTTGGCGGAGTGCGTGCTGATACCTATAAAATTTTCTTTGAGGCCCTGCGCCCTTATGGCACAACCAGCGGAACGGTGTATATTGATAATGTGAAACTGGTTCATTTTTAAATTGCATGAACAAACGGCAAGCTATTATTGGCTGGTATATCTTCAGCGACTACGTAGCCGCAGTGGCGGCCTGGTATTCGCTTTTTCTTTTCCGTAAAACGTTTATAGAGAATATTCCCTTTAGCCCCGAAATCCCTTTTCAGGATAATAACTTTTGGGTGGCCATGCTTACCGTGCCTACGCTCTGGCTGCTGTTCCATTACCTAACCGGAACCTACACCGATTTATACAAAAAATCGCGCCTGCAGGAACTGGGTAAAACCTTTATTGTATCTTTTGTTGGCAGCATCATTATCTTCTTTTCGCTGTTGCTGGATGATTACATACGCCGCTATTCCGATTATTACCTCACCTTTGTTATCCTCCTCTCCTTTCAGTTCTTTTTTACGCTTTTTGGCCGCCTGATATTGCTATGGAAGGTAAAGCAAAACATTTGGACCCGTAAGGTAGGCTTTGGCACCCTAATGATAGGCAGCAGCAGCCGGGCTAATGAGTTGTATGAGGAAATGAAGGGTAAAGAGCGTTCGTTCGGCTTTCACTTTGTAGGCTACCTGGAACTGAATGGCAGTGCCCGCAACACCTTAACTACAGAACTAAAAGAACTGGGCAAGCTAAGCGACCTTGAAAAAGTAGTTGATGCCAACCCGGATATTGAAGAGATAATTATTGCTATTGAATCGAGCGAGCACCACCGGTTAAATGATATCCTTATCCGGCTGGCCGATAAGAATGTAACCATCCGCATTATACCCGATATGTATGATATACTTTCGGGCACTGTGCGCATGAACCACGCTATTGGCGAGGCCTTTATAGAAATACCTCCGCGCCTGCTTAACGAATGGGAAATTATAACCAAGCGCTGGTTTGATGTATGGGCCAGTTTATTTGCTATTGTAGCCACCCTGCCCATTACCCTGTTTGTAGCCCTACGCATAAAAATGATTGATGGCGGCCCGGTGTTTTATTTGCAGGAGCGGTTGGGCCAGTACGGCACCACGTTCCACATTTATAAGTTCCGCAGTATGAAAATGAATGCCGAGGCCAGCGGTCCGCAGCTAACCAGCGAGAACGACGACCGCATTACCCCTATTGGCAAAGTAATACGCAAATACCGCATTGATGAGTTGCCCCAGTTTTTGAATGTGCTAAAGGGCGAAATGAGCATTGTTGGCCCTCGTGCCGAGCGCCGCTACTTTGCCGACCGCATTGTAAAAATAGCCCCCCACTACCGCCATGTATTTAAAGTGCAACCCGGCATTACCAGCCTGGGCATGGTTAAATATGGCTATGCCAGCACGGTAGAAGAAATGGTGAAGCGCCTTAAATACGACATTATTTACATAGAGAACATGAGCATAATGCTCGACTTTAAAATAATGGTGTATACCGTGCTAACGGTGTTGTATGGCCGGGGTAAGTAGGCAAAAGGTAAAAAGGCAAAAGTTAAAGAGGAAAGGCAAAAACAAGAGAGCATAGTCATCCGATGACTCTTCTCCAGAAAGTAAGGCTGTTTAGAATTAATAAAGGATTACAGATTGCAAAAGTCATCGGATGACTTTTGAGGCGCTTACTTCTTAATTTTTATTTCGCGGGTGGGAACCAACACTACTTTGTTGTTGCGCATTATTACCAATTCTTCATTGTTACGAATGCTTTCTTCCAAGAACTTTTCAAAAGAAAGCTTAATGCCTTTTTTGATTTTCCCCATCAATAAATCAAGCCGTTGCTCTTTGGTTAATTGCGACTCTTTCACTTCAGTTCTATTTTAGTTTCAATATAAAACTTTTGCATGCATTTATCAACCCACCAGGTGGTATCGGTGCGCACATCTACAACTTTTAATGATTCAGGTATAACTTCTAACTTAGTTATGGGTGCCGTAGGTTCCTTTAATATAGCTTGTTGGCGGGTATAAAATGCGGTTTCGTATTTTGTAAAATTACCGTTTGCCAAATCCTTAGTAATACCAAAGCCATTACCGCTAAAGCACATTACTAAAACACTTACCGCAATAACTATTGCATTTGAGTTGGATGTTTGTAAGGGTAATAGCCTTTGATGCAGCGAAAACCTTTGGCTTATGACAATTAAAAACAAGGGCCATTGCAATAGAAATAAGAAGAATACAAAATTGATAGTGCGGTGCTGCCCCAACACACCGGTTGCAAAGTAAGGCAGAAAAGAACCGGCAAAGACTGTAAACAGCATAAAGCCAAAAATCAAACGATAGTCCACTTTATCTAAAAATGTAAATCGCATATTGCCAGCGTTACTTAATACCAGCAGGCTTAACAATATAAAGGGCACCGACAGCATCCAGGTAGCCATAAAACGACCCGTTTGGAGCGAAGCATACAACAGCGAATGAATAAGGTTGTAGTTATCTTTAAACTCGCCCGTGCGCACAAAATTACCAGGCGAAAAAAACACGAATGCCGAAGCAATTACAGCAGTTACAAATAGGCTAATCCATACTTTTTTGTCCTCGCTTTTAAGATTAAGCAATAAGGCAAGCGCATAAAAAAACGGTATTAGCAAAGCACCTACCTCGTTAAAGCCAATGCTTATTATTAGTAACGGTATGGATATAGAAAGCAATACAGCCCTTATAGCTCCCTTAGCCCTTAGCGCCTTTAATAGCAGCGTTAGGTGTATTAAAAATGTAAGCAGGCCCCAGTGATAATTGGCAATGCCAATAAACCAGTATACACCCTCTGTAAGGTTGGGTTGGTAGTTAAGGTAGAGGAGGGTGATGAGAAGTGAAATAATTGCCGCTACAGGGGCACGAGCGGACGCTCGCGCCAGCATACCTACTTCCCTTAAAAACCACCATAGCACCAACGGCATGGCGGCCAATGAAACAAATACAGCCCATTGATAATAAGCAATACGACCTGTTACAAGCGGATGCAGATTACAAAGCACATCGGCTGTATAGCGGCCATTCCATTGCAGGTATTGGTTTAAAAACTTTTGCAAAAAGGGTATTTGGGCCGAGGCGGTCCAGCCAAAGCAAAAATCATCGGCAAAGGGTAATGCGTAAAAACAAATTATAAAATACGGAAGCAGTGCTATCAACAGTAAGGCAAGTAATATGTAGGTAAGGGCAGGCTTCACCGGCTAAAAATAAAAAAGGCGATTCGAAAATCGCCTTTTAGTTGTATGGGTTTGGTTGGTTATTATTTTAAGCCGAAAGCTTTTTTAACCGCAGGTACTGCGTTTAATTCTTCCCAAGGGAACAATTTCACTTTCACTTTCAATTCGTTTTGCTTGCCTTTATTGAAAGTTTTTTCAACCACTTTGCTTTCGCGGCCCATGTGGCCGTAGCTGGCAGTCTCTAAATAAATAGGGGTGCGCAGGTTAAAGCGTTTTTCGATAAAGTAAGGGCGCAGGTCAAACTCAGGCATTTTAGAAAGTTTATCAGCAATCTGGCCATCGGTTAAACCTACTTTGCTGGTGCCGTATGTGTTTACAAATAAACCTACCGGCTTAGCTACACCAATAGCGTAAGCTACCTGAACCAAAGCCTCGTCACACACGCCCGAAGCAACTAAGTGCTTGGCAATGTGGCGGGTTGCATAAGCAGCCGAACGGTCTACCTTGCTTGGATCTTTACCGCTGAATGCGCCACCACCGTGTGCACCTTTACCACCGTAAGTATCTACAATAATTTTACGGCCTGTTAAGCCAGTATCGCCGTGTGGACCGCCAATTACAAACTTGCCGGTTGGGTTAATGTGGTATTTAATTTTATCGTTAAACAAAGCCTGCACGCGCTTAGGCAATTTTTTCATTATGCGCGGTATAAGGATGTTTACCATATCGTCCTTAATAGTTTTAAGCATGGCAGCGTCTTTACCAAAATCATCGTGCTGAGTGCTTATTACAATAGCATCTATACGGATAGGCTGGTTATCATCACCATACTCAATAGTTACCTGGCTTTTGGCATCGGGACGCAAGTATTTCATTACTTTCTGCTCGCGGCGAATAACCGCTAGCTCGCGCAATAATAAATGCGCCAGTTCCAATGGCAATGGCATGTAATTATCGGTTTCGCGGCTTGCATAACCAAACATCATGCCCTGGTCGCCGGCACCTTGCTCCTCAGGCTTCTTTCTTTCTACGCCCTGGTTAATATCGGCCGATTGCTCGTGTATGGCAGAGAACACACCACAGCTGTTCGCTTCAAACATATATTCAGCTTTGGTATAACCAATTTTACGAATCACCTCGCGGGCAATTTCCTGCACATCTAAGTATGCCTTCGATTTTACCTCGCCGGCAAGTACCACCTGCCCGGTAGTTACAAGTGTTTCACAAGCTACTTTGCTTTGCGCATCGTACGCTAAAAACTGGTCAATAAGAGCATCAGAGATTTGGTCGGCTACTTTATCCGGGTGGCCTTCAGAAACCGATTCAGAGGTAAATAAATAAGGCATGAGTGTTTATTTTTAATGAGCCGTGAAAATAAATAAATGAACCAAACAAGCAATAGGGGCCTGTTGGTAACTATGGCGCACAAAAAATAGCCAGCCGTAATGCCAGATACGACAATGCCTACAGCAGAGATAAACGCTTGATTAAAACTTGCGGATAGTAAAATGGAAGGTGGTACCTTCGCCCTCGGTGCTATCGAACCAAACCTCGCCGTGGTAGTATTCAACTATCTTTTTACAAATAGCCAAACCTATACCCGTACCATCGTAGTCGGTTTCGTTGTGCAGGCGCTTAAACATTTGGAAGATGGTGGTGCTGTATTCTTTCGAAATACCAATACCGTTATCGGATACCGAGAAGGTATAGTAGTTAAGTGAGTTGGTCCAGTTAATATTTATCTGCGGGTTTTCTTTCTTATTGAACTTTAAGCCGTTGCTAATAAGATTCTGAAACACGTGATACATAAGCGAAGAGTGCACGTTATTTACCACTGGCAGCTCTTTATTGATATGTATTTTGGCATTGGAAGCACCCAGCTTATCGCGCAGCTCGAAGCGTATAGTGCTTACCACATCGTTTAAATTAACGGGAATAGGCTTAGGCAAATTGGTGCCAATACGGCAATAAGCTAACACATCATCAATCAAACGCTCCAATCGCTTGGCGCCTGTATGCGAGTAATCGACAAACTCGCGGGCTTCGGGGTTCATGGTTTTGCCGTATTTGTTTACCAGCAAATTCATAAAGCTGCTAATGTTGCGCACAGGGGCTTTTAAATCGTGCGAAATAATGTAGGCAAACTGCTCTAAATCTGAGTTAGAGCGTTTCAGCTCGCTTGTTTGCAACATCATTTGCACGTTGTTGTTTTCAAGCTCTTTTTCGGTGCGGCGGTTATAAAACACAAACTGGTAAACCGACGACAGCAACAACAAACATTGCAGCACAATGCTTATTTTTTGAAGCAGCGATTGCTCGTCGGCAGAAAGATTATAGGCAGCAAAAAACGGAAACACATACTCTAATGAATAAAGCAGCCCGAGCGGAAGGATAACCCCCATAAGGATAAGGCCGGTACGCTTTACATCGAATATTAAAAAGGGCATTATAAGGGCTATAAAAAGGTAGTTATTGGCTAACACACCCGGGCCCATAAATAAAATGTTGAGGTATGAAAGCAGGCTAAAGCTGAACACAAACAGCAGACGGCTGGCCATAGTACGGCCCACGCTGTTTAAAACCAGCACCCCTATACAGCTAAGGCTAAGCGAAAGCATGGCATACAGCCAATACCAGCGCTCCCAAAATATGGCAAAGCTTAAATAGCACAGGGTGCCCATAAGGGTAACCATAGCTACAAAGTTGGTAATGCGGATATACTTTTTCTGATTTTGCTCGGCTATAGTATCGTTGCCCAGGTTTAGTAAACTGAGATATACAGCACTTAGGGGGTTTCGCTCATTTGCCTCTACCTTTTGGGCGTATTCTGCACTTTTATCAGAAAAGGCTAAATCGGAATTATCGTAAAGGTTGGCCATGTAAGGGTTATTTAAACAAAGCGGAGTTTGTGGGTTTTACAATAATTTTCACAAAATGTTTCAAACGGCAGCTACAAAATCCCAAAATAGGCTAATACTATGCTTAACCAACGACTTTAAAACCCTCGTTGGCTGAACCTAAATTAATAGAAAATAATAGAAAGCTAAACCCAAGTTGTTAAAAGCGGGTGTATAACAAAAGGCTACATGCCTTATTTTTTAGGTGGCTTGCGCTTAAAAGCTCCGCCCCCGGTACCCTCTCGCTTAGGGCGGAAAGCCGGCTTGCTTTTAAAATCACCTCTTGTATCATCTCGCTTTTCGCGGCTAAAAGGCTTATTTGTAAAATCTCCCTTAGGTTTAAAATCTTTGTTGCCTTTAAAACTATCCTCCGTTTCAAACTCGCCTTTAGGTTTAAAGCTATCGGGGCGGTGGGTGCGGGTGCCTTTTTTTAAATCGGCAGGTGGGGCATCCTGTTTTATACGCACAGGGTTTTTGGCTAAAAATTCTTTATCCAATATCAACCTTATCAGGTTGTCCTTTAATTCGATGCGGCCCTCTTTAAATAATATGCCCACAGCCTTTTTAAAGTTCTTTTTGCTAATGCCCAGCATTTCGTGTATTACCTCGGGGGGCGTTACATCGCTAAGCGGCAAAAAGCCTTTGTGCTCTTTTAGTTTTTCTAAAAGCACCTCGCGCACATCTTTAGCAGCCTCTATTCCTTGTTTTTGCAGGGCTACATCTATTTTGCCGTCCTCGCGAATCTTTTTTACAAAACCCTGCACGTGGGTTCCCTTCTCAATCTTTTTAAATACTTCGTTTTTAAAAAGTATGCCCCAGTGCTTGTTATTTATAATTACCCGTATGCCTACTTCGTTTTCGTAGGTAATAAGCAAATCCACTTCCTGGTTTTGCACTAAATCTACCTCGCGGTTTTTAATAAACTTATTAAGGTTGGTAGTAGCGGCAATGCGCTTGCTGGCATAATCTAAAAACAGGTATACCAGGTAATAGCGGCCGGCCTCTACATGTTCGGCCTGCTCGCGGAAGGGTAAAAACAAATCTTTATCCAGGCCCCAATCCAAAAAAGCGCCAATGTTGGTTACTTCTTTTACCAATAGGTATTCGGCCTGGCCCACCTGCGCCAATGGCGTTTGGGTAGTAGCTACGGGGCGGTCTTCAGAGTCTTTATAAACAAACACGTTCAGTTTATCGCCCTCCTTCATCTCCTCGGTAATGAACTTTTTGGGTAGCAGCACCTCTTCCTGCACATCGCCATCATTATCTACCAGGTAAAAACCGTTATCGGTGCGCCTCGAAATTTCGAGGGTATTGTATTTTCCAAATTCTAACATAATAGTGCAAAGAAAGCAAAAAGGCGGTGGAATGAGGGAATAGTGGATGAATGGAATGGTGGAATACTGGCGAGATTGCGCCGCTTAGCTAAAATATTACTTACTCAATGTAGTCCAGTCTATAGTTTCTTTATACTCCCAGCAATCTCTTTTGATCAGTTGTATTTGCTTGTTGCTATAGTCCGGATTGTATTTTTTGAGGTCTACATGCCAGGAATGCGTTTGTAAAGTAAGATATTCCGTGTCTAAGTGAACGTTAGCACTACACCAGATTAAATTATCCAGCAACTTTTCAAATTTCACTCTCCATTCCATCCATTCATATTCCACGGATTTCAGGCTAGCACCAAAATGAATTATCTTACTATCGCTATAGGCAAGTAAAGGACCTTCTACTGGTACAGAGTTTTTGCAAATGGCGAACATTTCTCTCGAAACAGGAGGCCATTTATCTCTTAGTGGGAGGGAGTTTATCACTGCCTCGTTATGAATATCTATAGCCGTTTCTTCCCAGCCCCACCCCGGACCCCAGGTTTCAATACAGCCATATATAATAGTTCTCATACCCATACTACCACAATTATAACGATACGGAAGGATGTTTCGTATTTCCATCCCCAAATTCTCTCGGTCCCAAATTCTCACATTGATTATTTTCACCCACGTGAACATTCTTCTGCTCGAAACTTTTTATACCGGCTCGCATAAGCAGTGGGCTGATGATTTTAAAAAATACAGCAGCTACGATATTGTAGTTATGCCCCTAAGCGGCCATCATTGGAAATGGCGTATGCACATTGGTGCGGTGGAATTAGCTGCTAAAGCAATAAACCCAGAGGTGAAGTTTAAAAACGGAGCTACTAAACCCGATTTAATACTGGCTACGGATATGTTGGACCTGGCAACTTTTTTAGGCCTTACCAAAAGCTGGAGCCACAACATACCCACGGCCATTTATTTTCACGAGAATCAGCTGAACTACCCCTGGAGCCCTACCGATGCAGATGTAAAGTTGAAGCGAGATGCACACTACGCGTTTATAAATTACACCAGTGCACTGGCTGCCGATAAGGTGTTTTTCAATTCGCAGTACCATATGCAGGCGTTCTTAACTGAGCTGCCCAAGTTTTTGCAAACCTTTCCCGATTATAACAACCTGGCAACGGTGGATGCCATTGCAAAAAAATCGTCGGTACTGCCTTTAGCACTCGACTTAAAAAAACTGGATGTCTGCAAACCCGAAAAAATAGATAAGCCCAACCGCGCCGTGGTGCTTTGGAACCACCGGTGGGAGTATGATAAAAACCCAGAACACTTTTTTAACACCCTGTTTGAACTGGCCGACCATGGTATTGATTTCAGGTTAGTGGTGCTGGGCGAAAGCTACGATAAGCAGCCACCGATATTTGCTATAGCTAAGGAAAAGTTGGCCGATAAAATTTTACACTTTGGCTACGCCGAAACGTTTGAGGAATATTGCAAGTGGCTGTGGGTGGCCGATGTGCTGCCTGTAACCAGTGTGCAGGATTTTTTTGGCGGTAGTGTGGTGGAAGCCATGTATTGTAACACTGTTCCGTTTTTGCCCAAACGGCTCGCTTACCCCGAACATATTCCCGCACAATTCCACAATACCTTTTTTTACGATGAACCCGATTTTGCCGCCAAGCTGCAACGCCGCATAATGGATGTAAAATACCTGCGCGTAATGGATACCCAACAATACGCCCGCAAATATGATTGGAGCAATATGATTGGGCAGTATGACGAGGCGATGAAATCAGTTAAAGTGTAGCTGTTACTTCTTAGGCAGCAGAATAAAAAACTCGGCACCGTTGTGCAGTTTACTTTCGGCCAATAAAAAGCCGTGGTGGTTCTCTACTATTTTTTTGCAAATAGCCAGGCCAATACCAGTGCCTTCATAATTATTACCATTTAAGCGCTGAAAAATGCCGAATATTTTATCGCTGTATTCCTGCTCAAAACCAATACCGTTATCTTTTACGCTTATACAGTAATAATCTTTTGCCTTTATATCTAAAGCAGCAGCCTGCTTTTTACCAACCGGTTTTTCGGTTATGGCTATACCGGGGCTTGTGCGGTCGCTAAATTTAAGCGCATTGCTTATCAGGTTTTGAAACAACTGGTGCATTTGCCCGGACACTCCGTTTACTACCGGCAGTTCGCCAATTTTTATATCCGGTTTCTTTTCGCGCACGGTTATTTCCAGGTCATCTAAAATACCGCTTAGCACCTTGTTCAAATCTATCTTTTCTAAAGGCATTTCGCGGTTACTGAGCTTCGAAAGAGTTAAAACATCTTCAATCAGTCTTTGCATACGGTCGCTGGCAGCAATTATCTTATTCAGATTATTTATTTCGCCATCTACCAATTTATCTTTCACCTTTCCATACAGCATATTGCCATAGGTTTGTATTTTGCGCAAAGGCTCTTTTAAATCGTGCGAGGCTACCGAGGCAAACTGCAGCAAATCCATGTTGCTACGCTCTAACTCTATATTGGTTTTTTGCAACTTACCCGATGTGGCTTTTAGGTCTTCATAGCTTTGTGCAATAATATCTGCCGCCTTTTTCTTATCGGTAATATCGGTAGATATGGTAACCAGTCCATCCTGCATTTTTACAAGCGCTATATCAAACCACTTGTCGGTTTTATCATCATAAAACTCGTAGTGGTAAGGATGGCCGGTTTCTACTACTTCTTTGTAAAACTTGTAATGCTCTTCGCCCAGTTCCGGAAAAACCGTATGCAATGTTTTACCTAACAAAAATCCTTTCTTAACTCCCAGTTCTTTTTCAAGTGCCGCATTGGCCGCTATGTATTCAAAATCTATAATATCGCCCTGGGTATTGCGTATAGCGCGTTTGGCATTTATACTACTTGGGGTGCTATCTAACACCGTCTCTAAAATACTTTGCAGCTTTTTGGCTTCGGTTACATCAATAAAGTTTACTACTACCCCATCGGTGCGCTTATCTTGTTTTACGTAAGGGGCTATACGCATTAAATAGATGCTGGCACCCAGCTCAATCTCCTTCTCCACCGGCTGGCCTTCATTCATTACACGACGTATATCACCTACAAAATCAATAGAGTTAAACCGGGTGGTTATATCCATTATTGAGCGGTTAATATCGGTATCTATCAGGTTTACCATGCGCGTAACCGCCGGGCTAAACTTGCGGATTATCAGCTTACGGTCAATTAATATTTGCCCCACATCGCTGTTTCTGAAAAAGTTGTTCATGTCATCGTTCAACTCCATCAGCTCTTTTATTTTCAGCTGGTGCTCGGCGCTAACTGTATGCAATTCTTCATTCAGTGACTGTAACTCTTCGTTGGTGCTTTGTAACTCTTCGTTGGTGCTAAGCATTTCTTCATTCGCACTCTGCATTTCTTCATTGGCGGTCTCCACTTCTTCAATTACAGCCTGCAGGTTTTCGCGGGTTTCTTTTAATTCCTTTTCCAGTTCGCCTATACGCCCAAGGCCTGCAGCAGCCGTATCGGTACCGGTATAAGTAACCTGCATATCGGTGGCCTCTTCGGCAATGGCTATAAATAAGAACTGTTGACTAAACTCTTTTTGCTGTATGTAGGGCCTAACACTCAAATTTACCACTACAGTTTTATTGGGCAGGTGTATTACCACTTTACGCATAGTAACCGCCTCGTTATCCTTAATGGCCTTGCGTACAATTACGCTAAGGGCAATACCCAGGTCGGCAGGCACCAGCTTTAGCAGGTTAAAATTAAAGCCGGCTTCGGGCAGGGTAATAAAATTTTTATAGTTACCGGTTGCCTGCTTTACCTCCATATTAGCATCTATTAAAATGCCGGCTACCGATTGTTGCTCCAGCAGAGTTTCTTTTAATAAATCCGAAAGGTGATTAAGCGGATTTTTTGTTTTTGCCTGCGGCAGCACAAAAGTCATGTTGCGCTTTTCAATAGCCGAAAACACCGAGTCGTAATTACTTAGCCGGCTTTTACTAATACACTTGTATATCCTCCATTTCTTATCTATTTCTTCCAATGCCGGGCGTGCTATGCTGGCATCTTCGCTGCTGCCCAAAAACAGGTAGCCATCCATATTAAGCGCAAAATGCAGTTTATGTAAAATCTCTTTCTGCGAATCGGCCGAAATGTAAATAAGCATATTGCGGCAGCTTATCAGGTCCATGCGGCTAAAGGGTGGATCGCGCAAAATATCGTGGTAGCTAAACACTACCATTTTACGCAGTTGCATACTCACTTTATAATCGCTGCCCTCTTTGGTAAAAAATTTGGCCAGGCGTTGTGCGCCCACATCACTTGCTATATCCTTATTATAAATTCCGCGCGAGGCTTTCTCTAAAACTTCTTTATCAATATCGGTGGCAAAAATCTTTACGTTTACATCTTCCAAATTATGCTTTTCCATATACTCAGTAAAAAGCATAGCCAGGCTATAAGCCTCCTCTCCGCTGCTACAAGCTACCGACCACGCCTTTACAGTATCACCGGGCCGCTTATCGCCCATTATAGCCGGTATAACCCGGTTGCGTATAATATCAAATGCTTCCTTATCTCTAAAAAACCGGGTTACATTTATCAAAAATTCCTGGCAAAGCACTTTCACTTCTTCGGGGTGATAGTTCAGATAATCCAGATAGTTTTTAATATTTTGTATGTTCAGTTCTGATAAACGTTTGCTTAAGCGGCGGTATAGTGTAGGCCTTTTGTAATAGCCAAAATCGTGTCCGGTAGTTTTACGAATAAGTAATAAAATATCGCGCAGTAATACCTCATCGCGGTGCGCGTTTAGCCTAAACGATTTACTGGCCCCCGGCTCATTTAAAAACTCCAGCAGTTCCTCGGCCATACTTTCGGGCGGTAATATCAGGTCGGCCAGCTCGGCCGAGATAGCATTATTTGGCATGCCGTCGAAGGCAGCAGTTATAGGGTCCTGCACTACGGCAATGCCGCCCTCCTGCTTAATCGCTTCAAGCCCCTTGGTTCCATCGGTACCGGTGCCCGAAAGTATAATGCCAATGGCTTTCTCTTTATACTCTTCTGCCAGCGATATAAAAAACACATCAATGGCGTTGTTGGGCAAGCCGCTCTTTATCTTTTCGGTTAATTGCAGGCGACCATCCTTTACAGTCATAAATTTTTTACTGGGTAGCAGGTATACGCAACCCGGCATTAATAGCACGCCATCTTCAGCCTCCATCACTTTCATAGTGGTATGCTTGGCTAATAACTCCGACATTAAACTTTTATGATCGGGCGATAGATGTTGAATGATAACAAACGCAAAACCTGTATTGGCCGGCGCGTTTTCAAAAAATGCGGTAATAGCCTCCAGCCCTCCGGCCGAGGCGCCAACCCCTACAATATAGGATGAGGCTGCTAAAGTTTGGTTTGGTGGTACTATTTTATTTGGCATTAAAACGGTTTTCGTTTCGAATGTTTACCATATATTGCAAACAATATGCCCGGACCCTTATACATATTGGTAGTGGAAGATGATGGCGATGACGTTGAATTATTACAGCAGGCGCTGGAAGAAAACCACGTAAATTTTGAAATGGACGTGGTGCGCACCGGCGATAAGGTTATAAACCGTCTTGAAACGGGAAAAAAATTACCCAATGTAATAGTTATGGACCTTAACCTGCCCAAAATGCATGGTAAGGAGATATTAAAAGCTATTAAGGCTAATAAAAAATTTGCACCTGTTCCGGTGGTTATACTTACTACTTCTTCGGCGAGAGAAGATGTAAAATACTGCCTGGATAACGGGGCAGATGAATTTATAACCAAACCATCTACAGTAGAGGGTTTTAATGCTGCAGTAGCCAAAATTAAGGCAGCCGCCACAAAATAGAGATTCAAAAGCCCGGCTTATTGGATCTTCTACCCTGTCTGATTATTTTTTTTTGACCTGACCAAAATCATTCTTTTAAATACCACCGAACATTTTACATTCGCGCTTGTTTAGAATTAGTCTAAACACACATTCAAGTGATTTTGAAACGATATACTGCCATACTATTTTTGTTTTTGCTACCGGCCGGGCTTTTTGCGCAAAAGGGCGAGCAATCGCGCATTTTGGTGCATACGCTTAATTACATCAGCCACGATTACCAGTTTGCCGTAGCCAACGGGCAGGTAATTAGTAAAGATGAATACAACGAAGAATTAGAGTTTATAGAGGCCGGCCTCAAGTATTTTAAACAGTATTCAACCGAGTGGAGCGATAAGGACTCGATAGAAATTGGCCAGGCCATAAACCAATTAGCTAAACTTATTGAGGCGCACGCGCCATTTGCCGAGGTATCGGCCCTTGCTACCGAAACTAAAAACAAAGTAATTGCTGCTTCGGGCCTTAGCATTATACCCACCAAATACCCCGACCTTAGGAACGGTAAAATAGTTTTTAAAACAGAGTGCGCTAAATGCCACGGCCCTTCGGGTATGGGCGATGGCCCCGAGGGTAAAGATTTAGATCCTCAACCCCGCAACTTTCAGGATGGTGAGCGAATGAAAACTATTTCGCCGTTTACCGCTTTTAATACTATTCGCCTGGGTATTGAGGGAACCGGTATGAAGGCCCACCCAACTTTAAGCGATGAAGAAGTTTGGGATGTAGCATTTTACATTGTGGCCCTGCGCTACCAGCCCTTAAGCGGCAACCCATATATTACACAAGAGAGCACGCAAAAATTTGTAGCCGCCATGCACCTGGGCGATATAGCTACCCGCAGTGATGAAGATTTTATTGCCTCGCTTAAACCAACCGATACAGCACAGGGCAAGCTCTCATTAGCTGCTATACGCCTATACCAGCCTAATGCCGATGAAAGCCAGTTTATAAACACCTCACTTAAATATTTAGATGGAGCCCTTACGCTTTATTTAGACGGCCGCCACGACGAAGCAGCACAATTAGCCGCTTTATCTTACTTAGAGGGTATAGAGCCTATTGAAAAGCAATTAAAGGCCACCGACCCGCAGGTAATGGAAACGCTGGAAGACCAGATGCAGGACTTGCGTAAAATGATGGACCAAAACCGCCCGGCGGTAGAAGTTAAAGACTCGTTGAATGCGGTACGCGGAACAGTAGAAAAACTGAATGACATACTGAATAAAAAGAACTACTCTTTCTGGCTGGCATTTTTATTGGCAGCCTCGGTGTTGCTGCGCGAAGGTTTGGAAGCCTTTTTGGTAATACTAGTGTTGCTTTCGGTATTGAAAAATACGGAGCTTAAGAACTATAAGCGCTGGATACATACCGGCTGGCTTAGCGCTCTGCTTTTAGGTGTTGCACTTTGGCTATTTGGTGGCGAACTAATAAAGCAGCAAACACAGCATATTGAATTGATTGAAGGTGCCATATCTTTTGTAGCTGTGCTTATGCTTTTATATGTGGGCTTTTGGCTGCACGGCAAAAGTGAAATGGATAAGTGGAGAGCTTATGTAAATAAGCTGGTGCAGGGGGCTGTAAGCAACAAAAGCCTGATAGGTTTGGCTGGCCTTTCTTTCTTTGTGGTTTTCCGCGAGGTGTTTGAGTCGGTGTTGTTTCTATCTGCACTTAATATCGAATCGGGCGGCAAACAAAGCAATGCTATTGTGTTGGGTGTGCTTGCTGCTTTGGTTATAGTATTGGCGCTGGCATCGCTGGTATTGCGCTTTTCGGCCAAATTGCCCATACCAAAACTATTTAAAATATCATCGTTTGTAATGGCTTTATTGGCGGTAGTGCTTACCGGTAAAGGGGTCCACTCCTTTCAGGTAATGAATATGCTACCCGTGCACAGCCTGCCTATTTTCAGGTTAGAACTGCTGGGAATTTTCCCTACCATCGAAAGCTTTGGCGCCCAGGTGTTGGTGCTGCTTATTGTGGTAGCTATGTGGAACTTAACCATGAAGCCGCATAGTAAGAAGGGGTAGTACCTCTTAATTAAACTATAGTAAAAGCTACTCTTCGCTTTCGTAACCTCTTGCTTTTATTTCCGGCTTTTCCCGGGCTGCTTTGTTTGCAATACTGTTCCTCTCCAGCTCAGCTATTCTTGTTGTATCATTTGAGCTTATCATCCTTTTCTTCGTAACCGTTTAATGCTTACAGTCACAAACAAAAACAGCCCCGAAAAACGGGGCTGTTTAATAATATGTACTTGTAATCAACTATTCAGCTAAAGCTTTCTCAATAGCAGCCATTACCTCTGCGTTATTAACCGATGTGCCGGGCGCTACGGACTGTATAACCGTTCCTTTTTTGCTTACCAAAAACTTTTGAAAGTTCCAGCCCACTTTAGCATCTACTACACCGTTCTCTTCTTTTTGTGTAAGGTACGAATATAGCGGGGCTATATCTTTACCCTTTACCGATATTTTAGAAAACATAGGGAAGGTTACAGCATACTCCTTCGTGCAAAACTGCTTAATCTCTTTATCGCTGCCCGGTTCCTGGCCCATAAAGTTATTGGCCGGAAAGCCCAATACTACCAGGCCTTTGCTCTTGTATTTTTCATACAGCGCCTCAATATCTTTGTATTGCGGGGTATGGCCACAAAGGCTTGCCACGTTTACTATAAGCAATACTTTGCCTTTATACTGGCCAAGCGATACCTCTTTACCATCAATATCTTTAACGGTGTAATCGTAAACAGTTTTAGAAGGATTAAGCGCCGCCATGGCAACTAAAAGGGCTGTAAGAATGATTTTCATGTTTTTAAGTTTAGTTCAATTATAACAAAATATACGCCCAAAATGTTCAGGCAGATTACCTATAACAAATTTTACCCAAAATAGGCCCTTTGTGTAACGCGCTAAAAGCAAACAGCCCCCGCTAGGCGGGGGCTGTTCAAAAGACTTCCGAATTTTGCAAAGCAGGTTTAGCGTATCAGGGTTACCGTGCCTTTGTATTTTCTGTCCTTATTATTCATAAAAATAATTTTGGCCGTATATACATACACGCCCATAGGTAACGGTTTGCCCTGGTAAGTGCCATCGGCACCGTAAAAGAAGTTATTCGATTCAAATACCTTCTCGCCCCAGCGGTTAAACATTTGCCATTGTATTTGCTTAACGCCGCTGCCCGATGGTATAAAAATATCGTTGTTACCATCGCCGTTAGGCGTAAAGGCGTTTGGCCAAAACACATCCCCTACCGGTAATACATTCAGGGTTATGTTATCAGTGCCACTGCAGCCGTAATCATCGGTATAAATAAGCGTGTAGGTAATAGTATCAATAGCCAGGGCTACCACGTTGGGGCAGGTGGCGCAGTTTAATAAGGTATCGGGCATCCAGTTATAGTTACCACCTGTGGCGGTTCCATCGTTTACAATCCCGTTAATGCCAATGTTTTCGCCATCGTACACCAATTTGTCTTCGCCCAGGTTAACGGTAGGCATAGGCACAAAAGTTACGCTTACCACATCGCTGGCGGTACAACCGCTGGCATTGGTAACAGATACTGTATACTCTCCATTAACTGTTGGGCTAATAGCCTGCGTAGTTTCGCTGCTGCTCCACAAGTAACCGGTAAAGCCCGCAGGTGCCGAAATTACAACCGTTTGCCCTTCGCAAACCACCGTATCGTTACCAAGGTTTATTATAAGAGCGGCATTCTCTATTAGCGAACCAGAGGCTGTAGCCGTGCAGGCTGTAGCATCGGTAACAGTAACGTTAAACGTTCCGGGCGCAAGGCCGGTAAGAGCATTGGTTGTATTAACCGAGTTTGCCCACACATAAGCTAATGGCTGGTTTCCACCGGTTGCAATAGCAGTAGCAGTTCCGTCGTTAGCGCCAAAGCAACTCACATCGGTAGTAGTTACGCTTACGGCAAGTGTATTTGCAGACGATGGCACTACTACAGCGAACGTATCGCGGCACGATGTAAAATCAACGGCAACTACATCATAACTGCCTGCTGCCAGACCACTAAATACATTGCTTGTTTGAAAATTAGTTCCATCAATGGAATAAGTGTAAGGTGCTGTACCGGCGGTTAATATGTTAGCCGTTATTTGCGCGTTGTTCTGTCCGCAGGAAGGCGGGGTAACGGTTGCATCAATTTGCAAAAAGCAACAACCGGCCTGCAAACCAATAGTTACATTGCCTGGTGTGCTGCAACCGGCTAAATCGGTTACGGTAAACAGGTAATTGCCCGGTGCAAGGTCGGCTTGTGTATCGTCGGTATCGGTAGTTGTATTGCTCCAGGTGTAGCCTGTAGTTACATTTATGCCATTCGGGCTGGTGGCAAATACAGTTACCGAGCCACCCAGGCCACCGGGTGCACAGCTTGCATCTAACAATTTAAAGCTGTCAATAACCGGTGCATTCGGGTTAGTTAACGCAAATGTGGTATCAATAAAACAATTGGCATACGCTGCATCGGTAATAGTAACTAAGTAGTTACCAGCCGCTACACCGTTAATTGAAGACGTGGTTTGCGCACCCGGCGCCCAGCTGTAATTATAAGTGCCCGAACCATTGGTTGCCGTAATAGCAATACCACCGTTGGCCTGGCCACAGGCAGGTTGAGTAAGCGCTGCGCTTATAGTAAAGGTGCAACAGTTAGGTGTAATAAGTGTGGCCGATGCACTGGCCGTGCAGCCTGCCGCGTCGGTAACTGTTACGTTAATAGTTCCACCTTGTAAACCCGTAATAGGTAAAGAACCGGCTATTGGCGATACCGATGATTGTGGCGTGCCGTTAGTATCTACCGTTATTGTGTAAGGGGCTGTACCTCCCGCAAGGGTAGCTATTATAGAGCCATCGTTCGTACCACCGGCGCAGGTAGGGTTTTGCTGATTGCTAAAACCAAATGTAAGGGTGCTGTTACTGTTAAGCGCTACTGTGGTTGTAAAGGTACAGGTTGGATTACCTACGGTGGTTATAGTAACCGTATAATTACCGGCGGCTAAACCCGTACGGTTTTGGGTAGTGTCCGAGCCATCGCTCCACGCATAGGTATAATTACCAGCTGGCGTGGGCGTAATATTTATAGCTCCGTTGCTTTGCCCGCAGGTAGGCTGGGTGGTAGATGATGTTGCACTAAGCGAGCAGCAATTGGGTGCATTAAGCGTTGCGGTTGTTGTAAAGGTGCAGGTGGAGTTACCTACCGTGGTTATTGTAACTGTATATGTACCTGCTGCTAAACCGTTGCGATTTTGCGTGGTTGCAACCCCGTCGCTCCAGGCGTAGGTATAACTACCGGCAGGTGTTGGTGTAACATCTATTCTACCGTCGGCAGGCCCGCAGGTGGGTTGTGTAACAGCCGATGTTGCGCTAAGCGAACAACAAACCGGCGTAATTAAAGTTGCCGTTGCACCTGCCGTGCAACCAGCAGCATCGGTTACGGTTACAATAATATTACCACCATGCAAATTGCTTATGCTAATCTGAAACGGGATAGGAGATACCGATGATTGCGGTGTTCCGTTGGTATCTACGGTAATGGTGTAAGGGGCAGTGCCGCCGGAAAGAGTGGCGGTAACTGAACCATTATTGCCCGCACCCGCACAGGTAGGGTTTTGCTGGTTGCTAAAGCCAAAAGTAAGTGAGCTGTTGCTGTTAAGTATTATAGTGGTATCGAAAGTGCAGGTAGGTGTTACCCTGCTGGTGATGGTTACAGTATATGCGCCTGCAGCCAGGCCAGTACGGTTTGCTGTTGTATCAGAGCCATCGCTCCAGGCATAAGTATAGCTACCGGCTGGTACAGGTGTAATATTTATACTGCCATTGTTTTGCCCACAGGTGGGCTGCACACGGGTAGCTGTGGCACTAAGAGCGCAGCACGGTTGTGTAGTTACGTTTACTACATCCGTTTGGGTAACGCAACCGGCGGTATCGCTAACAGTAAGGGTATAAGCCGTTGGTGGAGGGCACACGGTTGGCCTGGCCGTGGTTGAACCCGTCATGTTAGTAGTAGGGCTCCAACTAATATTACCGGT
>JBGAUW010000017.1:0-120603 GCA_044228435.1 Chitinophagales bacterium
TGAGCCGGAATGCGCACTTGCTTATACTCGTGTAAGTTCTAAAGAGCAATTTTTGACAAACGGAAGCATAGAAACACAATTGAAGCTGGTAAACGCTCTATCTGTGTCTATGAAGATTCCCATTGAAGAACAGTTTGGTGGGACTTATGAATCGGCTAAATCGGAAGAGCGCAAAGAGTTTCAGCGTATGATGAGTTTTATCGCTAAATCCAAAAAGAACATCAAATACATTTTTGTTTCAGACCATGATAGATTTTCTCGTACTGGAGGTAACGCTATTCATATTGCTAGCCAGCTACGTTTGAAACAGATACAAATAGTCGCTGCATCTTCTCCACTCAACACATTAAATCCGACCGGTGCCTTTCAACAGGATTTAATGCTGTTGATGTCTGCTTTTGACAACCACATGAGAAAGGAAAAATGTGTAAGAGGAATGAAGCAGAAATATGAGAAGGGGCTATACTTTGGCAGGCCTCCGTTGGGCTATGACTGCATCCGCGTTAACGGGGAAAGCAAAATTATTATTAACGAAAAAGGTAAATTGATAGCGAAAGCTTTTAAGTGGAAAGCAGAAGGCAAACAAACCACAGTGCAGATTACCAAAAGACTGAATAAGTTAGGCTTTTCTATTACTGACAAAAAAATGGGTTGGGTATTTAAAAACGTATTCTATTGTGGCTTATTAAATAATAAGCTTTTAGGTGCAGCGGTAATAGAAGGAGCCAATTGGGAACCGCTTGTTTCAAGGCAGATTTTCTTGAAGGCTAATATTGTATTAGCTAATAACAGAACAAAATTTGAAAATCGTAAAGAAGATGATTCTATCCCTTTACGGCATTTAATTCATTGCGAAAAATGTAAGAAGCCATTCACCGCATACATCGTAAAAAAGAAAAGGCTCTACTACTACAAGTGCAATACGACTGGCTGTAAGAGTAACAAAAGCGCCAAAGAAGTACATAGCAAATTCGAAATGTTGTTAGATCAATTTAAAATTGATCCGCGTTATACAAATATTGTTACTAAACAATTGAAGCAGTCATTTATTAAACTTGATCAATCACTAAAGGAAAAACAAGGTGAACATAGTAACAGAAAAAAACAGTTACTACAAAAAATAGATAAGGTGGAGGAGCGCTTTATAAACGAAGAAATAACCAAGGATTTATACGATAAATTTAGAAAAAAGTACGAAGAGGAATTGCAAGAAATAACTGGTGAAAATTCGGATAACCTGATGAACTTATCGAACCTCGAAAATTTGATTAAACAGGCAATTGAAAAAACACAGAATCTAAGCCAGTATTGGGTTTCAGCATCATTTTATAAAAAACAAGCTATACAAAAAGCTATATTTCCTGATAAAATATACCTACATGCCGAAAAAGGCACTTATCGAACCACAAAAGTAAATGAAGCGTTAACGTTAATTTCAAGCCTGGCAAGGGTTTCAGACGATTTAAAAAGAGGGATCCCTTCAACAAAAATGAAGGAATCCCACCAAGTGGAGTTGGTGGGAATCGAACCCACGTCCGGATAAGTTGGCGATAAACTTTCTACGATGCGTAGTTACTTATTGATTTGTCGGAATAGGGCAGGATAAGTAACCCTCCAACCTTCTTCTTACATCCGTCGTTCATACAGCTTAAAGTGGATGAAACTTTAAACGTACGTTACCAGTTTTTGGTTGCCAGTGCGCTGTGTATGGTACCTCAAGCGCAGGGCAAATGGTGGTTAATCTCTAAGATTAAGCAGCCATGGCGTAGCTAGGCTCGCCGTTTGAAATTTGTTGCATAATGGATTAACGTGGTTATTATACACCCACGGCACGCCGGTTTACCTACAAGGCCTCCCGTCAATTCCAATCAACCCCGTTTGAGAATGCGGAACGCAGAATTTTGATTCCGGAATGAAATCCAATATTCATTATTCAGCCTTCTACTTTCAAAGAACAATGCAAAGATAGTGAATTGTAATGGCATACCAGTTAAAAGTGACTAAAAACGCCTTGAACAGGTATGTTTTAATTTGAAAATGTCCTCTCACCGCGCCTTTTAGTTAACCCTTGCTAATGCAGTTACCTGGCTTTGAACATGTATAAAAACCACAAACTGCTGCATTTTACCTGCGGGCGTTGCCGTATATTTGATAGTATGAAAGGAATTGTTGTGGCAAAAATGTTCTTACTGTGGTTTATACTATTGCTGGCCGGCAGTTTGCGGGCCGCCATTGTTATAGATTCGGCAAGCACACGGCCCAGCAATTGCGCTAATGATGGCACCCTTACCATACATGCCCGAAGCAGTTCGCCCCTGTTGTATGCCATTATAAACGGGCCCGATATACGGCCTGCGCAAAGCGGCAATCAGTTTGGCGGTTTGCCCATAGGCACCTACCAGGTAATGGTAACCAACTTTGCCAACGATAGCGCCTTTACCAATATTACAATAAACGGCAATTATGTGTTTCCCGATTTTACGCCTACGTTTACAAACCCCATCTGCCCCGGCTCTGCTACCGGCACCATTACCGGTAATGCTAACGCAACCAGTGGCAGGCCTCCCTACACCTGGGAAATTACCAATACCAATACCGGTGTAACAGCCACACAAGCCACCGATACTTTTACAGCACTAAGCGCCGGCGATTATCGCATCCGGCAGTTCGATTCGTGCCAAAGCTTTGCCACCCGTTACGTTACCCTTACCAATCCGGGAACTACCTTTACCATACCCAGCGATGTGTATTATACTATGATAGCCTGCGACACCACAGTATTATCTGTGCAGGTGTATAAAACGAATACGTATTGGAGCACCCCGTTTATTGTAAACGTATACCTGGGCGGTGTAACTAAAACCGATACCTTTTACCCTGCGCTTACAACAGCCGATATTGCCTGGTATTTTTTTGATACCATACCCGGTGTATCGCTTGGTGCAGGTGGCTACTTATCCGTAACCAACGGCTGCGGCGAAACCGTATATAAATCACTTAGTATTGACCAGTGGGATGCCCGTGCAGAATTTTACCCTACTACCGATAGTTGCATACCACGTGTAAGGGTTAGTTATGGCCTGGGTAATAATTACTTTTCTCACACCGCGTTTACACCGCCTATTACAATGGTGGTGCGCGATGTTACAGCGGGCAATACAATGATAGATAGTACCGTTTCAACCTATAGCACAAGTTTCTTTTATCCTAACAATTATTTTTTAGAATTTAATCACTACTACAGCATGACGGTAACCGATGGCTGCGGGAATTATACACAACGCTTTTTTACAACACCCGTGCAGGATACTGTAAGCGTAATTGTTGGTAAAGACCACGACGCCTGCCTGGATAGCACCGCTACCGTTAATATTCACTGCTACAATTACTCACCGGCTACTACCTGGCTTACCATACTTTCGGGGCCTGCCAGAAGCCGAAGTACCAAACCTTATTTTCAGCATGACGATACGATTATATATCCTGCTACTGGTTTTGTAAAATATCACTGTTCGGGTTACAGCGCTAACGAAGTTTGTTTTGGGGTAGGCAGCCTGCCCGCCGGCACTTACACGTACCGGGTAGAGGATAGCTGCGGCCACATGAAAACAGATACGTTTGTAATTAGAAATGAAAACCTGGTAGCATATAACTACGAACATTCCATCACGAGAGGTTGCCCGGGGCAGAACAAAATAAACTATGTAATCCGTTCTACCCGTAGCTATACCATGCAGGATTGGGTGCGTCTTTATCCGCTGGGCTCAACGCAGGCTATAGATAGTATCAATGCCGATTCATCCGGATTTGCTAACCTTAATGCGGGTAGCTACCGGCTAGAGTTTTATGTTAACCGGTATCATCATTTCGATCTGCTGGCAAGTAACTTACCATGCAATATAGTAACCGATACTATTATAGTGCTTCCTTATCAGCTGCCACGTATTTCGTATGCCACGCAAATAAAATGTAACGGCACCGTTAACGTAGGCCTGTTACCCGATAGCGCTACCGGCGTGTCGCCATACAATTACGAAATTTTAAGCGGCCCCCAAACGGCACCGGTACAGGCCGATAACTTTTTCACACTAACGCAGCCCGGCACTTATGTAGCCCGCATTAGCGACACCTGCGGATTTGCGCGCACCTTTACTTTTACTGTAGATACACTTTCGTTCAAACAAATAGTACAGGTTGGCTCGGGTTGTGCTGGCAACACAGCTACCCTTACCGCACAACATTCACCATACGCCACTTATGTTTGGCAAAGGCCAAACGGCAGTTTCTATACCGGCGACTCATTAAGAATTAGCCCTGTTACACCATCCGATTATGGCGTTTACCATATAAGTAAAATAGTGAATGTAAATGCCTGCCGCGATACATTTTACACCACGTATACGCTTACAAGTAATAGTATAGGCAACTTGTACGATACTATATGCGCAGGGCGCAGCCTAACCTTTGCGGGTAACAGCTACAATTCAACCGGAACATATTACGACACCATTGCTACCGCCACCTGCGATAGTGTAGTAGCCTGGCACTTAACTGTAACCGCTCCACTGTCAGATACTGTAAGCGCAATCATTTGCCGGGGAGATACAACAACTTTTCGCGGACGTAAGTATACCTTTACCGGTTTGTTCGGCGATACTGTAAGCACCGCAAGCGGCTGCGACAGCATCCACTTTTTAAACCTGAACGTTTTGCCAACTATACAATATGGTTACATGCAAACCATTTGTTTTGGCGATAGTATAAAGCTCGGCTCGAAATACTATACAACTAATGGCCTGTATAGCGACACACTAACTGCTACTACCGGGTGCGATAGTGTAAATATTGTAATGCTTACTGTGATACCACAAATAACAACTTCGGCGCAACGCAGCATTTGCCCCGGACAAACAGTAATAGTAGGCACGCACATGTATAGCACTACCGGTGTTTACCGCGATACATTAACTGCCGCCAGCGGCTGCGACAGCATTCTTGTTTTAAACCTTACGGTAGAAGTTGAACGCAGAGATTCTGCTTATCGAAGCATCTGCCCCGGCGAAAGTATTACCGTGGGTGTAAATACATATACAGCTACCGGAATTTATGCAGATACATTTACGACAGCCTCTGGTTGCGATAGCATACATATTTTAAACCTCACCGTAGCACCACAAAAAACAGATTCTGTTTATCGCACAATCTGCCTGGGCGAAAGCATTACAGTAGGCGCTAACACCTATACCGCAACTGGCACATACCGCGATACCTTCACTACTGCCTCCGGCTGCGATAGCATTCATATTTTAAATTTACGGGTTGCCGCTTACAAATACGATTCTGCTGCCATCAGCCTTTGCTTTGGGCAACAACTAACTTTAGGAACAAATACGTATACCGCCACGGGTATTTATCGCGATACTTTTACTACCGCTACCTGCGATAGTATTTTTGTATTAAACCTTACCATGCTGCCGCAAATAAAAATTACGGTAAGCCGCAGTATTTGTTCGGGCCAAAGTATTACAGTAGGCACCAGCACCTACAATACCACCGGTATTTATAACGATACCTTAACGGCTGCCAACGGTTGCGATAGTATTTACATTTTAACCTTACAGGTAACCGATGTATTACGCGATTCGGCTACCCTTGCTTTTTGCCAGGGCGATAGCGCCACCCTAAACGGACAAACGTTTACGCAAGCAGGATTTTATACAGACACTATAAACAATGGCTTTTGCGATAGCATATTTACATTACAGGTTATTACATATCCTGTCCCATCTATTCATATTACCGCCAGCAATGTGAGCGCAGCCCTGGGCGATACTATACAACTAAACGCTACAGACCCATCATTCAACACTTATCAATGGAGCAATAGCGTTTTCAATAATGCGCAGATTACGAACCCGGTAGCCACCATTAACCAATCGGGCTGGATTACACTGCAGGTAACCGACTCTAACAACTGCAGCGCTACCGATTCTATCTATATTACGGTTCCCGATTGTAATGAATCCATATTTATACCCAATGCCTTTACGCCCAATGGCGATGGGGTAAACGATTTATTACACGTTTACGGCAATTGCATACGCCTGAACAGCTTTTTAATTTTTAACCGCTGGGGAGAAAAAGTGTGGGATAGTGCAGATATTGAACAAGGCTGGAACGGCTTTTATAAAGATGTTGCACAACCAATGGCCGTATATGTTTATGTAGTTAACTACTCTCCCCTTTCGCCGGCAAATGCAAACGCCCGCACATTAAAAGGTAGTGTTACGTTGATTAGGTAAACTGCACCCCATTATATATTTAAAAGTATAAAAGTTACTACTTAACCAGCGGCACCAAAGCATATATATAATTCAACTCGAAGCAGATTATGCGTCGGGCTTTTAGCTGTAAAGCAAAATTGCTTGCAGCAGCAATTTGCTGAATGTGTTCCATATCCACATCCTCGCTGGCTACTATATAAACAACACTATCGGCATATAAATGATTACCTATTTCCGTAAACAACCTGCTAAAATACTCATAGTCTTTCCCTGCAAACCAGGCTTTATCGGCATCATTTTTTGGTGTTTTTTTAAAGTAGGGCGGGTTAATGGCAATTACATCAAACCGGCGATTGCCAAGGGAAGAAAACAAATCACTTTGTAGCGCTTCTATTTTAATACCGTTGGCAGCAGCGTTGCCTGCGGTGGTTTCTACTGCCAATGGGTTTATATCTACTGCTGTAACTATGGCGCCTGCACGGGCGGCAGAAAGGGATATAAAACCGCTGCCACTGCCCAACTCTAAAAACGATTTATTTTTCAAATCCAGCTTTAGCAACTCATCGGCTAAAAAGTGCGTGCTAAAAAACAAACCCGGATGAAACACGCCCACCGGAATACTTAGTTTTAATTGCCCCTGCCGGTAGGTGCGCGGCGCCGATATTTGCCAAATAGCAAAAGGTTTATAAAACAAAAAGAAAATAGAGCGCAGCAGTTTTCGCATTTAAAAACCTTCTGTTTCGGGTTGGCGATACTTAAATAGCTTTTGCATGGCTTTTACCTCGTAAGGGTAGTTGTAAATTTTACTTTTAAACCGCAAAGAAGAAACTGCCCGCATCAATCTTCGGCTACCGCTTTTTAAACGTATGTCGGTTACTGTTGGGTAATAACCATTCAATACTGTTTCAAAGTTTTTTATCTTATCTACCATAGCCGGTGTAAGCCAGGGCGTTAATGGATTTTTGCGCAAATCAAATTTCTCCCAGGCAGGGGCCAGCCAGTCTTCCAATTTTTCAGGGAAACGGAAACCGCTTTCAATTACCCGCTTATACATGTCGCTGCCTTCGGTAGGCACCGGGCTATACACATATATAATTATTTCGGTAGCAGGGTTGGCTGCTTTTACTTTGCTTATAAAAGCAATATCCTCATCAATTTGTTGCATTACCTGCGCCGGTGTATCCGCAGGGGTGCCCAACACAAACGAATACTCCGGTATTATATCAAACTTTTTAAGCCTTGCAGCAAAAGCCAGTATCTGCGCCCCGGTTTGTTTGCCTCCCTTATCCATGCGCTTCAGTATCTCATCGTTACCGGTTTCGGCGCCAAAAAAAATCATCCGGCAACCGGCACGGCGCAACAACGCCAGCGACTCATCGCTGTATTTATCCATGGTATCAATACGCGCTTCGCCCCACCATATCATCCCTTCATGCTCTATCAACCTTGCAAATTCAACAGTGCGCTTTTCACTTACAAAAAAGTTATTGTCGTGGAACTCGATAGCCGTAGCGCCATATGTATCCTTTAAATACTTTACATCTTTATAAATGCGTTCGGCGCTTTGCCCCTTCCACTTAGCCTGGTAAATGGGCACCACTGCGCAAAACGAACAGGTAAAAGGGCAACCAAAGCTACTGTGGTAAGCAATGGTTTTGCTACCCAAAAAACTTTTACCTAAATAATTTTGCAGGGGATAAAAAGTATTCAGCTTTTGGTACGGCAATGGGGGTAGAGAGTCTAAATCGTATAGCGCATCCTTTTTAGTAATAATCGTAGCACCATCTTTATTAAATATAAGGTTGCCTATTTCAGCCAGCGGTAAGTTATTCTCCCACGCCTTTAGCAGTGCCGGAAAAGCAAAATCTCCGGGGCCGTTAATTACCACATCTACAAAGCCAGAGGTCATTACACTTTTATACTGGTTGCTGGCAAAGTAGCCACCCCATACAATTTTTACTTGCGGAAAAGTTTGCCTTATTTTTTGGGTTATAGGTATAGCCTGCCTTAGCTGCGGGCCGGGCATTACTGTGCTACCAAAGTATTTAAACTGCCCCGTTTGCAGGTAACTTAAAATTTTGGGCCAGGGGTCAGTTTCGCGGTTTCCATCTACAATTACCCAGTCGTGCGTATGGTTAATGCTGGCCGCCACCTGCAGCACGCTGTTAGGTATACGCGCCTGGTGGTTATTACTACGTGGGTTAAACAGAAGAACCTTATTCACTTGCTATAAATGCTCATTTAAATACTGTGGGTAATTGCATACTACAAAGTAGCAATATTTTAATTAAAGCCCTCCTCTTCTACTTTAGGCACACCAGCCGACCGCCACATAACAGCAGCCATACACACCCACACCATACCCGAAAGTTTATCATCATGCATTAAGTTGTTTACCAGCAAATGCAGCCAGGCAGTAAGCAAGGCAAAAAACACAAACAGAAAAAACAGGTTCTGCCGGCGCACATATATTTTAAGCGCCATTATAAGCGAGCACCCTACAATACATAGCCAAAGTAAAAAACCAGGCAATCCTAAATCGACAAACATCTCTAAATACTCCGAGTGCGAATTACCGCCAGTGCCCTTTCGTTTAATGCCTACCGGGTTGGCGTGGCTTATACGGGTCATATCCTCTGGCTTTTGGTAACTGGTATAGTTGTATTTAAATCCGTTGTTGCCCCAACCTGTAACAGGGCGTTCGGCTATCATACGTAAGGCACATTTATATCGGTTAAGCCGTTCGCGGTTAGCTACATCATAAGTCCAGTTAAAAGCCGATAAAAACTGGTTGCTAACCGTAGTGTTTTTTACCATCTCTTTTTTTTGCGCATAGTAACTAAACGCCGCCGTTACCGAAAGCAATACAACGAACGATGCCGCAATGGCATACAACATTTTTTTTACATTATTACCCGAAAGGTAAATAGCAGCCGTTAATACACCGGCCACCAGCACGCTTAACCAGGCCGCGCGCGAAAACGACATAAACAAACCAATGCACAACAACGCAGCTAATGCAAAAGCAGGTATTCGTGTATTGTAAATGGCGGTAATTTTTACCGGCCTTATAGTAAAGTAAAGGGCAAAGGGCAACAAAAAGGCAATGCAGGCGCCATACAAAGTATGGTCGTTATAAAAAGGCCACAGGGCCGCCAGCGAAAACGATATAACAAAGTTCAGTTCGGCGGCATGGTACCAGCCCCGCAATAGCATAGGCACAAAGGCCAGGCAGTAGGCAGCAAATAAGTATAAAACTAACTTAGGGTATTTGCCCAACATTAAAAACATACCCAGGCCAAACACCAGCCAGTGCAGGGTTTCTATAAACGTATACTTGGCCGATATAACAGTATTTTCGGCAAACAGGCAATCTAACCAACTCCATGCAAGGTAAAGGTTTATAAAAATAAAAAGCGGATTAGTAACATAAGGCCGAACGGCAGCTATCAATTGCGGGGCATTAAACAGTAAAAGCGCTGCTATTAATAGTTGCAACGGTTCGCCGGGTAACATTATACCAAACCCCAACGACACATCATCCACCGAAAACGGCAGCAAAAAAAACAACAGCAAATACAAATATTTAAGCAGGCGCATGGGTTGGCTTACGCTATAAACCTAATTAGTTTCTGCATATTATCATGCCACTTAAAATTTTGTTGCACGTGTTTAAGTGCACAGTCTGCCAGGGCCTTACAGTGTGCAGGGTCCTTTAGTAATAATTCTATATGGTCGCAGTATTCTTTTGTAGTATTACCTATAAGCACATGTTGGTTATGCTGCAACATTAGCGCGCTGGCAGCCACAGGGCTTACTATGCAGGGCAGGCCCATAGCCATAGCCTCTAATATTTTGTTTTGTATACCCGTACCCAAATGAAGCGGCGCTACAAATATCTTAGATGCCCCGTAGGCTATACGCACATCTTCCAGCCAGCCGGTTACCTCTATACCCCCGCGTTTGGCCAGCGCTTTAATTTTTGCGTGCGGGGCTGCGCCCGAAATAAGAAAACTTACCTGCGTTCCGCGCCGCTTAAGCTCGGGCAATAGTTGGTTAGCTACATAGAGCGCGCAATCCACATTGGGCAGGTAGTTCATATTGCCGTGAAAATGCAAATCGTAATGTTTTGCCTGCTGCACCGGCCGGAAATAAGTAGTATCCACGCCATTGCTTATCACCTCTATTGTTTGCCGCATAGGGTGGTTAATCAAAGCCCCGTCCTGTGCCGATATTACCAGGTGCTTATCAAACTTATCAAACACCTCTGCTTCGTAATTTTTAAGGCGTTTAGCTTCGGCAGCATACAACCAGCGGCTAAACCCAAACGATTTTTCGGCCATGCGTTTATAACCTTCCGAAAACGCATCCATATAATCCAGTACGAGTTTTTCTTTAGGCAGGCCCAGGCTGTATTGCGCCGTTCGCACCAACTGAAATAAAATTCTATCGGGCGCAATGCGCTTTATTTGTTCGCTTATCCGGCTATGTATATCCTTATTATAAAAATACCCGGCCTGCAAAGGTTTGCCGGTAAAAATACATCGGGCAGCCCCCCCTAAGCTTTGCATTTTGTTTAAGGGATAAATGTGCACCTCTTCGCAAAATTCAAGCAGGGTTTCTTTGGCTTCAAAAGGATTGCCACCTTCTGCCACACAACATAAAAATATTTTAAAGTGGCTGCTTAGTTCGCGCAGCATGTGGTAGGCGCGCAGTTTGTCGCCTTTATCCAAAGGGTAGGGCACCCTGGGCAATACCACCATCAGTTTCATACGCTGTTTAAAGGGCTACAAAATAAAAGCGGGCTACTGCAACAGAAGCCCGCTTTTACAAATTGGCTATGCGCTTATTGTTTGGTTATTTTCTCAATGCGGGTATCGGTACCGTTGCTTACTTTAAGCGTATAAATTCCGGCAGCTAAGGCAGTCATATCAAAGGCTGCTCTTTCGCGTACAGCCGTTGTTTTAATTAAACTTCCATCCAAACCGTACAGGCTTACCTGCAATTCAGTTCCGTTATTATTTTCTATCACCAGGTTATTCTGCACCGGGTTAGGGTAAATTTTTAAGCCTGCAAACGCTACACTATTAATACCCGATATAGTTACAACGCTTGGGGCCGAGGCGGCGCTATTACCACAATCGTTACTAGCTACTACTGTGTAACTACCGCTTTGCGTAGCTGTATAAGATGGGCCAATTGCACCGGCTATAAGATTAGCATCTCTGTACCATTGTTGGGTGGCCAGGTTGCTACTGCTGGTAAGGTTGGTACCTACAGCACTAATTACAGGCTGTGCTGGTACATCGCCTGATGTTACGTTTAAGCTGGAATCTTTACCTCCAATTCCGCAAAAAGCGCTAACCGGAGTAACATAAATTTTTCCGCTGGTGGCACCTGCTATTACGGATGTACTGCTTTGGCTGCCGGTAACGCTGGTATTCCAGCCCGATGGAAACTCCCAGGTATAAGCATCCGCAGTGCCCGATGCAGTAGCGCTATACGTTAAAGTATCGCCATTACATACAGTGGTAGCGCCCGTAACATTGGTAATTTGCGGCTTTGCTAACACGGTAAAGCACTCGGAGCAAGTGGTAGTGGTAAATGTACAGCCCGCATCGGTTGGGCGGGTTACGCTAAAACTGTAGGTGCCCGGGGCAAAATTGGCCGGTATAGTTAAAGAAGCTGTGCTGGAGGTAGAAGTTGCATAAGCACCACCGCTAAAGGCTACAACAATGGAATTGCCCGACTTTACCCCTCCGGTAATACCCGCACCACAACTTGATGATACGCCCTGTGGCAAACCCGAAATGGTAATATTAAAGGTAGTGCCTGCACAACCGCTGGCTGGCGTAACCACCATTTGTGCAACGCTCGTAAGGCTTAAAAACAAAAGAGCAGATAGAAAATATAAATTCTTCATGGGTATGGTTTACCCTACAAATATAAAAAAAAAGCTATGCCGTCAAATAAAAGCAGAACTTTGGCCTATTCGCCAATAACCAACTTTTTAAATGCCTGGCTGCTGCCTTCGCTAAGTTTTATAAAGTAAACGCCACGCGCCATTTTACTAAGGTCAATGGTAGTATTGCTGGTAACATTAGGAACATACAGCACTTGCTGGCCACTGGCCGTTGTAATTGTAAGCTGTAATGCTTGCTGGCCATCAAATTTGATTGTTACAAAGCCTGTAGCGGGGTTAGGGAAAAGTTGCAAACCTGCTATTGCTAAGGTGCTGCTAATACCCGTTTGCACAAAGTTGAAAGGTGCAGAGGTTGCCGCGCAGCCATTTTCATCGGTTACCCGCACCGAATACGGACCGTTTTGCGTAGGTGTATACGTTTGGGCATTGGCACCATCAACT
This sequence comes from Chitinophagales bacterium, assembly GCA_044228435.1. Lineage (GTDB taxonomy): Bacteria > Bacteroidota > Bacteroidia > Chitinophagales > LD1 > Bog-950. The sequence continues at coordinate 12,649 of JBGAUW010000017.1, forward strand.
GTAATGGCATTTAAAAACCATATATAGCTTACCCCTGCTACCGAACTTTGCAACACATTTCCATTAGCAGTTATTACGGGTTGCACAGGTGTGTTTACTGTTAACTGGTAAGGGTTACTGGCCACAGTACCACAGGTGCTGCTTACTGTTACTACGTAGCTGCCCGCTGCGCCAACCTTAATACTATTGGTGGTTTCGCCATTGCTCCATACATAAGTGGTATAGCCCAAAGCCGCCGAAATTACTGTTGAGTCGCCAAGGCAAAGGCTATCGCCTAAACTGCTGGTCAAGTTAGGGGCAGTAGGTGTGCTTGTTATTTCTATTACTGCGCTATCTACCGACGTAATGGTACCACAGCTATTAAGCGCCTTGCAGGTATAAGTGCCTGCGGTACTGGCAACATAAGTAGATGCTACTTCACCGTTAATATCCGCTCCATCTAAAACCCATTGGTAACTGGTAGCCCCTGTAGCGGTGCAGGTAAGCGTTTGTGATGTGCCGGTGCATATACCTGTAGTGCCCGCTGGCGAAACAGAGGCTGCGGTAGGCGCTCCCACTATACTAATTACTACATTATTACCCGATGGTGAGTTGCCACAAGTGTTGCTTGCTACGCAGGTATAAGTGCCGGCAGCTGTTGCCAAATAGCTGCTATTCGTTTCGTTCTGTAAATCATTGCCATCTAATTGCCATTGATAGTTGGCAATATTTGAACCTATACAGCTAAGGGTAATATCATTACCCGTGCAAATATTCTGTGCTCCTGCTGGTGTTACTTCAATATCCGCTGGTGCCGAATCAACCTGTAAAGAAATAGCCCTTGGAGTAGATGCCCCGCAGTTGTTTACGGCGGATACAAACAACTGCCCGCTGTTATTATCTACCGTTACGGTAATACTGGTAGTGGTGCTGCTGCCTGTCCAATTGTTCGGCACAGTCCATTGATAAGAAGTAGCTCCGTTTACCGGGCTAATAGTATATGTTTCTGTATTACCTGCGCAAAGGTTGGTATTACCTGTAACAGTGCCCGGCTGCGCCGGCGAGTTGCCAAAGGTTACAGCAAGCGATTGTGCCGCACTGGCTCCGCAGCTATTATTTGCTGTTACACTTACGTTACCCGGGGTTACACCCGTAGTGGCTGAAATGCTGTTTGCTGTAGAAGTTCCTGTCCAATCTGCCGGCAAAGTCCAGGTATAAGAAATTGCACCCGATACAGGGCTTATAGAATAAGTTTGGCTAACACCGCTGCACACATTGTTTGCACCGGTTATAGCGCCCGGCTGGGCAGGTGCATTATCAACGCTTATGCTCAAATTGCTGGCCGTAGATGAGCCGCAGCTGTTGCCTGCTGTAACCGAAACATTACCGCCTGCAGCGCCAACAGTAGCAGATATTGAACTGGAAGTGCTGGTACCACTCCATCCGTTAGGCAATGTCCAGGTATAGAAGGCAGCTCCATTTACAGGAGTTACCGAGTAGGTTTCTGAAGCTCCGTTGCACGCATTTGTAGCGCCCGAAACAGTACCCGGTTGAGAAGGTGCCGCAGCAATAGTTGCGGACAGCGTGCGCGCTGTGGATGCGCCGCAGGTATTATTTGCCGTTACCGAAATAGTGCCGCCTGCATTACCAACTGTAGTAGTAATTGAACTTGTAGTGCTGGTGCCCGTCCAGCCATTGGGCATGGTCCAGGTATAGGCGGTAGCGCCGTTTACCGGGGTTACCGAATACGTTTGCGACGAACCCGGGCAAACAGCCGCAGTGCCCGAAATAGTACCAGGCTGTGCGGGCGCATTTGCAGTAGTTACAGCTAACGTTCGTGCCGTTGATGAGCCACAGGTATTATTTGCAGTTACCGAAATAGTGCCGCCGGTTGCGCCGATAGTGGCATTAATAGAAGCGGTAGTAGAGGTTCCGCTATAAGTGCCCGGCAAAGTCCAGGTATAAGAAGTAGCCCCGTTTACCGGCGTTACCGAATAAGTTTGTGAACTACCATTACAAGGTGTGGCAGAGCCGGATATAGTACCGGGTTGTGCAGGCGCAGTTGCTATAGTTACAGCTAACGTTCGTGCTGTTGATGAGCCACAGGTATTATTTGCGGTTACCGAAATAGTACCTCCACTTGCGCCGGTGGTAACGGTAATGGAACTGGTGGTGCTGCTTCCGGTCCAACCGTTAGGTAAAGTCCAGGTATAAGAAGTGGCGCCGCTAACCGGGGTTATCGAATACGTTTGGGATGCACTACTGCAAGGTGTGGCATTACCCGAAATAGAACCCGGTTGGGCCGGCACAACAAGTACCGTAAAGCAACTATTGCAAGAATTTGTAGATGGAGCGCAACTTAAGTTAAGGTTGCTCGCCGTATAACTAAAGCCATAAGTGCCCGGTGTAAAATTAGCCGGAATAGTAATGGTAGCAGTAGCCGTAGAGCCCCCCCCGCTCGCTACCGCTGTTACGTTGGTGCCTGCTAGTATTACACTGCCGCCGCCGCTGGGTGTTAGCCCCCCGCCTGGGTTAGCGCTGCAACCGCTGGATACACCAGTGGGTAAGCCCGAAATAGTAACTGTAAAAGAAGAGCCCGCACAGCCGCTGCTAGGCGAAACTGTTATTTGCGCGTTTAGCAATAAGCCGCACATAATAAATAAAGAGAGCAGTAAATAATTCTTCATATCGGGGTTGCTGATTTATAAGGGGCCAATTTAACCTATTTATTCTATCTTAAAAGAAAGATATATAAGAACTTTTTAAACACAAATTTATACTTGTAGATACACTAAAATTAATGCCCCAAAAGCTAATTTCTAACTAACGCCGAATCGCGGGCGGCTGTAATTATGCTTTCAAACTCGGCCTTTCGGGCTTTGTTGCTCCACACCTTATCCAGGGTATCCAGGGCCTCATCGTACCTTTGTAAAAAGTAAAGGGTATAAGCCACATTAAAGCGGCTATCGTCATTTTTGGGGTTTATGCGTAAGGCCTCGCTGTAGTTAAGCAATGCTTTATCATACTCTTTAAAATAGGTTTGCAACCCGCCCAGGTTATTAAGCACCAAATGGTTATAGGGCGAATATTGTTTGGCCTTTAAAAAACATTCGTAAGCATATTGGTATTGCCCCAGTGCATAGGCATTAATACCTATTTGATAGTATTTGGGCACCGCCTGCGGGTTTAAGGTGGCCAAAGGGGTGTTCATTAACTCAGCATATTCCAGGGCATCTTTTATACGGCCCTGCTCCTGCGCCTCAAGCATAGGTTTCATATAACTATCGGCTTTTACCCTGGCACCTACTACTACCACACTTCCGGCAATTAAAATAAACGCCAACACTAAAAAGGGCCTTATTGCCTTAGCAGGCACCAACCATGCCTTAAAGTATTCGCTGCATTGGGTGCTTATAAAAGCCCAGGTTAGTATCAGCATCATTTGCTGCTCGGTGCGCTCTTTAGGAAAATCGAAAAAGCAAAACACTAAAAATGCTATTTGCGAAACACCCAGCAGCAACAAAAACCGTTGCCTGCGGCTGTCGGCAATGGTTTTCATTTTTTTAAATGCCGCCCTTATCATTACTACAAACAAACCCACCAAAGCCGCCAGGCCAACTATCCCCAACTCACACCAAACCCACAGCAAATCATTATGCGGTTGCAAAAAAACCATGTTCAGGTATTGGGTGCGGAACATACCTGTAAGGTCGCTCTTTAAATACATGATCATCCAGTTGTGTGCCCCTACACCCAAAAGCCAATTATCTTTAAGCAACACATAGCTTTTATACCAAACCGATAAGCGCTCTATACTGGTATCCGACATCAGGTAATTGCTTACACTAAGGCGCTGCACAAAAGCCTGTATAGTGCCGGTAAAAATTCCGAAAGCGATAACGGAAGCCAGCACCCCCACAGTCGGAAGAGCCACTTTTTTAAACAAGGCTACCGCTGCCTTACCCTGCACAAACAACAGCGTTACCAGCATTACCATACCCGAAACCACTACCGCCATGAACACCGAGCGGCTTTGCAGCACAAGTATTAAAATCAATTGCACTATTATAATAGATGCAAATGCCCACCGCCAGGGCCGCGGCGCCGCTTTAAAGCCCGATGCCAGCAAAAAGCTGCTCATTAGCATAAAACCCGAATACAGGTTTTTGTGCCCTGCCAAACCGTTGATAGCATATAAGTTATCGCCCTGCGGTAAAGCCACCTGCAACAATGCCCTTAGTTGCAAAAGCCCGTAAATATTGTAGGCTACACATACACCTGCCAATACCTGCAGCAAAAACAAACTGCTTACCACTTGCAACGCAAGCGCGCGCTTAATAACCAGGTAAGCCATAAAAACCAAAAACATTTTTTCTGATTCATAAATAGCCTCTGATACATTTACCGCCCATGCAATCGAAAAAAAATGCATGGCCACATAAACGCCAAACAGCGCATCGGCTATATCTGCTTTCCATTCTTTTTTGGTAAACAGCCCCTGCACAAATGGAAAAAACAACAGCAGCCAAACCGCTAAAAATAAAACGCGCGGCAAAAAGGTAGAATCCTGCAGTTGGTTCCAAAACCAAAGACAGCTACCCGCCAGCAAACCACCCGTAAAAATTAAAGGCAAGCGCTTTTGCCACATAATAAACTAAAAGTATATTTAAATTCGCCTGCCAAGAATAAGGAATAAAAAACTTAACCGCCACCAAATTAATCTGGCTGCACCCACATGCTCTTTAATAGCGTACTGTTTGTATTTTGCTTTTTGCCCATATTCTTTACCATTTATTTTTTGCTGCCCGAAAGGTTTAAAAATGCATTTGCGCTTTTAGCAAGTATAGCTTTTTATGCCTGGGGCGCCCCCCGCTTTGTATTGGTTTTAAGCGGGGCGGTGCTGTGCGATTTTGTTTTGGCTAAGGTAATTGCTGCGCAGCAGGGCAAAGCCCGAAACTACTGGCTGGCCTTTGCAATAGCCGTTAACTTAAGTGTGTTGCTCTATTTTAAATACTTTAATTTTTTTGCCTTCAACTTTGCGCAGCTGTTTAATACGCATTCTCCCACTATACAAATGCTGCTGCCTATAGGTATTTCGTTTTTCACCTTTCACGAAATAAGCTACCTAACCGATGTATACCGCAAAACCAGGCAGCCCTTTACCAACCTTATAAACTACGCCCTTTATATTTTTCTTTTCCCGCAGTTAATTGCCGGGCCTATTATAAGGTTCCATCAAATAAGCGGACAAATAGAAAACCGCAGCGCCAACCATACCGCGCAAAACCAACTTACAGGCTTTTTCCGTTTTGTGGCAGGCCTCGCTAAAAAGGTTTTAATAGCCGATGTAATAGGTATTGAAGTTGATAAAATATTTGCAGCCGCACCCGAAACCCTCGGCACGGGTATTGCCTGGCTGGGTGCCGTGCTAAACATTGTACGCATTTACATCGATTTTAGCGGCTACAGCGATATGGCTATAGGACTTGCACTGGCCCTGGGTTTTAAATTTCCCGAAAATTTCAACAGTCCTCTTATAGCACAAAGCGTTACCGAATTTTGGCAGCGCTGGCATATCTCTTTAACCAACTGGTTTCGCGATTATGTGTTTATACCCCTGGGTGGCAGCAAAGGCACCCTGCTACGCACCTGCCTAAACATTTTGCTGGTATTTGTGCTATCGGGGTTTTGGCATGGTGCGCAATGGAAGTTTGTAGCCTGGGGCCTGGGCTTTGGGCTGGTGGTAGCCCTGGAAAGATACTTTTCATTTACTACCCTTAAAATAAGTGCCCCGCTAAAAGTAATGCTCACCTTTTTTATTTGCGCAAACCTGCTTGTAGTTTTTACTTCAGCCAGTATAAGTGCTTCAATTAAATACTTTGGGGCTATGTATAGCACTGCCGAAGGTAGCCTGCCACTTTTTCTATCGTTAAAAACAAAATTGGCAATTGCTTTAGCCCTGCTTATATCATTTGGCAGTTCTAATTCCAGGCTAAATGAACTGGCGGTAAAATTATTCGACCCTCAAAAAACCGAAACCGGTTACATAGCATTGGCAGCGGCCACTATTGGTATTTTAGTTGTTTGCGGCAGCATGCTTTTTGTGGCCGGCTATCATCCGTTTTTATATTTTAAATTTTAATGGAACAAAAAGGAATACACCATTATTTACTGATTATAGTACTGGTAGCCTTCGCTCTGCCGCTGGTAATTACCTTTATACCTGTTAACGATAAGGAACTAAAAGGCGTTACAGAACCGGTAAAGCAACCGGCTTTTAGCAGCACCGGTTGGTGGAATGGCGATTACCAAAAAACATTTGAGCCTTACCTTAATTTTAGCCTGGGCCTGCGCAAAGCAGCCGTGCGCACTGCCAGCCAAATAGATTACTGGCTGGGCGTACAGCGCAATGAGGTGATAGTGGGTTACCAAAACGAACTAATGGGCAAAGAATATATTGATGCCTATTATGGCCGCGATTTTTTAGGCGCCGATTCTATCCATCGCATTGTTAGCAGTGTGGCCACTTTCCGCAATGAGTTAGAAAAACGCGGTGTCAAATTTTTTGTGGTGTTAGCACCCGGCAAATCGCGCTTATACCCCGAGCGGATACCAGAGCAGTTTCGCGGGGCTGAAACGCAACAAACCAATTATAATTACTTTACCACCGAATTAAACGCAGCACATATACCGGTGGTAAATTTCCAGGAATGGTTTAAAGCAATTGATCAAAACTCAAGGTATCCGCTTTTTAGCAACCTGGGCGTGCACTGGAGTTACTACTCAGCTACCTTTGCCACCGATAGCCTGTTGGGTTACATTAGTAACCTTACCGGCAAAAAAACCAACCGCATTCAATATAAAGAAGTGGTAGAAAGCACCCGCCCTTACGATACTGATAAAGACTTACTGGAGGTAATGAACCTTTGGACAGATATACCCGTTACAAAACCACTGGGTTACTTTAAAACAGCTCTGCCGGTAGATACTGCGTTACACCAACCGGCAGTATTAGCCATTGGCGATAGCTATTATTGGAATGTAATTTACACCGGTGTTCCTGCTACTTATTTTAAACCCGGCAGCGCCTACTTTTACTATAACAGTACTGCGCATTTTACAAACGGCACTACGGCTAAAGTAAGCGAACTGAGCCTGCTGCAAACCTGCCTTAGTAAAGAGGTGGTATTTTTTATTTATGCCGAGCCCAACCTGGCTAAATTTGGCAATGGTATAGATGCTCAGTTTTTGAAACTACTATCGGCTACCGACACTTTGCAAACCGCCATTAACTAAATGCACATGCAAACAGGCGGTAAAAAACTTTCACTTATCAGTTGTTACGTAGTTTTGCTGCTACTGCTTGCTATAACTATTGCCGGTGGTAAATGGAGCCGCCACAAAGTAATTAAAAGCGATGCGGCCGGATACTATGCTTATCTGTCGTCGGCTATTGTATACCACGATTTATTAAAAGTAAAGTTCTACTGGCAGGTAGATTCACTATACGATTTTGCCGATGGCGTACATTATTACGCAGTGCAGTACCACCCCGAAACTCAAAACTTTTACTTTAAATATAACTACGGTGTAGCCTTGCTGCAGCTGCCTTTATTCCTCGCAGCACATGGCTTAACCCTGCTAACGCATCAATACCCGGCCGATGGATATAGTGCTTACTACCAGCTAAGCGTGGCATTAAGCACGGTGTTGTTTGGCCTTTTAGGGCTATTGGTATTAAGGCGCTTTTTACTTTGTTATTATACCGAACTTACCACGGCCATTACCTTATTGCTAATTGGGCTGGGCACCAACTTTTTTGCCCAGGTAATTACACAGCCGGGCCTTAGCCACATTTACCAGTTCTTTCTGTTTGCTATTATACTTTACAGCACTAAACGTATTTACGAAACCTATAGCTGGAAACACACGCTCATATTAGGTATTAGCCTGGGGCTTACCATCATTATACGCCCCTCCGATATTTTCATCTGCATCTTTCCTCTGCTATGGCGCACCGGAGATGCAAGCTTCAGACAGCAGTTTATAACAACCCTCAAAACACACAGCTTAAAAATTACAACCGTTTTTGCACTAATACTTGTAGCCGTATTTATTCAATTAGCTTACTGGAAACTTAGCACCAACCACTGGTATATTTACACCTACAAACGCGAGCACTTTAATTTCGATAATTGGCAAATTATAAACGGCCTTTTTAGTTATCGCAAGGGTTGGTTTTTATATACGCCGCTGGCCATTACCGGTTTTATTGGTGCCGCCTTTATATGCCGTAGCGCCACGCTCCGCTTTTACCTGCTACCGTTTGCACTTTACTTTGCGGCAACGCTTTATGTAGTGTTTTGCTGGTGGCAGTGGTTTTATGGTGGCAGCTTTGGCTGCCGGGTGTTAATAGAATCGTTAGCGGTGCTGGCACTACCCATGGCTGCTTTTGTAAATTGGGTGCTTAGCCTAAAAACAGCAGCGCGCACCGGTATATTTATTATACTTGGTTTTTTTGTTTTGCTAAATCAGTTTCAAACTGTGCAGTATGCCAAAGGCATAATACACTGGCAAAAAATGAACCGCGAATATTACTGGCGTGTATTTGGCAAACTAAATGCTACCGAAGGCGATAAAGAATTATTGAACAATACCCAAGAATGGAAACCCTGATATGAAGCATGGCATGTATAAAATTCTTTTTGTGCTACTTATTGCTTTAGTTACAGCAAGCCAAAAGGCCGATGCTCAATTACTAAAGTATAAGGCCACCATACACAATGCAAAACAAAGCAAGGGTTATTACTTTTTGTTTACCTACCGTATGCGCAAAACTGAAGGCACTACAAATGGCCAACAAATGATACTGGATGGCACCGGCCACACCGTGTATTACCGGCTAACACCCAAGGCAAGCGATTTTAAAGCGCACCACAATGGCATGCTTTCGTTTTTTAATAACGATAAGCTTTACCTGATGGATAAAACATTGCGCATTGTAGATTCGGTGGGCTGCGTAAATGGTGTAGAAACCGACCCTCACGATTTTATAATACTGCCTAATGGCGATTATTTACTTATTGGTACCGAGGTAAAAGAAACCGACCTAAGTACAGAGCGAATTTTTATGCAGCGCAATTTGCCCGGAAGCGCACATGCCAAAGTAAAGGCAGGCGTAGTGCAACAGTTAAGCCCCGATAAAACATTATTATATCAATGGAACGCACGCGAATATTTTAAACTGCAGGATGCCGACCAAATTTATTTAAACGATACGGTGAACATAGATATTACCCACTTCAATTCGGTAGACATGAACCGAAAAGGAGAGTTTATCATATCTGCACGATATACCAATGAGGTTATAAAGGTTTCAAAAAAAACCAATCAATTGCTTTGGCGCCTGGGTGGCCCACACAACGATTTTAAATTCGTAAATGACTCCATTCCTTTTTTGGGCCAGCACGATGCCCGCTTTCTGCCCAATGGTAACATCACTTTATTCGATAACGGCTATGGTCGCGAAGAACTAAAGCACAACGTCCGCGCACTGGAATACAAGTTGAATGAAAAGAAGAAAGAAGCCCGCCTGGTTTGGAGCTACGCGCACCCCACCAAAATTATAAGCGAAGCAACCGGCAGTGCACAACGATTAAAAAATGGAAACACCCTGCTTAATTATGGGCGCATATCCAACAACTCGGCTAACGTAACCTTTGAAGAAGTAAACCACAAAGGCGAACCGGTAATTGAAGTTTCGTTTACCGATACTATTGGCAGCTACCGCGCATTCCACTACAAAAAGCTGCCCTTTAAATTGCCTCAACCAAAGGTTATTAAAACAAAAGAAAGCAATACCACCTATCTGCAAGTGCAGACTGCCGCAAGTTCATTTAAATGGAATAACGGCGAAACCACGCAGCGAATTAAAGTAACACAACCGGGTAGCTATTTTGTTTATGTGCCGGTTGGCGATGGAGGCTTTATAAGTTCGGCAATAATTAAAGTAAAACAAGGCTCTTTTAAATAGCTACTTTTACTTCTTACGAAACAGGTAGTTATTTTCCGAATCAACCACCTCTACCCTATCATCTTTGGCCAACTCTCTCGCCACCTTGCAACTTCCAAAATTTAGATTGCTGGCTGTATCGTCCATTAATATAAAGCCACCCTTAGCAAGCAATTGAAAGGCATTTTCAAAATCATCTTTTGCCCCCTGGTAGGAATGATCGCCATCGATATAGCAAAACGAAATGCTGCCTGTAGGCGTCTTTAACCGACCAAACAAATCAGTAAGTTCCTTTTTACCCCAACAGCTAAAAAATGCATCCGAAGTAGAATGAAAAGCATACGGCAAACGCTTGGGCTGAAAAAGTTTTAGCGAGTTTATAAACCCTGCGCGAATGTAACTGGTATAATCCTGCCGTTCTATATCTGCCCTTCCGTCGATATGCGTAGGTATCTCTGGTTGCTTATAATCGTTATAGCCCTCATATATCCAGGCATCTACACAAAACAATTCATGGCTTCGGCTATACCTATTCAATAAGTGAAGTATAACGTTTGCCGAAAGGCCGGCAAAAGAACCTATTTCAAGCACAGCACCGGTATCGGGCATTTCCTTAATAGCACGTTCCATAAGCAGTATGTTGCTATCGCTTAGCATACCCTCACCCATTATGCTACACCTAAGCCGCCGTAAAAACTCATCCTCGTTTACCCGGCGCGCCTTGTCCTTACTATCATTAAATATGTTTTTCAGCATAAGCTATTACCGCTTTAGGTGTTTCCGTTCTTCCTTCATTAATATCATTTCATTAAAGGCCTATTAAGTAATCGCTTTATCGCTATTTATTGGTGCAAATGAAATAAGTCGGGTTCATAGCTGCTTTTTTCGCGCACATCATCCGGCACTTGCATACAGGTATAGGGCGAAAGCGCATCCACTTCTTTGCGGTTATATAAATCGCCTAACCAATCATACTCGGCATTTACATGGGTGGTAAGGCCGTTTAACCGTGCCGCTACATCGGTTTCGCTCATATTCCATTCCAGCGCTAAGCGCGCCGCCGATGGTTCCATAAAAGTAATATACAACAACTCCGCTAACGCATGGTCTTGCTTTCGGCCAAAGTCAATTTCGCCCTGTAAGTTACTTCGGTATTGGTTCAATAAGCTTTGGTAGCTGGTTACCCAACTGCCAAATTCCTGCTCGGTTAAATAACCGGGCAAATTGTTGCCTGTAGTATATAAAGGCTGCACTGCAATTTCGTGGCACCACATACATTTGCCCGGCTTGCCCGCCTCGCTGGTGCTGGCATCCAGTAAGTTACCCTGCGTATTATAAATAGCATAGCGCAATTGTCCATTTGGCATTATAGCCCAGCACTCGTGCACCTGTGCTTCAAAGTTATTTGCTTCAATACTGCCCGTTCCATCATCGGCTATAAAAGCCATATCGGTAGCCGCTGCCACCGGCGAAAAAGTAATCAGCCTTTCGTGTGATGAAACAGCGGAAGTTTTAACGGCAAACTGAAAGGGAGTATCTTTTACATACCGGCTTTTAAAATCGCTATAAGTGCGCTGCGGATTGGTAAGCGCATAATAGTGATAGGGGCTATAAAGCGTATAAAGCACAAACCGGCCAATATCTATCCCCCCTGTTTGTTTGTATTCGGCTGTGTTTTTAAGCTCACTAATTAAAATAGCCAGGTGCGCTTTGGCATCGCTGGAAAAACCTGCATTATAAAGTTTCAGCAATACCCTATCGCCTGTATTATGCTCAACCGTTAAGGCCAAAGCTCCTTTGGGCATTTCGGCGCCCATATAGCTTAGCGACCACAGCAGCCCGGTTTCAATATTGCTATAAGGTTCGTTGGCAAAGCCTTTGTTCCAGCGTAGTTGCAGTGTCAACTCCTCATCGCTCAACTGCTTTTCTTTTTTACAGGCATGCAACAGCAGCAGCGTACTCAAAAAAATAAAAAAAGAGTAAGAGAGGTAGGTGTTCCTTTTCATGCCCGACCCGAGATTACTGAAAATTGAGGGATTGTTCAATTTCCATTGCTATTAAAACGCATTTACACCCTATGCACCGTAATATTACCTTAGCAGCTGCACCCATGGCCCTTAAAAGTTACATACGCAAAACCCTAAACCTGCTCAGGCTGGATTTAACCCCTAACCTTAAATACGACAAGTGCTTAAGCCCGAAGCCGTATTTGATTTTATAGTCACCCACTTACAAATGAAGATATCCTTATTGGATTCGTTCATTAATAAACAGGATTCACTTGCCCGTAAGGCCTTTACAGAAATTTTTTATGCTAACAGAGAATATTATTTTGTGGCGCATGCTTAATTGCTAAACGCAAAACAACCACTTGAGCCCCCGGCCTAACTTTTTTTCGTTCCCCCAAAGCAACCCAAACCGGAATATTGGGTTAGACTTTTTGCGGGCCATTACTCTATTGATGATAGTTGTAGCTCATTGCTTCAATTTTTTTCAGTACAGCTATCCCGGTATTTTTCATTGGTTTTTCCTTTTCCGCGATTCCATTGAAATATTTTTTGTGCTTAGCGGATTTCTTATTGGCAACATTCTCTTTAAACTTCATCAGCACGAGGGCCGCATTAATTTTCCTTTTCTAAAAGAGTTTTTTAAACGCCGCTGGTTTAAAACCATACCTGCTTACTACCTGGTGGTGGTGCTGCATTTAATTATTGGCTACACTTTATGGGCTGGCCTACTGGATGGATTTAACTTTCGTTTCTTTACGTTCACTCAAAACCTCACTCAATCAGCTTTTTACTTCTTTCCCGTCTCTTATAGCCTGGCCATAGAAGAATGGTTCTACCTGCTGTTGCCAGCCTCCTTATTGTTATTGCAATGGATTATTCCTTCAGCTGCGTTCGGTAGAAACTTATTGACTGTCTCCCTGTTTTTTATAGTAGCATTTACCGCTATACGTTGCTACCTGTTTTTCACTCAACTTCCGCAGCTACATTGGGATACACAAGTGCGCAAGGCTTTATTAATACGGTTAGATGTAAGTATGTACGGAGTATTGGCATCCTGGGTTTTTAATGCTTTCAAAAAGCAATTTCTCAAATACCAACATCCTGCTTTTATTGCTGGTTGCCTGCTATTGGTGTTATCTCATTACATACGTTACTACCATCCGCAATCGCTATTTAGTTATGGCTTATACTTTACAGTAGTTCCGTTTGCATTCTCGCTATGGCTGCCTTTATTATATCAGTTAAAAATTAAAGAAGGATTTTTACGGCGCACTATTACTTACATCAGCCTTACCTCCTATTCCTATTATCTGCTGCATCTTTCGCCAATACTTTTTTTAATGATGCACTTTTGGCCGGCCCAAACAGTTGCTGAGTCATTTTTAGAAGTCGGTGTTTTTCTTTGCATCTCCTTCATCTGCTCGCATGTGTTATACACCTGCGTCGAAAAACCCATCATGGACCTGCGGGAGAGAGTATAGTTTATTGTTGCTTTATACTCACCCTTTTAAGCGTATAAAATCCAACTCCACGGCCAGCATCACTCAGGTATAAAATTTCGTTGTTAGCAGCATTTAATAAGGGCTTTAGTTTTCTGCCGCCATTGTATGTTAGCCGGTGCCGATTGAAGTAAACTTCATTATCTATCAGTTCTAAACGGCTATCAGCAACCAGGGTATCAGTAAAGGTTATGCATTCTTCTGTTATGCCTGTAGGGGTTATATAGCTAAGCTTTAATGAGTCTGCCACCTGTTCGTAATTAAACAGCAACAAATTATCTTGGCTAGCCAATACATTATCAAACAATCGTTGCTTAGCAAGGCTGTTTTTTTGAGCACCATAAACCACTGCGCTTGTTATTATAAACAATACGGGCAACACCAACAGCTTTTTATCGTACTGCGCCAGTAACCATATTGCCAGTAATAATAGCACCCATAAGCGCGCAAACTTAAACAGCAGGTAACCACCGGCTGGCAGTAAGGGCGAAAAAGTAACACCTGCAAGCAAGGCTAAAACCACGTAGCCATACTTTTGTTCGCTAAACGCTATCAGCAAAGGTATAAGCAATAGCAAACCATATACCGAGCCATAACCGCTGACAAGCACGCCCAAAAACAAAGTTAGGGCAAATCGTTGCCAGCGGTATGTGGCCTTATAAACTATCCTTGCAAAAGCTAGCGAAAACAACAAAGTAAAAAGCGCGTTCAACGCTTTAAAAAGCACCGGGTTAAACAAAGTAGTGCCGGTATTCAGCAAAGGGTCGTAAACAAATAATTGCCTAAGTAATACGGTCATGCTCTGATAGGCCGTAGCCCAGGGGTCATTTATTTCGCCGCTCATCAGGCGTGGCAATATTTGGGTGTAATAATCTAAAGTAAAGGCGTTATGCGTTACCACATAAGGCCCCAAAATTAAGGCCACTACAATTGCTATGGTGCGTAGCATCACATTGTAGTTTTTATTCAATAACAGATAAAGCAGCACCACCGCCGGAAAAATTTTCAATGCAATAGCTACACCAAAGCAAAAAGCGGCAGGTGCCTTCCGATTCTGCTCTGTAAACAAAAAACCTTGCATAAGCAATGCAAGCAATAGCAAATACAATTGCCCTTGCGCCATATTACTTTTTAGCGGCAGTAAAAATACCAGCGGCAGCAATACCAACCAAACCGTTTTAAGCTGTAAATGCTTAAGCAGGCTTAATAGTGAATAGCAAAACAAACCTAGCGACAGCAGGTTGAATAAAACTTTAGCTAAACCTATGGGTAAACAGGCAAAGGGAGTAAACAACCACGCCGTAATTGGAGGAACCGGTGTAAAGTTGCCAAAGAAAAAGCCGCTATAATGCTTTCGTATTTCGAGGTTAAACAGGTAGGGTTCGTAAACAAACTTATCAAACTGCCCGTGGTTAAGAAACCAGCCGCCGTAGTAATAATTTATAAAATCGCCAACGTTACCTGTGCTGGCTATATATATAAGCAACAAGCCCAACGCAAAGGTTAAGCCAACCGATACAGCTATACTATTTTCTTTTAGCCACTTCAATTGCTAAACCGTTTATGCCATTGCATGCCCGCTTGCGCAACCATTGCCTTTGCCTTAAGCACCGGTATGCGTTTATAGTTACTGGCCTCTAATTGCTTTTGTATAGCTACCTCGTTATATATCCAGCGTATGGCATAGTCGTAATATTTACGCGGGTAGGTGCGCTTAAAATCAATTTGTCGGTCGGTAGAACTCTCCCAGGGTAATGGCGCTACAAAGCGTTCTTCAATTTCGCTGTAAAGGGGTGTGCCTTTTATAGGATAGGCCACCGTAAGTGTATACAAATCGGGGTTACTTACTTTAAGGTGGTGCAAGGTATCGGCAATATCTGTTTCCGTTTCGCCGGGGTAACCCAGCATAATAAAGGTACCGGCCTGTATACCTTCGCGCTTGGCCAGTTGAATCATCTGCTGCACCTGTTCAATTTTTACGCGCCGGCTCATTGCGTCTATTATTTTCTGCGAACCGCTCTCCGCCCCTATCCACACCCGGTAGCATCCGCTTTGCTTTAGCAGTTTCACAATGGCTTCATTCATCCTGTCGGCACGTGTAATAATCTCGTATGAAATTTCCAACCCTGCTTTTTTCACTTCTTCGGCAAACTCTCGCAGCCAGGGGTAGTTAATAGTAAACACATCATCTACTACCCAAACCCTGTCGAACGTATAATTTTGCTGTAGCCACTGCATTTCTTCTACCACCTTTTTGGGGCTACGGCGGCGGTAGGTTTGCCCGTATACAGCGCGGCTGCACCAACGGCAATCGTAAGGGCAGCCCCGCATGGTACTTAGCGAAACTACACTATGCCCGTGTGCCTGTTTCCATGCATCAAAGTATTTTTGTAAGTCTATTTTTTTGCGGGCGGGCGGTGGCAGCTGGTCCAAATCCTTTATCAGCTCGCGCTCCTCATTCACCACTACCACGCCGTCTTTGTTCTTCCAGGCTATTCCTTTTACCTGTTCAAAATTGGTTGTGTTTTGCTCAATGGCCTTCAATAATTCCACCATTGTCTCCTCTCCCTCTCCCACTACAATAAAATCGGCGCCGTATTTCAAAAAATTATCGCGGTGGTGTCTCACCTCTGGCCCACCCAATACAATTTTAGTGGGCAAGCCCGAACCCTTAATAAACTCCATCAGGCGCAAAACGTTCAACCGCGTCATCAGGTTAGTATAAATGCCTATTACATCGGGCTTATAATCCAGTATATAATCCTTTAGCTTCTCAAAATCAGAAAAGGTAGAGTCGAACACTTCGTTGGTATAACCCTGTTGCTCCAGGTAAGCCGATATATACAATATACCCAACGGCGGGTAGGGTTTCATTATCTCCCGCTCTTTAGGGTCTTCGGTTAAAAAATAAGCGTGTGTAAGCAATACCTTCATAGGGTTCATTTTGTTTCATGCTTACGCAGTACTATTACAAAGTGGTCGGCATGGTTAGCTAAAAATGCAAAGCGCCCGAATATAGTATCAAGCCCCTTTAGCAAGCCTAACATAAACAAATTACGGCTAAAAAAGGTTTCGAGGTACGAGGGTGGCACAAATAAACCTACGGGCCTTATCTTCTCTACTTTAAAGTGCGGTGCAAATATTTGCGTTACTTCCTCCGGCGAGTAATACCAGGTTTTAAACTGCATATCGTTAATGGCGGTATCTACGCCTTGCTGGCTCTGTCGGCGGTATGCTTTTTGGCTATCGCCCTTATGTAAAAAGTAGCGTTGCTCCCACCAGCAATTGCGCCCCATAATCACCAAAAACAAATACCCTCCGGGCTCCAGCAAGTTATTAAAATCGGTAGCCAGTATTTTTAGTTCGTTGGCGCTAATGCAGTTTAACCCACCAAAGTTACTAAAGATAAGATTGAACCTTTTATTCTTCAGTTCATCTTTAAGCCACAAAAAATCTATTTGCTGAAAGCTCACATAATCTTTGCTATCGGTGTTTTTACTGCGCGCAACCTCTATCATACCTGCCGATGCATCGGTAGCCGTTACATGGTGGCCGGCCCGTGCCAAAGCCTTGGCATCTTCTCCGGTGCCGCAATTAATTTCGAGCACACTTTGGTTTTGCAACCCCAGCGATGAAAATATTTTCCAAACCTGGCGGCGTTGTATTTTACCAATATTACTTTCTGTAAAGTGCGCATCGTAAGCTGCGGCGTATGTATCAAAGGCCTGCGGCTTCATGCTCAATTTTTTTCAGTTTGTTCTTTTCAATAAGCATAGCCGGAAAGTAATAGCCTAACGACGCTGCACGCCTTAAATTGGTAAAGTTTAAACTACCACGCGCTGGCCAGGGCAAAAGGCGGCCAATACTTTCCAGCGCTTGGTGCATACGGAAAGTTTTATGCACATACCGGTGCAATTGCTTATAAAAATCTGCCTTGTAAGTGTTGTTAAACATCAGCGCCAGTTCATCGCTATCCGTCCAGTTGGTTTTATTGGTAAAATCTTTTTTTACGCTTTCGTAAAAACCCGTGCCCGGTAAGGGGTATGAAACACTGGCACCCATATCATCAGGCAGACATTCGGTAAGCAGGTTAATCGTATTGCGTATATCCTGCATGGTTTCGCCGGGGTAACCAAATTGGAGAAAAAAGGCCGGCTTTATTCCATACTGTTTAAGCAAGCGGTTAGCCTCTTTTATTTGTGCAATGGTCGTTCCTTTATCCATCGCATCTAATATTTTTTGCGACCCGCTTTCGGCCCCTATCCATACACTTTCGCAGCCGCTTGCGGCCAGTGCCTCTACGTATTTTTCCTGCACCAGCAAGTCGGCCCGCGATTGAATTTTGTAGCGCAATTGCAATCCTTCCTTTTTAACCAACTCGGCAAACTCTATTACCCAGTTGCGGCGCAGGCCAAAAATATCATCGCAAAACCAAATGTGGTCGTAGCTATACTTCTCTTTCAGGTATTTTAGTTCGCGCACCACGTGCTCAGGGCTGCGCATATTATAAGCGTTGCCATAAATTGGCTTAGCGCACCAGTTACATTTGTAGGGGCAACCGCGGGTAGTAGCTACATTTAATGAGAAATAATTCCATCGGCTTAACCACATTTTGCGGTAAGCTTCCACATCTACCAAATCCCAGGCGGGCAGCGGCAAAGCGCTTATGTTGGTATTCAATTTACGCGGAGCCGTTTTACTTAACTGCCCTTGTTGCATAAAAGCAGTCCCCGCAATATTCGCGTAGTTGCTGTAATCGGCCACCAGTTCACTCAGCGTTTCTTCGGCCTCGCCTAAAATAATTACATCGGCATGGTTTTGTAAATACTCGGCGCAATGGTCAGTACTATCCGAGCTGCTTACTATTACCTTACAGTTATGCGCCTTTGCATGCTCGCTCATTTTCCAGGCAGCCTCGCGCATATTGGTAAGGCACATTTTGGTAAGGTAGTTAAACCCATCATCGTAAATCACTAAAAAGTCGGGCTTAAATTCTTGTAGATATTTTATCACCTCATCCGGGCCATGCGCAAACATGGTATCGAATAGTTGCACCTGGTGCCCTGCATTGCGCAGTACTGCTGCTGCCAGTATGGTGGCCAAAGGCGGGTAGGGTTGTTTCCATGCCCATTGCTTTGGGTCGAACCTTAAAAAATACGAATGGGTAAAAAGAATCCTCTTGCTCATGAAAGTTTTACATTATGCCGCTGCTCAAAGCTATCCACATTTCTTTCATAGGCTTGCAACACTTTAAACTGAAAGCCGTGCGGATGATGTTTTGAAACATTTTTCCGCGAACGGAAATTTACTTCAAACCTGCTTTTATCTTCTCCTTTAAATTTTGCTCTCCAGTGCCCTACAAAAAGGCGCATCATCCATTCATCTATCACATCGCCTGCTTTTGCCGCAAAAATTTTTTCAAGCAATCGCTTCCATCGCCCTCCATCCGGCTGGTGCACAGTAAACACTGCTTCGTGTTTTATGTTCGGGTAGTATTCTTTTATCCAGGCGTTGGCTTCAAAAAAGCTATTGCAAATTTCTTTATTAAATGCAGCCCCTGCCGATGCTATTTCGGTAGCCGTAAAAAGATTATGGTCGGGTATGTGCAGCGAATCCTCATCCAAATAATAATTAACGCAAAAGTATTTACGCGAGTTAAACAGCACCGTTTTTTTATACAGGGTTAAAAAGGCCCGGCACAACCACAGCCGGCCCGGCCTGGTAATTATCAAATAATCTATATCGCCGTTCTTTTCCATACAGCCCTTGCTAAGCGAGCCCGTTACTAAAACACCCCTTACAAACGGAAAGTTAGAAATTAGTTTAGTGTAGTGATTAGCGCGGTCATAAAACTGAAGCGCACGGTTATTCAGGTCTTCCCTTAACTGCACACTGGCTTGCCGGCCGCTTAAAAAGTATTTGCCGTTGTGGCAGCCTATAAAATCGCCGTGCAGCAGCGAGGCCACTGCATTCTGGCTATCGGTCTGCCTGGCCCCGCCCGACCACAAAAAAATCTCTTCCAGCGTTAGCGGGTAGTTAAACACATCAAAATACAGCAATACCCGCATCACATCCGACTGCGCATGGTCCAGCACGTGGTATTCTGACGAAAAAGCCGTTTCGGAGTAGTTCACTGCTTTAATAATGGGGTAAATGTAAATGATTTACCGGGTTGGGTTTTTAGTTTTTACACTGCCTAAAATAAACATTATTAAAACATGGTATGCATAAAATTCTTTAGATGGGTTTAATAGCTCCCTTACTTGGCTTGGCGGGGTAATTAGCCTGCTAAAACGGGTTAAAATTTGGCATTTATAGCCCATTAGCCCACAAGTGCTTATACTTACAGCCCAATATGGCCACCAGCAGACAAATGCGCTTTGCGCCCCCACCCAACTTAACCTTTAAGCAACGCCTGCAGGCTTTGCAGTATATACCTGCCTTTTTTAAACTGGTGTGGCAGGCCGGCCCGGCTATGATGCTGGCCAACATTTTTTTGCGCCTTATAAGGGCCGCCATCCCTTTACTTATATTATATGTAGGCAAGCTTATTATCGATGATGTTATACAACTAAGCAGCGGCAACCACAGCCTGCCTGCTTCGCATCTATGGCAACTGGTAGGTATTGAGTTTGCCCTGGTGCTGATATCCGATGCCCTGGGCCGAGGCATTGCCCTTATCGATAGTCTGCTGGGCGATGTGTTTAGCAATCACACTTCTATTAAAATAATGCAGCACGCCGCCACGCTCGATCTCGACCAGTTTGAAGATGCAGTGTTTTACGATAAGCTCGAACGCGCCCGTCAGCAAACCGTTAACCGCACGGTGCTGCTTTCGCAGGTGCTTAGCCAGGTGCAGGATAGTTTATCTATGGTGTTTCTGGCCGCCGGTTTGCTGGCTTTTAATCCGTGGTTGTTTTTGCTTTTGCTGGTAGCCATACTGCCGGCCTTTTGGGGCGAATCGTACTTTAACGACCAGGTTTATTCTATGACGCGCAGCCAAACCCCGCAGCGGCGAGAGCTGGATTACCTGCGCTACCTGGGCGCCAGCGACGAGACCGCCAAAGAGATAAAGTTGTTCGACCTCTCCGGCTTTGTTATCAGCCGCTTTAAATCGTTGGCCGATAAATTTTATACCGATAATAAACGCATTGCCATTCAACGCTCTATGTGGGGCACCCTGTTTGCCCTTATTGCCAGCGCCGGTTACTATGGGGCTTATGTATTTATGCTGGCCAAAACTATCAGCGGCAGCATTACCATTGGCGAGCTTACTTTTCTGGCCGGTTCTTTCAGGCAGCTGCGCGCTTTGCTCGAGGGTATCTTATCCCGCTTTTCAAGCGTTACGCAGGGCGCCATGTACCTGCGCGATTTTTTCGAGTTCTTTCAAATTGCACCCAAAATACACAACACACCCTCGGCACGGCCCTTCCCTAATCCTATTGTGCAGGGCTTTACCTTCGAGGGCGTGGGCTTTAAATATGTAAACAGCGAGCGCTGGGCCAACCGCAACCTTAGCTTTACCCTGCACCCCGCCGAAAAGCTGGCACTGGTGGGCGAAAACGGCGCCGGCAAAACCACCCTGGTAAAACTGCTGTGTCGCCTGTACGACCCTACCGAGGGCCGCATACTATTAGATGGGCACGATTTAAAAGAATACGACCTGCACGAGCTGCGCCTTAACACCGGTATTATCTTCCAGGATTTTTTGCGCTATCAAATGACTTTTTCGCAAAACATTGCCGCCGGTAAAATAAACGAGCAGCAAAACGAGCAGCTTATACAAACTGCCGCGCACCAAAGCCTGGCCGATGAGCTGGTAAAAAAACTACCCGGTGGCTACGCCCAAATGCTGGGCAAGCGCTTTGGCGATGGGGTAGAGCTTAGCGGTGGCGAGTGGCAAAAGGTGGCCATAGCCCGCGCCTATATGCGCCAGGCACAACTGCTTATTTTAGACGAACCCACATCGGCCCTCGATGCCCGCGCCGAATACGAAGTGTTTCAGCGCTTTACCGAGCTCACCAAAGGCCGCATGGCTGTTTTAATTTCGCACCGGTTTAGCACCGTACGCATGGCCGACCGCATATTGGTGCTTGGCAACGGCGAATTAATTGAGTCCGGCAGCCACGAACAACTACTGGCCAAAAACGGCCGCTACAGCGAGTTATTTAATTTACAGGCCGCCGGTTACCGGTAGTGCCCGCCGGTGGGGAATTTAAAACCGTTCGCAAGATTGGGTTTTATTGCCTAAACCAAGCAAATGTCATGCTGAGCGTAGTCGAAGCAGGCATTTGCGCAGGCGGAAGCACTTGTCTTCGACTCCGCTCAGACTGACATGCTTCTTCAATTTAGTCATCTTCCGAACAACTGTAGTGGGGCATTGGCTGACGTATATCAGCATGGCACACTTTTTTAAGCAATAACTTTGCAACCCGCAGGCAGCTATAATGGCTGTACCTGCGGGCTGCATATTTATAACCCCAAAACCCAACATTATGAAATTTCTTTTTTCAATCCTTGCCGCTTTAATTTTTACTGCCACCGTTAACGCACAAACCGTTACCAACACGCAAACTAAAACGGCCACTACCACCAACAAAACAAAAACCGTAAAAGCCACCGCCCCAGCCAAAGCAAAAGACTATTGGAAGATGGCCGAAAATGGCATGATGCTAACGGTAAAAGGCGGCGTAACCACCACCATGAGCACCGATGCACACCTAAAAAACGGAACCGTTATACTTACCGATGGCAAAGTGGTAACCAAGGCCGGCAAAAAGTTTAAACTACAACCCGGCCAGGCTATTTACCCCAACGGCAAAATAACCGGCACGGCTGCTGCCGCAAGCAGTAAGTAAACAACATACTAAATACATTTTTGGGGCTGTGCTGCACCGCCCTGCGCCTTATAGTCCCTCCCACGGGCCTGCGTGCTGTGGCCCTTTGCGCCTCAAAACTTAAAGGCCGTTTAACAGCCAATTTCCTTGGTATCATGGTATCATCCCGCTTGGGCGGGGCTGACACCATGACACCGGCAGAAATTAGAGAGAGTGCGTTAAAACCGGAGTGCAACAATACATCCACCCCCTACACCCCCGCCAGCGGGGGACAAAACAGCCAACAGCCTGCCAAGGCACCGGTAACGCTAAATTGCTGAGCATGGCGCTAATGTCCGTGCTGTGTCTCATCCCGATTTGTCGGGAGCGGGGGAAAGTTCTGCGGCTTTGCGCAGAACAGGGGGTGGATGAATTAGGTCCCCGGTATCATGGTATCATCTCGCTGCGGGCGGCTGACACCATGACACCGGTGGAAATTATGAGAGTGTAAATACAAAATAGCAAGAAAAACTACATAAAATTTTACTTTGTATAGTTTTTGTGCAAAATGTAACGGAAAACCACACATTTGTAGGAACCTTACTTTTGCACCCACAATGACTTTATACCAAAAATTACAGCAGGCCCGCAGTGAAGAAGATGTAAAAGACGCTTACATAAAAGCGCTTGGCTTAAAAGGTTATAGCAAAAACCTGATAGATATACAAACCAAAGAAATTTGGTTTGAGGCTAAGGATAGCGGCAAGCATAGCACTTACGCCATGTTTACGCAGTTGATGCACTATGTGCAACAGGCATTAAATAAAGGCGAGTATGTACCGCCGTTTTTGGCTGTTATAGATACAAACAAGGCAGCTATAATGAAAAGCGCCGATGTAATACCCTTTTTAGAAAAGAAAACTATTAAGTGGGGTAAATCGGCAAGTGGTTACACGCAAGAGGCTTTAGATGCCGTTTCGGCGCATATAGGCACTCACTTTGTTTCGTTTAAAATAGAAACGCACGAAGATGAATTTATAAGCACCATTAAAAACGCCATACAGCAGGGCGATATTATACGCATACAAATTACACCCGATAACATTAAACAGGTGTTTGATAAATGGGTGGTAATGATTGGCCGCGAAATAAAAGATGTAAAAGAAGAAGATTACGCCCTTTTGTTTTTTGCCGATATAATGAGCGATGGCACGGTATCTACCCACAACGACCTACCGGCAGAACTACTACACAAAAACAACGAGCCAATTTTTAGTTTAGGTGGTAAGCTGTACCCTTTGGGTAGCCGGGAAGGCTACCGGCAGTTTTGGGCTATTTACCACCGCCCGCCAAAAGCTGAATACCGTAACTACCTGTTGGAAAGGCGCGATAGCTTAATACCTTTAGATGAACGCAGTTTTAAAGGTGCTTATTATACCCCTTTAAATGTGGTAGATAAAGCCTACGATAAGTTAAGTGAAACGCTTGGTAAAAACTGGCAGAAAGAATATATAGTTTGGGATATGTGCTGTGGCGTGGGCAACCTGGAAGTTAAACACAGCAACCCGCGCAATATATACATGAGCACCCTGGACCAGGAAGATGTAGACGTAATGAAGGCTACAAAAACTTGTGTGGCAGCAACCCGCTTTCAATACGATTACCTGAATGACGATATAACCGATACCGGAGAGATTGATTATACGCTTACTAATAAATTACCCGAGGGATTGCGCAATGCCATAGCACAAAGAAAAAAAATACTTGTGTTGATTAATCCGCCGTATGCAGAAGCGGGGGATGGTGTTGATAGCGGCAATAAGGAAGGTGTGGCATCAACTCAAATTTCGAGAAACATGCCGGATTATGGTTATGCGACAAGGGAGCTGTTTACACAATTTATAGCTCGTATTGCAATTGAGATCCCAAGCGCCACTTTAGCGATGTTCAGTAAATTAAAGTATGTAAACTCACCAAATTTTGAGGAGTTTAAAAAATTGTGGAGTGCAAAATACTTGGGAGGATTCGTTGTGCATAGTAAAGCTTTTGATGGCTTAAAAGGCGATTTTCCTATTGGTTTTTTAATTTGGCAAACTAACAATTTTGCAAAATCTAAAACCAGTTTTGACGAAATCACTACAGATGTATTGGATAAGAACGCCATGCCAATAGGCGAGAAAACTTTCTATAATATACCGAGCGAGCAGTTCTTAAGTGCATGGATTAAGCGGCCAAGATCCAACAAGACTGATGCATTACCACTTAAGAATGCAATTTCACCCACAACAAGCACAAAGGATGTACGTGGTACAAAATGGGCTGACGGTGCCATTGGTGGAATGATTTGCGGCAAAAATGATTTACAACACACCGCTACTCAAACTGCCTTGCTTTCTTCGGGATACTGTAGCGCAGGAGGATACTTTGTTACTCCAGAGGATCTTTGGAAGACTACCGTGCTTTTTTCTGTGCGTAGATTAGTTAAACCTACTTGGCTGAATGACCGCGACCAATTTCTAATTCCTACCGAACCACTAACAGAAGAATTTAAAAACGACTGTTTAGTATGGATGCTTTTTAATGGCAGCAACTTAACTGCCAGTGCTAACGATTTAGAATGGAACGGTAAAACATGGAGTATAGTAAACCACTTTATACCCTTTACAGAAACGGAAGTAGGGGCACCGGATAGATTTGAAAGTGATTTTATGGTGCAGTATATGGCCGGTAAAGAGTTTTCGGCAGAAGCACAAGCCGTATTAGCCGAGGGTAAAAAACTATGGCAGGCTTACTTTGCTCATACTGACGTGCGCAGTGTGCGCGATGAATTAAAACTTAACCGAGCCGATGTAGGTTGGTATCAAATCCGTAAGGCATTAGAGGCCCGCAATAAAAGCGGCGATTTTGCACCGGTTAGTTTTGAACCCTTTCAAGCAGCCTATAAAGCCCTTACCGAAAAACTACAACCACAAGTTTACGAACTTGGCTTTTTAAAAGCATAACTGCCCCATTCCCCCGGTATCACGGTATCATCTCGCCGTGGGCGGCTGACACCATGACACCTGTGGAAATAAATAAGCCCTGCTAAACGTTTCCTGAATCATAGCTACAGAGAACTATACCCAGACTAGTAGCAGGGCACCTGTCCGTGTTGCAAGGATCGTAGCGGTAAAAGCTACACCCACGACAGTTCCGCAGGCTTTGCGAAGTTAAAAAAAACAAGTGCGTGCGAAGCACGCACACACACAAGCCCGTCATTGCGAGGAGTGCGGCTCTGCGCACGACGCGGCAATCCCCAAAAGCAAAAGGCACCGGTAGCGTCAGAACTGCATTAGCGCTGTTTGCTATAGGGATTGCTTCGTCGCAAAGCCTCCTCGCAATGACCTGCCCTTATTAAAAAAAATGGGGGCATACGATGCCCCCCGGTGTTTCGGTAGTTAAGGAGGCCACCTAATTTTCTTATCGGCCTTGTAATCTTCGGCGGCCATTAGTTCCAACTTGTGGTTAAACATTTTCACCCTGTGCAGTTCTATAGTAATAGCGCCTGGTGTTTCCTGCACATCGTAATAGTTAGTGCCACCCCTAACTCGTCCTTGTCTGTAGCACGGCTTAAGCTAAGCTGACAAGGATGTGCAAGGAAAGCGCATTTGCAATGCGCTCCTTAGCAATAGAACAACATGCAGCTAAAAGCTATTAGCACTTACTCCTTTATAAGTGCTACCTATAAGTTTTGTCCGTCTGCGTTTTACAAGCGAAATCGCCAATAAGTTTTGTTTAGGGACCCAACTGGTTTTAGTAGGGCATCCAATGCTCTTACGGCAGGTAACCTGCCTAGTAACACATCGTGAATATCCAGCAAAAGCTCTTTGGTTTCGGCATAATAACCGTGCCCTAATAAATCCGTATCCACATAAGTCGCATCCACACTTTCAACGCCATCAAAAATACTTATGCGCATTCCACCTTGCCCCACTCTATCGTAACCGGAACGAAAGCGCTCTGAAGCCAGCAAAGCCTTGTCGTTTTCCGAGGCATACAAGGTAATACGTGCAGCACCACCTATTTCAGGAATAATCTCCCGCTCAAATACATCTTTATCAATATCCGGGGCCGCCAAAATAATTTCGCGTATCACATTCTCCGGAAACTCATTGCGTTGTTTCATTTTGAGCAAAGCATCGGTAAGCACTACATTGCCCATGCTGTGCGCTATAATGAAAAGATTCTTAGGTTGAGTTTGTAAAATTAACTTTATAAACTGCCGCAAATATTCGGCAGAAAGTTTGGCGGTATCCATATCAGCTACATACCCGCCTACAGTACCTAATGATGGCCAGGTAAATGCCGTTGTGGCACCCTTAAAGTTTAAATCGTAGCCTAGTTGTGCGGCTCGCATAAGCGCCTGTTTGCTGGTATTGTTATATCCATGTATAAATAGCAACACATCACTTGCTTCACTATCTGCAAGTTTTTGTTTCAAATCATTTTCGAAAGCTTCGATAGTTTTTTCGCGACTGGATAATATAGTGAAATGTTTTTTAGGGCTTTCGCCTAATATCAGGTTTTCAAACCAATTGGGCCTGTTTAATTCACCCTTTTTGTGTTTAAAAGGAATACTAATCTCTGCTTTTCCAACATGCAGAGCATGGTCTCGCGTGGTTCCATAGCTGGTATCTTCTCCGCTTCTGCTTCCTTTCCTATTGGTTCCAAAAAACACATCATAAGTTCGGTATTCAGGCGGGGGAAGCATTGCATCGAAATGCTCTACCATTTTTAAATCAGCACGGGTTTTCAACTCAGCCATATCCATTCCCAACATTTCATTTGCATCTATTTTACTGAGGGCATTTGCGGGCGTTATTTTCACAGTAAAATCCGCCAACGTATATTCAGTCAAAAAATAATGCTTTAGGCCAACTTCGGCACCCCAACTATCGTTAGGCAAATCTATCTCTACGTATAAATTAGTAAATAAAGCAGACTGTGCCATGTTAGCAGGTAGCATTAATGGATCGCTTAGTTGAAATTCTTTGAGTAGCAAAACTGCTCTGCTCGTTACTTGCTCCGCTCGATAATCAACAGTGCAGGCAATTTTTATGTCAAATGCATTTTTTTGTTTGATCTGAATGTTGTAATGTAAAATCATGGGTATTATTTTATAAATTGAATTAACTACTCACATACATTGTTCTATCAAATATATATTTTTCTGTTATTATACGTACGCACCAAACCCGCGCACCGGTAAACCGGCCGTGGGTTTTGCAACAGTAGAGACGCGATGCCTGGCGTCTTCGAAAAAACCGGTGTGTGAGTTTATAGGGCACACGCGAAACGCCCGCCTGAACGGAACGGGCAGACTCAGTGTGAGATCTGCTTGTAATGCCAAAAAATAGAGGCACTACTCCTCCACCGGTTCCGGTTGCTGCAAAGGCAACTGTAGCAGTTGCCCATTTATAATCCCCTCAATAGCCGTTAACTGCGCGGGTGTTAGCTGGTTCAGCTTTTCCTGGTTTAGCACCGTGTTGTTTATTTGTATGTAGTTATTTTGGTTTTGCACTAACGTGCGTTTACCGGTAGCAGGTGTTTCGGCCTTAGGGTTTATCATACTAAAATACAACCGGGCAGCCCTTACATCGCCGTTTAAAGCTTTTCGCAGCACCGTTGTAAGCAACTGAGTGCCCATTAACTTATGCTGCTGTAGCTGGGCCATGTAGTTGGCATTTTGCTCATACTCTTTTATATGCTCGGCTATACTTTGGCGGCTAATGCCGGTTTCTTCGGCCAGCTGCGTGCGCATGGGCATTGTGCCATAGGTTTTTATGTGCCGTTCTATAGCCTCAATAATTCTCAGGTGGTTGTTCTCCCAAATTTCGCGTTTGGTTTCGGGTTGCAAAAGCGGCTCTATTTTAAATTCAAATTCATCGCGGGCTTCGCCTTTAAGGCTGTTTAATTGGCGGGTAAGCGCATCAAAAAAACAATCTTTCTCTTCGGGGCTTAGCCCCTCTAAATCTTTACGGGTTATTTGCTTTAGCGTAAGCAAGGCTTCAATTTTTTTTAAAGTTTGCAGAGTAGTTTCTAAACCGCTGGTTGGTGTGTCCATGTTTTGCCTTTTTTAAATAGTAAATAATGAAGTGTAAAAGAGGCCGCTGCCGGTAGGATCCGGTTAGGAGTTAATACGCGGATGCGCTTTACTTAACTAACACAAATATATGAAATAACAACAAATAATAAAATTCAAAATAATAAATATTTTTAATAACTATATGTTAAAATAAAATCATGGTTAACACGAAAAAATCACATAATTGATTATCAATACTTTAAAAGGTTAACATTCGAAAATGTGTTAACCATGATTCAAAATTAACAAATCGAAAGCCATTCGTCCAAAGTTATGAAGTAAGTCAAATTTTTAAAAATATGCCTTTAAGTTTTTAAGGCAAGCCCGTACAGTACGAAGGCCCGTGGGACGCACACTACGGCGCAGAGCGGAGCAGCACAGCCCCAAAAATTGCATTGGCCTTTATAACGGCACAAAGTTTTAATACCTTTAAGCTATGAAAATAGCTACCTACAATGTGAATGGAGTGAACGGGCGCTTACCGGTGTTGCTGCGCTGGCTTAAAGAGGAGCAGCCCGATGTGGTGTGCCTGCAGGAGTTGAAAGCACCGGAGGAGAAGTTCCCGCTGGCGGCTATTGAGGAGGCGGGTTATAACGCCATTTGGCACGGGCAAAAAAGCTGGAACGGAGTGGCTATACTTAGCCGCGGGCTGGAGGTTAAAGAGGTGCGCCGCGCCCTGCCCGGCGACCCCGAGGACCTGCACAGCCGGTATATAGAAGCGATAGTAAACAACATAGTAATTGGATGCCTATACCTGCCCAACGGCAACCCGGCACCGGGCCCTAAGTTTGATTATAAGCTGGCCTGGTTTAAAAGGCTAACGGCACACGCCAAAAGTTTAATAGACCACGATGTGCCTGTAATATTGTGCGGAGACTATAACGTAATGCCTACCGAGCTGGATGTATACAAACCGGAGCGCTGGGTGGATGATGCCTTGTTTAGGCCTGAGGTGCGCAAGGCCTTTAAAGATTTGGTAGCCCTTGGCTGGACCGACGCGGTAAGGAAGCTACACCCCGGTGAAACCATTTATACCTTTTGGGATTACTTTAGAAACGCCTATGGCCGCAATGCCGGCCTGCGCATAGACCACTTTTTGCTTAGCCACCATTTTGATAAGCGCTTAAAAGCCTGCGGGGTAGATAAACATGTGCGCGGTTGGGAAAAAACCAGCGACCATGCCCCGGTATGGATTGAGCTAAAGGATAAATAAAGTAGCGAAAGGATTTGTGCGGCGCATTAATATTGTCGGCTAAAGCATATAGTGTTTAATAGGCTAACACGGAGCAAATAAAATTGTGTTAAGCCCGGGCAATTAGTAAAAGTTTACCGCTAAACAATGCACATTTACCTATACTAATTTTGCAGCTTAGGTTATGCTGTAACTTTATGTAACAAGCATAAACCAAAACCCGATGTACTCATGAAAAAACTGTGTTTAGCCTTTGCCGCTTTTACCTTGTTAGCCTCGTCGTGCAAAAAAGAAAACTATACTGCCGATTGCTCGGGTACCACTAAATCGTTTGCTACCGATGTTAGCCCTATTATACAATCTACCTGTGCAACTTCATCAGGTTGCCACGCCAGCGGCAGCAACGAGGGCCCCGGCGCCTTGCTTACCTACGCTCAGATTGTGGCCACAAAATCTTCTATTAAATCGGAGGTGCAAAGTGGCAGCATGCCGCAGGGCCGCACGCTTACATCGGCGCAAAAAAATGCCATTATCTGCTGGATAGATAACGGCGCGCCTAATAACTAAAACTTTAGTATATTGATATATAAGCAGGCCCTGTTGCAGTAGCACCGGGGCCTGTGTTGTTTTGCTAATCAACTACCGGCAGATAAATATCAAAGCAGGCGCCATCGTTTAACTGGCTGGTGGCCCTTATAATACCCTGGTGGTTCTCTACTATCTTTTTTACAATAGCCAGGCCAATACCGGTGCCGGCGTAAACCTCTTTACCATGCAGCTTTTGAAAAACCTCGAATATACGCTCGCTAAAATGCGGCTCGAAACCAATGCCGTTATCTTTAATAGACATGTGACAATACTGTGAGTAAGGGGTTGCGATATCAATATGTATATCGCGGCCTTTTACTAACCGGCTTTCGATTAATATATGCGGTGGCACACCGGCACGGGCAAATTTTAAAGCATTGCCAATTAGGTTAAACAGCAACTGCCTTAACTGAAAGGCAATAACGTTGGCGGCTATAAGTTCGCCCGATTCAACCGTTGCATTCTTCTCTAAAATAGTATCCTTCAGTTCTGCCTTTACTTCTTCCAGTATGGCCTGTAAATCGGTTTTTTCAAATTTACGCTCGGTGGTATTTATACGCGAAAAGGTTAGCAGGTCCTCAATAAGCAATTGCATACGGCCGGCTGCCAATTGTATACGCTGAAAATTATACTGCCCGTTGGCCGATAAGGAAGCACCGTCTTCCTCTACAATAATTGAAACCAGGGTTTGTATTTTGCGCAGGGGTTCCTGCAAGTCGTGGCTACTTATGTAGGTAAAGGCCTCTAACTCCTTATTGGCTATAATTAATTCGGCTGCGCGTTTTTCTTTCTCCTCATTCTGAAAAGCGAGTTCTTTAATGGCAATACCCAATTCGGCTGCACGCTTTTCTTTTTCTTCGTTCTGAAAAGCAAGTTCTTTATTAGCAATTATCAGTTCCGCTGCACGCTTTTCCTTCTCATCGTTCTGAAAAGCCAGCTTTTTGTTCGCTATAATCAACTCGGCGGTACGCTTCTCTTTCTCTTCCATCAACAAGGCCAACTGCTTGTTGGCAATAACCAGTTCTGCAGCCCGCTTTTCGCGCTCTTCGTTCTGAAAAATAATATCGCTATTTAAAATAGGCCCGTCTGTTTTGTCCGTATCCATAGTGTGCCTTTTTATAGTGCGTGTGTAAAAAACTGTTGCTGTAAAATGCCAGATTTTTTATACCGGTAAGCCATTGTGTACCGTAAGTATAAAGTTTGCCTGGGCAGGCTGGGTTATACCCGCTGTTTGCGCCCCTGCCATATCTTCTGCAATATGCGTAAGCGCCAATTGAATCAAATCTTTTAGCTGAGCAAACTCGGCAGGCTTGCGCATAAAATATTGCGCGCCGTTATTGTATAGCATATCCGCCCTGGCCTGGTCAAACGAAGTAGAGAATACGATGATTGGTAAACGTAGTAATTCTACATTGCCTTTAATTTCAGTTAAACATTCAAAGCCGTTTTTGCGCGGCATATTAAGGTCTAAAAAAAGTACATCGGGCAACTTGGTTTGCTGATTGACCAACAAACGCATAAGGGCCTCGCCATCGTGCACCGTGGTTAGGTTTGTAAGTTGGGGCAACTTTTTTAAAGCCGCTTCAAAAAACTGGCAATCATCCAAATCATCGTCGGCCAGTAAAACATTTAGCGGCTGCATGCTCATGCGTTCATTATATATTTAACGCTGCTGGTACCAATGGTGTTTTGTGTGGCTATAGGCAGTGCATTAGCAATTACCTCCTTAAGCTGGCTAAAATCGCCGGGCTTGCGAATGTAAATGTGTACGCCTGCCTTAAAAAGCGATTTCATTATCTCTTCATTTTTAGAAGTAGAAAATATAACCACCTGAATAGCCTTTAACCGGTCGTTTTTTTGCATCTCGTGCACACATTCAACGCCATTCTTACGGGGCATATTAATATCTAAAAAAAGCACATCGGGCAAAGCATTGGCTTCATCTAAAAGATGTTTCATTAACTGCTCTCCATCGTTTAAAATGGTAAGCGTGGTTTGTAATGTTAATGCCGCAATGGCCTTGCTAAAAAAATAGCAATCGTCGGTATCATCATCGGCCAGTAGTATATTAATAGGTTTCTCGCTCATAATATTTCTTTGAAGGGTAGTAGTAAAACAGGGCACCACCCGCCTACAGGTGAAGTAGCACTTAATTAAATTAATAACCGTACACAATTACGGTTAACTGTTACACAATTAACAATAAAGAGGAAATTACATGCGGCAGTGAGGTATTTTATCGCTTTATATTCCGCAATTCACTAAAAGCAAACTTTAAAAGGCTAAAGGCACCATGCGTTGCCATTTTTACCGCTTCCGGGTTATTGGCTACTATATTGGTAACACCAAGCGAAAGAGCAGCGCCTACTAATTGCTTGGCAACGCCATCGTGCTCACCCTCGTATACTTTTTTAAATAAGTAACCTGCCACTAATCCGGCCGATGTATGGATTAATCCATCCTTAATCTCCTGCGAACCGGATACTTCTTTAAAAGTACTTTTAATCAGGTTAACCGGTTTTACACTTTCGTATGTTTGTGAAAGTTGCAGGCGCAGTTGTGCTTCTTCGGCATTCTTCTTTTGCTGCAAATCTGCAATGGCCTGCTTTAAGCTAATAGCTGAGTTTATTGGTTGCATAGGGCCTATTGTAAGGCTTGGGTTATAATTAAATCGCTTACGGGTTTCTTAATCCAGCGATGTAAAAACAATTGCAGCACAATACCTGTAAGCAGGTAAAATGCTGCAACTATAAAAAAGCCATAATAATTTTTGCCAAGCAGCTCGCCAATCCACAGCGCCAACCCTATATTAAGTACTAACACAAACAAGGTAAGCACTATAACTACGCTAAGCCTGGCTATTAATAAACTTACTACGTTAGTAGTAGTATCAAGCGCCTGCAACTTGGCCAATTCAATGGTAGTTGTAGTATACTCTTCAACGCGCTTAAATAATACTTCAATATTTTCGGTGGGTGTTTGCATGGCGTTAGTTGCTTATGCGTTTGGGGTTAAATCGGCAATAGTCTCCTCAGCCTGCTGCTTTGCATCGGTAGCAGCGGTGCCCGCCTGTTTGCGTAAAGCTTCAAATTGTTGTGTTACCGAGCTCATAAACTCGCTAAACTTCTCTTCCAAATTTTCGCTGTAATCATCAGCCTTATCGGCAATTTTACGGCGTGTAACCGAACCTTTATCCGGTGCTAATAAAATACCTAATGTAGCGCCAACGGCAACACCTGCCAATACACCTAACAATACTTTTCCTGAGCCCATATATTTTTATATTTTTCTATATGGTGCAAAAGCAATGCCACCGCCAATTGTCCGGCTACTCCTCCTCTATTTCAATTACCTTTTGTTTTATTATTTGCAGTGAATATTCGTTGGGCGTAATTTTATCGCCATGCGTATGGGCATATACCTTGGTAAACTCAGCACCAAAATAAAGGATAATAGCGGAGTAATACACCCACACAAGTATAAGTATAATAGAACCCGCTGCACCATATACTGATGCTACTGCCGAGCTTCCTAAATACGCGCCAATTGCAAACTTGCCAACCATAAACAACGCCGCTGTAAACGACGCACCCACCAGGCAATCGCGCAACACAATGCGGCCATCAGGCAGCGTTTTAAAAATAAACGTAAACAGCAAGGTAATAATGGCAAAAACTATTACCAGGTTAGCCGCTGTAAAAAGAAAGAAGGCATCTTTAGGGAAACGCGCCGAAAGCCTTTCGTTTAGCACATCGGTTATTGAGTTTACTACCAGGCCCACCATTAGTAAAAACCCCAGCGAGCCAATCATTGAAAACGACATAATACGGTTTTTAATAAACTTAATAAGCCCTCGTTTGGGCTTGGCCACCAGGCCCCATATATAATTTATCGAATCCTGAATTTCGGAAAACACGCCCGAGGCGCCTATTAGCAGCACCACCACACCAAATACTGTAACAAAGGAATTGCTGTTAGATAAGCTTACATTCTTTATTACCTCTTGTATTTGCAGCGCAGCATCGTTGCCTACCAGCCCTCTTATTTGCCAAAAGATGCGGCCGCGTACGGCATCGGCGCCAAAAAAATAACCGCAAAGGCTTATTATAATAATAAGCAAAGGCGGCAACGAAAAAATGGTGTAATACGAAAGTGCTGCACTTAACTGCAGGGCATTATCATCAATAAACTGGTGTAAAGTTTCGCGGAACAGGTAAACTGTTTTACGCAGGGTGGTACGTAGCCATGTAAAATGCATGCAAGGGAGTTGTGTTAAACTAAAAAAGCATACTGCCGGGTGCATAGCGCCCAACAGTATGCTTTTGCAAAGGTAGTTTATTAAAGGTCTGAAAGCACCTTGTGCAACTCTTCTTTGGTTTTACCCAGCTTAATTTGCAGTTTACCCATCATTTCTTCCTTTTTACCTTCGGCAAAAGTTAAATCATCATCGGTAAGGGTTGCAAATTTTTGTTTCAGCTTGCCTTTTTGTTCGTGCCAGTTGCCTTCAAGTTCGGTAGTATTCATATGGATTGTATTTAAAGTGAAAAAACTTTCACCAGGTAAAGATGTGCAATTACCAGGCCAGGGTGTTATACAATTAAATATAAGTGTTACAACTTATGCAAATAAAAAACCGGCTTGCTCACGCAAACCGGCTTCTCTTATACTTAAAAGTTATATGCCGCTTATATTTTAATAAATTGTTTGGTGCTGCTTACCTTGCTGTTATAAAACTTAAGCATATAGCTGCCCGGTTGTAAATCCGATACCGGTATACTCATAGTGCTGCTGTTTAATTTATAGTTAGCCACTAACTGGCCTGTAATGGTATAAACATCTATAATAACAGGCTCAGTAGAGAACGTGCTGTTTACAATAACCAGGTTATCGTTAGCCGGGTTAGGGTAGATGCTGAAAGCAATATCGTTCTTTACTTCGGCTACCGGGGTAGCAGTATTCTGATCGAACACTGTAAAAGGGCTAAGTGAAGTAAGACCTGTTCTGATTAAACTAAACAAACCGGCAGACTCATCCACAGCTACCGAACTTGCGCTAACATCCCATGCACCATTTGTATAGTGCGAAATATAGGCTGCGTTGGCGTTAAAGCTGTTTACTTCCATAGCGGCTGTCCACATCAGTTGTAAGTTAAGGTTTAGGTTGCTGCTAATATTGCTGGCTACGTTCCAGGTAGCATCAACTAACGGCTGAGAAGCCGAAAGATCAACACCTGAAGTTCCCTGTGCCAATACATTACTTACTACACCCACTTTAATTTGTCCGCTGGCCGAACCTGCATTTAAAAGCACATTAGCCGGAGAGTAATTAAGTGTAGTGCCTACCGGAAAATTAACCATACCGGGTAAACCTGCAGTTAAA
This sequence comes from Chitinophagales bacterium, assembly GCA_044228435.1. GTDB lineage: Bacteria > Bacteroidota > Bacteroidia > Chitinophagales > LD1 > Bog-950. Next base: position 48,247 of record JBGAUW010000017.1, read on the forward strand.
TTCATTTGCAGATAACCGTTAGCCGCGGTAGAAATGTATGAAGTTGTAGAAGCCCCCGAAATCATACCAGTTGCCCCAATTATAAGCGCGTTAGCGCCTATAGCCAGTTTGCCCGCTATAAAATGAAGGGTATCGCGCACATGTAACATAGTGCCAATAGCAGCCGAACCACTACCTGCTACATTAACGGTTAAATTGCCAACTGTATTAGCCAAAGTTGCAAAGCGAAGTTCGCCCGATGTAGATGCCGGAGTGGCAATGGTTAGATTAGAAGTAGAATCGGTAGATATAGTTCCGGTTCCCGAACCTGCCACATTACCGTTAATAATTAAATCGTGTCCGTTCAGATTAAGCGTGCCGCTTTGTAGCGAAAGCATACCTACTGTTGAATTGTTAGCCAGGCCTACACTGGTAGTACCGGTGCTGTTAATAGTTAAGTTTCCTATACTGCCGGTAAAAGGCAACGCTGCAATGGCAGTAGTTGCATTAACAGTTAAACCCGAAGTATTGGTTGCTACTATTGAACCTGTTCCTGCTGTAACTAAAGATGTAGCGCCCAGGGTAAGTGTATGGCCGTTAAGATTTAAGTTACTGGTAGTAGTTAAAGCCAATGTGCCTGCAACAGTTAAGTCAGAGCCCAGCGAAGGAGTGTTGGATAAACCTGCAGTAACCGTAAAGTTACGAAGGTTTTGCGCCCCGGCAGTAAATGTAAGGGTAGATGCCGCAGCGGTTAAGCTGTTGATAGTAAGATCAGATTGATTATTGGCGCTTAAAGTACCTGCACCGCTCACGTTGCCTCCAATGGTAAGATCGGCACCGCTAAAATTAAGCGCGCCGCTGTTTAATTGCAAAGTTCCGTTTACATCTACATTACCCGCAATGTGTGCCTGGTTACCGGCACCTACATTTACGGTAAGGTTATTAACTGCCGATGTTAAACCACTAAACGTAAGTGCGTCTGTAGTTCCGCCAGCGCTGTTAATGCTAATGTTAGATAAAGCCGTGGTAGTTATAGAACCCGTGCCTACTGATGCAATGGTGCCGTTTAACGTTAGGTTATTAGCAGCTACAATCAAAACACCACTGGTAAGTGCCAGTGTACCATTTACGGTTAAATTAGTAGCCAGTGTAACGGTGTTAGCTGCACCAGGATTAATGGTTACATTTTGCAAACCCGAACCTGTTAACTCAATACCTGCAATTGATGATGCCGTATTGTAAGTAACGTTATAGTTATTGGTAAGGCTTACCGTGCCGCCTGCACCCGCAGCCAGCAACCCACCCGATACTATAATAGTGCCGTTATTAGCTAAAGCCAGGCTACCACCGGTTACGGTAGATAAAGTACCTGCCGTAAGGTTTAGCGTTTGCTCAACCGTAATATGCGCAGCCGAGGCAAACCCCGTAGTAGAATTTAGGGTAGTGGCCGTTAAATTACCGGTAAAAGCAAGTGCGGCAGCTACATTAATAGCCACTGTTTCTAATACTATATTACCCGCACCCATTACATTACCAATGTTAACGGTTAAGGTAGAACTGTTGGTGCTGTTTAGGTTACCATCCACTTTTAATGCAGCTAAGGTTCCGTTAAGCGTATAACTGCTATTTAAATTTACAGTAATACCCGCGGGTATAACCACAGTATCTAATAAATTGATAGGCAAGGGCGCCAACGAGCCGGCCCATGTAGCACTTGCACTAAAATTACCCGAGTTTACTGCGGTATAAGTTGCACCGTACGTAGTGCCGGTAAATACTACGGCCAAAAGCAGTAGCGAAATTTTTGTTTTAATCGCTTTAGAAATGTTTTTCATGTATTTGTTTTAATTGTTTTTAAAAGTTTCGTTTTTAATAAAAGCTATATCTGTTATAGCAGGTACACAAAAACGCCGGAACCTGGATGGGTTCCGGCGTTTTTAAATTGGTAAACTGTACGGCAACAAAGCCTTACAGGTAGAAATAATCAATACTTAAATGCTGCTTTTGCAATCAAAGCCCATAGCTTCTTTCGCATCTATTACAGCACCAAATTCAGTTGATGTGTTATAGTCTTTACGGCAGTATCTTGTTTCGGGTTCCGAAGTTTTAGTGCACACTTCGCATTTGCTGCACGACGAAATACCTACCGTCATTGTCAAACCCAAAAGGGCTGCAAAAAATAAATTCTTCATACTCATTTTGTTTAAAGGAAAAACAGGTTCTCAAGTTCTGCCCTGCCGGTTGTTAGTGAAATAATTTTCACACTGCAAAGAAGCGAACATTAATTGTTACTACGCTATACAATTAAAGTTGTTATGTACATAATTCTCGTTTACTGTTAAATAAGTTAATTACAAAATAATGTAACAACCGGCATTAGTTGTGTAACGTACTTAACCGGTACCGGTGCATCTTAGCCAAGTTATTTACACACTAATTAATTCTTTAAACCACTACACATGCGTAATCTTTTTCAATATTCTATTCTTTTTGCTTTAACCGGTGCGCTCACGCTTTCCTCATGCGTTTCTAAGGGAAAGTTTCTAAACTCAGAAGCTAATGTGCGTAAACTACAAAGCGATAGCAGCACTACCCATCGCTCGTTAGATGAGTGCAACGTATCGGTGCGCGACTTGCAGCAACAGCGCGATGCATTACAAAATGCTAATGCCACCTCACAAAATGAATTAGAAACACTGGCCTCTAAATCAAAGCTTACCATTGCCGAACAGGCCAGACGCTTAAAGGCTTTGCAGGATATTATACAAGGGCAACGCAACGTAATGAACAATCTTAAAAAATCAATCTCCGATGCACTGATAAACTTTAAGGCAGATGAGCTTAGCGTTTATATAAAGGATGGCAAAGTATATGTATCGCTTCAAGAGAAGCTATTATTTAAATCGGGCAGCGCGGTAGTAGACCCTAAGGGTAAAGACGCACTAAAAAACCTGGCGCAAGTGCTTAACAGCACCCGCGATATATCGGTGCTTATAGAAGGTCACACAGATACTATTCCAATTAAAAAGGAGAAGTTTGAAGATAACTGGTCGCTAAGCGTATCGCGCGCCACGTCAATAGTGCGAATACTTAGCAACGATTATGGTTTTGATGCCCACCGCATTACTGCTGCCGGCAGAGGAGAGTTTTACCCTGTGCAAAGCAACGCTACTGATATGGGCCGTGCAGGAAACCGCCGCACCGAAATTATTTTATCGCCGGATCTAAACGAAATTTTCAAGCTGCTAGATCAATAATAGCAGAAGCAGAACAGACTTAATACTTAAATAAAACAATACAAAAAATGGCAACAGGAAGAAAGCTTGGTATTTGGATGGACCATACAAGCGCGCACATAATAGAATTTACCGTTAACCCTACCGAAACCAAAACGCTGGAATCGGAATTTAGCAGCGACCGCAAAGCGGATACTTTAGGTAAAAGCGAAAATGTAATGCATAATAAAGAACAGCACGAACAGGCTACCTTTTACAAAAAACTAGGCAGTGTTATTGCCAACTACGATGAAGTTTTATTGTTTGGACCTACCACTGCCAAAAATGAATTGGCTAATTTGCTGGAAGCAGACCATCATTTTGAGCGAATTAAAATAGTAATTAAAGATTGCGACAAGATGAACACCAATGAGCAACTATTATTTGTAAAGCACCATTTTACGGTGGGGGTAAACAATAATCATACACCGGGGCGTACGGGTTTGTAATAAATAAACAGGCTTAAGCACATTGCCTTAAGCCTGTTTATCTTCTTTTGTTTCAGCCCCTTCCTCACCAGCCTTTTTCGATTCTTCTTTTCGCTCCTTAAATTCTTCTATATCGGCCTTATCGGGCGTTAAAGTACTGCCCGGTTCCTTTTCAGCGCTTACCGGCTTTTCGCTGGTTTTATTATGCCCTTTATTACTTTTTTGCTTGTCCTTTTTCATGGCTATGCGTTTTAGTATATAACCCTATAAAAAACCCTGCCACCAGCTAAGCCAAAAGCATAGCGCGTTACGAGCATTAAAATGAACCAGATGTAGAAAAGGAAGGATGGTAATTAAATCTTTACACGACTACTGCAAAATTATTCGTAGCCGCTTTTTATAATGGTAAGCACCATTTTAAACCGACCGTTGGGTGTGATATGGTTAGGGGCATGAGCCGGTATTACTATCGATTGGCCTGTAAGCAACAAATGCGATTTATTGTTTATTACTACTTCTGCCTTTCCGTCAATTACCTGGGCAAATGTATCGAAGGGTGTGGTTTTTTCGGTTAATCCCTCTCCACTATCTACCGACATAACACTAATGTTACCGGTCGATTTTTTTAATATCGTTTTTATTACCACCGAGTTGGCTACGTATTCAATAATCTCTACCGTAATATGCGCCTTTTCTTTTTCCAGCTCCTGCGGGTCGGTAATCTTAGTATTCATAGGATTGAGCATAAACTAATTTTTACCGGCCAAAACGGAAAGCAAATCAAAAACAAACCTTTGTTCAGGGCTCAATTCTGTAATACAAGGTTACTCTAATTTATTACAGCAAGCGTTTATTTAACATCATCCAGCGCAATGCGCCTGCGGTGCTGCTTTAAATTTTTAAAATAGGTAGGCGTAAGGCCGGTTACTTTTTTAAACTGATTGGAGAGGTGCGCCACACTACTATAGTTAAGTTTATACGATATCTGCGTAAGGCTAAGTTCATCATATAAAAGCAACTCTTTAACCCTTTCTATCTTGTGCGCTATTATGTAATTCTCTATAGTAGAGCCGGTTACTTCCGAAAAAAGGTTACTTAAATACGGATAGTCCGTGTGTAGCTTTTCGCTCAGGTAATCTGAAAACTTTGCCTTCGGCATTTTATCTTCATAATGCACCATTTCTATCACCACATTCTTAATCTTTTCTATCATCATCGCACGCTTATCATCCATTAGCTCAAGCCCCGATTTTAGCAATTCCGCTCTTAGTAATTCGAGTTGTGCATCCGCTACTACACCCTTTACCACCACTTCGCCCAATTCCACGCTATTATATTGTATACCCAGGTTTTCGAGCGCAGCCTTTACCACCATTTTACAGCGCAGCGATACCATATATTTAATGTGTAGTTTCATTTCCCTAAGCATCCGGTTAGTAAGCTAAAAACCCGGTTTGGGTATCTTCACTACCTGGCTGCCATGCATCCAAGTTAATTATATGTTCGATTCTTTCTCTAAGCAGGTCCACATCCTCTGGCTTTTTAATAAAAGCCTTAGCCCCTAACTCCTGCGCCCTGCCGCTTTTTGCTACATCGGTTGATAGTATAATTACCGGTATGTTTTTAGTTAAAGGCATGTTTGCTAATTGACCAAGCAAAGTTATTCCATCCATTACAGGCATATTAATATCAGTAAAAATAATATCCGGCAGATGCCGGGCATCGCGGAGTTTATCCAGCGCTTCCTGCCCGTTATTAGCAATACCGTATATAGTTGCGTTTTCAATATGCCTTATTGCGTGTTCAAACAGCATTTGGTCACTACGCTCATCTTCAATCAATAAAATAGTTTTGGGTTTGCTCACTTCATTGGGGTTGTGGTATTAATCTTCGTATCCGTTTTTTATTACTGTTAAAAGCATTTTAAACCGGCCGTTGGGTTTAATATGGTTTGGTTTATGTGCAGGTATTATAATACCCTCGCCGGTGCCGAGTGTATTTTCTTTCCCATCTATAACAATAACTGCGGTGCCATCAATTATTTGCGCGTAGGTATCAAAAGGCGATGTTTTTTCGTTCAGGCCCTCACCGGTATCGAACGACATTGCATTTACCGTACCCGTTGCCTTTTTCATTAACGATTTACTAACCACGGCGTTGTGCTCATACTCTATCAGTTCAACTATAATATGCGCTTCGGCTTTATTTACAGCATGACCTTTACCCGATGCCTCTTCAAGTTCTTTAGTATCCATATTTAATATTTAGCAGTTTACTTTTTGCCAGGCTATCCGGCAGTAAATCAGGTATTACAAAGTTCGTGCAACAGCAATCAAAAGCGTTGTATAATTTCATAAAAGAGTTACATTATTTATTGAATTTTTCAACCAACAAAATTTAGCTTTTAAACCAATGGTTTACCCGTAAAACTTATGCTACTTACAACCGGCAAGGGTGCATTCATAATTAGCCAATATGATTAGTAGAAAACAAACCATCTTTGCTTTACAAACTTAATACATCAATAAATGCCTGAAGTAAAAAACCCTTTTCCCTTTACCGGCTTAACCGATGTTGAAGCAAATGCCTCGCGACAAAAATGGGGCAGCAATAAGGCCGAAGACAGGCAAAGCAATACGGTGTTGATTGCCCTGAAAGATACGTTTACCGAACCCATGTTTTTAATACTGGTGGCTACTACCATTATATATTTTGTAATGGGCCAAATAGCAGAGGGTAGTTTTATGCTAGGGGCTATTATACTGGTATCGGCCATCTCATTTTTCCAGGATTCGCGAAGCCGTAAAGCACTGGCTGCACTTAAAGATGTAACCAGGGCAAAAGCAAAGCTTATAAGAAACAACGTAATAGCAGAGCTACCATCGGAAGAAATTGTAGTGGGCGATTATTTAGTGGTAGCCGAAGGCACTTTGCTGTTAGCTGATGGAGAAGTAGTACAGGCTAATGATTTTTCGGTAAACGAATCTATACTAACCGGTGAATCATTCTCCGTAGCCAAGCATGCCGAAGATGCCGACAACAATAAAGTAGCGCAGGGCACGCTGGCAGTATCGGGGCTGGCGGTAGTGAAGGTAACAGCCATTGGAGGTGCTACGCAGTTTGGTAAAATAGGCAAAAAGCTGGAAGACATTGCAGATGAAAAAACGCCGCTGCAAATTCAAATAGGCAGGTTTGTGCGCAACATGGCCATAGCCGGTGGCGTTGTGTTTTTATTGATATGGGGCATTAACTATTACCAAAGCCGAAAAATATTAGAGAGCCTGCTTAAAGGGCTTACCCTTGCCATGAGCGTACTGCCCGAAGAGATACCGGTAACGTTTACTTCGTTTATGGCGTTGGGCGCCTGGCGCTTAATGAAGCGTGGCATTATAGTAAAACAAACAAAAACGGTAGAGGCCCTGGGCTCGGCCAGCGTAATATGCACCGATAAAACCGGCACCATTACCGAAAACAAAATGGAGCTGGCCGCAATTTATGTGCACCAAACCAAAGCCACTTTAAAGCCAGAGCAGTTTACCGGTGCACCGGCCGAACAGTTACTTACTATTGCCATGTGGGCCAGCGAACCCGTACCCTTCGACCCTATGGAAATTGCATTGCACAAGGCCTACCAGAGTTTTGCAAAAGAAGATATAAGGCCGCAGTATAAATTAATACATGAGTATCCCTTATCGGGCAAACCGCCTATGATGACCCACTTTTTTGAAGATGATAAAGGCCACCGCATAGTGGCCTGCAAAGGTGCGGCTGAAAGCCTTTTACAGCATTCAGGCTTAAGTGAAGCTGAAAAAGCGGAAAGCGTAAAAGTAGCAGCACAGCTATCGGCGCAGGGCTACCGGGTGTTGGGTGTAGGCGAAACAACCTTTGATGGTAACGACTTTAAGAAAGAGCAGCAGGAATACGCATTTAATTTTCTGGGTTTTGTAGCCTTCTTCGATCCACCTAAGGCAAACATAGGCGAGGTGCTGAAACAGTTTTACCAGGCCGGTATTGCCGTTAAAATTATTACCGGCGATAATGCTGTTACCACTGCTGCCATTGCAAAACAAGCCGGGTTTAAAGGGGCTGAAAAAACATTGAACGGAGAAGACTTGCAAAACATGAGCGATGAAGAATTAAAGGCAGTGGTAAACAACACCAATATCTTCACCAGGATGTTTCCCGAGGCTAAGCTGCGAATAATAAAAGCTTTAAAAGAGCAGGGCCAAATTGTAGCCATGACCGGTGATGGCGTAAACGATGCTTTGGCACTTAAGGCCGCGCACATTGGTATTGCTATGGGTAAAAGAGGCAGCGAAACCGCCAAACAAGCCGCCTCGCTTATACTTACCGATGATGATTTGGGTAAAATGATAGAGGCCATTGCTATGGGCCGCAAAATATACAGCAACCTTAAAAAGGCTATTCAGTATATTATATCCATACACGTGCCTATTATACTTACGGTGGCATTGCCATTGATATTAGGCTGGGCCTACCCTAATATTTTTACGCCGGTGCATGTAATCTTTCTGGAACTTATTATGGGCCCCACCTGCAGCCTGGTATACGAAAACGAACCCCTCGAAAAAAACAGCATGCTGCAACCACCCCGCCCACTTACCAGCACATTTTTGCAATGGCGCGAGCTATTAATAAGCGTGGTGCAGGGCCTTGTTATTACTGCCGGCACTATGGGCATTTACCAGTATGCGGTATTAAACAGCCACACCGAAAACTTTACCCGCGCCATGCTGTTCACCACGCTGGTAGTGGCTAATATTTTCCTTACGCTGGTTAACCGGTCGTTTTACTACTCGGTATTTACCTCGCTTACCTATAAAAACAATTTGCTGATAATAGTTTTAAGCGTAACGGTGGTGTTACTTGGCTGCTTACTATACATCCCTTTTATGCGCAACTTTTTTAAGTTCGAATTGCTGGGTGTTGCACCAATAGGCATAGCAACTGCTACGGCCTTTGTATCGGTAATGTGGTTTGAAGTTTATAAGCTGGTTAAGCGCCTAACAAACAAACCGGTTGCAAACGCTTAATTCGAATCTGAATCAATACTACTGCCCTCCGCCGCTAAGCTGGCGGTAAATATTGGCGTAATACTGCGCTGCATCCTGCTGCCCTAGTTTCATCATGCACTCGGCCAAAGCCCGGTATGGTGGCGGAAAGTACGGGTTGGCCTTTACCACTTCAGTAAGTATAGCCGCGGCATTGGTAAAATCTTGCTTATAAAAATAGGCAAGGCCTAAGTAATAACCCACGTTGGTGTTTTCGCGGCTTAATTGCTGTGCCTGGCCCAGCACGCGTATAGCATCATCAAACCGGCTGGCATTAAGGTAGCATAAACCTAAATTAGCCAACACCGCATCGTTTTTAGGATACTTGGTAGCATAAGGCTCTAACAGGCTGATAGCCCCTACAAAATCGCCTTTGCTCATCATCTCCTGCCCCAGGTAATCGCCTTTATCGGTTTTCTTTAGCACGGTAGATAGTGGCACACCATCGGCATACACGGTATATATACTTTGCTCTGGCGGAAAACAGCCATTCAACAATAAGTCGCGGTCTACAAACCGGTTATACATAATCTCGTAATCGGCATTTTTATCGCTGCGCTGGCGGTAGCTGGCGTAACCGGTGGCTACATAAGAGGTATCTTTTAAAAAGTAGAAGTATGTTGGTGCTATAGCATTGCTGTATATAGTAGTTTTACGTCCATCGGTACGCTTAAGGTTTTCATGCTCCTTCATCCAGTCGGCGCACTGCTTTACGCTATTCATGTAATAGTCGGTTTCGTAGTTGCCATAGGCGCCTTTAATGCCGCCCACCAACTCGTTAAAGTAAACATACTCATTAGGGTGGTTGGCAAACATAAACCGGGCAGGCAGGGCTATAAGCACCAATAGCAATACCACCACGGCATACTTTATATTCTTTTGCATTACATTAATAAGGTAGCTAAAGGCAAGGCCCGATAAAATGATAATGCTTGGGTATACAAAAAAGAAGTGGCGCATGGTATCGTAAAGCACCGACTTTTTATACACTACATAGCCCAGCGGAAACACGATAGTGAAATACAAAAAGCCAAGCATCAGCAATTTGTTATCGCGGCGCATTTGTGGTATTAAGCCAAACGAAAGCACTAGGCCCAGCAAACCAAACAGAGGGGTAGAGATAAGCAACCACTTTGGTATATAGTGCCATGGCACTTCGGTAGAAGATATATGCGCACCCTCGAACAATATTTTTATTTGCACCGGGAACTTCTCGGCCACGTTAAGCGCCTCTAAAGGATGGCTAATAGGGCTTACCAAACCATACGGCCAAAACAGTAAGCTTACTGCATATCCAATTACAGCTGCTAACAAAGCGAATCTAAAGCTGGGCCATACATTCTCTTTAAACTTCGAAAAATCGAGCAGGGTGCTAAAGCCGTACAGGCCAAGCATAGCCAGCCCCCAAAATAAAAACAGGTATGGTATTAACAGCAATCCACCAATACGTATACCTAAAGCCAGGCCTATACTTAGCCCCAAACCAATAGCCACTTTAAGCGTAGGCCTTGGCAACTGTTTTAAAAACTTGAGTATAAATACATAGGTAAGCATATACCCCGCGGCCATGGTAATATCCTTGGGGTTGTTCATACTCTCGCCAAAAAAGCGGGGTGAGAAGGCCATTAATATTAGTGTGAGCAGTCCGGCCTGCCAACCGGCAATTTCTACCGCTACCAATCCGGCGCACAGCATGGCCAAAAATCCGAACATCGAGTTCCAACCGTGCCTTACGTTCCACTCGTTTACCGATGGCATTGCTTTAGAAAGAACGGCCGCAGTTCCATCATAAAGGCCACCGTAAAACACCATTAGCGAATCGGCGCCATGGGTAGTGGCAGCCGTAGTATCTTTACCCAGGGTAGAATAAAAGTTAACTATATGGTGCCCATACATGCGGTGAAAGTTCTCATCGCCGGATATACCATACTGGTGGCTTACCGATAGCATAAGCACAAAAAGGGCTGCCGCAAAACCTAAAAACAGTTTTTTAGCCAAAGTATCGGGTATAAGGGGTGTTAAAACAACTTCTTGTTTAGGGCCTGCTTTTACGGTTGCCTTTGCCTGCGGTTTACTTTGTTCTTTTGCCATTGGGGGTATTTATGCGGGCAAAGTAAGTAGTAGTTTATAAATTACCAACGGGAAAGCTTAATTACCAATTATCAAATTCCAATTATCAATAAAATACATAAAAAGCAGCCTCTGGAAGGCATTTATACTTAAGCCCTCCCTAATTACCGCCCATTTCATAAATTCGCCACAACAAAAGTTTGATTATGGCAGAAGCGATTCGACTCGGACGTATGACCGATACTATGGAAGAAGGTTTTTTAGCAGAGCTAAGCATTAAAGTTGGCGACAAGGTAAAAACAGGCGATACACTGGCCGAGGTAGAAACCGATAAGGCTACCCTGCCCTTAGAATCTTACTACACAGGCACTATTTTACACGTATCGGCTAAAAAAGGCGATACCCTTAAAATTGGCGACCTTATAGCTATTGTAGGTAAAGAGGGCGAAGACTTTTCGGCCCTGCTAAATGCAGCCCCTGCCGAAACTAAACCTGCTGCCACAGAAGATAAACCGAAAGAAGAAACTGAAAAGCCCAAAGTGGAAGCTGCTGCACCAAAAGCAGAAGTGGCCGAAGTAGCTAAAGTTACTGCGCCCGTTGCAAAGGCTGAGACCACGACCTCTGACGACCGCATTAAAGCTTCTCCGCTGGCCCGTACTATAGCCAAAGAGAAAGGTATTGATTTAAGCCGTGTGCATGGCACCGGCGAAGAAGGCCGCATTACCAAGCGCGATTTAGAAAACCTTCAGGCGCAGCCTGCTGCTACAGCACCGGTGTTTACCGGTAAAGAAGGCAGCCGCGATGTGCGCGTTAGCCAAATGCGCAAAACCATTGCCAAGCGCCTGAGCGAAAGCAAAAACGGTGCACCGCATTTTTATTTAACCATGGATATAAACATGGATAATGCAGTGGCACTGCGCACCCAACTAAATAATGTGTTACCTAAAAAGGTATCGTTTAATGATATTGTAATTAAAGCTACTGCCCTGGCCCTGCGCCAAAACCCAAATGTAAACAGTAGCTGGCTGGGCGATACCATCCGCTATAACGACCATATACATATTGGCATGGCCGTAGCTGTAGAAGATGGCTTATTGGTACCGGTTATAAAATTTGCCGATGGTAAAACGGTGCAGCAAATATCGGTAGAGGCGAAAGCGCTGGCCGAAAAAGCCACTACTAAAAAACTGGCCCCCGAAGAGATGCAGGGTAACACCTTTACCATTAGCAACCTGGGTATGTTTGGTATAGAAAGCTTTACCGCCATTATTAACCCGCCCGATGCCTGCATACTGGCAATAGGCGCTATACGGCAGGAACCCGCTGTAGTAAACAACGAAATAAAAGTGGCCAATAAAATGAAGGTTACTTTAAGTTGCGACCACCGCGTGGTAGATGGTGCCACCGGTGCTAAGTTTTTACAGTCGCTTAAAACCGTGTTAGAAAATCCGGTGAGCGTTTTGCTGTGAGTTATCCATTTCAACTTTCGCAATAGCCTCTAAGGGTATACTGTTGCCGCCTTTTAGCAGCACAAACTTTTCGGTGGTGGCCCAAATAACGGTTAGTATTTCGCAGTTACCCTCTACAGTGTTAAACACAATTTTAACCTTGCTTTCGTAGTTGTTACCCATAAGCATAGCCAGGTAAAGGCGGCGGTTACGCTCGGCAAGGTCGGCATCGGTAAAGTTGCTATCGGGCTTTTGAAAAGAGCAATCTTTTAATTGGTCCTTATCTACTTTGCGGGTGCGTTTGGCTGCGTTCATAATGGCTTGTTCTTGTGTTAAGTATTACGCCTGCCCTATTAAAAAGTTGCCGGTTTTTAAGAGTTAAAGAGGCTCTGTTGTTCATTACAACGGGTGCGTTGTTTAGCGGGCAATTATACAAGTTCTGCTAATAAAGCAGCTTAACTATCAGGTGTTTAGCAAATCAGCCCAATGCCTTTGAACACAACTTGGGGGGCTGCGCTGCACCGTAAACCATTGAAACACTGTTCCATCTTTGCTCAGGCATTAATATTAGCAACGGTTAAACATGCCGAAAACCCTACAACTAATACCAGGCCCGCGCATAGCAACATCATTTTACCCATATCGCGGTTACCGCTCAAAAAATAAATTATCGATGCTAATATGTTTATTAAAGTTTGCCCTCCTACAAGCAACATCATCACAATCAGGTAATACATGCCCTCGTTCTGCCCTAAGGTAACCACCTTACAAATAACGGTATACAGCACCAGGATAACGAGGTTAATAGTAATAACGCGGTTCATCATTTTCATAGGGTAAGTTCGTTTCTTATTTCGTTCAATTTCTGTTGCAGGTTGCCGCGGTAAAACAGGTTCATGGTTTCAAAAGGTATCATTTTGCCATCATCGCTTACTATATGTACACACGACTTTTTAATAGCGCGCACATCAAAGTCGTAAGCATCCATAAAGTTCATAATAATAATGCGGAACAGGTTATCGTACGATAAACCCGGTGCGGCTATATCGGGCAGGCAGCACATAAGGTGGTGTAAAGTCTCACTCACCTTATCAGTAGATTTTCCGGTGGTAAATACCTGTAGCATATGTTCGCGAAGTGTATTATCCTGTTCGTACACAATGGTATTTTTCGAGGCGTTAAGCAACACATCGGGGTCAATCATATGCGTGAGGGGGTAAGTACAATCGCTATATTTAAGGGCATAAGCCATTATAAGCGCATCGGGGTTGCAAGGCACCGGTATCAAATCGTTGGGTTTAAAAATGTTGCATTGGTCCAGTATTTTTTGCCGCACTTCGGTGCTGGTAATTCGGTCGGTGGCAGGGTCGAAATTTTGGAGTCGGCCGCTTATTTGCGTTGGCTGAAAGGTGATACCCCGCACACATTTCTGCTGCAACGCAAAGTCGATGATTGTTCCAATCTCATCATCGTTCAATCCTTTTTGTAAAGTAACCACCAGCGTAGTGCTCAGGTTAAACTTGTTCAGGTTTTCCAGCGCTTTCATTCTAACCTCCGTAAGGTCTCTACCACGCATCTGTTGCAATACCTCCGGCTTAAACGAATCGAACTGAAGATAAATTTCAAAATCGGGCATATAGCCGGCCAGCCTTTCGGTAAAGGCTTCATCGGCGGCTATCTTCATGCCATTGGTATTTACCATCAGGTGCTTAATAGGTTTGCGTTTAGCAATATCCAGTATTTCAAAAAACTGCGGGTGTATGGTCGGCTCGCCTCCGCTTATCTGCACTACATCAGGTTCGCCTTCGCTGCGAACAATAGTATCAAACATAGCTTCTACTTCGGCCAGCGACCGGTGGCGCCCGTACGTAGGCGATGAACCCGCATAGCAGGTAGGGCAGGTTAAATTACACCGGTCGGTTATTTCAACCAGGCTAAGGCAACTGTGCTGCTCGTGGTCGGGGCAAATGCCGCAGTCGTACGGACAGCCATATTTTGTTTCGGTATGCGGTGCGCGCGGGTATTCCGATGCCTTGTTGTAATTGCGTATCTGTTTATAGTATTCTATATCGGTAGCAATAAGCACCTTCTGAAATCCATGTTCGCGGCAGGTTTTGGTCATAAAAACCTTGCCATCTTCAAAAATAATTTTGGCGCTTATTTGCCGGTGGCATTCTATGCAAAGGCTAATGGTATGGTCGTAGTAAATGTAGTTTCGGGTATTGTTCATAGGTCATGTTTAACAGGTAGCGCTCATTTTGAGCCGCCCAGAGTGGTTCTCACTTTCAAACTGATACATTCTGCTGTTCCGAATATCTTAAACTTTTTGTAAATCTGATTATACTTTGCAAGTAATAGAAAACGCCCAGCATACAAACTATTTGTATGGTGCCCAGGCCTGCAAAATACCGGTAACCAGGCTTAATAAATTCTATACCAAACCTGAATAACAGGTAAGCTATCATAAACAATTTAAACCGGTCACCATTTAGTAAACTAAAGCGTCGCTCTATCCATATCAGTGTTACCCACAAAGCCCCGAGAAAAACCATTTCGTATAAGGCAACCGGATGGCGCAGGTGGCCATCGCCAAGGTCCATACCCCATGGGGCGGTAGTTTCAATGCCGTAGGTAGGCTCGGTTATGCCCGAAGTAAAGCAGCCCAACCGGCCTATTATCATGGCCAGGATAAGCGGATAGGTAAACAAATCGCCGCTCGATTGTTTCTCTCCAATAAAATATTTGATAATTTCTACTCCCAGTAGTCCCCCCAGCAGGCCGCCAACAATAGTTTTACTTGCAAAAAAATAAAGCAATAAATGCGGGCTATGCAGAAACTGCGAGGGATACTCCATAGCACCCACTAACCTTGAAAAAAACCATGCGCCAAAAATTGCCCCTATCAAAATCCATAACCGGTTAGCATCGCTGATACTATCGGGTTTCTGCTTACGCAAATAAACGTAATACCGAAAACCAATAGTAAAGGCGAGGGTTTCGAAAATAATATGCAGGCTAATAGCCGCTTTGCCCATATGCAACTCAACCGGAAACGTCATTATTACAAACTTAGTAAAGTATTAAGGCACTGCATCTAAAATTCAACTAATACCATGACCATGGAGCAGCAGCGCACCCTAAATCAACAATGCATTAAACTCTATCAGGCATCAAACCCTAAATAGGCGGGCTTTTCTATAGCAGTGGCAGCAGCGGGCAGCATGTTTTCTTCTTTGCTGTAGTGTATTTCGAGGTCGTTAAGTGTTTCGAATATTTCGGCGCTGGTTTCTACAGTAACCAGGCGGGTACGGAAGGGCTTAACATGCGGCAGGCCGCTAAAGTAAGGGGCATAGTGGCGGCGCATTTCTAATATGCCCAGCTTCTCTCCTTTCCATTCTACGCTTTTGGTAAAGTGCAGTTTGCAGGCTTCTAGGCGCTCGGCTAAGGTTGGCGGGGCCAGGTGCTCGCCGGTATTAATAAAATGCCTGCACTCGCGGAAAATAAACGGATGGCCAATGCTGGCGCGACCAATCATAATACCATCGGCGCCATACTTATCTACCAGGTCTAAAGCTCTTTCGGGAGTGGTAATATCGCCGTTACCAAACACGGGTATTTTAAGCCTTGGGTTGGCCTTTACTTTGGTAATCCACTCCCAGTTTGCCTTACCGGTGTATAGTTGGTGCTTGGTGCGGCAATGGATAGAGATGGCCTGCACGCCTACATCCTGCAGGCGCTCGGCAACTTCTACTATGCGTATGCTGCTATCATCCCAACCTAAACGGGTTTTAACCGTTACGGGTAGTTTGGTAGCTTTTACAATAGCGGCGGTAAGCGAAATCATTTTATCAATATCGCGCAAAATACCGGCACCGGCATTGCGGCATACTACATTCTTAACCGGGCAGCCGTAATTAATATCCAACAGTTCCGGGTTGCTGGCTTCTACTATCTCAGCGCTACGCATCATAGGCCCTTCTTCGCCGCCAAATATCTGAATGCCCACGGGGCGCTCATCGGGGTAAATGTCGAGCTTTTTCATGCTTTTATGTGCATCGCGTATCAGTCCATCGGCTGAAATGAACTCGGTATACAGCATATCGGCACCATACTTTTTGCAAAGGTGGCGGAACGGCGGGTCGCTCACGTCTTCCATGGGCGCCAGCAGCAGCGGCTTATCGGGCAGCTCGATATGTGCAATTTTTACCATCGGGGCGCAAATATACGCCAAATAAGGGGGAAGGCAAAGGGCGGGGAATAACCAATTATCAAACTCCAATTACCAAAGGGAAATGACCAATTTCCAAATTCCATTATCAAACAAACGGCCAATACAAATACAGTTTCGCACGGAGACACGGAGAGAATGCCGGAGAAAAGCAAATGCAAAAAAACACAATTGAGCCACGAAGGCGCGAAGACACAAAGTATTTGCTACAACAGTAAGAAGTGCCCTTTTTCTGGTGCTTTAAAATTCGTTTTCGTTAAAAAGCTCCCCTACATTAGCCTTACACATTAATATAAAATTTAACCCATGAAGAAAGCTACCCTAGCATTTATTATAGCGTTGCTTACAGGCACCCCGGCCATTGCACAAAAGTGCAACCTGTTTCTAAAAGATACCGGTAGCATTGAGTTGATGATTACCACATACAACACTCCGTTTATGAACCCCGACCAGAAGTTTGCAAAAATGAAGGATGCCAAAAAGGACGAGGAGGTTTTAAAGTTTAATGCCATGGTTTACGGCGGCCAGGTAACACCGGCCAGCAAATACCCACTTACTTACCGGTATAAAAAAGCCATAGTGCCCGATGGTGATGAGTATACCCTTACCACCAACATTGCCGGTAAAGATTATAGCAGCTATTTAGTATGCAACAGCGATACGTTATACTTTGCCCGCAATCGCGGACCGGTAGAAGTACCAAACGCTGATGGCAGTGTGTTTGGCTATACTATACAGGGAATAATGGTTTTGCCTATGCGTATAAAAGTTGGCGATGTGCTGCCTAAGTTTGATGATATATCGATAGTGTTACCTACCTCGAAGGATATAACCGTACAAAAGACTGTGTTTTCGCACATGGCTACAAAAACCACCGACCATTATGGCTATGCTACCGATTCGCGCACTGGCGAAACGGGTTTTGGCTCCTACACTAAAACCACTACCAGCGCGGTTTATAAAAACATTGATGTAGAGGTGCGCCAAACCATAAGCACCAACAACCACGTTATTAACTACATGTTTGCCGAGGTAACTGCAGAAGAAGACGTAACGGTAAACGATAAAAAGTATAGGGCTTATGTTATCGAGTCTCAATCGTGGAGTAAATCGAAGATGGATATTTCTTACGAGTCGGCCGATGAAAGGGTTAACCGGGAACAGACAGAACTATCGGCTAAAATGATGGGTAAGTTTGATAAGATGATGGTGCGCCGCTCGTTTACAAACCCTTTAGGTTACATGGTTATTTATAAAAAGGAATGGTTTGTGCCCGAGCTGGGCACTATGGCGAAGGTAGAAGCCTTTGATATGTTTGGAGCCATAGTGAGTGTGACGAGCGTGACGGGGTTGAAGTAGGGAGGCAAGCGCAAGAGTCCCTACCAGAAACACGTTCATTATCTCCGGATGATATTTCGCTTATTGGGGTTAATACCTCTTCCCCCACCTGCCGTATCCGGCAGTTAGACTTAGTATAGCGCTAATTTTTTGCCAAATGGCGCGAATGTTTATTGGCACACGCGGCACGCGTGCATCAGTTGTTGATAGCAGGCATAAAAAAAGCCATCCGGTTTAGTGGATGGCTTTACTACAAGGGTCTGGTTGATGGTTATACCGTCATTATTTCTTTTTCTTTTACTTCCAGGTGCTTATCAACCTTGGCAGAGTAATCGTTGGTAAGGTTCTGAATATCGGTTTCGGCGGCTTTAGCAGCATCTTCCGGCAGACCATCTTTCAAAAATTTCTTTACTTTTTCGTTCGCATCTTTACGGATAGTGCGTAAAGAGATACGGCATTTTTCGGCTTCATTTTTAGTTTGCTTAACCAGGTCTTTACGGCGCTCTTCGGTCATAGCCGGTATGTTAAGGCGGATTAGCTTACCATCGTTTTGCGGGGTAATGCCAATGTTAGCCTTTAAAATAGCCTTTTCAATTTCGGCCATTACCGAGTTATCCCAGGGCTGTATAGTAATAGAGCGTGCATCGGGGGTGGATATATTACCTACCTGTATAAGGGGCGTCATAGCGCCGTAGGCCATTACTTCAATACCATCCAGCATGCCTGCGCTGGCACGGCCGGTGCGTATTTTGCCCAGTTCAAATTCAAAGTGCTCAATAGCCTTGGCCATTTGGCCACGGGTTTGGGTTAATAGGTCTTTAACGTCTGTTTCGGTCATATAAATGTGTTTATGTGTTCAGTTTAACGTGTTCAGGTAAATTATTTGTCGGTTACAATAGTACCTATTTTTTTTCCGTCGAGCACTTTTTTAAGGTTGCCTTTTTTGTTGGCATCAAAAACTATAATCGGGATCTGGTTTTCCTGGCAAAGGGTAAAGGCCGTTAGGTCCATTACGCTTAGTTTCTTTTTAAGGGCTTCGCCGTAGGTAATGCGGTCGTATTTTACGGCCTTGGGGTTCTTTTCGGGGTCGCTATCGTAAATACCGTCTACCCGGGTGCCTTTTAATATTACGTTGCATTCAATTTCGGTAGCACGCAGGGCAGCAGCCGTATCGGTTGTAAAGTAAGGGTTGCCCGTGCCGGCACCAAAAATTACCACGCGGCCCTTCTCCAGGTGCCTTACAGCGCGGCGTTTAATAAAAGGCTCGGCTACTTCTTTCATCTCAATAGCCGAAAGCAGGCGGGTATTAACACCAATTTTTTCGAGGCCGCTTTGCAGGGCCATGCTGTTAATTACGGTGGCCAGCATACCCATATAATCACCCTGCACACGGTCTATACCATTGGCACTGGCCTGTATGCCGCGAAAAATGTTTCCGCCGCCTATTACTATAGCTACCTGCACACCCGCAGTTGTAGCCTGTTTAATTTCGTTGGCGTACAGCATAACCATATCGGCATCTATGCCAAATTGTTTACTGCCCATTAAACTTTCGCCGCTTAGTTTGAGGAGGATACGTTTGTATTTCATTGCGGACGTGAAAATAAGAAACGCAAGCGAAAGGCAAAGAAGAAGTGAATAGTGTGTTGCTGGTAATAAAATACTTAAAGAAAAAAGAGGCCTAAAAAGCAAAAGCGTCCCGTTTTGGCGGGACGCTTTAATTCGCCTCACCAATCTGCCTCCCGAGGCTGCGCTCGGGACAGGTTCGGCATCTTCCCTCTCCATAAAATGTAGAGGAAAGACCTGCGTTCCTGTATTTCGACGTTAGTTACAATTTCAGAAATACCTGTAGTGCGCTAGTCCCACTTTAATTTACGTGCAATCACTTTACACTGACTTGTCCTAAAAAAGCAAAAGCGCCCCATTTTAGCGGGACGCTTTTGTATTTATTGCATTTTTCAGAATACTTATTACTTAGCTGCTCCTCTTTCTACTCTTTTAAAAGCAGTAACAGTTAAGCCGCTTTCAGCGCCGCCTAATACTTGTTGTACGGTTTTGCTGCCGTCTTTTACAAACGGTTGGGTAAGCAGGGTGTTCTCTTTAATAAAGGTATTACCTGCACCTTCAGCTATCTTTTCTAATATGTTTTCTGGTTTACCTGCAGCTACTGCTTTTTCTTTAGCAATTGCTTTTTCGCGCTCAATTACTTCAGCCGGTATACCGCTGCCATCTACTGCCAGTGGGTTCATAGCTGCAATTTGCATAGCCACATCTTTACCTACTGCCGATACTGCATCGTTTAAGCCTTTGTTAAGGGCTACCAATACACCAATTTTATTGCCCATGTGGTTGTAAGCTACAACGCTTTCGCCGGCAATAGTTTCGTAAGCCGATACGTTGATTAACTCGCCAATGGCAGATACTTTCTCTTGTACCTGTGCCTTTACGGTGCTGCCGTTAAGGTCAAGTTCTAACAAAGCCTCTAAAGTAGCCGGTGCTTTTTCAAGAGCCAGTTCAGCTACATCAGTAGCAAACTTTACAAAGCTGTCGTTTTTAGCCACGAAATCCGATTCGCACGAAAGATATACTGCTACGCCTTTTTTATTATCAGCCGAAGTTTTAGCTATTACCACACCTTCTGCAGCCGCACGGCCTGCACGTAGCTCAGCTACCTTAGCACCTTTTTTACGTAAAAAATCGATTGCTGCCTGCACATCGCCGTTAGCTTCGGTTAAGGCCTTTTTACAATCCATTAAACCTGCGCCCGTCAGGTTTCTTAATTCGTTTACCTGGGCTGCTGTTACTGTTGCCATTATTTATTAGTTAAATTTTATTTAGATAATTATTACTAAAGCTTTCTTTTTAAAAACGAAACTGCCAAGTGATTAAACCTGGCAGCTTCATTCGTCATTCTGTTCCCGTTTTAGCGGGACCTCCTTTCGGAACTACACTTTCTTTGGGCCAAAACCGCCGCCAGTACGTGGGCGGTTACCGCCACCGCCTGCTCCGCCGCGGGTGTTACCACCACCGCCGGTGCTGCGTTTTTTAGCCGGGCCACGGCCTTTTTCTTTATCTTCTTTGCTTTTGCGGGTTTCTTCTTCGCTCATGCTATCGAAGCTGTTACGCTCTGCAAATTCTTCTTCGTTATCGCCGTCAACACCTTCTTGTGATGCTGAACGCTCTGCCAAACCTTCTGCAATTGCATCGGCAATGTAGTTAGTCAAAATCATGATAGATTTTGCTGCATCATCGTTACCAGGTATTGCAAAGTCAACTTTAGTAGGGTCGCTGTTCGTATCAACTATACCAATGGTGTTGATGTTAAGGCGCTGTGCTTCTTTAAGCGAAATGTTTTCGTGGGTAATATCTACCAGGAACAAAGCCGCGGGAACGCGGTTCATACCGGCAACACCACCTAACACTTTCTCCATTTTCTCTTTTTCGCGGGTAAGCACCAATTTCTCTTTCTTGGTTACGCTTTCCAAAGTTCCGTCTTCAAGCATTTTTTCAATGCTCTGCATCTTTTTAATCGACTTACGGATAGTAGTAAAGTTAGTTAACATACCACCTAACCATCTTTCGGTTACAAATGGCATACCTACACGCTTTGCAGCTTCTTTAACTACTTCTTTAGCTTGCTTTTTAGTGGCTACAAACAAAATTTTGCGTCCGCTGCGAGCTATCGCTTTAGCTGCCTGTGCTGCCTCTTCTAATTTATCTGAGGTGCGGTTCAGGTCAATGATATGGATACCTTTCTTTTCGCCAAAGATGTAAGGCAACATCTTGGGGTTCCATTTTCTTTTCAGGTGACCGAAGTGAACCTGTGCCTCTAATAAATCTTTATGTGCTAATCTTTCCATTTTCTTTTTATTGAGTGAGTTCAACAATAATTAACGCTTACTGAATTGTTCTTGCTTACGAGCCTTACGTAAACCTGTTTTCTTACGTTCAACCTTGCGGGCATCGCGACGAAGTAACTTGGCTTTTTTAAGCGAAGGGCGTTTTTCAGGATTATCAATAATAAGCGCGCGGGCAATTGCTAACGATATAGCTTCGGCCTGGCCTTTAATACCACCGCCAAATACGTTTACCGAAACATCGAATTTACCTTCGCTATCGGCTGTTTTAAGAGGCGATTCTACTTTATTTTGCAGGTATTCTAACGAGAAGAAATCCTTGTAATCTTTATTGTTGATGGTAATAACACCGGTGCCGGCTTTAATAAACGCACGGGCAACAGATGCTTTTCTTCTTCCAACGGTTACGTTTTCCATAATTAAAGGGCTTTAGGTTTTTGTGCAGCATGTGGATGCTCGGCACCTTCGTAAATAAATAATTTGCCAAACTGTTTAACACCTAAAGAGCTTTTAGGCAACATACCTTTTACAGCATGCTCAATCAATTTGTTTGGGTTTTTCTCAATCAACTCGGCCGGAGTGGCAAAGCGCTGTCCGCCCGGGTGGCCGGTGTAGCGAACTAAAGGGCGATCGGTCATTTTTTTACCGGTCATACGCACCTTTTTAGAGTTAATAACGATTACATAATCTCCACAATCCATGTTAGGGGTGTAGGTAGGTTTGTGTTTTCCGCGTAATACAGAGGCTACCTTAGTGGTCATACGGCCAAGGGTGGCGCCATCTGCGTCTACGATAAACCACTCGCGTTTTACTTCCTTATCGGAAACGGTGCGGGTGCTATAGCTGCGTGATTGCATGATGAATAATTTTTTTAGTTTTTTAATCCACTTTCCTTCCGGGCATATGCCAAGTTGGTCGGCGGGGGCGCAAAAGTAGAATTACTACCCGTTTTTGCAAAGATTTAGGCACTTATTTTTACAAGCACCTTTGTAAGTTATTGATAATGAGCGTATGGATGGGAGAAATAAATTTATTGGAGCAATATTAATTACTATTTAAGTAAAACAATTCTATTTTACTTCCCTTAAATATTTTGCTAAAATTCCTCGGTTGAAACTTTGCTCTTTTGAGCCAAGATAGGTTATAGCCGCTAATTTTCCGTATTGATTAAATACTGGTGAGCCGCTTGCTCCTGATGCAACGGCAGCAGAAAACTGGATATAATAAGTAGCTGGATTTTGAGTAAAGCTACCGGTAGTTGAAGAACAATTTAAAACATTGTCTTCGTTTACGGCAAGGGCGTCACCAAGCGGAAATCCAATAACATAGGCGCTTGTGTTTACTTCAATTTTCTTTTCATCATTTTCTAAAACGGAGTTCGCTACTACAGTAACCCTTGCTGGTAGTATATGACTGTTAATTTGAATTGACGCCAAATCTATTTCTTCTACATCGGCTATTTTATGAATAGAACAATGAATTCTGTTTTCTGGCGAAAAGCTTTTGCCATTGGGATAAATGTAAATGGCGTGTGGTTCGCCTTTAAAAATGGGGTTTGGGTTTGAGTAACCCTTATTTTGTAGAGCTGCAATTATTAAGGGCTTAAGTTTCTTGTTGAAATAGTCTTGAAGTTTGTTGTCGTAGCGCCAAGGTTGAACTACATGATGATTTGTGACAAGAAGTCCCGTACTGTCAACATAAAAAGCAGTGCCTTGAGAACTAAGGGGTTTTAAGTCGCCTTGGGTTTTGCTGATGGTTATCGTGCCGTTATCTCCTAAACCTACATATAAACTATTAGCGGCAGATTCAATGCGCACAAAGTATTCTACTTCAACTAAGGCCACTGAATTTTGATAAAGTGAATAAATAGTGGAAGGTACCATGGGAATATCGGGGGCAGAGTGGGTACGAGTGGACAAAAAATTGAAAGCGAGTAATCCCGTGCCGATTACAAATAGCACAATAATTACTTTGATAGCGTGCCGCCTAAAAAAACCTGTAAATGGTTTAGTGTATGAGTTGCCCTCTACATAGCTTGCGGTTACAAGCCCAGAGGTAGGTTTTTCGATTTTGTTCCAATCAAGCTTTTCTATACCGCCAAAGAGAACTTCATCGCCATATTTTATTTCGGTGGCTTGATTGTTTATTTTTTTTCCGTTTATGGTCGTGCCATTACTGCTATAATCCTGTAAAAGAATTTTTCCGCTGCTTGCTACGGTCAGCATTGCATGGTTGCGACTGCAAACATTTAGTGTAAGGGGAATATCTGCTTCGGCATAACGACCGGCTTTATAGGTTTTCATGTAATTGTAAATATAGAAGTAGAAATGGAAATGCTGCCGTTGGATTAGTTTAAGCAAAAAACACAACATAAATCTAGTGAGGAATTATTAATTACAAGTTTCACGAAACATGAAAAATCAATGAAATTTTAGGACTATTATTCTACTAATGATCTGATTTTCAATATTAATTTAGTATATTTTCATATTTCATGAAATGTGAATTTTTTTTTACTTTTATACCCATGAGAAAACATAAAGGTATGAAGCCGCAGGATGTGGCCATTTTATTAAAAATCGCATCTTTAAGAGAGCGCGAGTGGCTGATGAAGGACTTAGCCGAACAAATGAAAATCAGCATAGGGGAATTTAGTTATTCTCTCAATCGTTCCGTTTGTGCAGGGCTTTTAAGTCAGGACAAAACCGTGGTGATGAAACTCGCTTTATTAAATTTTTTGCAATACGGGGTCCGTTACGTTTTTCCACAACAACCGGGCGAAATGGCAAAAGGCATTCCTACTGCTCATGCCGCATCGCCACTAAGCCATATAATAAGCAGTAACGAAGCATACGTATGGAGATATGCCAGGGGGGATGTACGCGGAAGGGTTATTGAGCCACTTTATCCCAAGGCTACAGAAGCTTGCTTAAATGACCCCTTGCTTTATGAATTATTAGCGCTAACAGATGCGTTACGCGTAGGCCGGATCCGCGAACAGGAATTAGCCATTGAAGAAATTAAAAAAAGAATAGGTGTATGATTAACCGCGCAGCCAACCTTGCGGCAATAGATCTTATAGCCACGGTTTTGGGGGATTTGAATGAAAAGGCTGTATATGTGGGTGGCGCTGTAATAGGCTTTTATGCCGACCCGGATGCGGAAGATAGCCGGGCAACAAAGGATGTGGACTTATTTTTAGAAATTACCACACCCCTGGAACTGGAAGAAATAAGGCAAAAGCTTAACCAGCGAGGATTTAAGCAAACCGCAGAAGATAATGTGCTTTGCAGGTTCAACTACGGAGAGATTAAAGTAGATGTAATGAGCACTGTAGCTATTGGCTGGGCACCTGCCAATTTGTGGTTTGAAAAGGGGTTGAAACATACCCTTACCATAAACCTGAACAGCGCCAGACAAATACAGTTGCTTGAATTGCCGTTTTTTTTAGCTACTAAATTTGCTGCATTTGCAGGCCGGGGTAAAGACCCGCGCACCAGCCATGATATGGAGGATATTATTTATGTGCTTGATAGCAATAGCCATTGGAACGCCGAAATTACAAACGCACCTGCCGACGTAAAAGAATATCTAAAAGAGCAATTGGCACAAGTAAAATTTGAAACCATCCTAGCACACTTGTTTGAAAATGACAGGGCGAAGTTGGTGGTGGAGAGAATTGAGAGCTTAGGGGTTTAATTCGCTTTGGGTGCAATTCTATACACTTACCTGCTTACCATCATCCGCATAAGCCCATTGAGTATCACTCATTATTTCAGAATGAAGCTCGTCTAATTCCTCGTTTGATAGTTTTGCCAAGCTATACTGAAAACCGAGAATGTCGAAGTAAGCAAGGTAAGCGATTGTTGTTTTTCTAACTCTCAAGGTTTAAAATTATAATTAAGTAGCATTGATTCAATATCGCGCTGTGACACTGATAGAAGTATATACTTTGATGTTTTTTGTTGCTCTCTAAACTTCAAAGCACTTTCAAAGGTTTTGAATTTATAAATCTTTACTTGTGTATCTGATGATTGTCTGTGTGAAGTTAAATCGGCAACACTTAAACCTTGTGACAAAATGTATTGTTGGATTCTATACTCTTTTTCAGAATTTAGCGAAGCAACATTTAAAACTTCCGAAATGCCTATATAAGTCCAACTATTTGTGAGCGATTTAAATTCATCATACTGTTCTTTAGTTCCTACTTTAGGGTCGTAGTCTATGTCGCTGTAATACTTAATATCCGTCATAAGGATTACAATGTAATTACTTAAAGAAGGATTTGATGATGGCTTATTTGGAATATAAACCGGATCATTTTTCCCAAATACCACTTGGGGTGTTGGAAGGCTTTTATTTCCATTAAGCTTAGAAGGCGGAAATGAGCTATCTACTTCGGCAACAAAGGTATCAACAAAAGCACTATTCACCCATGCTCCGTTGACCAACTTTTGGTAAGGTTCATTTGGGTTAAATGGTGCTTTCTCTGAGTTAACTGCTGAACTGATTATTATTTGTTTTTGCTGGGAAGCAAAAAATAAAATAACTAATAAAACTGCAAATAGGGTTATTACCGTATATTTAATTGTCTTTGATGTTTTTTTTGAAATATCTGGTAATGTAAAACCTAAAGTTTTGAATACCCAAGCCAGTATTAACAGGAGAAAACGGATAGGGTAGAATAAAGTAAATACCACCAGCATAATTGAGTCCAACAAAGCACAAGAACTATACCCGAAATAAAAACTATAGACATCACTATCGTAAGGAAAATTAGTGACAATAAAAAAAGGAATAATTCGCGGCCTTTGGCTAATTAAATCTCGATACTTAGGGTTCGCTCCAAGACACTGTGCCAAGTAATCTCCAGTTTTATACAATTCTGATTTGAATACATCAAACTCAGCACTTATCGCAATATAGCCTCCTTCATAATTGGGGCAATTTCCAACTGAGAAAGAGGTGAGTTCAAACCCCTTAGGTAAATTCTGGGGATAAAAATCTTTAATCAGCTCACTATGAAATTTATGTAGGTAGTTATTATAGGAGTATTCTAATCGCTTTGTTTCCAATTGATAGAAAAATATAACCAAAGCTATTGTAACTAACAATACCAATATCTCCTTAGCAATAACCCATTTCCATTTGCCCTTTCTTAAATCAAAATCATACAATGCTCTAAGCCAGTTTCCCCATTTTGATTTTTGAGTTTCAGCAACCGCCTTCTTAAACTTAGTATCTATCAATTGTGTTCTCTCACCAAAAACATCTTCACGCTTTCCATCAAAGTAATGTTTTAAATCTGCTGCGGTTGTTGGGCGCAAATTGGGATCGCGCCTTAGGCAGTTAGTGATAATTGACTTTAAGGGCTCCGGAAAGGAAGAAGAATTTTGAGCCTCTACTGGGCTTGCTAAAAGGATGTTATGAATAATTTGCTCGCTGGTGCTACCGGTGCCGGCTTTACCAAAAGGATGAATGCCGGTAAGGGCTTCAAGGAGAATAACGCCTAAACTCCATAAATCAGCAGCCAGCGTGATACCTGCTGTATCGTTTTTGAAAAATTCCGGAGCCATGTATTCTACGGTGCCCACTAATTGAGTACTGGCAGCCGTAGCATCTGTATTTTTTGCAATACCAAAGTCTGTAATCTTAGCCCGCAAATTTTCACCCTGCTTAAAAAGTAAAATGTTACTTGGCTTTAGGTCTCGATGGATAATGTTATTGTCG
This sequence comes from Chitinophagales bacterium, assembly GCA_044228435.1. GTDB lineage: Bacteria > Bacteroidota > Bacteroidia > Chitinophagales > LD1 > Bog-950. The sequence goes on from JBGAUW010000017.1 coordinate 75,672, forward strand.
TGCAGATAGGCCAGTCCTTCTATTATGTCCTTAGTTATGTTTTCGAGCAAGCGGAAATCTGGTTTGCCTTTTTTTAGCAGGTCGCCGAGGGTTCCACTATCAGCATATTCTAAAATGCCTACCTGGTATTGCACGGGGTTGCCATGAATATCAAATGCCCCGGTGTTCACTTCATAGGCTTCGATATGTTCTATGATGTTGGGGTGTCGTAATTTTTTAAAGCGCTTTACTTCGTTTATAAGATTGTATTTGCTATGCGGGTCGCCTTGATAGATTTTAAGGGCCACATAAATCTTGTCTTCGTTGTCGAATGCTTTATATACCTGACTAAAGCCACCATTGCCAAGTAAATCACTTTGCTGGTTGTATATAAACCGTTTTCGGAATGCGGCAAGTGAAACTTCCATTGCGGATTAGATGGGTTGAATAATTTCAAAGGTAAAATTGTCTTTGGTTTTTCCTTCGCATTCGTTTAAAATAGCAGTTTTAAGGATTTCGAGGTTCGCCACCCCTGAAAAGATATTTTTGATTTTTTCCGGAGTAATATTTTCTAAAACCCCATCCGTACAAAGGAAAAAGAAATCGCTCTGTCGGATTTCTTGTCCTGAAATTTTGTGTATAGAAAAATTACCCCTGTTTTTCGCGCTTAATGAGTTGGTAATGAAATTGCGAATATTTTTCAGTTCTTCTTCGTTGGTATGTCCCTGCTTAAGCAAGTTGTTTACCAGCGAATGGTCTTCGGTAACGAAAAGAATTTGACCTTCACGAATATGATATAGGCGGCTATCTCCAAGCCAGGCCAAGCTGGCTCCGTTCAAATCGAAAGCTGCCAAAACAACTGTGGTTGCCATGTTTTTGAGTTCTGGATATTTCGCTTCAGCTTCCTGAAATTGTTTAACCGCGTAGCGAAGCGCTTTGCCCATATATTCAGAATCAAAACTTTCAGCAGGATTTGCCTTAAAATAATCAGAAATTGAAGAACAGGCTAATTTGGAAGCTACTTCACCATACGCCCAGCCACCAACACCATCACATACAATGAAAAGATTATCGTTGCCATAATAGGCATCTTCATTTTTGGAACGTAAGCCAGAACTGCTATAGGCGATATAACGCATAGCACAAAGTAAAACTATTGTTCAACAATGCCTTGAACATTATTTCCATTTGCTTCCGAATGGTAAACCCTACTCCCCCTTCTTCTCTTCTACCTTAGTAGAAGTTCCGTGGCCGCTGCAGCCATGACCGGTGCCGGGTTGTTGGCAGCAGGCTGGTTTAGCAGATGATGGACCACCGCTGCAGGTTTTAGCTGCGCCGTGGCTGCAGGCAGGTGCCGCGCTATTGGTCGGGTCAACTTTAAGGGTGCTTGGTTTAGCATCGGCCTGCATTACTTTGTTTGCAGTTTGTACTGTAGTAGTGGTTGTAGTAGCAGTTGCGGCTTGTTGAGCAAAAGTAAAACCAACCAACATTATTAAACTTAAAAGAGTCATCAGCTTTTTCATTGTATCGTTTTTATTGTTTTTAATCCTGTATTTATCGGTGTAATCGAAGCGAAGCTTACTCTGGCAGCGTTCCTATTACCGTAATTCCACCTTTTACTTTTTGCTTAAGGTTAACGTCTATTTTGGTGCCTATGGGTAAAAACAAATCCACCCGCGAACCAAACTTAATAAAACCAAGCTCGGCATTTTGCTCTACCTCGTCGCCCTCGTTTAAATACCAGCGTATTTTGCGGGCCAGTTTACCGGCTATCTGGCGCACCAATATTTCGGCATCGCTCTCATCATGCTCCAATACAATGGTATTGCGTTCGTTCTTCTCGCTCGACTTTGGGTGCCAGGCCACCAGGTATTTGCCCGGGTGATACTTTTGATACTTTACCATACCGCTGATAGGCGTGCGGTTAACGTGCACGTTGGCGGGGCTCATAAATATAGAAACTTGTATGCGCTTATCTTTAAAGTATTCGTTTTCTACTACTTCTTCAATTACCACCACGCGGCCATCGGCCGGGGCTACAATGTGATTATCGCTGGTAAAAAAGTTGCGGGCCGGTATGCGGAAAAACGATGCAAAGGCAATAAATATACCCACCGATGCAGCCCCCATAATGTAGTATACAATGGTATTATGAACGATAACAGCAACGGTAATGTTTAACAACAGCAGCAGGATACACGACACCAGCAGAATTTTATGTCCTTCGCGGTGAATCTTAATCTTTTTCCTCATGGCTTGCTTTTGGTGCGGCGCAAATGTATATTAAATAAGTCAAATAGCGGAAGTTCCGCTCGTTCCATATAAAACAAAAAATAAGACTATCGGTTCAAATACTCGTATACCAGTATCAGGTTTTTAATTTGGCCAAACAGCCACAGCAGCATTACCACAAAGGGCACTACCAGATAGAAAGAGTCTAAACGGTCTAAAAAGCCGCCGTGCCCCGGCATAATGTTGCCCGAATCTTTTATACCCAGGTTGCGCTTTAAAAGCGACTCTACCAAATCGCCATAGGTGGCAATAACTATAATTACAAAAGTAAGGATGACCCACTCTATGGCCGAATGGCTTTGCAGCTGCGGTATTTTATTGGCAAAGTAAAAAGCCACCATAGTTACCAGCGCACCGCCAATGGTGCCCTCCCAGCTTTTTTTAGGCGATATGCGCTCGAACAATTTGTGCTTGCCCAATAGCGAACCAAATATGTAGCAGAAGCTATCGTACATCCAGATGGTGAAGAACATGGCCAAAATAAAAGGGCCACCCTCTTCGAAATAAATTTTGGTGGTAAGCACTACCGGTATCAAAATCCAGAAGATAGCTACCGCTTTGCGGCCAATGTTTTCGAAAGGCCTTTCGCTTTTGCTGTATAGCTCGGTAATAAAAAGAATGAATACTACTATGGGTATAGTAGCCGACATGGTGATAGATGAATCGCGGAAACGCGTGAATACATCAATAATGGTTAAAAACAGGTTGCTGAGGTTGGGTATGCCCTGCGCCGGTGGCGAGGCCAACACGAATGATTTGATAAACACCAGGTAGCCCAGAATAATTACAAACCACTTACCCTGAAAAAACGAGGTGGGCTTATCGAACCTATCGGCCGTAATTTTAAAATACTCGTTAAGGCTGCCGAGCAGTATTATGCTCATAAGCACAAAAAAGGTATACTGGTTGTAAAGCATGGCTGTAATAGCCAGCGCGGCCACCACCAGGCCCGAAGAAAGACGGATAAGAAATGTTTTCATAATCAAAAAATAAAACTTACCGCGCGGCTTTAAACCGAAGGGCGATTGGTTATAAAATTATGGTTCGACTCCGCTCACCATGACATTTGGCCTTGCGTCTGTCTCAATTCAAACAAATTCACTGCGCCTCCACCTCGGATTCAACAAAATTGGCAGGCTTTCTCCATTTTGTAATTACAAACACTAAACCTGCAAAAACAACTACTGAAATTACGGTGGCGTATAAAGGCGTTTCGGCCTCGGCCAGGTCTTTACTTATTACGCCTGTGTTGAACAGATATTTTAGTAACACGGCTAAAAAGTTATTGGTAAAGTGGGCTAAAATTGGCAACCACAGGCTGCCGCTTGCATAATAAAGATAGCCTAAAAAGCTACCCAGCACCCATATAGCCAAAGTATTGTGAAACTCGCCGTGCACCAGGGCAAAAAGAAAACCGGTAACCGGTATAGCTACCTGCGGGCGCACTTTTGCTTTTAGCATATCGCCCAGCAATAGCCCGCGGAAAAGAAACTCTTCGCCAATAGCAGGTATTACCGCTACCACAAAAGCTACAATTATAAAATGACCGATATCTTTAAAATTCATCAGGGCTTCGGTTAGTTCAGCGGCCTGCTTTTGCATGGCCTGTAAACCGGCGGGGGCAGGTATAAGCTGATTAATTTTAACCAACCACTCTATAAAAAACTGGGCAGCCAATACGGCAACCACAGCAACTGCTGCTAATTTAAAGGTTGGCGGGGTAGTTAAGCGCAAATGCTTTTTATACTCGCCGGCTTCCAGCACCGAAAACATCATGGCCGTAAGTGCAAAGCCACCTAACGAACTCAGGGCTTGCATAAACAAAAAAGCATCACGGCTGCCGGGGGCCGATAAATTGCCACCCGATACCTCGAAAATATTTTCGATACCAAAAATAGATTTAGCTGCTAAGGCTGCCAGCAGGCCCACTATACCTATATTAAAGAAAAACATACAGAATATAAGCGGTATGCGGAGGGCGAGCGGGTAACTTTTAAACGGAGGGTTCATTTATGAACCAAACATAGAATTATTTGCGGAAAGATGAAGAGTGGTGAAATTGCGGAAGCATGTCAGTCTGAGCGTAGTCGAAGACAAGTGCTTCCGCCTGCGCAAATGACGCGCTTCGACTGCGCTCAGTGTGACATTTGCCCGACTTCCTTTATAAAAAAAGCCCGCCCCGTATTACAGGGCGGGCCGCATTTGCTTAAAGAGCAAAATTATTTTATGTGCTCGTCGGGCACCGGTGTATTAAGCTTGGCTACCAGGGCCTGCGATACTGTGTCGGCATATACCCCGTAAGCATTTACCAATACTCCCTTCAATCCGTCGTGCGATTGAATGGCATACAGAATTGAACTGTCGGATGGGTTGGTCATACCCTCAAAGCGGTAAACTTCCATTATATCAAACTCATGTGGCGATAGCTGCCTCTTAGTATTGGCACACTCAAGGTAATTCTCTTTCAAATTAAAATCCAGGTCGTAGCCGCGTGCCTTTAAGTCGTTAATGGCATCTACCATATTATCAAAATTCTTCATTTTAACGGGGTTTGGTTTTAATTATTAAAGCGCCACTTAAATAAGCGATGCAATAATAAGCGATACAACTTCAATAAGCACTACCACAATAAAAAAATTGCGGGTGTGGTTGTAGTCGGTTTTAATGCGCGGTGTAGAATCTATGTATGAATAATCATTCGCACCGGTGGTCATTTGTTCTTGCATGTTCATGGTTATTAATTTTAGATTCTGAAATAATATGGTCAACAATTATCTACAGGTAAATTTCGTGCCAATGCGTTATCTATCAGTTAACTGCACATTATGGTAAATAAAACAGTAGTTATGTGGCTTATTGGGGCAATAAAGTAACAGGGCGTAGGGGTAACATTGCTACGTAGAAACAGGGAAAACCTTCATAATATGCTCAACACTATTCCCTACCTATCTACTACCAAAACTTTGTGCCGCCAATACGGTTCAAATCCAGCTTGCTTAAAAGCAGGTTATACTCCAGCTGAATTTTGCCTAACTGAGCATCCTGCAGGTTAGTTTGTGCTGTAAGCAGTTCTAAATTAGTAATTACCCCGCCTTTATAGCGGCTGTTAGCCAACCCAAGGGCCTCATTGGCCTGGCTTACCTGCAATTCGTAGTTTACCAGTTTGCTTTGGGTAGCCTGCACATCGTTTTTTGCCTGGGCTATATCTTTATTTAAGGTAAGCTTTTGAGCCTCTAAAGCGTAGGTATTAGCCTGCAGGTTTATTTTGGCAATTTTGGTTTGGTAGTTTGGCCTTGCCGATGAAAAAATTGGAATATTTAAACCTACGCCTGCACTGTAGTTAAACAGCAGCTTATTAATATCGGGCACAAAACCATTGCGGTAGCCGGCATTGGCATTGGCAAATAATTGCGGCAACCACCCGCGTTTAGCAATCTTCACATCCCAGTTGGCAGTCTCCAGCCGGTCGTTAAGCACTTTTAAATCCAGGTTGTTATCGGCGTTAACGGCATCGGCGCTAAACAGGTTGCCATCGGCATCTTTGGCGGTAATATAATCGTAACCGGTGTTAGCGGTTACCATGTTCAGCATATCGTATTGCTTTTTAAGCTGGGTTTGTAAATCAATCAGGCGGTTAAGGGCCATGTTCTTTTTAACCTGCGTGCTCAGCAAATCAAACTTAAGGGCATCGCCGTTTTTAATTTTATCGCCTATCAGTTTTTCGTTGGCCTCCAGCAATTTTATTTGCTCGTTCTGCACATCTACACTCTTATTTAAAAACACAATGCCGTAGTAAACCTGCGCTACCTGGTAAGCCAGGGTATTAGTAGCAGCCTCCAGGTTATCTTTTTGCGCGGCTATTTCGCTTTTGGCTTTTTTAATGGTAGCACCGGTGCGGCCAAAATCCCAAATGGGTTGTTGCAGCTTTAAACCCATATCGTAATTATTGGCCGGTATAAATTGCACCTCTTTAGTAACGCCGGGGCCTACCGGAAAGGAAATACTTGGCGTTGGCTTACCATACCGGTAGCTTGCATCGCCGCTAATGGTTGGCATGTAAGCGCCATAGGCTAAATCTTTACGGGCCTCGCTAAGGTTTACATATTCGTTGGCCTCTTTTAGCTTGGGGTAATTAGCAATAGCCTTATTAACCAGCTCGGTTAACTGCGTTGGTGCAGGTGTTGTGGTCGACTGGCTTACACCTTCCTTTCCTAAGATGATTAAGATGGTAAGCAGTATAAAAAATCTTGTCTTCATAGTCTTGTCTTTATCTTTAATTGTATTCTGTATTTCAAAGTGCCCTTTAGGGGTTTTAATGCGAAGCCTCGCTCGCCATTTTCATTTCTTCGGCACTTAGTTTTTTATTGCGCAGGGCAAAAATTATAGGAAACACCGCCAGCACCGCCACGGTAGAAAACAAAAATGCATCGGCATAGGTAAGCAGGTAGGCTTGCTTACTTACGGTTAAATCTAATAGCTGGTAAGCCTGCTGCTGCGCGTTGGCTGTAACGGCCAGTTTGCTGCCTACCCCTTGTATTAATGCATTGTTGCGCTCAATAAAATTAGCCGAGCCTTCGGTTATGTTGCTTATTAAATCGGTGCGATGTATGGCAAAGCGGTTGGTAATGTAGGTGTTCATAATAGCAATACCAAAGGCGCCGCCTAACTGCCGCATCATATTGTTAAGCGCAACGCCTTGCGGTATATCGCGCGGGGCCAACCCTACTACAGCCTGGTTAGTAAGCGTAACGGCCATCATACTAATGCCTATGGTGCGCACCATAAGCGGCACAAAAAAATCATCCATACTGGCGTTCATGTTGGTGCGCTGGTAAAGCATCCAGCCATATATCATTACTATTATAAAGCCTACGGTAATAAATATTTTAGGCGAGTCGCCGGCCTGCAGGCGCTTACCTACTATTGGCATTACTACTATAGACGCCAGCGCACTGGGCAGTAGCGACATACCTACCATAGTTGGCGTATAGCCCAACACCCTTTGCAGCAATAAGGGGTAAACAAACACTGACGTAAATAAGGCAAAGCCCGAAACAAAGGTAAGCAGGGTAGTAAGGGTAAGGTTAGGGTCTTTAAGCAAACGTATGTTTACCACCGGTTCCTCCTGCCTCCACTCCCACCATACAAAACCAACTACCGAAACTATAGTAGTAACCAAAAATATACGTATGCTTTCATCGGCCAGCCAATCGTTAGCTTCGCCACGCTCTAATACATACTGCAACGAACCTACGGCTGTAGCCAACAGCATTATTCCTAGCCAATCGATACTTGGTTTGCTGGTGTGGTGCACCGAATCTTCCACAAAAAAGTAAGTAAGTATAGCTGCTGCAATACCGAATGGGATATTAATGTTGAATATTAAAGGCCACGCATAGTGATCGATAATTAAACCACCAAGCGTTGGGCCTAACGTAGGGCCCATTACTATACCCACACCAAACATAGCCGAGGCAATACCGCGCTGCGATACCTCGAAGGTATCGAACAGAATACTTTGCGAAGTAGAAAGCAAAGCACCACCGCCAATACCCTGCACAAAGCGCCAAAAAACCAATTCCCACAGGCTGCTGCTGTTACCACACATAATAGAGGCGAACGTAAACAGGATGATAGATGAAAGGTAGTAGTTTTTACGGCCGAAGTACTGGGCCAAAAAACCCGTCATAGGTATAATAATAACGTTGGCTATGGCGTAGGCTGTAATTACCCAGCTGGCATCTTCGATAGTAGCGCCCAGGTTACCCGATATATTGGTAAGCGCAACGTTTACTATGCTCGTGTCTATCAACTCCATGATAGCCGCCGATATAGTGGTAAGTACGATAATTATTTTGGCGAAGGACTTCATTTTAATTCGGAATTTGGAATGTGGAAACCGGAATTAATACCGGTTCTGCTTTCTATAATTTATATATCTTACTCTTCCTTGTTTGCTTATACACTTTACGGGTTGCTAATTCCGCAATCCGATTTCCCACTTCCCCATTTAGTAAGCAATGCTTACCTCCACGCTCATACCCGCGTGCATCAGGTCTTTATATTTAGCAGCATCTTCAATTTCAATTTTAACCGGTATGCGCTGGGTTACCTTTACAAAGTTGCCGGTGGCATTATCCGGTGGCAGCAAGCTGAACTTTGCGCCGGTGGCTTCGCTTACCGATACAATCTTTCCTTTTAAAGGCTGTTTCTTGTAGGCATCTAATTTAACCTCAACCTCCTGCCCTACTTTAACATGGTCCAGCTGGGTCTCTTTAAAGTTTGCTACTACCCAAAACTGCTCATCGTTTATAATAGTAAACAAGGGCGACCCTGCCTGCACAAACTGGCCTGCATCAATATTGCGGCGGCCTATTTTACCATCGGCCGTGGCATATATTTTAGTATAGCTAAGCTTTAGCTTCTGTTGTTCAATCCTTGCTCTTTTTACAGCCATTTGCGCCTGTGCCTTTTTCAATTGCGACTCGGTAATGCCGGTACGGCTTTGTGCCACACTTACATCGTTTTTACCAGCCTCAAGCTGGCGGGTAACCAACTCCAGATTAGCCTTGCTATCGTCGAACTGCTTTTGGGTAATGGCTCCATCTTTAAATAAATTCTGGTCGCGCTCAAAATCCTTTTGCGCCTTATCTAAGCGGGTTTGGGAAACCTGAAAATTTGCTTTAGCCGAATTTACCGAGGCACTGGTGTTGCCTAAGGTAGCACGGGCATTTTCAATATCCGTTTCGGCTTGCGCTAAATCGGCTTCCATTTCTTCCAGCTGCAAAGCCAGTTCGCTGTCGTCTATCTCAGCCAGTAAAGAATCTTTTTTAACTACACTGTAATCTTCTACATACAGCTTTTTTACATAGCCGGCTACCCGGGGTAATATAGGCACCAAACGGGCCTCTACCTGCGCATTATCAGTGGTCTCGTGGTGGAACTCGTAGTTAATTTTTTTATATCCAAAATACGCAGCGGTTAAAAGCACCAGGCCTAAAATTACGCGTATAACAATGGTTTTGGGTGTGGTTTTGTTCTCAGTTTCTGCCATAGCTTTTATTTTGACGATGCAATAGTAAACCAAGTTGACTAAATAGACAAGAGGGTTGACCATTTATTTTTTAAATGTTATATTTGCATGGTGAAACGGAGAAAATTAAATTCGGGGCGAAATGTTAGATAAAAAAGCGACTGCCAAATTAGAGAAGTACTTTGCTGCCCGTAAATGCAACATTAACCGGGGTATATACATAAGCCACCGGTTTATAAATGAATGGGCACAAAAAAAATGGAAGGATGATGGCTGGGACGGCATTCGCCCGGACCATATGCGTGTGCTAAGCATTATAAGTATGGAACCTATGAATGTAAATGAACTTAGCCGCAGAGCGCGGGTAAGCAAGCAGGCCATGAGCAAAATGGTGAACGACCTGATAAACAAGGACTTTATTGCTTTTGAAACAGACCCTAAGGATTCGCGTTCTAAAATTATATCCATTACCCCCACCGCAGTAGATTTTTTGGAATATTTATCGGGCTGCAGCAAGGTGGTAGAAGAAAAATTTAAAACTATAATAGGTGCTAAAAAAACCGAGCAGCTTATTACGTTGTTATCGGAACTTAGCGAAGGCATACTGGAGTTGGAGAAGAAAGAGTGGGAAGGGAAGTAGGGGTTTCGTCATTCAAAATTAAAACTTCTGAAGTTTAAGGGTATCGGCGTTTTTCGTATTTTGCCCTAATGAAAAACTTCTGCACACTTGTTTTTTCATTTTTAATACTGCTATCAATTTCTGCCCAAACCAAAACCGATACGGTTTACATAAACGGCGAACTGTTTTTACAACGCGATGTAAGCGCTGAATTAAAAACTGTAGAGGAGCATATAGATAAGGACGTGCAACCCCACAGCCACCAGCTATGGGCTTATTACCTTAGCAAGCCTCACCCCGCTGTAGCCACCGTAAACAACTACTTTGAAGATGCTGCTGCTGAGTTTGATATACCCGTAGACATTTTAAAAACTATAGGGCAAATAGAAAATAACTGGACACAAATGGGGCCTTCCATAGACCAGGGCTGGGGCATTATGCACTTAGTGCAAAATGATTACTGCAACACCCTTCACGAAGCAGCGAGGTTATTGAAAATAAGCGACCAAACCCTTAAAGATGATGCCCGGCAAAACATACGCGGTGCTGCAGCCTTGCTGCGCCACTACTTTAATGAGCAACAACCTGCTTTGCCCGCAGATTTGCCGGAACACTGGTACCCCGCGGTTAAAAAGTTTTCGGGGCTTATATCGGATGAGTTGCGGACCATACAAGCTGACCGGTACTACAGTGTTTTAAAAGACGGAGCCCACAGCACCACCCTTTGGAATGAGGAAGTAGTATTAGAGCGGCATACCGGTTTAGATTTAAATTACATAGCACAACACTTTAATCAAAACAACAACGGGGCACAAGGCGGCCAACGCAGTAGCGACTATGGCCCGGCCGTTAGCAGCCTTACTACCTGCAACTATAGCAGCGGGCGCAACCATAGTATAGATACCTGGGTAAACCACTGGATAGGTACCGGTACGGCTGCAGGCGCTGTATCGTGGTTTCAAAATTGCTCGGCTAATGCAAGTGCGCACTTTGTAACGGCTAATAACGGCACCATTTACCAGGTAGTGCCTGTAGCTAACACAGCCTGGCATTGCGGGGCGAGCGGTTACCCCTATAATAATGGCCGTAGTATAGGCGAAGAGCACGAGGCCACCAATGCCAACCCCGGTTTATGGAACAGCACGGCTATGCTACAGGCATCGGCGCAAATGGCCTGCTACTTTTGCAACCAATATGGCATTGCTACCAATCAAAACCATACCAGCCCCGGTATTTGCGGCCACCAGAATATGCCCGGCACCAACACCGATTGCCCCGGCACCATACCCTGGACAAATTGGTTTAACTATTTTAATACCGGTAGCTGTAATGCTGTAGCAGTGCTACCACCCAACGATTATTGCGGCAATGAAGTTCCGCTTACTGTTTATGGCAATACCTGTGGTGGCACTACCGCCGGCGATATAAACGGAGCCACCCAATCTACGGCGCCTATTGCCTGTGGTGGCTATACCAGTACCGGCGCTAAAGATGTATGGTTTAAATTTACAGCCACCGCTACCGTACACGATATTACAGTAGTGCCCAGTGCAGGTTTAGATGCCGTTATTGACCTGCGCACCGGTTGCCCCGGAACCAATGTAGATTGTGCCGATGTAGGTGGCGGAGAAGGTGCCACCGAAATTTTGCATGCAACCGGTTTAACGGTAGGCACTGTATATAACGTAAGGGTTTATGATTACAGCGGCGCCAACGTAGCGCCAACCACTACCAGCTTTACCATTTGCGTAACTACACCCTGCACCGCACCGGTTAAGCCATTGGTAACCGGCAGCCACAGCATTTGCCAGGGGCAAAGCACCACACTTACAGTTAGCAATACCTGTAGCGGTTGCACCTATAGCTGGAGCGGCGGCGGAACAGGTTCGCAAAAAGTAGTTAACGCCACCGGCAGCTATACAGTTACCGTTACTAACCCATGCGGCACCAGTGCCAGCGATGCTTTTAGTGTAACCGCAACAGCACCCGTAACACCTGCCATTACTATTTCCGCAACCAACACAACTATTTGCGCCGGAGCCTCTGTAACTTTTACCGCAACGCCCACCAATGGCGGCAGCACGCCCGTTTATAGCTGGAAAAAAAACGGAATAACGGCAGGAACCAACAGCCCCGCCTACACTACTACCCTATTGAACCATGGAGATGTAGTGCAATGTGTTTTAACCTCTAACGCTACCTGCGCAAGCCCTACCGGTGCAACATCTAATAGTATTACTATGAATGTAACGCCGGTAGTAACGCCAACAGTATCCATAGCGGCTAACACCGGCACATCCATTTGCACGGGGCAAAGTGTGGCATTTACCGCTACCCCAACCAATGGAGGAGCAACACCCACTTACCAATGGAAACTAAATAACATTAACGTAACCACCGGTGCTACTTATACCAACAATGCAGTTAATAACGGCGATGTTATAACCTGCCTGCTTACCAGCAGCATTACCAGCTGTGTTACACAAAGCACGGCGCTTTCTAATTCATTAACCATGGCTGTAACCGGTAGTGTAACACCGGCATTAAGCATAAACACACTAAACGATACACTATGCGCCGGCCAAAGCGCTACATTTACAGCTACAGCAGTAGGCGGTGGTGCAACACCGGCCTATCAATGGCAACTTAATGGGGGCAATTTAAACGGGCAAACGGGCGCTACGTATACAAGCAACGCACTTAGCACCGGCGATATCATTAGCTGCGAGCTAACCACCAGCGCAGGCTGCGCCACCGCTGCTACCACTAATTCAAATACTATTACGGTTACAGTGCTTCCATTGGTAGCTCCGTCGGCTTCTTTATTTTTGCCTACTACAACTACTTGCCTGGGCAGCCCGCTAACCGGTACAGTAAATGCTACTAACGCAGGTTCATCTCCTGCCTATCAATGGACAATCAACAACTCACCCATTCCCGGTTTTGCCGATTCAGTAATCAGCTACGGAAGCTTTACAAATAGGGATACACTAAGAGTAGAAGTAACATCAAACGCAACCTGCGCTTTTCCGGCTACTGTAGTTTCTAACGCATATGTGATATCTGTATTACCTTATATAACGCCTTCGGTAGTAATTAATGCCGATACTATTGGGGCAGTTTGCACAGGCACACCGGTAACTTTTACAGCTACCGCAAACAACGCCGGCAACACCCCCACTTACACCTGGTATAAAAATGGCAATTCGGTTAGTGGCTCAGCCAATAGCTATTCATCGGCCCAATTAAGCAATGGCGATTTTGTTTACTGCTTATTGCACACCGGGCAACAATGTGTTACTGCCGACCCTGTAACCTCCGATACCCTGGTAGTGCAAATAGCCGCACCGGTTGTTCCTCAACTTACTATTAGCAGTAACCAGGGCCTTGTAATTTGCGCAGGCACCAGCGTGCAGTTTAATGCTGCTGGCATTAATGGCGGCATCAATCCCATATACACCTGGCAGGTAAACGGCACCAATGTAGCCAGCGGTAATTCGTATACTACCAGCAGCCTGGCAAACGGCGATATAGTTTCGTGCAATATGGCAAGTTCGCTTGGTTGTGTAGCCAATAGCGGCCTTGCTACATCAAACCCGCTGCAACTAATAGTTAGCAGTAATGCCACCCCTGCCATACAAAAAAACGGCTGCGAGTTGGCAGCTGATTTTATACCCAATGTAGCTTACCAATGGTATGTAAATAATAACAACATACCCGGCGCAGTTACCCGGTTTTATACCGCCAACCAAAGCGGTTATTATTATGTAATAGTTGCCGACTCTAACTTCTGCACCAACCAATCGGCCGATATATATGTAGCATATCCTGCCTGTTTACCTACCGGCGTTAGTGAAGTATCGGACCCATCTGATTTTAGCCTTTACCCATCAGGCAACGGAACATGGCGCCTAAGGCACCCTAATTATAAGGTGCTATCTGTTTTGAAGGTATTTGATGCCCTTGGAAGAGAAGTTGAGAGCAGAAAAGTTACAGATTATATAACAGATATTAACCTGACGCATTTACCCGCCGGGGTTTACCTTTTACAACTAAGCAATAGCAGCAATTGGCAGGCGGCCAGGCGCATAATAAAAATGTAGATGCAAAAGTTTAACAAATCCAATTCGCGATTTTGTAATACTTTTTTAGTTTTGATGCGTTAAACAACATCGTGACAAATCAATTAAAAGTTCACAGCAGAAGGGTAATCATGGCAGCATCGCTGTTGGTTGTTTACTGCATGTATTTGTTTTTTTTTCAGGGCTATTTGATTAAGCCGTTTAACGAAACCACCCAAAAGCTTAAAAAATCTTTTTCGCATAAGGTTACCCTTCCCAAAAGAAGTTCTTCTGAAGTTGCCGATTACTCGCAGCTAAACAAAAAGACAGCAGATAAAAATCTTTCAAAAGTTTTTAATACACATTTTTCTTCGCACACATCTCATTTTGCAAACCCGGTTTTGCAACCTGCTTTAACACAATTCAAATCGCAGAAAAATCTGCGCGATGATTCTTACAGGCTTTACCTCCGTTGGCAGGCAATGCTGGTATAGTATTCTTTTATTGTGTATGCTGCTTTGCAGCAAATCATTCTTTTTTACGGATAATAGTAGTAATGTATATGGCTTTTTAGCCGTAATGTTCTTTTAAATAATAAGGCCTCCGGATCCTACCTTTAGTGTCCAAAATTAGTCCGCAGGCTCTTAGCAATGGGGCGGGGTATAATTTATACTCCGCCGGCCGTTGCTTTGTAACTCTCTCATGGGTTGAGAACGCAACAAGGGCGGGTTCGCATATGCGAATCCGTTCCTCTGTTGTGCTCAAAGTTAAATTACATCCTTCCGGTTAAACACAAATCAGCTATTTCTTAAAAATATATTAGATTATTTTTTATGTTTACGCCTCCTTCTTAACTTCTCCCTTATCCATAATCAGTGAAAAAAAATCTTTGTTATTTATTTATTGTATGTACTACTGTTTTATTTGGCCAGGTACCTCAGGGTATTAATTACCAGGCAGTCGTTAGAAATAATCAGGGGAATGCCCTTATTAATCAACCTGTAGCATTTAAGTTCATTATTCATTCGGGTAGTATAGCTGGCGCAAGCATTTATACCGAAACACAAGCAGGTGCCACCGATGCTGTTGGTGGCATAACCATGGTAATTGGAGCCGGTACGCCATTAACAGGCACTTTTGCCGGTATTGATTGGGCCAGTGGTTTGTTATTTAACGAAGTACTATTAGACCTTACAGGTGGCAACAATTTTGTGTCGATGGGTACAACACAATTAATGAGTGTGCCTTATGCCCTATATGCAGCCAATGGCAAAACAGGTCCCACCGGCCCAATTGGATTAATAGGAGCAACGGGAGATACAGGGCCAACAGGTATAGATGGAGATACAGGACCGCAGGGTATAACAGGCCCTACCGGCTACACGGGTGCCACCGGAGCAACGGGGGCTACCGGAGACCAGGGGTTAAAAGGAGAGATTGGCTTTACAGGTGCTTTGGGACCAACCGGCGCCACAGGCGTTGTAGATGTCTATCCTGTTAAGGGGATAATCCTCGGTAATAGCACTATTGCTCCTTTTTTAGGTTACAATGGCGTAGACTACTACATGCTGCGCACTTGCGATTCGTTACAGGGCAGTACAATTAAAAACATAGCCGTTCCCGGAGATACCATAAGAGGACAAATGCAGCGGTGGCTGGCAGAAACTAATAAGTATGATTACGACTATGTAATTTTAGATGTGGGCCTTAATAATTTAAACGCTACAAATCCAATAGACTCGGTGATTGCGCAACTGCAGATACTGGTAGATACGGTAAGATTCGGCATTAAGCCAACAGCAAAAATTTTAGTGGCAACCGCCACACCAGAATATTCTGCATTAAATGTTACATATGGAGTGAATGTTGGTGTTGTGTATGCAAAATGGCAGTATTATAATAATTCCATTATGGGTAGAACTATAAATCCTATTCGCGGCGTAGATGGCAGAACCGAGGAACATACAAAAGAACTTACCGGTGACCCTTCGGGAAACGGCCTCGCTTATCTGGCCGATCCTTACAACAGTGGCGATGGAATACATGAGAATAATTACGGGCGCCAAAAAATTGCTAATTCCTACAGGCGCGCATTAAATAAATTTGGCTACCTAACCTGTAGTATTACAGAACAACCTAATAACAGTATTTTATCAAGCGATAGTTTTAATAAGGTGACTAAACCATTTGAAGCATTTACAATTATATCGCGAAACGGGAACGGACAGCCAACTTTAACCTTAAAAAATGTTGCAACTACAGCCACTTCCTATACCAGCATTGCATTTACTAACCCAAGCAGAAATTATGCGCTTTTATCCGGAAACCCTACAGAAACATCTCTTGGACTGGCTAACAAATTTTCAATTTTTGATGCTACTTCCGGTTTTTCCCGTTTAACAGTAACCCCTTCAGGCAACATTGGGATTGGAACCGTTATACCCTCCTCTAGTTTTCATATTAACGGCTCATTTGCTACAAATTGCGTTAATAAAACGGCCGACTATACACTTACCAGTGCTGACGCCACTATAAATTGCACCAGTGGCTCTTTTATACTTACGCTACCGCAAGCTATTGGTATAATTGGACGCAATTATATGCTAAACAATTCCGGCACCGGTACTATTACTATAAATACTACCGGCTCGCAAACTATTGATGGAAATACCAGCGGTGCTCTAACCTTAGCACAGTTCAAAAATTATGCAGTGCAAAGCGATGGAGCTAACTGGATAATCATTTCGGCCAAGTAAATTTAGCCAATAATTAAAACACAAAAGCCGACAGGATAATCCTGCCGGCTTTGTACCCGAGAAGGGACTCGAACCCCCATGCCTTGCGGCACTCGCACCTGAAACGAGCACGTCTACCAATTTCGCCACTCGGGCAACATTAACCGGGTTTCATTTTACTGAGGCCCGGCTGGTAACGAATCATGACAACAGCCATGCTTCGCTTCGTTCAGAGGGTGGCAAATGTAAACGTTCAATTGAAACTTTGAAATGGAAAGTGTTTTTTTCTGAAAGAAGATGACCACCTCGGTCTCACTTCGTTTGACCACTCCTCCTTAAAAGCCGCGGCTCCCGATGAAAAATCGGGATGAAACAGGCTGCGGCGAAGGAGGAGAACTAGCAGCCAATTAGGCCTTTATTTTTATTCGTGTAATTCGTGGCTAAATGTATTTGTGCTTTAATAGCTATAAAAGCCCTTGCCCGTTTTTTTGCCTAAGTGGCCGGCATCTACCTTTTGCTGTTGTATGCGACTTGGGCGAAACTTAGCCTCACCATGAAAATTTTCAAACAGCGATGAGGTAACAGCAAAGTTTATATCGTTGCCTACATGGTCCATCAGTTTAAAAGGGCCCATTTTAAAACCGGCGCTTTCCATTAGGGCATCTACGGTTTCATTACTGGCTACCTTTTCTTCTAATATCTTAAGGCTCTCTACATAATAATGGCGCGCCACGCGGTTTACAATAAAACCCGGAGAGTCGGCGCACATAATGGGTGTTTTACCAATTAAAGTAGCCAGTTCGCTAATTGTTGCGGCTACCTCAGCAGTAGTTTCGGCACCGCTTATTACCTCTACCAGCTTCATTAAATGCGCCGGGTTAAAAAAGTGCATGCCCACCACGCGGCCGGGGTTCGGTATATCTTTAGCTATGCGCGTAACGGGGATAGATGAAGTGTTGGTTGCCAGAATTGTTGCCGGGCCGTTAATAGCCGCCAGAGTTTTAAAAAGTTCTCGCTTGGCCTCAATCTTTTCTACTATCGCTTCTATAATCAAATCCCCTTGCAGGGCATTTACATCGGTAGTAAAAGTTATGCGCCCAAGGGTGGCAGCCTTATCAGCCTCTGTTATTTTATTTTTTGCTACGGCGCCGGCCAGGTTTTTTTCTATCTCGCTTTTAGCCTTTTGCAGTTGAGTATCGCTTACATCAAACAGCACCACCTGTAAATTGGCCTGTGCAAATACCTGCGCAATACCCAGGCCCATGGCGCCTGCCCCTGCTACTCCGGTTTTATTAATTTTCATAGCGTGAATTTAATGCAGAATGTGAGAGTGCAAAAAAAGAGGAATGAATACAACTCTTTCTAAACCGCCCTGCCCTTTTTTCTAAAACGTCTCGTTTATTATATCCAGAGGTATAGAGGAAGTAAATCGTTTAAGATTTTGCTTATCTTCTTCCTCAATATCATCCGTTCCAAGGTATAGCTGTTCTTCATTTTCTATTCCTACTCCCTTTAAAACTTGTATATCCTTTATTTGTGGCCTGCAACTAAAGCCCAGCATTGTCAGGTCCACATAATTACCAATTTGGGCTTTGCCTTTAGTTATTTTTACTGCCAGGTAAAAATAGCTGGTACCGCTAATTTCCGTTGAGTATAGCAATTTAAACTGAGCCACATTTATATGGTGCCAATCGCGGTGGCAATATTTGCACTGCCTTGCAGCAGGTGTAAGAGCCAGGCTCATACAACCGGGACATGTATTAAAAAAAACTTTATCGCGGCTTTGCCGCAAAATTCTTTCTGCAGCATTTAAACCAAATTGCTCTCTACCATCTTTTAGTAATTCCAAAGCTTCGCTATCGTTCGTAATCCAGCCATGCTTTTCAAAAAATTCAAGCTTTTTTTTGTTAGGATTTGGCCCTAACCGGAAACTGTGCGTAGAATGCTGTAAGGCAAGAGCTTCTTTATAGGTTAAAAGATTGGGAAAGTATCGGATTATGTATCTAGCGGTTTCTACGTCCATTGCTATCGATTTTAAAACACTATAAACCGCTACTATTTAAATAAGGCTCTACCGCTGTTTTTAACGTAAGTATCAGTTCCTCATCCATGTATTTGTAGTTATCTTCTATATCTAACACCACTATTTTTTCTGCATCGTACTTACCTCTAAATTTTTGCTTAATAAGCTGGCGGTGTTTATTCTCCATTACAAAAATCAAATCGGCCCATGCCAGATGCTTTTCGGTTAGCTTTATACGTGCACCTTTATCCGTGCCTGCCGATTTTACAAAATGCGGAGCAGCATCCTTAAATATAGTTTCTGCTGTTCGGCTGCGCCACTTATTCTTACTACATACAAATAGAATTTTCATTTGCATCAAACCTAAAAATAAACCCTGATCTTACCGAGAATATGACCCGATAGACGAATTTAGGTAGTAAGGGGCTATTTACCCGTTAAACCCTTAAAAATGTTCACAAAATTAGCCCTTCCGTTGGTCAGTAAACCATGTGCTTTTGCCAAATTATCTACTTTAGCCGCCTTAATTTTAAGCATGATAAAGTTTGATGAATTTGAGCTAAACAACGGCCTTAAGGTAATAGTGCACGAAGATGCCAGCACTACCATGGCCGCTGTAAATATTTTATATAAGGTAGGCAGTCGCGATGAGGATATTGCACAAACCGGGTTTGCGCACTTATTTGAACACTTTATGTTTGAGGGCAGCAAAAATATACCCGAGTTTGACACACCGCTGCAAAACGCCGGCGGCGAAAACAATGCCTTTACCAGCAACGATATAACCAACTATTACGACATACTACCGGCCAACAATTTAGAGACGGCCTTTTGGCTGGAAAGCGACCGCATGCTTTCGCTTGCTTTTGACGAAGAAAGCCTGAACACGCAGAAGAATGTGGTGATGGAAGAGTTTAAAGAGCATTATATTAACCAGCCTTACGGCGATGTATGGCACAAAATGTGCGCCCTGGCCTATAAGGTACACCCTTACCAGTGGCCGGTAATCGGGCTTAACCTGCAGCATATTGAGCAGGTAAAAATGCAAAGCGCTAAAGATTTCTTTTTTAAATATTACCGCCCTTAGAAGTGCATGCCGATGTACCGGTGCACGCTATTTACAAGGCCTATAAAATGTGCAACAGACTGAGCCAGGATTTTTATGCCTCGGATTTATTGCGCGATGTACTTAGCACCGGCGATAGCAGCCGCCTTTACCAGCAACTGGTAAAAGAGAAAAAAATATTTAGCAGCATTAGCGCTTATAGCACCGAAACTATTGATGAAGGTTTGCTGATGGTAGAAGGCCGCCTGGCCGAAGGTATTGCCATGGATAAAGCTGAAAAAGCCATTGAAGAAGTGCTGGATGAAATAGTGCAGAACAAGGTAAGCGAAGACGAAATGAAGAAGGTGCAGAACAAAATTGAAGCTTACGTAACCTTTGGCGAAGTAAACGTGCTTAACCGGGCTATGAACCTGGCCTACTTTGATATGCTGGGCAACCCCGCAGGTGTAAACAAAGAGATTGAACGATACGCGGCCGTAACACCCGAAACTATGCAGCAGGCTGCAGCAAACATTTTTAGAAAAGAGAACTGCAATACCATAAAGTATTACAGCAACAATAAATAGCATGAACAGAACCCAGGCCCCCGAAATAGTTTTAATTGACAAAATAGACCTGCCTAAAGCAGAAAAGGTGTTGTTGGATAATGGCGTACCGGTGTATACCATAAACGAAGGCGACCAGGATGTGGTAAAAGTAGAGTTGATGTTTAAGGCCGGTAAGTGGTTCGAAAAAAAGAACCTGGTAGCCGACCTTACCAACCGTATGCTGCGCGAAGGCACAGCTAAAAACAACGCTAAACAAATAGCCGATGCCTTTGATTACTACGGCGCTAACTTTAATACATCGGCGGGGTTTGAAACGGGCAGCGCTTCGTTATACAGCCTTACCAAACACATTGACGGTTTGCTGCCATTGGTGCACGAAATTTTTACCAAGTCAATTTTTCCGCAGCAGGAACTGGATACCATTATAAGCAACCGCAAGCAGCGCCTGATGGTAGACTTAAAAAAGAACGACTTTGTGGCTAACCGCAATTTTGTGAACGCTTTATTTGGTAAAAACCACCCTTACGGCCGCATTACCGAACCCGAAAACTTTAACGATTTATCGGCAGAAGATTTAAAAGCATTTTACAAGCGCTATTACAACCCTGCTAACCTTACCATGATAGTATCGGGTAAGTTTGATGCCAACATAATAAACAGCCTGAACAAATATTTTGGCAGCAAAGATTGGACCGGTGAAAAAGCGCAAAGCGATATTACCCATGCTGCTGAGCCTGCAAAAGAACTTGTGCTGCATACCGAAAAAGAAGATGCCGTGCAAAGCGCTATTATTTTAGGCAATGTAACCATTAACAAAACCCACCCCGATTTTTTAAAGCTATCGGTGCTTAATACGGTGTTTGGCGGCTACTTTGGTTCGCGGCTAATGAGCAACATACGCGAAGAGAAAGGTTATACGTATGGCATCTACTCTTCGTTTGCTTCTTATCCGCATGGAGGCTTTTTAGAGATAGCATCAGAGGTTGGTAAAGATGTGCGCGATGCCACGCTTAATGAAATTAAATACGAAATAAATTTGCTGCGCACCGAGTTGATTGGTGATGAGGAATTGCAGGTGGTTAAAAACTATATGAGCGGCAAAATTTTGCGCAGTGTAGACGGGCCAATGAAATTTTCGGAGACACTTAAAGGCCTGATAATTTACAACCAGGATACCAGCTATATACAGCAGTTACTAAATACGGTACGCGAAGTAAAGGCAGAAGAACTATTGGAACTTGCCAATAAATACTTCGACTACGATAAGATGTATAAAGTAACCGTAGGCTAAACGCCTGGAGATAGACGCTTGCACAAGTTTAGTTTTTGCGTCTACGTGAACTATTAGAAGCCTTGTGCCTGATGAGGACCTGTGTGTAATTGTATTCTGTCTTTTTATCCATTATTCCATCATTCCATGCCTTTTGGAAGGAACGAGATTTGTAGTATACAAACTTCAATCCTAAAACCCGGATGCACATGAAATTTAAACAGCAAAAATTTGCCCTTATTGGTATAGCGGCAGCGCTTACCATGGCAATAGCTGATGTGATACTACTAGGGCAACCGGTGAGCGGTTCGCACTATAACCTGGCAAGTTTTGGTGCTATGGAACATATTGGCGCATTAAGGGCTTCGATAGGTTCGTTGTTGGGGTTAGTGGCCTCTTTTTTTATTTGCTTTGGTTACTGGCATTTAAAAAAGATGTTTGAACCGGTGAATGCACGTGAGGCACATATACTTTTTGTAGCCCTTTGCAGCACTATGTTTTTTGGTGGTGCTTTTCATGCAGGCTATTATTTCCTTTCGCCCTTTGTAAGTGGGGTATTGCCGCACCAGGCACAAGAAAAGTTTATTTACCACCTTATCATTATGTCGGCGCTGGCAAGCCCCGGTCTTTTGGCTGGTAATATTTTGTTTGTAAAACTTGCGCGGGGCCCTCGCTTTCCCGCCTGGTTCAAACTCTGCAACCCTATGGCTTTTAACGTACTATACCTTGGGCTGTTTACTATATTACCTGCACCGGTTGGTGGTTACTTAAAACCTACTTTTGTTAACCTGGCTACGGCTACCTTTCTTACCGTTTGCCTGTTTATTCAAACCACCGAAAAAAAAGGACAAGCCCTTCAAGCCTAAAACACCTTGCTAAAAATCTGTAGCCTTAAACATCCATTTTTTAATCGGTATTTTTATCTTTAGCGCGCATTATGCTTAAAAAATTAGCCATATATAGTTTACTTATAGTGCTGCTGGTGCAAACCAGTGGCAAGCTGGCTGTTTTAGGCTATTACACACTGAATAAAAAATACATTACCGATAACCTTTGTATAAACCGCAGTAAACCCAAAATGCACTGCAACGGTAAATGCCACTTAGCCAAAGAGCTTAGCAAAGAAGAGAAAAGACAGCAATCGCCAAGCAACCCGCTTAAAGAAGAAACGGAACAGGTACTGTTTACAGAAAAAAACAATTTATCGATAGCGTTGCTACCGGCTGAAATTAATACAGCAAGCAGCTATTATCTGTTGGTTGCATATGCCACTATATTGAGTACAGCAGAGCGCCCACCCTGCTAAAAGTTATTGCCCTTCGCCTCTTTTTTAATTAATAGTTGGTAAGCGCCTAGCCGCAACCAATGCCTTTACTTATATTTTAAAACAAACCATTTATATGTTAGCTAAAACTTTTACAAAAAGCTTTGCCGCTGTCTTATTACTGCTTTTATCCTTCAACTTTTCTTTCGCACATTGGAGCACCAGGGGCCCTTATGGCGGCCACGTAACCGCCTTTACGGTAGTAGATACCATTACCTTTTTAGGCTCTTCAAATGGCGGGGTTTACCGCGCAACCAATACTCAGTTTACGAATTGGATTTATCGCAATTATACCGGCCTTGGTTCGGGTAAAATAACGGCCCTTACCTCCATTGGCCATAAAGTGGTTGCAGCTACCGCCGATAGCGGCGTTTATATTTCGAACGATTTGGGCCTTACCTGGGCACCGGCTAACAGCGGCTTAACCAACCTGCAGGTACTTGCTTTAACTACCAGCAGCAATGGCAAACTATACGCCGGCACTAACGGTGGTGGTGTGTTCTTAAGTCTCGATTCAGGCGCTACCTGGACATCTAAAAGCCTTGGCTTAACCAACCAGGTAATTACTACGTTTGTAAGTCTTGGCGATACGGTAGTTGCGGGCACCCGTGGTGGTGCCTAAACGTAACTGTTACAGCCGGCAACTTTTGGCTCACGTTAAATAACGGCCTTACCGATTTCAATATAAATGCACTTGCTTTTTCGCTTTCGGGCGTAGGCTACGTAGGCACACCCAGCGGTGTGTTTCAGGGTAACCTCTCTACATTTGTATGGTCTATTGCCAACAACGGACTTACTAATACAAATGTAAATGCGCTTTACCTTAACGGCACCGATTTATATGCCGGTACTAATGCAGGTGTATTTAATACACCTATATCGAATATATCGTGGGCACCAACCGGCACCTTTACCGATACCATTAATTCCTTAACTGTTTATGGTAACAATTTATTGGCCGGTACAAGAAACCAGGGCGTTCAAAAAAGCACTATCAGTGCTTATACATGGGCAGCCAGCCATGCAGGTTTTAATAATTTAAAATCGTTTGCCGGTGCAGCTAAAGATTCCACTGTAGCCGTTGCTAACGAGCAGGGTGTTTTTGTTTGCAAAAACTTTGTTGCCTCGGCAGTTTACGTAAAATCAAATAATGGCCTTGCCGATAGCCTGCACGTTACCGCCATGCAATTTAATGCTGCGCATACGCTTTATGCGGGTACGAAAAATGCGGGTGTATTTGTAACTACCGATAGCGGAGCTACCTGGGTTAGCGCTAACGCAGGCCTTACAAGTTTATCAGTAGTTAAATTGTTAGCTACAGCTACCAAGTTGTATGCAGCAACCAGCGATGGCAAAGTATTCAGCACTTTGCAAAGCAACCTTAGCTGGACCGAAGTTAGCAACAACCTACCGGCTAACTTAATAGTTACTTCTATCGCCGGTGCCGGAGGCGACACTATATTAGTAGGCGCTACCACCGGAGTATACGGAAGTATAGGTGGTGCAAACTGGTTTAATACAGGCCTTAATCAATCGGTAACAGCCGTTACCTTTAAAGATGGCTTTGTTTATGCCGGCACCGATACTGCAGGCGTATTTAAAACCTTGCTTACTAACCCTGCGTGGGTAGCTGTTAATACCAACCTGCCCACCTTAAAAATACAGGCGCTTTATACATCAGATGTATTTGTGGTAGTAGGTTACAAAGGCGGCGCTAAGGCAAGCTGCAATGCGGGTAAAACATGGAGAGACTTTGGTATACTTGAATATATACCTAACTATAGTAACATACTGGGCTTTACCGATATTACACCGCGCATATTTGCTATTACTGAAGAGCATGGTTTATTAGGAAACAGCAAAAATGAGTTTCCGGAAGCAGCACCCGATAGCATTACTACCATTACAGGGCCTGCTGTAGTTTGTGCCGGTGGTGCTACCGCTTACTCGGTGGTAAATGATATAGAGGCAAACTCTTACACCTGGAACTTCCCAAGCAGCTGGACCGGCATTACCCCCAATAACAATTTAGCAGCCGCTACCGTTGATACTACCAGCGGGAACGTTACCGTTACTGCTTCCAACGGCTGTGGCTCAGTTAGCAAAACATTGGCTGTAACCGTTGCGCCAATACCGGTGGTAACATTGGCCCTACCGCAAAGCACCATTTGCGACAATGCTTCTCCGCTTACCCTTACCGGTGGTACGCCGTCAGGCGGCACCTACAGCGGCCCGGGAGTTAGTGGCGGTAATTTCGACCCCTCTCAAGCCAGCGTAGGCAACATGGTAATCGCTTACTCTTACACCAGCCCGGCGGGTTGCACTAGTGGAAACTCCGATAACATTACCGTTACCACCTGCACCGGTATAAACGAAGTTACTGAAAGTGGGCTACAGGTATACCCTAATCCTTTTAGCAACCAGTTAACCGTAAAAACCAATGGTATTGCAGGTTCGTATATTGTAGTAAACGATGTAACCGGAAAAACAGTAGCTACTGTAAATGTTACTGGCGCTAATACAATTATAAATACTGCCAGCTTTGCCAATGGCATTTACACTGTAAGTGTTATTGAAAACAGCCCAAAAGTAGCTGCCGCCAAGCTGGTTAAAGCAGATTAGTTTTTGAAAATAGTTTACCACACAGGCGCTAAGGGGGTAACCTCGTAGTGCCTTTGTGGCTAACAAAACGTGAAACCATGAAAAAGTCTTTGGCCCTATTTAGCATGCTGGCCTTTGCCGTTGCGTTGCTCTCTTTTGAACAGGGCATAAACAGCAATGGTGCGCCTATTGCCAGCACCGGTGCGCCATTGGAAACCACTTGCGCTAAAAGCACCTGCCATAACACATACGCTGTTAATAGCGGCGAAGGCCTGTTGGATTTGCAAATAGCAGGTAATGCAGGCAACAGCTATACACCGGGGGCTACTTACCGTCTTACTGTATCGTTGAATCAAAACAACATAAACCGTTTTGGCTTTCAGTTGCAGGCGCTTAAAAATACCGATAACATGCAGGCAGGCACTTTAGTAATAACCGATAGTTTACGTACGCAAACCCTGGCAGGTGGCAACGAGTTTACCGGTCGCAACTACGCCACTTATAAATACGCAGGTACCGAACCATACACAAACGGCCTGGGGCAATGGAGCTTTGACTGGATTGCCCCCGAAGCCGGTGCAGGCGATATAACCTTTTATTATGCGGGCGTTGCAGCCGATAACGATGGCACCGACTATGGCGATTTGGTTTACACCAAACAACTTACATTGTTAGGTACCACTACCGGTGTAAACCAAATAACTAATGATTTGAGTTTACAGGTGTTCCCTAACCCGGTGCGCAACCAACTTACGGTTACCTACAATGCACAGCAAGCCGGTACTACCGAAATAATCTTTCTCGATTTAAAGGCTGGCCAACTGCACCTGCTGGGCAATACTTTTAGCAATGCAGGTTTACAAACTACGGTGCTAGATGTAGCTAACCGTTTTGCTGCAGGCATTTATCTTTTACAGGTAAAATCCGGTAGCCACGTGCACACCCAAAAAATAGTTATTCAATAATTTTTAATTGCGAACGCCTTATGCGTAAAATATATACTGTTTTTGGTCTGTTGTTTATTGCGCTTTTGTTTTCATCGCTGCGCGGTAAAAACGAAAGCGATGATAGCTGCGGCGGCGATGGACCACGTAAAAGCTCCGGGCCCCCAAGCTGCTATGCCGGCGAGCCGCCTAATAATACCAACTGCTCTGCATCGGGCTGTCATCAGGACTTTGCAGCTAACAGCGGTCCGGCTTTATTAAATCTTTACTTAGGCGATTCGGCAGGTATATACAAGCCAGGCGAAACTTATAACGTTACCATTTCCATTAAACGCGCCGGTATGGCAATGGGCGGATTTCAACTTATCGCCCTCCAGGATAATGATGTTACCACTACCCCAGGCATAATTAGCCTAACCAACCCTACCCGCACGCAGCTTATCAATGCGGCCAATCCGCACTCCGGCGGCTGTGCCCCGCAAAATAAAACCTGGATTGAGCATACCAGCGCGGGCATTGAGCAGGTTAGCGGCGATAGTATTAGCTGGCAGTTTAACTGGCAGGCACCTGCTACACCGGTTGGGCCTATTATCTTTTACCTGGCAGCCACCGACTGCAACAAAGATTTTGACAACACCGGCGATTATGTTTACACACTAACTAAAACCATAAACGCACTATCTATAAACACCGGCATTAACCAAACCATAAGCGAAGACGAAATTTTGTTTTACCCTAACCCGGTAACTGATGTGCTTTACTTTAAGCTGCCCGAAAATGAAGTTGGAAAAATAAAAGTGTTTGATGGTACCGGTAAGTTGGTATTGGCACAAAATGCAAGCCCCTCCTTAATGCAGCAAGTATCTTTGGCAGGATTACCCGCCGGTGTGTATATGCTTAGCTACCAAAGTAGCACGCTTAGTTTTGGCAAAAGGGTGGTGAAGGAGTAGGTCTTCACCTTTGTGTTATCAGGCATTAAAAATGCCAGGCCAGTTACATCCTCGTCGGCTTAACTCAAGCTTTGCTACAGACGAAGACGAGTTGAGATGATACAGTATTAATTATTTCTACCGGCTGGATTTACATGGAAATAAAGAAGCGCAATAGCGAGATTGTAACATTTAATATGATTAAGTGAGCACTAACTCCGCCGGACAGTAAACATAGGCTATACCCAAAAAAAATCTCCCGGTAAAACCGGGAGACCTTTCACTTTCCTTTATCGGGAACCTTGGGGGCTTTAAACCCTCAAAGCACTACCCTTCAATCAATACGTAACCGCTAATAGCGCCAGGAACCGAACCCTTTACTAATATCAGGTTCTCTTCGGCTAACACTTTCACCACTTTAAGGTTTAGTGTTTCAACGCGCTCTCCACCAGTTCTACCGGCCATACGAAGGCCTTTAAATACGTGTGAAGGATCGGAAGATGCACCCGATGAACCCGGAGCGCGCATACGATCGTGCTGACCGTGTGAACCCATACCAACACCCGAGAAACCGTGGCGCTTTACAACACCCTGGAAACCCTTGCCTTTGCTGGTTCCTATTACGTTTACTACATCGCCTTCTTCAAAAGCAGTAGCAGTTACTACCTCGCCTACAGCTTTACCAAAATCATAATCGCGAAACTCAACTACCTTACGTTTAGGTGTAGTGCCGGCTTTTTTAAAGTGGCCCTGTAAACCTTTAGGTGTTTGTTTTTCTTTTTTGTCATCAAACGCTAACTGGGTAGCATAGTAACCGTCTTTTTCAACAGTTTTAATTTGAGTGATAACACATGGGCCAGCTTCAATTACGGTAACGGCTACTTGTTTGCCATTATCGAACACGCTTGTCATCCCTACTTTCTTTCCAATAATTCCTTTCATTTCTATTTGGTTTTAGCGGAGCCCTTTTTAGTCGCGGCTCATAATTAAAAAAATACGATTAAAGTGAATGGTAAGTAGTGAATAGTAATACAACTTATCGGCTACTCCCCTTTTCCATTTTTGGCTACTTACGCCTTGATCTCTACTTCTACACCGCTCGGCAGTTCAAGCTTCATTAAAGCATCAACTGTTTTAGAGCTTGACTGGTAAATATCCAACAAGCGCTTGTAGGTGCAAAGTTGGAATTGCTCTTTAGAGTTTGCGTTCACGTGTGGAGAACGAAGAACCGTAAATATTTTTTTGTGTGTAGGCAATGGAACCGGTCCGCTAACAATAGCGCCCGTGTTTTTCACTGTCTTTACAATTTTCTCAGCGCTTTTATCAACCAGGTTATGGTCGTAGCTCTTTAGTTTAATTCTGATTCTTTGGCTCATAAAAAGAACGGTTTATGGATTTAGTTTTTTGAATTTATATTTCTCTTAAAATTATTCTCCTACTGCGCTGCTGCGTACTTTACCCGAGTTTTTAGCAATTACCGCTGCGGCAACGTTTTCTGGTGCCGGTTGGAAACTGTGGAACTCCATAGTAGAAGTAGCACGGCCCGAGGTAAGGGTTCTTAACTGTGTAACGTATCCAAACATTTCGCTCAATGGCACTTTAGCTTTTACAACCTGTGCATTCACTTTCGCTTCCATGCTTTCTAATATACCACGGCGGCGGTTCAAGTCACCTACTACATCACCGGTGTTTTCATCGGGCGTAATAACTTCTACCTTCATAATTGGCTCTAACAATACCGGTTTGCAGTTTTTAGCAGCAGTACGGAAAGCTAACTTGGCGCACAACTCGAAAGATAGTGCATCTGAATCCACGTTGTGGAACGAACCATCAAACAAACGTACTTTTAAGCTATCCACTTCGTAGCCGGCCAATACACCGGTTTTCATAGCTTCTTTAAAGCCTTTCTCTACAGGTGGAACGAACTCACGCGGAATTGAACCTCCGAAAATATCGTTCACAAATTGCAGACCTACAAAAGTTTCTTCATCGGCAGGTCCTATTTCAATTTTAATATCGGCAAACTTACCACGACCACCCGTTTGTTTCTTATACGTTTCGCGGTGTTCGATAGTTTTAGTTAAACGCTCTTTGTAGTTAACCTGTGGTGCACCCTGGTTACATTCTACGTTGAACTCTCTCTTTAAGCGGTCAACAAGAATTTCTAAGTGCAACTCGCCCATACCTGCAATAATGGTTTGGCCGGTCTGCTCATCAAACGATACCTTAAATGTAGGATCCTCTTCAGCAAGCTTACCAAGGCTCATACCTAATTTATCCAAATCTTTCTGTGCCTTAGGCTCAATAGCCAATGATATAACCGGCTCAGGGAATTTCATGCTCTCTAACACTACCGGGTTCTTCTCATCGCAAAGGGTATCGCCGGTGCGGATATCTTTAAAACCTACTGCCGCAGCAATATCTCCGGCTTCAACTCTTTCTACCGGGTTTTGCTTGTTAGCGTGCATTTGGAACAAACGACTGATACGCTCTTTCTTTCCGGTGCGGGTATTCAAAATATATGAACCTGCATCCAAAGCGCCCTGGTATACCCGGAAGTATGCCAAACGGCCTACGTAAGGATCGGTAGCAATTTTAAACGCTAGAGCGCAGAAAGGTGCCGATGTATCAGGGTGAATTTCTAATTCAGCTTCAGTATCAGGGTTAGTAGCTTTAATGTTTGGCTTATCTTGTGGCGAAGGAAGGATAGCGCAAACTGCATCTAATACAGCCTGAACACCTTTGTTTTTAAATGCCGAACCACAATACATAGGCACTACCTTTTGGGCAATAACCGCTTTGCGAACCGCTGCACGAATTTCATCCGGTGAAATTGAGTTAGGGTCAGCAAAATACTTTTCCATTAGCATGTCGTCGAATTCGGCAACTTGCTCCAACATTTTCTCGCGATATTCTTTCGCCTCTTCTACCAACTCAGCTGGTATTGGAATAATAGTAGAAGTCATACCTCTGTCTTCTTCGTTCCAAAGGGTAGCTTCGTTCGTAATCAAATCAACTACACCTTTAAAGTTCTCTTCGTTGCCAATAGGAATTTGCATTACCATTGGGGTAGAACCCAACATGGTATTTACCTGCTTAACCACGTTAAAGAAATCGGCGCCGCTGCGGTCCATTTTGTTTACAAAACCTAAGCGGGCCACACCGTAGTTATCGGCCAGGCGCCAGTTAGTTTCAGATTGTGGCTCAACACCATCAACAGCTGAAAACAAGAAAACCAAACCATCCAATACACGCAATGAACGGTTTACCTCTACGGTAAAATCCACGTGACCGGGAGTATCGATAATGTTAATGTCGTATTTTTTGTCTTTCCATGTCCAGGCGCAACGGGTAGCAGCCGAGGTAATGGTAATACCACGCTCTTGCTCTTGTTCCATCCAGTCCATAGTGGCGGCACCTTCGTGCACCTCACCTATTTTGTAGTTTACACCTGTGTAATACAATATACGCTCGGTAGTAGTTGTTTTACCGGCATCAATGTGGGCAGCAATCCCAATATTTCTTGTGTAACTTAAATCCTTTCCCATTTTATTTTTAGTGTCCTCGGTTTAATTATTCTTATAATGAAGTCTCCCCCGGATTGATTCGGGGGAGCTTTTTAAAATTTAGAACTTAAAGTGTGCAAACGCCTTGTTGGCTTCGGCCATCTTGTGCGTGTCTTCTTTCTTTTTGAAAGCGCCACCTTCGCCTTTCGATCCGGCAATGATTTCCGATGCTAATTTATCGGCCATGCTCTTACCATTTCTATCGCGGCTATATTGAATTATCCATTTCATAGCCACCGATGCTTTTCTATCGCCACGAACCTCGGTAGGTATCTGGAAGTTAGAACCACCAATACGGCGGGTTTTAACCTCTACCGACGGGCCAACGTTTTGAAGAGCTTTCTTCCAAACATCTAAACCACCTTCTTTGGTTCTTTCTTCTATCAAATCAAGCGCTCCGTAAAATACGCTGTAAGCAACTGATTTTTTGCCTTCGTACATCAAACGGTTTACGAATTGAGTAACCATTACATCACCGAATTTAGGATCTGGCTGAACGTAACGTTTCGGGGCTTTTTTCTTTCTCATTAGTTATAGATAATTGATAATTGACGATTATTTTTTCTTGGCAGGGGCTGCAACAGCACCGGCTTTAGGACGTTTAGTTCCATATTTAGAACGGCTCTTCTTTCTGTTCTCAACACCTGCAGTATCCAACGAACCGCGTACGATGTGGTAACGAACACCCGGAAGATCCTTAACACGACCACCGCGGATTAACACGATTGAGTGCTCTTGTAAGTTGTGACCCTCGCCCGGAATGTAGGCGATAATTTCCACTGCGTTAGTTAAACGAACCTTGGCTACTTTACGTAGGGCCGAGTTAGGTTTTTTAGGAGTGGTTGTGTAAACACGGGTACAAACACCACGTTTTTGCGGACAGCTATCAAGTGCGCGGCTTTTGCTCTTTGCACGGATGATTGAACGTGATTTTCTTACTAATTGTTGAATAGTTGGCATTCGCTCTTTTATTTTGGGACGGCAAAAGTAGTTTTATATTTCTAATTTCAAAATCATAAATCAGGAAATAAATGCAGTATTAAGGTGGGAAGCTGCTAACCTGATTAGGAATGGCAAAATAGCAATTTAAAGCTTTAAAAGTGTCTATTATAAAACTCGGTTTTGACCCAATTTTGCCAAATTATCGATTTGAGAGGCGATTTGACCCCAGGTAACCAGTAAAACAATTTTAGGGCATGCTTGTTAAAAATGATGGAAAAGATATAAGACAGCCACCCTTGTGCGTCTAATAATATGTAGATACTTAAATATAAAGGAAGAAAATGAGCTGGACATGCCCCGATTGCGATAGAGAATTACGAAGTCAAAGCCGCTGGCACAATTGCGTAAAGGTTAGTATAGATGATTTATTTAAGGGTAAAGACCCTGAACTGATGTATGTATTTGATAAAATACTGGCCGAGGTGGCCGATTGGGAAGATACTTTAATAAGCACTACCCAAAACTGCATTGTATTTGTGCGCAACCAGGGCTACCTTATCATAAAGCCGCTTAAAACTCAGTTAAATATTAAAATCTACTCGGCTAAAGCCATTAACGAGGCCCCCGTAACCAAAACGGCCAAAGCCTACGCCGGCAAATACGAAAACCACTTTAAGCTGCATAGCCTGGATGAATTAACCCCACAAATTTTTGTGCTGATTAGGAAATCGTATGAGGTAAGTTGAGGGGGGGTATTGGGATATTAGAAAATTGGGGATTGGCAATTTTAATGTTGGACAAGTTCCACAAACAATCCTTTATAAACACCATTTGAAAGTTGCAATGTATTATGCGGCGATGTTTCGCCGTATAGCTTGCATTTAAATTCTATAGTTACTTCTACAGCTCGAAATTCAACTAAGCTACCAGAATTGCCAGTGGGAACAATGCTGAGTTGTTGCAATACCATAAAATTCAAATCGGGTTTTACATCCGTAATTACAAAATAATTAGCAGTATCAAGATATGCCGGCACTGGCAATTGCACCCCCAATGAAGCATTATTTTGAAAAACCCATCGATCAGCATTATTTGCAAACACAAAATTTAAACCTTCGTTACGGCCTTCATCAAAACAAGCAATACCTAATGTGCCGGGTTTAAAAACCTCGTAAAAATCTTTTGGATCTTTTAAAGCAGGAAAGATACTATCACGTGAAAAGTCCATTTTACTACGATGAAAAACTTTTACAATAGTCATTTCCGCTACCGGTTTGCCGCTATTATCGGTAAGTGAACTTTGAAAAAATAGGCCAAAACTATCTCCATTGGCAAACCTAGAAGGGCTTGTATATGCATTAGGAATTAATTTATTTACAGACCCCGCTGGTGCAGCGGACTTGTAATCTGACGACGCATCATAATCTCCTAATGCAGAATTATACTTTAGAGATGCGCTTGGCTCTGGTAAGGTTTGTTTCTTACAACATGCAAGCAAACACATCAACATGACTACCAACAAATAAAAATTTGGTTTGAACATAAATTTGAAATTTTGAGCAAGCACCAATCTCAAATAATAATAATCAACTTAATCTATAAAATAAAGTTGCCCCACCTTTCGGCAGGGCAACAGTTAAATATGTAGCCTTTTAAAATTATTACTTAGCGGCTTTATCTAAGTTAAGCAGTTTAACGCCTAATATAGCTTCGAGCATAGAGCCCTCTTTACTACCACCACCGTTACCGGCCATATAAGTACTCGGCAACTGCATTTTAGCAAGAGCCTCGGCTACACCAATTTTGGTGTCCATTTCGAACTGGGCCTTTTGCTGCGGGGTTAAACCCGCCGAAACCATTCGCGAGTTTTTATACGACTCGGCATCGGCATCCGTCTTCACCTTTTGGGCCTGCAATACAGCGGTTTGCGTATTTAGAGCAGCCACCTCTTTTTCCTGCTGGGCCTGGGTAATAGCCTGGGCTTTTAAAACCTCCTGCTCCCACTTAGCCTTGGCAGCGGCCGCCTTACCTTGTAACTCGGTGGTAATGGCATCCTGCTCAGCCTTTTTACTGTTGGCAATAGCGGTTTGCACCTGCATATAAGCCTCTTGCTGCACCTTTATCTGGCGTTCAACCTCATCATCGTAGTCGATAGCGTTAAGGGCAAGGCCCTGTAACAATACGTTATACGTTTTTATGGCCGAAACCTCCTGGCGGGCAGGGCCCTTGGCATCCTGCACAATACGCACCATGGTTACCGTTTTATCGGTATTCATCAGGTCGTCGTGTACTTTCACTTCTTCCTGCTGGGTGCGGTATACACCGTTTATACTTTGGTCTTCAATGTAAGAAAGCAAGTCGTTACGCTTTTCGGCACTCGATTCTTTACTACTCATCAAAGGGCCGGTCATATACACGGCTTTAGTTACTACCTGGCGGATAAGCTGCTCCTCGATGGCTTTTTGCGAACCGAAGTCGGTGTGCAGTTTAAGTATGGCCTTATCATCGGCAGGCATATACCAACGCACCGAACCGGAAATCTGTCCGTGTCCACCATCATTGAATCGTATCTTGATGGCATCGTCTTTGGCAACACCCTCATCACTCTTTTTACTGAACCAGAACTGGTTCGATTTTTTGTAGTGGGTGGCTATACCAAAACTTTGGGCTACCGGACCGGGTGTAGTATAAATACTTACCCTACCGGTAAAGGCGCTTTGTATAATTACAATTTCTGAGTTATCTACGTTTTCTACCATTTTACCCGAGAAGAGGAGTATTACAATAAACAATACACCTAATCCGAGTATCAATACATTTTTTAAGGTTAATTCGGGTCTTTTCATTTCACTAATTGGGTTCTTCATTTTTGGGTTTACTTTTTTTGTTGATTTTATGTTTTTATGATTTTGGCATCACCAAAACAAAATGTCATGGTGAGCGGAGTCGAACCATATTCACCGAGTCATCCTTCGACTACGCTCAGGATGACATCGTCTTTTTGATTCTAAAATTTGTTTAGTCTGCTATTTCATGTTTTATAATAAGTTATCTGATTCGTTTTTTAATTCTTCAGCGCTTTCATAATTTTTTTGCGCCTGCTGTTGCACTTCTTCTACTACTGCTTTTACCTTTTCTACTTTTTGCTTAGCTTTTTTTATTTTCTCGGGTAGCGCATCTTCAACAACAGTAGTTGGTGCTGGTGCCGGTTCTTTTTTTTTAAACGAACCAAAAAGAGGCAGCTTAAGTAAAGCAGGTATAAGCACCTCGGTAATAAAAATTAGTAAGACAGCTGCCAAAAGGCAGAATTCTAATATGGTCCACATATTTTAATTTTTTGCTCTGCGTAAGGCACGTAGCTTTAGCATTGCGCACCTGCACAGAAATGATTAAATAATTTTTTTGTAAGAAAGGAGCAGTTTACGCCATCCGGAGGATGAACTGTTGGGCTGTGTGTTTTAAAACACCAATATTTTTTAAAAGCTTAAAAGTTCGTCCGGCTTTAGCGGCTTACTTATTCGGGGGGAGGATCTAAAGTTCACATATATAGTTAAGACGCCCTACGCATTAGAATATTTTAGCAAATGTGTTAAAATGCGAAGATTAGAAAGGGTCTAAATAGCAGGGAGAAACCAATACAGGTTAACGCAAAGGTCGGAAAGTTAAAGGCCGCAAAGAATCGCAAAGAATTACAGTATTTCTTTGCGGTTCTTTGCGAAAACCTTAGCGTAACTTTGCGTTAACTGTGTTTTTTGTTTTGCAGAGAACAGGTTTAAACATAGCAATCAACAAGTCTATATTGTCCAAGTGGTTAATCCATGATTAGTAAAGCTATAGCGCATTACGCGGCCCCCTATTTTATTAAGGGCTTCTATAACTTTAAACTTATTGTTGTAAGGGGCATAGAAAATCATAAACCCGCCACCACCGGCACCTGATATTTTGCCACCGGTAGCACCGGCTTTCATAGCAGCATTATATATAGCCTCAATATGCGGATTGCTAATGCCATCGGCCATCGCTTTTTTGTGTTGCCAGCCGTAGTGTAGTATTTTGCCAATGCTATCTATTTCGCCGCGCAGCAAACCTTCTTTCATCATTACACTCTGCTCCTTCAGGCTGTGCATAGCATCAATGCTCTTTACGTTTTTCTTTTTTACGTTGTCGCTCTGCTTCTTTATAATCTCCGAAGAGAGGCGGCTGGTTTCGGTAAAAAACAGCACCAGGTTATTCTCTAACTCGTGCAGCCATTTATCTTTTACGCGCAGCGGGTTTACAATCACCTTGTCGTTTTTGTAAAACTCCATATAGTTAACGCCGCCAAAGGTAGCCGCGTATTGGTCTTGCTTGCCGCCGTGCATGCCTAAATCTTCGCGCTCTATTTTATACGCCAGGTGGGCAATATCGTATTCGCCCAAAGGCAGCTTCAGCCACTCTACAAAAGCACCCAGTATAGCCACCACCAACGTAGATGATGAGCCAAGGCCCGAGCCCGGAGGGGCATCTACATACGTAGAGAGTTCGAATGAAAGCGGTTTTTTTACAAAGTCGCGCACCACGCGGTTATAAACGCCCTTAGCCAAATCTAGCTGACCGTTTATTTTAACCTGCTTTTTGGCATCTATCACAAACTCTTCGTTGCGGTCGATGGCCTTTAAGTGTATTTTGCCATCGGCCATTGGTTTAATGGTAGCATAGGCATACATATTAATAGTGGCATTTAAAATAGCGCCGCCATACAAATCAGAGTAAGGGGAAACATCGGTGCCACCACCGGCCAATCCAAGGCGAAGGGGGGCTTTGCTTCTGTAAATCATGGGTGCAAGTTTAAGTTAATTCGGCTAAAGGGTTAAACGGGCTAAACGGTAAAATACAAAAGGCACAGGTTTAGTCAAAATTGCATTAGCGCTATTCTCTGGGGAGATTACTCATGGCTCGCTTATTTTTTATTGAAATTCGTGAATTACGCTTCGCTCCATTTGCTTCGTCGGCCAAAGCGCCTCCTCGCAATGACCTCTTAAATACTTTTCATCACCTCAAAAATCTTGTTCAGCATTTCGCTCCAGGCGTATTTTTTCTTTTCGAGCTTAATGTTATCACGCATTTTAAACTCTAAGTGCTTGCCGTAAAAATCTACCAGGGCATCGGCAATGGCGGTAGGGTTAGGTTCTACAACATACCCTACTTTACCGTGCGGTACAATTTCGGGCAGGCCACCCACATTGGTTACCAGCATGGGCCTATCGAAGTGATAGCATATTTGTGTAACACCGCTTTGGGTAGCATGCTTATAAGGCTGCACCACCATATCGGCCGCGCAGAAATAATTGCGCACTTCATTATCGGGTATAAAATCGGTCTTTAAAACCAGTTTGTCGCGTATACCCAACTGGTCTATCATCTCTGCATAAGGCTTGCTATCGGTATAAAACTCACCTGCTACAATTAGTTTTACGTTCAGGTTGCGTACCCGCTCATCGGCCATGGCCTGTAGTAATAAATCGAGGCCTTTATAGTCGCGGATAAATCCGAAGAACAAAATGTATTCTTCATTTATAGGTAGCCCCAGTTTCTCATACGCCTCTACCTTATTAATAGCCTCGCCAAAATTATCGAACAATGGATGGGGGCTAAACAAGCGCGGCTTATCGGCATTAAACTTTGATAGGTCTTTTAGCACACTATCGCTCATAGCTATAAAGCCATCTACACTATTTACAAAGTATTTAGCCAGCGCAAAATCGCCAATGCGCTTTTCGTGCGGTATAATATTATCGAGTATAGAGATAATTTTTGTTTTGCCATTCTTCTTTACCAGCCTTGCAATAGTGCCCAAACATGGCCCCATAAAAGGCAGCCAGAATTTTACTATCAGCAAATCGGCATTCAGTTTGGCAATCTCCTTCCCTACTGTATACCAGTTAAGCGGGTTAACCGAGTTTACTTTTACATGTATATATAAATCATCGGGTGCCGGTGCATCGCTGTATTGCGAAGTGCCCGGAAACAAAAATTCGGGATACTGCAGGCTAAAAGTATATATCTGCACACTGTGCCCCTGGCGGATAAACTCGCGGGCAAGGCGTTCGTTGTAAGAGGCTAATCCGCCGCGTAAAGGGTGGGCAGAACCAAGGATGATTACTTTCATAATTTCAAGTAAACTGATTTTACTGATTTAGCAGATAGCACAGATAAAAAAGAGAGATCCGTTTAATCTGTTTTACATGCGTACCGGGATTAAACATTCACCATTTTGGCAATATCGTAGTGGTTTCTATCGGCTGCTTTGCGCGAAATAAGTTCGCCTAAAAAGCCGGCAACAAAAAGCTGCACGCCAATTACAATAGATAGAAGCGCCAGGTAGAATAATGGTCGTTCGGTCATGCGGTATTGCTCAAAGACAAATTTGCCAATGGTTAAGTAGACTACCGTAATAAAACCCAGTAAAAAGCTAAGCACGCCCAGCCCTCCAACGCTCAGTAAATCTAAAAAGCCATACAGAAAGCGCTCCATACCAAACTTGGTAACGCCGTATTTGCGCTGCTGGTGTTGCACTACCTTCTCCCCTATATTAGCATAGCCGGCTTTTTTTGCCAGCACGGGTATATACCGGTGCATCTCGCCGTATACCTCTACGCTTTTTACCACTTCATTTTTGTAAGCCTTTAAACCGCAATTCATGTCGTGCAGTTGTATGCCAGTCATAGCACGGGTGGCACCATTATATATTTTGGTAGGTATGGTTTTGCTAAGCGGGTCGAACCTTTTTTGTTTCCAGCCACTTACCAAATCAAAATTATCCTCCGTTATCATTTTATACAGGGCGGGTATCTCATCCGGCGAATCCTGCAAATCGGCATCCATAGTAATAATTACATCGCCCTGTGCGTGGGTAAAGCCTACCTGTAAAGCGGCGCTTTTGCCATAGTTTTTACGAAACCGGATACCCTTTATTTTAGGGTCTTGCGCACTCAGTCTTTCTACCACACTCCAGCTTTTATCGCGGCTGCCATCGTCTATAAGTAATACTTCGTGGCTAAAGTTATTGGCCAACTACAACAGATATTTGCATTTACGCTTCTGGTTTAACTTCTGGTTTTAGCACCGCAGCATCGGGCCTGTTTACAAATAAAGCAATTAGCGCCGATAAGATAAGGCCGATGACTATAGATGAAGCATAACGTAAGGACTGCGATTTTAGTGTGGGCGTAAAATCAGTATCCTCAATTCTCTTAAGCGCTTCGTTTACCTGGTCATCGCTACTTCCGAATTTTTCCATCATGGTAGCCGTATTTTCCAGCTGTTTAGCCTTAATTAAACCGGGCAAATCGGGGTCTATTACTTTAAACAGCAAGTAACCAAAAGTATCGAACAGCATGGTTGCTACTATAGAAATTATAAATACGGTGAGAAAGGCCTGCCCGAAACTCTTATACCCGCCATTTTCTTTACGTGCGGTTATACCGCCCCAAATCATTAAAAACAGTAAGGGCACATAAAAAACAAGGCCTACAAACCCCGCCAAAGAAGTTGGACTAAGAATGTAAAGCAAAAGCATAAGGGCTATCATTATACCCCCCGCAATTGCGCCATACCTGATAGAAAGTGAATAGCTATTCATGGTAAGAATTTTAATTCAGTTGAAGCTTTCCTTTATTAATCACCCCCAACGCCTTACCGGTAAACTCATGCCCTACAAAAGGCGTATTCTTCGATTTTGATTTTATATCACCATCTGCAAACGTCCACTTGTGGGTGGGGTTAAACAGGGTAAGGTCGGCAGGCGCACCTTCTTCAATTTTAGCTTCAACACCTAGCACGCGGCGCGGATTATTGGCCAGTGTAGCAATGGTTTTTTCCAATTCCACTTTGCCGTGTAAGGCAGTATTGGCGGCTGCAAAGCATGTCTCCAATCCTATCATACCAAAGTCGGCTTTATCAAATTCCATTTTTTTGCCCTCTTCATCATAAGGCAAGTGCGCCGATGTAATAGTATCTATAGTACCATCGGCAATGCCTTTTATGAGCGCAGCGATATCTTCTTTAGAGCGCAGGTGCGGGTTAACTTTGCAGTTGGTATTATACCCGGCTACGGCCGTTTCATCCAACACCAGGTTGTATGCATTTACCGAGGCTGAAACTCGAAGCCCTTTCTTTTTAGCGCCGCGTATTAAATCAACATTGCGCTTAAGCGAAATATCCAGCAGGTGCAGTTTGCCTGCCGTATATTCCAATATGTATAAATCTCTGTTTACCGCTAACTCCTCGGCTAATGCAGGCGCACCGGGTAAACCCAGGCGGGTACTGGTAATCCCTTCATTCATTACCCCGTTTTTAGAGATACTTTTTTCTTCGGGGTGGTTCATTATTAAACCATCAAAAGCTTTTACATACAGCAAAGCGCGCTCTACCATTCCGGCATTAGGGCTGGGCTTAAGCCCATCGCTAAAGGCAATGGCGCCGGCTTTATGCATATCGTACATTTCGGCAAGGTCTTTTCCTTCAAGGTTTTCAGATACGGCACCCAGCGGATGCACCGATACTATTTCGCTTGCCGATTTTTGCAGCACATATTCTATCTGCGCTTTGGTTTGCGTAATAGGGTGCGTGTTAGGCATGCAGCAAATATGTGTAAAGCCCCCAAAAGCGGCTGCGGCGCAACCGGTTTCAATGGTTTCGCGCTGTTCGTAGCCGGGGTCGGCTAAAAAAGTGTTTAGGTCCCACCAGCCAAGCGATACATGCAGATTATCTGCCTTTACCTCTTTGGCTTTAGTAGTGTTTTGCAGCTTTGAACCGATTTTTTTAATACGGCCATTACTAACTAAAATATCTTTTACCTGGTTATTAAAAGGCGAGCCGGTATCAATGATGCGGGCGGAGCGAATGATTATTTCCATACCGAAAGCCAAATATAGAAAAAGCGGGCATTGTTCAGGGTTTTAGGGGCAATAGTATTTTAAATATGCTTCCCTGCGGCTCGTTCCCCTCTACCCAAATGCGGCCTTTCATCTTCTCAATTATGCTTTTTACGGTGCTAAGGCCAATGCCGGTGCCATCGGCCCCGCTGGCGTTTTCTACCCGGCTAAACATTTCAAACACCTTTTCGCGTGCCTCTTCGGGTATGCCTACCCCGTTATCGGCCACCAAAATCTGAACGTAAGCACCTTTTACTTCGGCCGTAATATTTATTTGCGGAGCTCCGCTGTTGTTATATTTTATGGCATTGGTAACCAGATTTTGAAAAACCTGCAGCATTTGAATATCATCGGCAAATATCATGGGCAGGTTGCTGTAGGTAACGGTGGCATTCTTCTCCCCTATCAGCTTGGTAAGGTTTACTTTCAAATTTTCGGCTACTTTATTAAGGTCTACCGGTTTCATTACCGTGCGGCTGCCCTTGGCCGAGTTAAGTATCCGCCCAATCATTTCATCCATGCGTTTGCTACCGTCTACTGCAAAGTGCAAAAACTGCTTTTCCTCTTCGGTTAATTTATCCTTCAGCTTAGCCTCCAGTATGCTCATATAGGTAGATACCATGCGCAGGGGTTCGCGCAAATCGTGCGAGGCAGTGCGGGCATAGTTATTCAGGTCCTTATTCATTTTTTGCAGGTTGTGGGCCTGCTGGGCCATTTCGTCGTTTAAGCGGCGAAAATGTTCCGCGTTCTCCTGAACTTCTTTTTGTTTTTGCAATTCGGCATCAAAAATAGAACCGATGGTTTTTTCGAGCACATCGTTTGCCACAAACGAAATATCCAACTCTTTAAAATGTTCGTAGGCTTTTTTGTAATCGCCTTTAGCGCCATAAAGCTCATACAAAATATCGTTGCGCATTTGCTTATCGTACATGTTACTGTACTTATCCATTACGCGCACTATAATATCAAACATCTTATCGCCTTCTTCGGTTTTACCGGTACGATACAACAACTTGGCTAATGTAAAATAAGAGTAGTTGGTGCGAAGTTCATTACCCAGGTTTTCGCGCACTCTTACCGCCTCGCGCACATAGGGTTCAGCCAAATCATCGCGTTCTTTTCTAATATAGGTTATGCCTATATAGTTATTCAATATCGACCACTGCTCACTGTCTTTCAAATCTGCAAAATCCTGGTACAGCTGCAGGTAATTATCAAGGGCAATATCAAACTCGCCCTTATACATTTGCAAATTAGCCAGCGTTAACTTAGT
The DNA here is from genome assembly GCA_044228435.1 of Chitinophagales bacterium. Lineage (GTDB taxonomy): Bacteria > Bacteroidota > Bacteroidia > Chitinophagales > LD1 > Bog-950. The sequence continues at coordinate 117,792 of JBGAUW010000017.1, forward strand.
TCTAAAAAGCGTTAGGCGGTCGTTTATGCCTGCACAAAACCGCAATGCGGCTTCTATATATGGCAAGGCTATACTATGCAGCCCCAACTGACTATACATTACGCCAATAGCGTAATTGGCAAAGTTATGTAGCGGGTAATATTCTAACGAGTTACAGCGGCTTGATTCAAGCAGCCTTAATGCCTGCTGGTGCAGGTTTAACTCGTTTGGATAATCGCGCAGCATGTGGTAACAATTAGCACCCATGTTTAGCGCTTTTATACGCCAGTAAAAATCGGGCAGGTCTTCGCTTTGCTGTAAGGCGAGTTTGGCATAATCAAGGCCCTTTACATGATCGAGTGTATAGTTTAACTGATAATTAGAAAGCAGGATATAGGCCCGGGTTGCACACTCTTCATCATCTGCCTCAAGTGCCTGCTGCAACAGGTAAGATATTTGTTGCTCAGCAAATGGCTCCCTGGTTTTAAGCAAGCCTTCGTAATGCTCAAGTTGCTGCTCTAAGCTTTGTGGCGAACCGTTAAGTGCGTTATCCTTATCAAGCATCTTTTAAACTTTCCAAAAACGAAGCAGGGCAGTTTCTATAGCTAAAAACACAAGCGTTAATATAAGGCATAACTTCCAAAGCGGAGTGCCGCGGTCAAGTTCTTTTACTACGGTGGCCACTTCGGCATTGGCTCCGTTTACCACATTTACATTGGCCTGTGCGTATTGCTCCTTTAATTGAGCGGCGTTTAAAAACTTCATATCCGATTCCTTACGGTCGAAGTTGAGGGCCAGCAAGTTGGTAGAGTCGGAGTTTTCTAAACCTACTTTATAAAAGCCGGCCTTTTTAATTTGCCCGCTAAGGCCCAATAGCATTTTATTTCCTACGGCTAATTGCTCGGGTATAAACTCCACATTATCGCCTTTAATTTTGTAAACTTTTTCGCCGCTTGCTTTTCCGGCTTCCACTTCCACCCGTGTTTTATCGCCAATAAAATAACTGATGTTTCCGCTGTGTATATTAAGCACAGCCATTTTATACAGCATAGGTACAAAAATGGCATGCACCGGTAGTTCAGAAAAATCGCGGTCTAAAGGTGCACCACAAATATACAGCGAACCATTGCCATGCGGGTAGCGGCTAAAAAAAGAAGTGCCGTCTTTTAAAGTAAGTATAGCTTCTTCGTTACTGGTGGTAGAGCGGGTAAACTGGTAATACTTTTTAGCCCTTGGCAGGTTCATATTTTCGGGCACGCGCTCAAACACATCCCTAAAAATATTTTGCTGCAAATTAATGCCCGCCATATCCTGCGGTTGCTCGCTAAAGCCGCTTATAGAGTTTGCCTGCAGGTTATTTAAAAACCGGTTATAACTTTCTATATCGCTTTTGCCGGCCGGAAAAACCGCCACGGCCCCACCTTCGGTAACAAACGAGTTGATAGCTGCCGCCAGCGAGGAAGATATAGTTGGCAAGCCATTTAAAATAACCAATTGGTTACCGCGTAGCGAATTAATATCTAAAGTTGCGGCGGGGGTAGATATATAATCAAACTCCGGTTGGTCTTTAAAAAGCGCATCTAAAAACTGGCTGCTGCGGTCACCGTTTAGGGCCATCAGCTTTATTTTTTCAATTACGTTAAAGGCAATAAAGTAATTATCATCATAGGTAATCGGGTAATCCTGCACCTGTATTTCGGCTTTGTTCCAGTTAGGCTGGGTAAGCACAAACTGCATGGTATCGTATATAAACGAGTTAGGCTCTACCGAAAAATCAGCCATTGCCTTTGTTTGGTTGTTTAGCTTTAACACTACGCGGTTGTTTTCTACCGCCTTATCGCCGCTATTGGCAATTTTTACAATCAGCTGCACCGGTTGGTTTAAAAGCTGCACCGGTTCATTAAACCAAACGGTATCAATATAAACATTGGCCTGAGCATCGGCCGCCAGCGGTATAAGGTTATACGCAACCGACGAATCGATAGTAAGCCCGCCCATATTCTTCTGAAAATCGGAAAGCAAATAGGCCACTTGGTTTTTACCGTTTTCGCGGCTTAAGGCATCTTTTTGGCGTTTGGTTACCTCGGCCAGGTTGCGTACCGCCGGCGAAATTTCCAACTCATCCAGCATGGTTAAAAACTCCTCTTTACCCACCAGGCGCTGGTGGCGGCCCTCAAAATCGTTGGTTAAAAGCTGAAACTGATCGTCCGCCGAATAGTTATTGGCAATTTCTTTAGCGGTCAACTTTCCCTTATCAAACAAGCTGCGCCCACCGCTAACGGCATTCATCGAAAATGAATTATCGATATATACGCTTACATACTTGCGGCCCGTAGTAGCGCCGCTGTGTTTATTAGGTATAAAGGGCTGCGCAAAAGCAAATACCAAAAATGCCAGGGCCAGCAAACGGGCGGCCAACACCAACAGGTGCTTTAAGCGGCTACGGCTACTGGTTTGCTCTTTTACCTCGCGCAAAAACTGCACATTACTAAAGTATACCGTTTTATACCGCCTGAAATTAAACAGGTGCACAATAATGGGGATACTTAGCGCCGCCAATGCAAACAAAAACGTAGGAAACAGAAACTGCATGGGGCTAAAATATCAGAAAAGGGGGAAACAAGACTGAATTACAACATTCTAAGCGCCAAACTTTGCAATTGCTAACGGTTTTCGATTTTGATTTTCGGATTTATGGAATATATATTTGCCCCTGTCTGGGGCGAAGTTCGCCTCGCCAGCAAGCATACCAGGGGATTCGTTACGCCTATAGCGTGGCGGTTTCTCTGGGTGTAGCGCAGTCCGGTAGCGCGTTTGCATGGGGTGCAAGAGG